>JBLXDJ010000006.1:0-162400 GCA_048264105.1 Oceanospirillum sp.
CAAGTAAAACAAGGAGTTAACTGCTGTCCGAAGACTTGCTCCGTGACAACGAGGGCGAATTATACGCACAAAACGGGGCAGCACAACCCCTAAAATGAGAAAAGTGCAAAAATATTGGAAAAAAGTCAGATTAATGTGGAATTAGCAATCGTGTTACAGCGATGCATAACCTTCTGATAAATCAAAACAAAACCTGAAGCCGTAACAGCGCTTGGCATGCAGCCATACTCCGCCGGAAACCCACTACCAAAAACACCGCAATCTATCGTCATAAAAAAAGCCAGCTTTTCAATTAAAACTGGCTTTAAGCGTACTAAAGAAAAGGTCCTGTTTATTTTTTCGCAAAACCCTGTGCATTTAAACGTTCTTTCATGAAAGGTCGTGCTTCTTTACTCAGGATTGCACTAATCTGATCGGACCATGATTTATTTAACTTGCCTCCGGTACGGACATCATAATAGTCACGCATAGTTGCATCATATTCGTTCAGCTTTTCAGTATCCAATGCCTGATAACCATCGGTATGCAGCACGATATCCGACGGTAAACGAGGCTTCAGATCCGGGTGCTGATCGGGGTGCCCCAAACAAAGCCCAAACATTGGGAAAACATTTTCCGGAAGCGCTAACAACTCACAGACTTTATCAGGGTTGTTTCGCAAACCGCCGATATAGACTCCGCCTAGTCCCATGGACTCAGCGGCTAACAAGCAGTTCTGCGCCATCAATGCCGAATCAACTGCGCCAATAAGGGTTTGCTCTGTAAAGCCAAGCTTGGCGTCCGGCTTGATTTGCTGATGACGGTTAAAGTCCGCACAAAAAACCAGAAACTCTGCAGCTCCAGCGACATAAGCCTGCCCACCTGCGTGCTCGGCAAGCAGCTCGCGCTTATTATGATCCACGATCCGGATAATACTGACGCACTGAATATTACTGGAAGAAGACGCTGCTCTTGCGCAGTCGATAAGTGTAGCCAACTGTTCTTCACTGATCGGTTGATCTGTAAATTTACGAATTGAGCGATGAGCTAGAATTGTTTCAATAGTGCTGTTCATAACCTACCTAATGATGAAAACGGATATAGCAACTGAGCTGGCACAAGATTTTTATACCAAATTGCAGGCATAAAAAAATCCGGCATCTCTGGAATATCCACAGAATACCGGATTTCTTTAACAGCCTCTAATACGCAAACAAGTCTCTTTTCGAGGTATTCCCGTATTAGCGACGTAAGAACTGACTATCCGACTTAAGACAGTGCTGCAAACACGTTGTCACGGATATCACTAACGCTACCCACACCCGGGATGTGAGTGTACTTAGGCGCTTCTGCAGCACCAGTCGCTTCCCATGACTTGTAGTAGTCAACCAGAGGAGCTGTCTGCTCATGGTAAACACCAAGACGGTGGCGAACAGTTTCTTCTTTATCATCTTCACGCTGAATCAGATCTTCACCAGTCACGTCATCTTTACCTTCAACCTTAGGCTGGTTGAAAACAACATGATAAGTACGACCTGAAGCAGGGTGAACACGACGTCCACTCATACGCTTAATGATCTCTTCATCGGCAACATCGATCTCAACAACGTGATCAAGCTGAACGCCCGCTTCTTTCATAGCATCAGCCTGAGGAATCGTGCGAGGGAAGCCATCAAACAGGAAGCCCGCTTTGCAATCGTCCTGAGCAATACGCTCTTTTACCAGAGAGATAATCAGCTCATCGGATACCAGACCACCGGTTTCCATGATCTCTTTAACTTTAAGACCCAGCTCAGAACCTTCTTTAACTGCTGCACGCAGCATGTCGCCGGTAGAGATTTGAGGAATCCCGAATTTTTCGCAGATAAACTGAGCCTGAGTACCTTTACCAGCGCCCGGAGCGCCCAACAAAATTAAACGCATGGAGAAAAGCTCCCTAAGTGTAATTATTAAATCGTTTATTCTTTATAAACCGAATGCTCTGCACGCAGCATCAGGTTGAAATTCTTAATCTGATCAGATGGTTATAACATCGGACCAACCAGAAAGTAACAGACTCATTAGTCAAAACCCTGGTAATTGGAAAACGACAATACCCGTCCACAACAGCAAAAACAAGGATACATTCGTTGTAGCTGGCAAACATTCGTTTGATTGATTTTAACTACGATCAAACGCCAATTTAAGCCCGAAACCCACCATCACAGTACCTATCACTCCATCAATCCCCTTCATGACGGAGCCTTTTAGCAGCAGGGATGATGCCTTACCCACCATAAGGACAATAAGAATCTGCCAAATATTCGCAATCAGGAAGTGAATGGCCGCAAGAAGGAGGGATTTCAGCATCGCAGGCTCACTTGGCTGAATAAACTGCGGTAAAAAGGCCATGTAGAATACGATCGTCTTCGGATTAAGAACATTACTCAGGAAACCTTCCCGAAATGAACGCCAAACCGAAACCCTGCTCTGATCCGTTGATTCTTTCACGGCAGCGGCCAATGTCGAGTCCGTGTTTCGGCTAAAGGCTGAAGACAGGCTTTTATAGCCCAGCCATATCAGATAAAGAGCACCAACCAGCTTAAGCGCCGTAAACAACATCGCCGACTGCAGCAGGATCAGCGATATCCCGCCGGCAGAAATAACAGCATGAACAAACAAGCCTAGGCAGATCGCGACACTGGTAATAGCACCATCCAGAACTCCGCCACGCAGAGTATTTCTGATCACCACAATAGTATCGACGCCCGGTGACATTGTGAGCAGTGTAATCGCGACTAAAAAAGCCCAGAGCGCTGAATCCAGTGATATACCGCTTTGCTGTAAAAATTCAATCATGTCACATCCTATACATTAGCGAATCAACTCACCCGGAGAAGCATTGGTGCATCATAACTCAAACGCAACCAGCCACCGATCGCAAAAATAGTACGTCTAAACGCAAAAAAGCGGTATTCCGAAGAATACCGCTACAGGCACAACTACCCTTTCGGGTAATAATGGAGTTTCGTCAGCTACAGAGCCGGCACAGCTCTTACATCAGCATCTGACGAATATCAGCGAGAACTGCTGCGATGAACGCGGTAAAGCGTGCGGCATCAGCCCCGTTGATCGCCCGGTGGTCATAAGAGAGTGACAACGGCAGCATCTGCCGTGGCACAAAGTCACTTCCGTTCCACACAGGCTTCATACTGGCTTTGGAAACACCCAAAATAGCCACTTCCGGCGCATTAACAATCGGAGTAAATGCGGTACCACCGATCGAGCCCAGGCTCGAAATAGTGAAACACCCACCCTTCATGTCATCCGCTTTCAGCTGCTTTTTCTGAGCGCGTGAAGCCAGATCTGCAGTAGCATCAGCCAGTTCCCAGAGAGACATCTGGTCAACATCACGAACCACTGGCACTAGCAGTCCGTCCGGCGTATCTACCGCAAAACCGATATTGATATATTTCTTGTGGATCAGCTTGTCGCCGTCCGGGTGCAGAGACACATTAAACTGCGGGTATTTCTGCATCGCGTAAGCACAGGCTTTCAGCAGAAACGGCAGTGGCGTCAGCTTAGAACCACGCTTCTCTGCTTCACCCTTCATCGACTTACGGAATTTCTCCAGTTCCGTAATGTCCGCTTCGTCAAACTGGGTGACGTGCGGCACATTCAGCCAGGAGCGGTGCAGGTTCATAGCGCCCGCTTTCAGCAAACGGCCCATTGGCTTCTCTTCGATCTCACCGAACTGGCTGAAATCAACCGCAGGAATCGGAGGAATACCCGCACCACCAGTTGCAGCCGGAGCAGATGCTTTCGGTGCCGCTTTTGATTGCTGCATCACCTGTTTGACGTACGCCTGAACGTCTTCTTTCAGAATACGGCCACGGGGGCCTGTCGGCGTAACATCCAGCAGATCAACACCGAATTCACGGGCGATCATACGCACTGCAGGACCAGCGTGTACTTTACCGGTTTTACGACCACTGTCCGCGGTAGCGGCTGCCACTGGAGCAGATGCTGCAGCCGGAGCTTGTGCAGGCGCAGCCGATGCCGGAGCACTCTGAGCCGGGGCAGAGGCTGCAACCGGTGCTGCAGCCTGAGCAGGTGCCGCTTCCATCACTTCCATGACCGCAACCAGGTCACCCTGATTGACGTTCTGGCCTTCCGTTACAAAGAACTCAACCAGTTTACCGGCAAACGGCGCAGGTACTTCCATGGTCGCTTTGTCGGTTTCCAGAACAAACAGGGCATCTTCTTCCTGCAGTTCATCACCGACCGCTACGGATACTTCGATCACAGGCACATCACTGTTGCCGCTCAGATCCGGTACATGGATCTCTTTGCGGACAGGACCTGCAGCCGGTGCAGGGGCCGCCGGAGCTTCTGCCTGAGCCGGTGCGGCCGCAGGAGCAGCAGGTGCTTCAGCCGGTGCAGAGACAACAGCACCACCAGCAGTTTCAACACGCACTACCGGAGAACCTTCAGAAACCTTTGCGCCGGTTTCAACAAGAATTTCCACGACTTTTCCAGCAACCGGTGAAGGCACTTCCATAGATGCTTTATCAGATTCCAATACGATCAGGGAATCTTCTTCAGCAATCTCGTCACCCACGGCAACGCTGATTTCGATAACTTCCACTTCACCATCATCACCGATATCCGGTACGTTGATGGTTTCAACAGATGGCGCTGCGGCCGCCTGAGGCGCTGCCGGTGGCTGCTGAGCAGGAGCCAGTTCTGCCGCCGGGGCAGCTTCTTTAGGGGCTTCTGCCGGTGCGCTTTCAGCAGCACCTTCAATTTCCAGTTCCAGAATGTCGTGACCTTCAGAAACTTTGTCACCCACATTCAGTTTAATCGCTTTTACCACGCCGCTTTGCGGGCTGGGTACGTCCATAGACGCTTTATCTGATTCCAGTACGACCAGTGAGTCTTCTGCTTCAACACTGTCGCCCACTGCAACACAGACCTCGATGACCTCGACATCTGAATCTCCGCCAATATCCGGCACTTTGATGATTTCAGTACTCAAAGCTTTCGCTCCTATTCGATTGGTTTGATCCGGCTTCGCTATCGTTGCCGGACCAGAACGGTTACCTGTTAACGGTTAAAAAGGGGCGGCACTGTTTGCAGCCACCCCGTTGGCTGTTTAAGACAACGATTAACAGGTCAGTGGGTCACATTTTTCCGGGTTGATGTTGTACTTCTTGATCGCTTCAGCAACCACTTTACGCTCAACCTCACCACGATCCGCCAGGGCTTTCAGCGCGGCAACAGCAACGAAGTAGCGGTCCACTTCAAAGAAGTGACGCAGCTTCTCGCGGGTATCAGAGCGGCCGAAACCGTCGGTACCTAGCACACGATAATCGGTCGGGATAAAGCTACGTACCTGATCAGCATGCAGTTTCATGTAATCGGTCGAAGCGATCACAGGACCCTGACGGCCTTTCAGACATGTAGTAATGTAAGCTTCTTTCTCGTCCGCTTCCGGGTGCAGGAAGTTCTGACGATCTGCCGCCAGACCATCGCGGCGCAGTTCGTTGAAGCTGGTCACACTCCAGATATCAGCATCAACACCAAAGTCTTCTTTCAGCAGTTCGGCACCGGCGATCACTTCACGCAGAATGGTACCGGAACCCATCAGCTGAACTTTCAGCTTGCTGTCAGCAGACTCTTTCAGCAGGTACATACCTTTCAGAATGCCTTCTTCGGCACCTTCCGGCATGGCTGGCTGCTCGTAGTTTTCGTTCATCGCGGTCAGGTAGTAGAAGCAGTTTTCCTGATCCTGATACATACGACGCAGACCATCCTGAATAATCACCGCCATCTCGTAGGCGTAAGCAGGATCATAGGTGATGCAGTTCGGAATCGTGCCCGCCAGAATATGGCTGTGACCATCCTGGTGCTGCAGACCTTCACCATTCAGCGTTGTACGACCGGCAGTACCACCCACCAGGAAGCCTTTCGCCTGAATATCACCCGCCAGCCATGCAATATCACCGATACGCTGGAAACCGAACATCGAGTAGTAGATGTAGAACGGAATCAAAGCATAGTTGTGGTTGCTGTAACTGGAACCTGCGGCAACCCATGCGGACATCGCACCGGCTTCCGAAATGCCTTCTTCAAGGATCTGACCTTTTTTGTCTTCCTTGTAGTACATGATCTGATCAGCATCTTCCGGCTTGTATTTCTGGCCTTCAGAGGTGTAGATCCCCAGCTGACGGAACATGCCTTCCATACCAAAGGTACGGGCTTCGTCCGGTACGATCGGCACCACACGCTCACCAATCTGCTTGTCTTTCACCAGACCGGACAGGATGCGGACAAAGGCCATCGTCGTGGAGATTTCACGATCACCGGAGCCTTTCAGCTGAGCTTCAAAGATCTTGTTGTCCAGACCCGGAATCTGCAGCGGCTCAAAGCTCTTACGGCGCGCAGGCAGGTAACCACCCAGACGCTCACGCTGAGCCTGCATGTACTGCATCTCAGGGCTGTCATCGGCCGGTTTGTAATACGGAACGTCTTCCAGCTGCTCGTCGGTCAGAGGAATGCCGAAACGGTCACGGAACTTCTTCAGACCCGCCATCTGCAGAGATTTCACAGAGTGAGTGTCGTTCTTCGCTTCGCCGTCTTCACCGATGCCGTAACCTTTAACGGTGTGCGCCAGAATAACGGTAGGTTTACCGGTTGTGTTAACCGCTTCATGATACGCCGCGTAAACCTTGTACGGGTCGTGACCACCACGGTTCAGGCGGTAGATGTCTTCATCGGACATATCCTTAACCATTTCGGCCAGTTCAGGATTAGCACCAAAGAAGTGTTCACGGGTGTAAGCACCGCCTTTCTGTTTGTAGTTCTGGTATTCACCATCAACCACTTCATCCATGCGCTTCTGCATGATGTCTTTGGTATCACGCTCGAACAAAGGATCCCAGAAACGGCCCCATACTACTTTGATCACGTTCCAGCCAGCACCACGGAATACGCCTTCCAGCTCATCCATAATACGACCGTTACCACGAACCGGACCGTCCAGACGCTGCAGGTTGCAGTTAATCACAAAGATCAGGTTGTCCAGTTTCTCGCGACCAGCCAGAGAGATTGCACCCAGAGTTTCCGGCTCATCGCACTCACCGTCACCCAGGAAAGCCCAGATCTTACGGTCATCCATCGGCTTCTTGCCGCGGCTGTCCAGATACTTCATCACGTGGGCCTGATAAATCGCGCCCAGAGGACCAAGACCCATGGATACGGTAGGGAACTGCCAGTAGTCCGGCATCAGCCAAGGGTGTGGATAAGATGAAAGGCCATCGCCATCTACTTCCTGACGGAATTTATCCAGTTGGTCTTCGCTCAGACGACCTTCCAGGAAAGAACGGGAGTAGATACCCGGAGCAGTGTGACCCTGGATGTAAACCAGATCACCTTCGAAATCGTCTTTCGGTGCACGGAAGAAATAGTTAAAGCCCACGTCATACAGCGTAGCGCTGGACATGAAGCTGGAGATATGACCACCAATACCCGGGTTTTTCTTGTTAGCACGCATCACCATGGCGATAGCGTTCCAACGGATTACAGAGCGGATACGACGCTCCATAAACAGGTCACCCGGCATACGGGCTTCACGGTGAACCGGGATAGTGTTGCGGTGTGGTGTAGTGATAGAGAAAGGGGGCTGAGCACCCTCACGACGTAAACGGTTACCCAGTTCGCTTAGCAGAAACTGAGCACGATCTTCACCCTCACGGTCCATTACAGAATCCAGTGAATCTAGCCATTCCTGGGTTTCTATCGGATCAAGATCTGCTCGTGTATCCAGACTCATATTATCAACTCTCCGCATTTTTCCGATTCAGCCGAGCCACAGATCATGTGGCGGTTCCTGCTATCGTGCTTTGTGCAGCACTTGTAGTTTATTTACATCAGGAACATGTCGGTCTTTTTAATCTGCAGCAAAAAATTCAGGCTTTTGACTGATTTTTTGCAACCACTTCATTTCGCGAGTGCGAAATGATTTAAAGAACTGCAAACCTGAGATAGACGGTTTGTCTTTAAAAGCACTGAGACCCGCATTTATGTGGCCGGTCAGTCAGTTTTGTAAAAATACTACAAAAAAAATCCAAAGACAAAAATTAGAGTGGATAAGAACCACTTAATTGGTCACTCTCACATCAAAGGTAGCAGAAAAAAAAGAACATTTACCCCTGTCGGGTGAGCCATGCCGCGCCCCTGACACCGCTGGAATCGCCGTAGACCGGCGGGACAATCCGCGTTTCAAGACTATCGGAGAAAACAAAATCGGCGAGGTAATCAAAAACTCCGGAATAAAGCTGATCGATATTGCTCATACCGCCACCGAGTACAATGACATCAGGGTCCAGCACATTAATTACGCCCGACAAAGCAGCAGCCAACTGTCGGCTGTAGTGATCAAGAGCCGCCAAAGCCTGAGGGTCACGCTGATCAATCAACTCTGCAATCGCTTTTGCCGTTAAAAGCGCCGATGAATCCTGTTCTTTATCATTTTGACCATTCAGGGTTGGAAACATATTGTGAAATGTGCGAGCGAAACCGGGACCCGATAAAAAAGTCTCAATGCAGTTCACCTTGCCGCAATAACAGGAGCGCAGCTCCCCTTCCGGAATCACTCTATGCGGCAAAGGGTTATGACCCCACTCACCCGCGATATGATTAACGCCCTGAATGACACGACCGTCGATGACAATGCCGCCTCCCACGCCAGTACCCAAAATAACACCAAAAACGACCGCAGTTCCCTTACCTGCCCCGTCCGTTGCCTCGGACAACGCAAAGCAATTTGCATCATTAGCCTGAAACACTGTTTTACCGGATAACCGCTGCAGATCCTCAACAAGATATTCACCATTGAGACAGGTCGAATTGCAATTTTTCATTGCACCGGTTTTTCTGGAAACAGCTCCCGGCGTACCAATACCAATTTGCGAGAAAACTCCCACGGCCTGTTCAGCCTGAGTAATCAGCGAGATAATCGCCGACAGCGTCGCAGAGTAATCCTGCGAAGGGGTTTCAACCCGCTGGCGGAATAAAATCTTTTCCCCAACGGTGTCGCTATCCGCAAGAACCACCGCTTCAATTTTTGTCCCGCCAAGATCGATTCCCAGATACATATTGTTTCGCCTCTAACCTGCCGATTACCTGTCGCTTGCTGCAAAGTATTGTACAATCCTGAACTACAAATTTTCTTTAAGTGGGTACAAGTTATGAGCTTTTTGGCCGCCTTACAACGTCACATGGATACCCTGACTCAGCTGAAGGGTCTGGAGAGCGAAATCAAGGAACTTGCCGATCGCGTAGAGCACGCCATTCGTAACGGCGGCAAGGTTATTTTTATGGGGAACGGCGGAAGTGCTGCTGACAGTCAGCATCTGGCGGCAGAATTTGTTGTTCGCTACAAAAAAGAACGCCCGACACTGGCTTCGATCGCTCTTACCACAGACACATCCATCCTGACAGCACATTCAAATGACTACAGCTATGACACCGTATTCAGCCGTCAGATGGAGGCTCTTGCCCGCCCTGAAGATATTGTGATTGGCCTATCAACGTCAGGGAACAGTGCCAACGTAATTGATGCCATCAAAGTTGCAAAAGAGATCGGTTGCCACACCTACGCCTGGACCGGTGAATCCGGTGGCAAGCTGCTGGATATCGCAGATAGCACATTGCGGATGCCAACAACAGAAACAGCACGTATCCAGGAAGCTCATATGGTGATCGGCCACTGGCTGTGTGAAGCGATGGATGAACGCTTTACCGACTAGATGACACCGGATCCAAATAGGTAATAAAAAAGCAGCTTGTCGCTGCTTTTTTTATTGTCCGGAATTTAACCTAATCCCCGTTCCTAGTGCTTAATTGCCATAAAGATATCAAAGAAGGTGGTTGGCTTTTCAATTTCCAGAGGAATATGCAGGCGGCGGGCGATATCTGTCGCAGAAATAAGCCCCCTGATCTGCTCATTCTCACTATCGACCACCAGACAATGCTGCTGCCGGTTTTGCTTAAGGGTTTCCAGCACCTGATCAATATCAGCGGCAGCCAGCTCATTATAATCCAATGCCATAAGATCCTGACGCGGCACCATAAGATGCTGCACCAGCACCTCATCATGCCTGATACGTTCTTCATGCTGAATCTTGAAGAAATTCTGATCATCAAGCTCATTCAGGCTGATGACACCCACAAGCTCACCCCCCTGATCCAGTACGACCTTCATCCGCACATGAGCCTTACGCATTAAGGACTCCGCGTGTACTGCCGCAAGATCAGACATAACAGACTGAGGTACGTGCTTTTTAAAATCGGTGAAAATCGCTAATGCAGGTGCACTGGGATCGAGATGATGAAACTCTTCAGGATGCACCAGATGATAATCGTTACCCACAGGTAATAGTTGCAGTGTTTTCATGGCAATGCCCTTCTTCAGATAAGAGAAATATATCGTTCAGACAGGCATTGAAGGGGGAGCTCGAATAAGAGAACTTGAGACTGGGAGCCCCAAGACGACAGCCGTCAGAGAAGAGACCAAAGCACCTGACGGAACAACAGGTATCAGGCTCAGTTTCTCTGTGGGCAATACAGAATCATCAGAACCGTTATCAGCGTCATACACCAAACCTACCGCGACGATAGGCGAGTCTTCAGAAGGCTCTGAAAACTGCGGAGCACTTCCCTGCAAAATCAATAACAGGAAAAGTCCAAGCACTGATAGGGTCAATGAAAAACGAAACATATAAACGTCCGCGTTATCTGTCTAAGTTCAGATTAGACAAGAACTTACGAGATCGCAATAAAAAAGCCTTTTGCATATAGCAAAAGGCTTTTGATGAACTACTTAACTTCTTCACCGTGGGCTTGTTTATCCGCATGGTAAGACGACCGCACCAGAGGACCGGAAGCCACATGTTTAAAGCCGAGGCCTTCGGCGATGACCCGAAGTTCATCAAACTCATCCGGGTGAACCCAGCGGTCAATCGCCAGGTGATTCTTGGATGGCTGCATATACTGGCCTAAGGTCAGCATGTCCACATTGTGGGCACGAAGATCCTTCATCACCTCGATCACTTCTTCCTTGGTCTCACCCACACCCAGCATCAGGCCGGACTTGGTCAGCACCTCAGGGCAACGCTCTTTATAGCGTTTAAGCAGATCCAGAGACCATTGATAGTCCGCCCCCGGACGTACCTTACGGTACAGAGACGGTACGGTTTCCAGGTTGTGGTTGAAAACATCCGGCGGTGTCTGCTCAAGAATATCCAAGGCGACATCCATACGGCCACGGAAGTCAGGAACCAGCACTTCAATCTCAATCTTATCCATACGCTTGCGGGTTTCAGAGATACAGTCCGCAAAGTGCTGAGCACCACCATCACGCAGATCATCACGATCCACAGAAGTGATCACCACATACTTCAGACGCATATCTGCAATCGCTTCCGCCAACTCGCGAGGTTCATCCTGATTCAGGTTGTTCGGACGGCCATGGGCTACATCACAGAAAGGACAGCGGCGGGTGCAGATATCGCCCATGATCATAAAGGTCGCAGTCCCGCCATTGAAACACTCACCCAGATTCGGACAAGCGGCTTCTTCGCAAACCGTATGCAGTTTACGGGTACGCAGCGTTTCTTTAATACGGCGCACTTCCGGGGTGGCATACATGCGTACACGTAACCATTCAGGCTTACGTGGAATCTCTTCAGTCGGAATAATCTTTACCGGAATACGATCCGTTTTATCAGCACCGCGAAGTTTGACACCCTGTTCAACCTTACCGGTTTTCTTGACCACTTTTTGACCGTCTGCCGCAGCATCAACGATCTGAGAGCGCGTATCACTCATAGACTAGTCCAGCCCCTTTTGTTCTGTGATAGTTGGGTTACCCAATCCCTCGATAAGGTGATTCAGCACCCATTGTGTTGCTGCCTCAGGGGTGACCTCCGGCGCAACTTCTTTAAGCTGTGTCATACGTAACCCCTGATAGCCACAGGGATTAATTCTGAGAAATGGTGACGTATCCATATCCAGATTGAAAGCAAGACCGTGGAACGAGCAGCCCCGTCGGATTCTTAGCCCTAATGAGGCAATTTTGCACTCTTCACCCGCGACCTGAACATATACTCCGGGCGCATCCGGCTTGGGATAGGCATCAACACCGGCCTGCTTCAGTGCGTCTACCACCGCCGTTTCCATCAGCGTGACCAGCTGCCGGACACCCGTGCCAAGGCGCTTTACATCCAGCAGCAGGTAGACAACCAGCTGACCGGGTCCGTGATACGTCACCTGCCCGCCGCGATCGACCTGAACAACCGGTATATCACCGGGAGCCAACAGATGCTCATCTTTACCGGCAAGCCCCTGAGTAAACACCGGCGGGTGCTCCAATATCCAGATCTGATCCGCATCATCAGGTGTCCGGGTATTGGTATAGTCCTGCATCCGCTGCCAGGTTTCTTCATAGGGCACCTGCCCCAGATAACAGACCTTAAGGGCTGGCTGCACGCTCTTCTGATCGCTCAAAGCTACCCCTTAGATCACCATCTGGACACGTCCAGTGGCCTTCAGATCTTCAAAAATATCTTTCAGTTGAGGCTCGCCTGTCGCCGTAATCGTGACACGTACCGACTGGAATTTACCGCCGCTGCTTTCCTGAATGGTCACCGAAGTATGATCAACACCAGGCGCGTGAACTTCAATAACGTCCATCACAACCTGTTTGAAGTCATGCCCTGCGCGACCTACGATCTTCAGAGGGTAGTCACAGGGGAATTCAATTTTCGGAGCTTCTTGATTACTCATCATCTAAAACCTTTGAAACTTTTATCAGAACAGGTCATTAGCAGATAATCACCTGGCCTCAAATAGCAAAACGGGGCTCTGGGCCCCGTCCTCTAAACCGGCCATGGCCGGTGTCAGCAGTAAACCAAAGCCGCTATATTGTCTTTGGTTTTAACCAACTAATCCAGTTGGTCTTTATTCTTTAGCAACAATCCGTCTTAACTTTCGGATATATGGGCTAAAGTTTGTATTTCTAGTCCAGCAGTCCCATAAAGAACAAAACAATGCTGTCCCAAAGGCGTTTAAAGAAGCCGCCCTGCTCAACCGACTCAAGGGCGATCAGAGGACGCTCGGCAAGCACCTCATCGTCCAGACTGATCTGCAGAACGCCCATCTTCTGGCCTTCGCTGACAGGAGCCTTAATAACCTTGTTCACATTAAGCTTAGCAGTCAGTCGTTTTGCCTGACCACGAGGGATTGTAATATTCAGGTCTTCGCGAATACCCAGTTTCACATCAACCTGCTGACCACCCCATACTTTGGGTTCGTTCAGTACAGCACCGGCAGAGTATGGCTTCAGCGTTTCAAAATAGCGGAAACCATAGGCCAGTAACTTCTGGCTTTCGCGGGCACGGGCTTCTTCACTGCTGGTTCCCATAACAACCGAGATCAGACGCATATCACCACGCTTGGCAGATGACACCAGGCAGTATCCGGCTTCATCGGTATGACCTGTTTTCAGACCATCAACCGACTTGTCACGCCACAGCAAACGGTTACGGTTTGCCTGACGAATACCGTTGTAGGTGAAGTACTGCTGGGAATAGACACTGTAGAGATCCGGGAAATCCTGAATAATGTGGTTCGCCAGAACTGACAGGTCGCGGGCAGTGGAATAGTGACCCTTCTTAGGCAGACCAGTCGCATTCATAAACTGGGTGTCATTCATACCCATCATCTGAGCATGCTGAGTCATCAGATCGGCAAACGCGGATTCACTGCCACCGATATGCTCTGCAACCGCAATACTGGCATCATTACCCGACTGAATAATAATACCCTTCAGCAGGTTCTCGATGGAGACAAAGTCACCCTCTTTGATAAACATACGTGAACCCGGTGCCTTCCAGGCTTTGACACTGACACGTACTTTATCTTCAGGGCTAAGGTTGTGTTTGGAAATTTCAGATTCAACCAGATAGGCCGTCATCATCTTGGTCAGACTGGCAGGCGGCAAACGCTTATCCGCATTATGTTCAACCAGAACACGACCACTATCGGCATCAATCAGAATATAAGATTTCGCTGCCAGCTTCGGCGGCGCAGGAATCAGGGCGGCCTGGGCGGTCACTGATAAAAAAAGGCCCAGAATTGAGATGATAACCACTGCTTTTGCACGAATTTGTCGGAAAATCCTCATGATGACTAACTCTTAACCTTTTTGGATGCAGGATACTGCGTGTGTGTCTATTGCCCAAAAGCCGGACAAAGCTGTTAAAACCGGCAAGTATATCATGCCGTACCAAAAGCGCACCTGAGCCTTATACAGCCCGCGCGCGCTTTTTATGACCGCTGCTCAGCTTAGGGGTTCAGGGAGACAACGGAATAATAATCGGACGGACAAAACCATCTTCTGCCAGCTGATCGATCAGTTTCTGAAGGTCTGACCGGGATTCAACCGGACCTAGCTGCACTTTATGCAGCAAACGACTGTTTACCGTTGCCGGCACAACAGACATCTTCTGCCCTGTATCCCGTTCCAAGCGGGAGCCAAGTTGCTGGGCGGAGTTTTTCTGGCTCATCGCTGCGACCTGCACCAGCACCGGTGGCTGTAGCTGGTTAACACTCCGGTCAACCTGACCTTTCCAGGTAACAGGGTCGATCGCCTCAATTCTGACCGGCGCAGTTCCGGTGCCCAGCATATCGAGACGGGCAGCGGCGGCATACGACAGGTCAATCACCCGGGAATCATGGAAAGGTCCCCGGTCATTGACCCGGACCAAAACCTGCTTTCCATTTCCCAGATGCGTTACCAATACATAGGACGGTAGCGGGAGACTTTTATGGGCCGCCGACAGCTGGTACATGTCATACACTTCACCATTAGAGGTGTGATAGCCATGAAATTTTTTCCCGTACCAGGAAGCGATACCCTCTGCTTTATAGCCTTTACTGGAAGGCAATACCGTATAGCTCTTACCCCATACGGTATAGGGAGACTTATTGCCGCCACGGCTTGGCGGTTCATAAATGGGATTAAGCTCTTTGATCTTACTCATATCAAAGACCTCATCCGGGGCGGCATCCTGCTCCAGCGCATATCTGGAGCCGGATGGCGTCGAGCTACAACCTGCTACAAACGCAAACAGAGCGATCAGCAGGCTGTATGACGAACGGGTAACCCAACGATCCTTCACCGGCTTTTCACCCCCGGAAGCGACCGCATTGGTAGCAGCAAAAATAGCTTTCATTGAATCTGTTCCGCGTCTCACTGCTGGTCAGCTTTCTTAATTTCCTGACTTAACTGATAAACAGCCATCGCATACAGCTTGCTGTGATTGTAACGGGTGATCACATAAAAGTTCTTCAGCCCCAACCAGTGCTCTGTGCCTTTTGCGCCTTCAAGCTCCATTGCCGTTGCCAGACCGGTATAACGGCGACGATCAAGTGCAGTGAAGCCTTTCTCTGCCAGCTCTTCCACAGACAGCTCAGGTTTCAGGCTGACATTAACCACCTCCTTGTAGTCTTCCCCGCGGGTAACCGCAGGAACAACAACCGGCTCGCCGGTTTGCCAGCCATGCTCTTTGAAGTAGTTGGCGACACTACCGATCGCATCAGTTGGGTTTTTCCAGATATCACGCTTTTTGTCACCGTCAAAGTCGACAGCGAAATTGCGGTAGCTACTCGGAATAAACTGGCCATAACCCATGGCACCGGCATAGGAGCCTTTAATCGAAAGCGGATCAATGCCCTCTTCACGGGCAAGAATGAAGTACTCTTTCAGCTGACCACGGAAAAACTCCGCTCTTGGAGGGTAATCAAACGCCAGCGTACTCAGCGCATCAACAACACGGTAATTACCGGCCATACGGCCATAATAGGTTTCAACACCGATGATGGCGGTGATCACTTCCTTTGGTACACCGTAAACCATCTCGGCACGCTCCAGTACCGCGCGATGTTTGCGCATGAAGCTGACGCCACCGGTGATTCGTTTGTTGGTAATAAAAATCTTACGGTAATCTTTCCATTCCAGCGTTTTCTCAGCCGGGCGGGAGATCGCGTCCAAAATACTCTGCTTCTTCTCAGCCTTATCCAGCACAGACTTCAACGGAGAAGGCATAAAGCCATGGTCACGCACCATTTCAGTAACAAAGTCCTCAATCAGAACATTACGCTCATATTCTGTCTGCGCAGGCTGCTCCGGTGTATTGGCGGTAGCACAACCAACCGGCAGGACTGCCAGCGTTACAACCGTACCACGCCCTAACCAGCGCTGAAGTGTGGCCTTGATACTCATCAGATATCCCATGCTGTCATTTCCAAAACTGAATTGGCTTGTTTTTAAGAGTCTGCACTCTAGCAAACAAGCAAATAAAAAACATTTATTAATCCCCCCCGATCACAGCGAGGAGCTACTTCCTGACCAGACTCCGGTGAGTGTGTATCGACATCAGAATACCGAAACCAGCCAGCAAGGTAACAATCGAGGTACCGCCGTAACTCACCAGAGGCAGCGGAACACCGACAACCGGCAGCAAGCCACTCACCATACCGATATTAACGAAGACATAAACAAAGAATGTCAGGGTGATACTGCCCGCTACGAGCCGGCCGTATGTATCCTGTGCATTCAGGGCAATAAATAACCCACGCCCGATAATCGCCAGATAAGCCAGCAAAATAAGGCAAACCCCGATCAGGCCAAACTCTTCAGCCAAAACGGCGATAATAAAATCCGTGTGGCGTTCAGGCAGAAATTCAAGCTGAGACTGAGTGCCTTCGAGCCAACCTTTGCCATACATTCCACCGGAGCCAATCGCTGTTTTAGACTGGATAATATTCCAGCCGGAACCCAACGGATCACTCTCAGGATTCAGAAAAGTCAGTACCCGCTGACGCTGATAATCATGCATCACATACCAGAGCGCCGGCAGCGCTGAAATTCCCAAAGCGATAAAACCGCCAATCAGCTTCCAGCTAAGTCCGGCCAGCAGCACAACAAATAACGCAGCGGCCGCAACCAACAAAGAAGTACCCAGATCCGGCTGCCGGGCAATCATCAATACCGGCACAGCAATAATGACCGCAGAAATAAACAAATGTTTCCAACTCGGTGGTAATGGACGGTTTGCAAGAAACCAGGCCACCATCATCGGCATCGCCAACTTCATAATTTCAGAGGGCTGAATACGAAAACCTAAACCCGGTATCTGAATCCAGCGCTGTGCGCCTTTTGCGCCAACACCAAACAGTAACACCGCCAGCAACAACAGTGCGCCCCCCAGATAGAACACCGGAGACCAGCGCTGCAGGTGTCGGGGTTCAATCTGAGCGATAACAAACATGCCGAATAACGCGACCAGAAAGCGCATTCCCTGACGCTTCACATCATGAATACTTTCACCGGAGGCACTATAGAGGACAAAAAGACCACAGCCGATCAGTACAAACAGGATCATCAGCAGCCAGAAGTCGAGGTGAATACGCTCCAGCCAGCCCGCAGGGCGCTGAAAAGCATTGGTTGCCCCGGGCAGGCGGTGCAGAAAATCACGCGTGCTCATTGAGTTCCTCCGGTTTCAGGGCTCACGCCGGCCAGATCCGGATCCCCTTTTTTCAGATAAGCATCAAACACCATCTGCGCGATAGGTGCTGCGGTGGCACTACCGCTACCGGCGTTTTCCACGATCACCGCCAAAGCGATTTTAGGGTCATCCGCAGGTGCAAAACCGGCAAACATGGCATGGTCACGGTGTCGCTCCGCCAGTTTGCTTTCATCATAAACTTCGTCCTGTTTAATACTCTTAACCTGAGCCGTACCCGTTTTACCGGCGATAATGTAGTCAATTTTGTCACCAACCTTACGCGCCGTACCCCGGTTACTATGGACAACCGCGATCATGGCATCGATCACATCATCCCAATACTTCTCATCAGACAGTACGATATCCTTCGGTGTTTTTTCTGTGACAAGCGGCACCTCTTCATTACCGACCGTTTTCACCATCCGGGGCTGAATCCATTTACCTTTATTGGCCAGAACCGCCATCGATGTCGCAATCTGAAGGGGTGTTGCCTGCCAATAGCCCTGACCAATACCCACACTTAATGTTTCCCCGGGGAACCAGGGTGATTTACGGCGCGTGCGCTTCCAGTCACGACTTGGCATCAAACCGGCAGAAGCCTGAGGAATATCGACGGTTGTATTCAGACCAAAGCCGAAACGCTGCATAAACGGATGAATCCGGTCGATGCCAAGGTTATAGGCCAAGTGATAGAAATAGGTATCGTTGGACACGACAATCGCCTTTTTCATATCCACCGTACCGTGCCCGACTCGCTTCCAGTTACGGTAATAACGATCATCATTGGGCAGCTGGAACCAGCCGGGATCTTCAATGGTGAAGTCCTGCGTGATCACCTCTTCTTCAAGACCCGCAATCGCCATAAACGACTTAATGGTAGAGGCTGGAGGATAGTTACCCCGGATACTCCGGTTGAACATCGGCAGATCCCGGGAGGTGATCAGCTCTTTATAGGTTTTACTGTCGATACCGGAGACAAACAGATTGGGGTCAAAACTTGGCGTACTGACAATCGCCAGAATACCGCCGGTTTTAGGATCTATCGCAACAATGGAGCCGCGGAAGCCTGACAGCGCGCGCATCGCGGCATACTGCAGATCCGTATCGAGATGTAACTTCAGAGACTGTCCGGGTTGTGGCAGGGTCTCGTCGAGTACGCTGAGCACTCGACCACGGGCATTTGTCTCAACCGTCTGAACACCAACCTTGCCGTGCAGAGTTTCTTCATACTGACGCTCGATACCGCTCTTACCGATATAGTAAGTACCCGCATACTGAGAACGATCGACTTTTTCCAGATCCCGTTCACTGATTCGGGAAACATAACCCAGCACATGGGCGGTCATCTGACCGTACGGATAATGCCGGATCAGCTGAGCTTCAATCTCAACCCCCGGCAGGCGGTAGCGGTTTACAGAAATCTTGGCGATCTGCTCTTCCGTTAACTGACTCAGTAAGAGGGCAGAATGGAAGGGGCGTCGCTGACTGTAGGCTTGTTCTGCGATCTCTATACGCTGCTCTTCATCCAGCTCCAGAATTTCAGACAGGATATTCAGTACACCCTGAATATCTTTGGCCTGCTCGCGGACAAACATCAGGTTATAACTGGGCAGGTTTTCGGCTAACACACGCCCCTTGCCATCAAAGATAAGGCCACGGGTCGGTGGTATTGCACGAACGTGCATCCGGTTTTTATCAGACTTGGTGCTGTACACGTCGTACTGGTATACCTGCAGGTACACCATACGGGAGACCAGCACCATAACAAGAAGGATAACGATGGCAAAAGCGACAAAGATCCTTTCCTTGAAAAGACGATACTCAAGGTCAAGGTTTTTCAGTGTACGTTTTTCTGACATCCGGTTGTCACCGTTCTTGAAAGAAGAGAAATTTAGCGATGATATGGATGGCCCTGGATGACACTCCAGGCCCGATATACCTGCTCAGCCAAAAGGATTCTGACCATGGGATGCGGTAAGGTCAATGGCGATAAAGACCACTGCTGATTAGCCCTTTGCTTACATTCCGGAGCCAATCCCTCAGGTCCGCCTACCAGGAGGCAAACATCCTGCCCCAACATCTGCCAGCCTTCCGCTTCTTTGGCCAGCTGTTCGGTGGACCAGGGTTTACCCAATACTTCGAGAGCGACCACATGATCTGAAGCACCGATTTTCGACATCATCAGATCGCCTTCTTTGCGGATTGCTCGCTCAATATCAGCATTTTTTCCGCGATTGCCGGGAGCAATCTCTATCAGTTCAAGAGAGAACTCCCGGGGCAGACGCTTAGCGTACTCTTCGTAGCCTTGCTCTACCCATTTGGGCATTTTAGTACCCACTGCAATGAGCTTAATCTTCAAGAATGGCTCTCCGCCGACTCCTGATTTTCTGATGTCTGCTCAGCATCATCCGGCAGATCACTCCAGAGACGCTCAAGGTCGTAGAACTGGCGCGTTGCCGGTTGCATTACATGCACAACAACATCGCCCAAATCTACCAGAACCCACTCGCTGCCGGCCTGACCTTCAACCCCCAGTGGGCGAACGCCATTTTCTTTTACAGTCACCACGACATTGTTAGCCAGAGAGGCCACATGGCGGTTGGATGTACCGCTGGCGATAATCATAAAATCAGTAACACTGGTATTGCCAGTTACATCGATAACTACGATGTCGTTACCTTTCATCTCTTCCAGCGAGTCAATAACCAGCTGCTTGAGTTGTTCTGTTTGCATAGGACCTCAGATTTCCAGGATTAACCAGACTTGTTCAGGATTAATCGAATAAGGGCGTAATTGTCTTACAAGTTAGAGCAGCTTTGTAGCCTTAATGTTCATTTCGCTGTAAAAACTCACGACTTAACGAATAAAAACGGCTCGACGACTGTTTTTTGAGCCGCATCGGCTCACATTCCGCACAAAACAGCCCAACAATTTTATCAGCCCGTGCCGTAAAGTTGGTTCAGGTGGATATATTCGATCACCGCATCCGGCAGCAGGTAACGTACAGACGCCCCTTCAGACAACTGCTTACGAATATAAGTAGCCGAAATTTCCAGTTGCGAAGGCAGGCGAACCGGAATAATACGTCCGCTGGCCTGATCAGCAATCCCGGAGGTATCCTGCTCCAGCCGTTGCCAGAGCGAAGCCTCATCTGAGGACGGATCCAGCTCAAAACCGGGACGGGTCATCACAATCAGATTGGCCAGTTCCAGAATACGCTGCCACTGATGCCAGCGGGTAAAATGTGCAAAAGCATCAATGCCCATCACCCAGCAGATGACCGCATCATCCCCCAACTCAGCTCTTAAGCTCTCCAGAGTCAGCACAGTGTATGATGGCTGATCAAGGCGCAACTCACGATCATCAATGCACACCCCCTCTTCACCGGACACCGCCCGCATCAACATATCAAGCCGCTGCTGGCTGGTTCGTCCCGGCTGTTTGCGGTGAGGTGTTTGATGGCAGGGCACAAGATGCACCTCATCAAGCGCCAGCTCCTGCTTCAATTCAAGCGCCGATCTCAGATGGCCGTTGTGTACCGGATCAAAGGTACCGCCCATGACGGCGATTACATCAGGTTTGTCAGACATAAGCTTTTTCTGAATAAAATGGATTCAACAGATTGTATCGCTAAGCCAGCGGCCATTTGGGGACCGGATCAATAACAGCTGGGAAACAAACAAAAACGGCAGACTCAACAGCCTGCCGTTTCAGCTTTACCGGAAGATGTATTAGTCCCGGATATGGCCATCACCAAAGACAACGTATTTCTGAGAGGTCAGACCTTCCAGCCCAACAGGACCACGGGCATGGATTTTATCAGTAGAGATGCCGATTTCAGCACCTAAACCATACTCAAAGCCATCAGCAAAACGGGTCGATGCATTTACCATAACAGAGCTGGAATCCACCTCCGCCAGGAAACGGCGCGCCAGCGTATAGTTCTCAGTCACAATCGCATCGGTGTGATGGGAGCCAAAATCATTAATATGATCGATCGCTTCATCCATCGATGACACTACTTTTATCGCAAGAACTGGGGCCAGATATTCCGTGCTCCAGTCCTCTTCCGTCGCCGGAACGGCATCCGTCAGAATAGCGCGGGTCTTTTCACAGCCCCTCAGCTCAACGCCTTTGGCTGCGTATTCTTCAGCCAGCAGAGGAAGAACCTGTGCTGCCACAGATTCAGCAACCAGCAGGGTCTCCATGGTATTACAGGTGCCATAACGATGAGTCTTGGCATTTACCGCAATTTTAACGGCTTTTTCCAGATCCGCCTGATCATCGATATAAACATGGCAGATACCATCAAGGTGCTTAATTACCGGTACAGAGGCATCGCGACTGATTCGCTCGATCAGACCTTTACCACCACGGGGGACGATCACATCAACAAATTCCGGCATGGTGATCAGCTCACCAACCGCTGCACGGTCCGTTGTTTCCACAACCTGAACCGTCGCCGCAGGCAGACCCGCAGCTTCAAGACCTGCAGCCAGGCATTTGGCAATCGCCTGATTGGAATGAATCGCTTCAGAACCACCACGCAGAATCACAGCATTACCGGACTTCAGGCAGAGACTCGCCGCTTCAACGGTTACGTTCGGTCGTGATTCATAAATAATGCCGATGACACCCAGAGGTACACGCATCTTACCCAACTGAATTCCGCTTGGGCGGTAATTCATATCGGTAATTTCGCCGACAGGATCCGGTAACGCCGCAACCTGACGCAGACCTTCAATCATGGTGTCGATCACTTTCGGCGTCAGCGCCAGACGGTCCAGTAACGCACTATCCAGACCGTTGTTACGACCATTTTCCAGATCTTTTTCATTCGCTGCTGCCAGTGCCGGTCGGGCCGCATTCAGGGCATCTGCGGTGGCCATAAGGGCCTTATTTTTCAGACCGGTATCTGCTTTTGCAATTGCGCGGGACGCAAGACGGGCATTCTGTCCCATCTCCTGCATGTACTGTTTGATATTCATGGTGTTAATAAACCCTGATGCTCGTTATTCCCGGATACGCTGTAAGTACCCATCTTTGCATAGCTACACCGCCTCTGAACGTGCTCCGCTTCAACGGAATACTGCATCTTTATGCAGTGGCACATTTCTACAAGGGCGGCATCTGTTGTTATATAGAATAGAAGACTGAAAACGCGGTCAGATCTGACACTGCCGAGAAAGAGCGGGCACTTTTCAGCAACCGAAAGGGCTTCAGTTCTGATGCACTTCTCTCTGAAAAGCGGAGACATTGATCTGCACAGTAAATATATCCGGAACGCCCCTACCTTTAAGGATGTTAACCGTTATAATTCGCTGTATTCATTTCCAGAACAGGCAACTATACGCGAATGGACACCAAGTACAAAGCACGCCTGAATGCCGTTTACTTTATCCTGGCCGGTACAGCGACACTGCTACTGGGCTGGGCTCAATATATGAATCAGTTTCCTCAGGCGGGTCAGGCCTTTATGTTGATCAGTCTGACGCTGCTGGCGACGGGTATTTACAACTTCTGGTTTACCCATAAGCCCTCCCGCATTTTACCCCTTCTGATTCTGCTCATGATCGGCGGTCTTACTGTGGCAGGATTTTGGGTCCCCATCATTCTGAGTGCTCACTGGGCTTATATTTTACCGCTCTATCTGTTCAGCCTGCTGCCGTTTAAATCAGCCCTGTCACTTACACTGGGTTATGCTCTGGTGTTTAACCTGTCAACCACCGTACAGCTGGCGGGCATTGAGCGTCTGCAGATTCTGTACCTGTTCTGGTCAGCAACCTCCATTGCCTGCATTTTCATCTTTACCAACCGGGAAAAGCAGGAGCACCTTCAGCAACTGGTCAGTCTGGATGCCGAAAGCGCCGCCTACAACACCCGTCAGTTTTGCGATGACCTACCCCGTGAACTGGCCAGGGCAGATCGTGAAAATACCAGCCTGGCTCTGCTTTGTTTTAAAGGCCGCAAGGAATCTGATCTTTCCCTGCATAAAACATCAGAGCTCGTTAACGAAAAACTTCGCCCTTTTGATCGTCTCTATCGGGTTGATGACCATCTGATCGCACTGATGCCAACCGGGTCATTCAGAGACAGCCTGAGTATCTGCTACCAGTACTACAACCACTTTAACGAACGTATGCATCTGGCAGCGGTGGTACCCGGCGAGCATGAAACCGAACAGGAACTATTAGATAAGACCTCTGAAGCGATCGCCTTTGCCTCAGAACAGGACACCAGCGCACCTCTGTATCTGAAGAGTGAATTTATCGACATCCAGAATGAGCAGGAACTATATGATTGAACTGGGCCAAAATCTGTCTGTCATGCGGGATAAAGTTACCGCAGGCCTCTATCTTTCACTGGCCATCGCTCTGGCAATCATCGCCTGGTACCACTACATGCTGGGTCATTACACCCAGATTCTTTGGCCGGCCCTGTCCAGCCCCTTTATTCTGGTGCTAGCCGTTATTCGTTTTCTGCAAAACAAAGAAAGCCGGGACATTACGCCCTATCCGGTACTGATCATTCTGGGCCTGGTGATTCTGAACAGCGGCCCACTCTTTGACCCTCTTTACCGGCAGTGGCTATACATGATGCCGGTTATGACCTATTTCATTTTACCGGTGCGACAGGCCTCCATCAGCCTGCTGCTGTTTTTTATACTCTTTATTATCTTTGCCGTTGAGCAGATGAACCCTCTGATACTCAGCGATCTGACGATCAATCTGGGGCTTTTTTCCGGCATCAGTTTTATCTTTGCCTACACACAGGAGAGCCAGACCCGCACGCTGGAACGACTCAGCGGTAAAGACAGCCTGACCGGAGCCTTCTCCGCCAATCAGCTGGATAAACGTCTGGTTGCTGAAGTATCCCGGGCGAAGGCAACCCGCCGCCCCTTATCCGCGCTGCTGTTTACCATCCACAATATGGATGAATTCACCAGCCAGCACGGCGAATACAAAACCCGCAACCTGCTGAGCAAAACAGCCCAGACAATGCAGGATGTCTGCCGGATCGGTGATGAGATCTACCGTATGAGCAATAATAGCTTTCTTCTGTTATTGCCCAACACATCGATCAATGGCTGTATTGTGCTTAAAGAACGTTTAGTCCAGCAGGTAGCAGACCACCTTGAACTCTCTCTGATTACACAGGATCTGGGGTTAAACCCCATCACACTGCAGGCCAGCGAAGACGCACGACAATTCCTTGAACGCGCCATGATCGACGCAGATCTGCATACTCATAATGCGCTCTGATCACCTTAAGGGGCTGCTGAGCCTGCACGGCGGGCTGCTTCTGTTTGGCGGTACGGCACTCTTCTCCCAGACACTGAATCTTAATGCCCTGGATATGACAGCTTGGCGCTGTCTGATTGCCGGTGTCATGCTGCTGGGCTGGTTACAACTGAGGGGTCGTTCACTGGGTTTTGAACACTGGCGGCATAATCTGGGGATTTTAGGGCTATCGGTTCTGATGGGCCTGCACTGGGTAACCTACTTTCACTCTATGCAGATTGCCGGGGTCACAGTCGGCATTCTGGCACTCTTTACCTTTCCGGTAATGACCGTTCTGCTGGAGCCGGTTTTTGACCGCATGCGCCTCAAGGGTAAAGACCTGCTTGCAGCATTGCTGGTAGTTGGCGGCATTACCCTGATGACGCCTTCGCTGAACCCGGATGACCCCATCGCTTTGGGTGTTTTCTGGGGCGTGATTTCAGCGTTTCTGTTTACCCTGCGCAACCTCTTTATGAAGAAGTACTACAGTCAGTACAGCCCGGTGCAGACCATGGGCTGGCAGTCACTGTTAGTCGCGATTATGCTGCTGCCTTTTGTCAGCGGAAAGCTCTTTACGCTGCCCGGCGAACAATGGTTTCAGCTTTTTCTGCTGGCGACAGTCTTTACCGCAGCGCCCCATACACTTCTGGCCAACAGCCTTCGCTATCTCAAAGCCGCCAGTATCAGCCTGATCTCCTGTCTGCAGCCTGTCTACGGAGCCTTACTGGCATTCCTGATTCTGGGCGAACAGGCAGAAACCATGACCCTGATCGGCGGCAGCCTGATCATCACAGCCGCTGTCAATGAGACCCTGAACAAGAAGAAAGCCTGATAGCAAACGCCAGGACAACCCGCAATAAGAACGCCAGAACAGCACATAACCAGATCAGGGGGTTCAGGAATCCTCAGCAGACTGCACACAAAGCTGATCGCGATTGATATCTTCCGGTAATTGATTCAGGGTTTTAGCCACCGACCGGGAGCGAATCACTTCCGGCACCCGCATACCAGCCCCCTCATCCGACGGAATCGCATCATCACTGTTTTCCGGCAGAATCAGCATCCAGAACAGGCCGTAGAATTTATGGATACGGCTACTGTCCTCACGTTGATAAAGAGATGCTGAACCGGACTTCGTATCAATAATCTCAACCCGACTCTCTTCAAAATCGAGCCAATAGGTCGGGATGATTCCCAGCGTCCAGGAAGCGATATAACCGGAAGGGTTCTCACTGGCGTAATCGTAGGGAGCATCAGTGTCGACCTTAAGCTGGTACCGCTTAGGCTCGTTCCAGCAGTAGGAAACAGAATGATCTGTTTCGATATTTTCCAGATCGCCGCCGATATAACCCATGCAACCGGACAGCATTAGAAGCGCCAGCAAGATGGCTGAAAGTCGATACATAAACATCCTTGTTTCCTGAGAAGATTCTGAACGTGCTGAAGAGACCGGAGCTACTCACCCCATTTGGGCATCAGCTTCTGCTCAAAACCCAGCTGATCCAAAATACGGGCGACAATAAAGTCCACCATATCCTCAATGCTTTGCGGGTTGTGATAAAAACCGGGGCTGGCGGGCATCACCAAAGCTCCCATGCGGGTAAGAGTCAGCATATGCTGCAGATGCACCTCATGATAAGGCGCCTCTCTGTGTACTAGAATCAGCTGACGACGCTCTTTCAACGCCACATCAGCCGCCCGCTCAATCAGATTATTACTGGCGGCAGTAGCGATGGCGGACAAAGTACCGGTAGAGCAGGGGCAAACCACCATTTTGTGAGGCGCACCGGAACCGGAAGCTACCGGAGCCATCCAGTTCTCACGGCCATAAACCTTAATCTGCCAGGCTTCAGCCTTAAAACGCTCCACCAGATAAGCCTGTAACTTATCGCTGGCAGACGGGAAACTCTCTTCGGTCTCAGTCGCAATCACGACCTGAGCCGCCTTCGACACCATCACAGAAACTTCACAACCCAGTGCCACCAGACACTCGATCAGGCGGATGCCGTACTGTGCACCGGACGCTCCGGTCAGGGCAACCGTCACCCGCTGATCGGCACTTAAAGCTGCAGGGGGGCACACGGTGGAATCAGTAGACGGCTGTTCGGGATGACTCATATAGGACTCTTAAATAGAAAGAACAAAGTAAACAGTAGCAGGGATTGCCAAAATAAACGGGGCTACGATTACCGCAAGGCTATAACTGTCGTTATATCCGGCAAACCGGAAAGACAAGAATAACATCAACGGCAAAAGCAGCCCCGAGTGCACGACAACCCTCTTACGGGAGTCATCGTGACTCAGTGCATCCGTGGATAATGAACCTTAGTCGAAGCCATCCTGACGGGTTTAAGCTATTTCCGTGTATTCAGGCCAGGCATGCTCAGGCTAAGTGTGGCTCAGGGTTTGGTCGCCAAAGCATCCAGCAGCTTCTGATGAATCCCGCCAAAACCGCCATTACTCATAACAACGATACGATCACCGGGGCGACTTACTTCGACCAGGCGAACAATCAGATGCTCCAGATCGCCAACCAGTTCAGACGGAACCGGAGAATTGGCAACAACCGACCCCAGATTCCAATCCAGACCCGGAGGCTGATACCAAAAGGCTTCATCGGCATGTTGTGTACAATCGATCAGCTGAGACTGCAGAGTGCCCAAGCGCATTGTATTGGAGCGAGGTTCGATAACCGCAAGGATACGACCTTCACCTTCCTGCAGATGCGGATCCAGCGCCAGCTGAGCTTTAGCACCTTCCAGCGTGGTATTAATCGCTGTCGGGTGATGAGCAAAGTCATCGTAAACCTTAACCCCATCCACTTCGCCACGCAGCTCCATACGTCGCTTCACATTGCGGAATTCCGCCAGCCCCTGCGCCGCAATCTCTGGTGTCACACCCACATGGCGGGCAGCTGCGATTGCGGCTACGGCATTGGCCACATTATGCTGACCGGATAGCGACCAGTTCACTTCCGCCACTTCTTCGCCGTCCAGCAGAACCTTAAAGCGACTGCCATCTTCACGCAGCATACGGGTTGACCAGCCCTCTTTGCCTGCTACAAAGCCTGATTTGATCGCCTGCGTCGGTGTCCAGCAGCCTTGCTCCAGCACCCCTTTCAAAGGCTCACAATCCTCATGAATAATCAGACCTTCGGAAGGCACGGTGCGCACCAGATGGTGGAACTGACGCTGGATCGCTGCCAGATCCGGGAAGATATCCGCGTGGTCAAACTCCAGATTATTCATAATCAGGGTGCGCGGGTGATAGTGCACAAACTTGGAACGCTTATCGAAAAAGGCAGAGTCGTATTCATCCGCTTCGATAACAAAGAAAGGAGTTTCACCCAAACGGGCCGAGATACCGAAGTTTTCCGGCACACCACCCACCAGAAAACCCGGTGCCATTTTGGCATAGTCTAATATCTGCGCCAGCATACTGGTGGTGGTGGTTTTACCATGGGTACCGGACACCGCCATCACCCACTTATCTTTCAGCACATGCTCAGACAACCACTGAGGGCCGGAGGTATAAGGGATGCCCTTGTTCAGAACATACTCAACCGCAGGATTGCCCCGGCTCATAGCATTACCGACAATCACCAGATCTGGTGCCGGGTCCAGCTGTTCAGGATCAAAACCCTGAGTAATCACGATGCCCTGCTCTTCCAGCTGGGTACTCATGGGCGGATAGACATTGGCATCAGAGCCGGTCACTTTATAACCCAACTCCCGGGCCAGAATTGCCAGACTGCCCATAAAGGTTCCGCAGATACCCAGAATATGCAGATGCATAAAAACTCCCTAAAGCATTTTGATCGCGCCTGAAGCCTATGACACGAGCCGGAAAAAATGCCAGAAGATTAGCATGAGAATGCCGCCCGCCCAACCCAATTAGCGGTACAGCTATACCCGGCACACAGGGAATACCAGCTATAAAACAGATGGTTACATAGCCCATGCTAATAAAGCATGAAAAAAGCGGCCTACGGCCATGCAAAAGTGGGCGATTTCGAGTAGTATTGCCGACATTTTTCGGGGCCAAGAAAGTTACAGTACAGGATTTATCCTTATCTGTTTCGGCCACTTATTTTTAAGACCTCAACGACTCTCAGGAGCCAGTTCAGAGATGAGCAAGCAAAACGCGTTTTATGCCCAGTCAGGTGGCGTGACTTCAGTTATCAATGCCAGTGCCTGTGGTGTAATCGAAACCGCACGTAAACACAGCGACAAAATCGGTACCGTCTATGCAGGTCAGAACGGCATCATCGGTGCGCTGGTTGAAGAGCTGATCGATACTAATGCGATCTCTGAACAGGACGTTGCTGCTCTGCGTCACACCCCGGGTGGTGCTTTCGGTTCCTGCCGTTACAAGCTGAAAGATATCGAGACACACCGCGAGCAGTATGAGCGCCTGATCGAAGTGTTCAAAGCCCACGATATCGGCTACTTCTTCTACAATGGCGGTAACGACTCTGCGGACACCTGTCTGAAAGTGTCTCAGATCTCTGAGAAGCTGGGTTACCCGATCAAAGCGATCCACGTTCCTAAGACTGTAGACAACGATCTGCCAATCACCGATACCTGCCCGGGTTTTGGTTCTGTGGCTAAGTACATCGCGCTGTCCACGATGGAAGCGGGTCTGGATATTCAGTCTATGTGCGAAACCTCTACCAAGGTGTTTATCCTTGAGGTAATGGGTCGTCACGCAGGCTGGATCGCTGCAGCCGGTGGTCTGGCACAGCAGGCTGAAGGTCAGCCGCCGCATATCATCATCTTCCCTGAGATCGCCTTTGACCGCGCTGCTTTCATGAAGAAAGTCGATCAGAGCGTTAAAGACAACGGCTACTGCGTGATCGTGGTTTCTGAAGGTGCTCACTACGAAGACGGAACCTTCATCGCAGATGCCGGTACTAAAGATGCCTTCGGCCACACTCAGCTGGGCGGTGTAGCACCAACTCTGGCGAACATGGTTCGTGAAGATCTGGGTTACAAATACCACTGGGCCGTTGCGGACTACCTGCAGCGCGCCGCACGTCACATCTCTTCCAAAACTGACGTTGAGCAGGCTTACGCCGTAGGTCAGGCTGCGGTTGAAATGGCGGTTGAAGGCAAAAATGCCGTCATGCCAGCGATCATCCGTAAGAGCAACGCGCCGTTTGAGTGGGTGATTGAAGAAGCGCCTCTGGATAAAGTAGCGAACGTTGAGAAATTCATGCCACGCGACTTCATCACCGAAGACGGTTTTGGTATCACCGAATCTTGCCGTGAATATCTGGAACCTCTGATCCGTGGTGAAGCAGAACTGCCTTACGACGAGAAAACCGGTCTGCCGACTTATGTTCGTCTGAGCCATCAGCTGGCTGAGAAAAAACTGCCGAAATTTAAAGCGTAATATCATTAGATAACTGCTTTAGCACCGACAAGAAAAAGCCCCGATGAATTCATCGGGGCTTTTTCGTTTATGCTCTATCAACAAACTAAATATCAGAAGTTATAGCGGTAAGAGATATCCAGAATACTGAAGTCACCATAAGTAGTATTTTCAAGCACAGCCTTATGATTTCTGGAACCCGCTTCCACTCCAAGGCTAAAACTCTGATCGACATCAGATCCCAAATCAACGTTACCCGGTTGTGTATAGTCCATGGAGCGTTGAGAGAAATCCCCCATAAGAGCAAGACTCGGACTTACTTCATAGCGTCCACCAACACCAAAAACAAATCCATCGCCTTCGACACGAGTACAAGAACCTGAGTAACAGCCTTCAACTTCTGTGGAACTTAAACCCACTTTACCGTAGAAAACAGCTTTACCATCTCCGCCCTGGAAAGCTATACCAAGGTCAGAAGCACTTAGATTAAGCTCAGTGCCAAAACCTTCATTTCCGCCAGATCGACTATCAATAAATAAAAAAGCCTCATCATTCAGGGAAAATGCAGAGCGAAGATTGATTCCTGCGGCTCCACTGTATTCAACAGAGACACCCCCCCCGGAAACCGTAATAGGATCATCAAAACTAATTACAGATAAACCAATCTGGAAATAATTTAAAGGTTGAGACTGAGCAACCCCAGATACAGTCAACCCGGCGAAAAGAACAACTTTAGACGCGAATGAAGATTTCAAATTGAGTCCCTTTTATCTCCAAAGTAAAACGAAACGATATTATATTTTTATTTAGTGTATTAGGTCTATCCAACAAACTAGCTACCCACCTAGACGAATAACCCCTATTCAAAAAACTCATTTCCCTTAATAGCTTTTTTGCAGGAACATATTCGATCCTCGTCTAAGAGGCTCTGCTGAATAAGGGATTGAATATGAACACCACGCGCATAAACCCCTGGTGGGTTGTTCTCGCTGCCGGCGTTATTCTGGCTTACAACATGGGCGTTCGCCTTTCCACCGGGTTGCTGATTCCTAATATCAATAGCGATATCGGCATCAGTCAGGCGGATCTTGCTTTTGGATTTGCGGCACAGAATCTTCTGTGGGGCGCGGTTTCACCAGTTGCGGGCTTACTGGCAGAACGCTTTGGTACGGTCAGAGTGCTTCTTGTGGGTGCGGTGCTCTATGGACTGGGCATGGTGTTAGCAGCCATCGCGCAGGACAACATGCTTTTCTTTATCGGTAACGCCCTCTTAGTCGGCATCGGTGTCGGTGCAACGACCTTTCCTATCGTTCTTGCCGCTGTAGGTCAGAAATTCCCCGCCCATAAACGCACTCTGGCTCTTGGCATTGCCAGTGCGGGCGGCTCTCTGGGACAGTTTGGTTATGCTTTTATTCTCGGCAAAATCAGCCCGGTCATCGGCTGGTCCGATACCTTTATGTGGTTTGCCGGTTCTACTCTGGTGGTCTTTGCACTGGCCTGGTTACTGGCCGAGAGCAAACAGCTCAGGGAAGAACGACGGGAGGCACAGATCACCTCACCCACCCGACTTTTTGACTGGCAGGCGATTGGTAAAGCGATCAGGGTGCCGGAATACCAACTACTGAATATTGGCTTCTTTGTCTGTGGTTTCCACGTTGCCTTTATCACAGTGCATATGGCGGGATTTGTGAATTTCTGCGGACTGCCGTCCAGCGTGGCATCCAACTCTATCGCTCTGATCGGCCTGATCAATGTGGTTGGAGCCGTTACCGTGGGTTGGGCGGGAGACCGCTGGCACAAACCTTACCTGCTGACACTTATCTACGGCCTGAGAACCCTATTGATCATTATGCTGATGATCCTCCCGCCCACCTACGAGGTGTTTTATGCCTTCTCCATTGTGATGGGAATGCTGTGGCTATCCACCGTGCCCCTGACCAGTGGCTGTGTTGCACACCTGTTTGGTACAAAGAATCTGGCATCTCTGTTTGGTATTGTGATGTTCAGCCATCAGGTTGGCGCGTTCTTCGGTAGCTGGTGGGGAGGCTTGTTATTTGAATGGTATGGCGACTACAGCATTGCGCTGAGTCTGAGTGCCGGTCTTGGTTTACTGGCGGCTCTGGTACATCTGCCCCTGACACCAAAACGCTTTGCCACTGCTGAATTTAAACCGGCCTGATCTGTCATCAGACTGTCACAGCAGACGGTTACAGTGCCCCCAGATTGAAGAGAAACAGGTCCTCTTCAATCTGAGAGCCGATGCAGGGGCTCTCAGGGGTTAGCCAGTTTCGTTTCAGGAAAGCTTGTATGGAATAGCCGTAACGGATGACGGCGAGGCAGGATGCCTCACTTCTCTTCAGATGACCTCGACCAGGGTCACTCCAACCCTAATTAGTCTTTATCCGCCAGATTTTTACGGGCTGCCGCCCAGATTCCATCCGTAGCGTTTTTTGCGCCAGCACTATCTTTATTCTGACGAATACTTTTTTTCACTTCAGCAACCAGCTGCGCTTCTGTCTTTGTCGCCCTTTTATCCGCAGAGTGCCCCTTCATTTTCAGGTACAGGCTCTCCACCTTCTGCCGCGCCCATGGCGTTTTACGCAGAAATTTAAGGCTGGATTTGATACTCGGATCAGACTTGAAACAGTTGACGGCGATTTTCTGATGCAGCCCCGACCAGTCATATTCAGCCACCAGTTCCTTCAGAATCTGCTCTAATTTAACGCCATGCAGCGGGTCTTTATTGCTGTTCTGACGAGAAGGGTTCTGCGGGGATGTCTGTGGAGAGCGCTGTGAAGAGTTATCCGGTTTTGCTCGTTCGGTCATTGCTAAACTCATTTCTCAAAGGGATCATTCTGAATCGGGCTGAGCGCCAAAGATAAACAAGAGCGCCTTAACTAAAAAGGAGCCGAAACGACTCCTTTTTTGTTGAACACTCTGTTTGTCTGTCAGCAGATCTAAATAACCATGCTGCCAATTAATAAGAGTAGCAGGATACCCGATAAACCCTTCCAGAACATCAGCGGATTGCGCTCCACCAGCGGCACACTCCCCTCTTTCAGGTAGTGAGGATTCGGCTTTTTCAGATCATAGATAAACTCTGACAAACGGCGATAGCGCAGCTCAGGGTTAGGCTGCAGAGCACGCCTCAGAGCGCCATCCAGCCAGACAGGCACCATAGGGTTGAACTGATAACTGGGCAAGTATTCCAAACGGGAGAAGTCAGCCCGACTGTGGAAATTTTCCATCTGATCCGCATAAGGCTGCTGGCCGGTCAGCATCCAGTAGGCGATTACCGCCAGTGAGAACTGATCGGCATTCGGCCCCGGCTCACGGTTCAGACGATACTCCGGCGCGGTGAAAGGGGTTAACCCCACCATGCGCAGAATCGACAACGGCGAGGGCAGATCATCCGTTCCCGGCACCGCACAGGAGGCAAAATCGATCAGTTTAATCATGCCCTGCTGATCCACCAGAATATTATCTGGGTGCAGCCCCTGACAGAGAATATCCCGACGGTGCAGCGCACGGATCGCCTTCACCATCTGTTCAATCAGGTCGATCAGCCTGCGTAGTTCTGCATGCGGGTTTTGCGCCATCCACTCAGTTAACGTGCGCCCGTCAACAAACTCCCTCAGATAGTAGAGGTAATTTCTGGGACGGGAGGCATCGACAATTTTGGCCACATAAGGGGAGTTGACCCGCTCCACCACCCACTGCTGCATGATGAACTGCCGGAGAAAATCTTTGCGGCTTTCCAGCTGAGGCGACGGTGCCTTAAGCACCATCTCACGACCGGTATGTTTATCTTCAACCCGATAGATACAGCTCATATTGCTCTTGTTGAGCACTTCCATTACCCGATAGCCATCCAGATCGTCACCCACATTTAGCTCACGGGGGACAGGAAGCGCGCCAAAAGCTTCACCGATGGTGTCACCGGATTCCTCCGGTAGCATATCGATACGCACCAACTGAAAACAAAAATGCGTACTGCTGTAACCCCGGGCGCTGGCTTTCTCCATAGCAACATTCAGCAGCTGGTCACAGGCTTCATTCAGGTCAGATGCATTATGGCGAATCTGCTGCACATAATCAGACGCCACCAGTGTGCCTTTGCTGGCCTGAGTGGTGAACAGCAGGATATCACCCTGCTTAATCGAGAACTGGTGGTAATCAATATCAACACTGGGATCAAGCCCCAGCGCACGGGAAGGATAACGATAGCCGCCGATAAAGTTGGTATGTTCACGGTTCAGCTGTTCAAACTCACCACCGCGCAGGCGATAAACCAGCGTATCGCCCATGTGAAAAAGATGACCATGACGGCCTTTCAGCACCACGCCACTGAAGGAGCTGATGTAATTCCCATTAGTGACATTTTTACCCTGGCTGAACAACCAGCCGTTCAGGGCACTCAGCACCTTGGTCGCTGAGGTTTTAACATCCCAGTTGTCGGGCGTGGCGTAGTAATCCGCCAAAAAGCCCCGCACACAGGTTTCAGCCGCCTGCTTGGCAATGACATTGCGCCAGGTGGAATCAGCAACCACCGCAGACACCCCTTTGGCCGCCAAACCCGATCCCTCAGGAACCCTGATAGACATGGTAGAGCGTATTGAGCTTCGGTCAGGGGCGATGAAGGCCTGGCCATAACTGATTTTTAGTTGACTGTCTCGGGTCATTGCACCAACTCAGATCGTTTATCGGTGGACTGCACATTTTTTGCACTGGGGGCTGTCTGCAACCCAGTATTCAGGGCTGCAGCATAACTGATCTCAGACTATGCAAATATTATGCAATAGTGCCTGCCAGCCTGCCTATCCCTGTGACCGATACTTATTTAATCAGAGGGCAGGCAAGGAGAATAAGATAAGCGCTATCAGCACCTGAGAAGGGAAGTCCTGTGGTTTAAGATCCGGGAAAAGTCGCTCAGAAGCTGTCTAAATACGTCACCTGAACGCAAAAGCCATAAACGGTGTGTTCTTTAGTAGGAAACGAGGCCTGAGCAATGGCAATCAAACTTCGGTAACTATATAATCCTGCCAGCTTTTAAGAGGGGTAATCCCCACTTTTCTATTCACATTTCTCTATTTCCGGGGTCAGAACTATGGATTTTGATAAAATTCCAGCGGGCAAAGACGCACCAAACGATATCTATGTAGCCATTGAAATTCCGGCACAAAGCTCTCCAATCAAGTACGAGATTGAGAAAGATTACAGTGCGATCATGGTTGACCGTTTTATGGCAACCCCAATGTTCTACCCTGCAAACTACGGTTTCATCCCGAACACTCTGTCTGAAGACGGCGATGCTCTGGACGTACTGGTTATCACTCCATACCCGGTTCTGCCAGGTTCTGTAATCCGCTGCCGTCCTGTTGGCGTTCTGAACATGTCTGACGAAGCCGGTCCTGACGCTAAACTGGTTGCTGTTCCACACGACAAGCTAACCACTGTTTATAAAGAGATTCAGGACGTAGACGATATCCCTACTCTGCTGCGTGAGCAGATCACTCACTTCTTCGAGAACTACAAAGATCTGGAAGAAGGTAAGTGGGTTAAGGTTGAAGGTTGGGGCAACGCTGCAGAAGCGCGTGACGCAATCGTTAAATCTATCGAAGCATTCAACGCAAGCAAATAAGCTTACGTTTTATGAGTCGAAAAAAACGCCGGTTATCCGGCGTTTTTTTATGCCTGTTGTTTATACCCGTGTCGTATTAGGCGCAGACGTATGTCCCGTTATGAGAGATCCGACCATACAAGACTCTGCCGCAGCTTCTTGGGTGTCTCATCAAACCAGCGCTTAAACGCGCGGGTAAAGTTTGCCGGATGGTTAAACCCCAAGCGATAACTGATTTCACCTATGCTCAGATAATCCAGCCGGACCCAATGCAGTGCCTGTTTCTGCCGCAGCTCATCCAGCACCTGCTGGTAACGGATGCCTTTCTCCTGCAAGCGGCGCTGCAGCGTCCGCGGGCTGAGATTCAGCTGACCGGCAACCTCCTCCAGCGGCAGAGATCCCAATGGCAGATTGCTGAGCAGTAACGATTCCAGCCGCGTCAGCAGATCGCTGCGATCCAGTCTCGCCAGATAATCAGCCACAAGGGCGTCATTCTGTTCTGCCAGCTCCGTATTCGCTGTCAAAAGCGGCCGGTACATAGCGGCCGCTTCAAAAATAATTCTGTCGTGAGCCGCATTAAAGAATACCGGACACTTAAACAGTCGCTGCCAGGGTGTGGGATCCAAAGGCTGAGGGCGACTCAGCCAGACACTTTTAGGTGAAAAACCCGGCTGATAGATATGTCGTGCGGTCAGCACCGAGGTGCCGATAAACGCATCCACCTCCTCCATCGGCAGCTGATCCCGCTTCAGTCCCTCTTTCAGATACACATTGATCTCAACATCGGAACCAAAGGGGGTAATGGACATATCCGCGTAGTCGGCGAACATGCGCAGATTATCCGCCAGCCTGCGAAAGCACTCCATCAGGGTATCACTGGCCCAAATAGCAAAGCCCAGAGCATGCCAGGAGGTCGGCCGAACAAAACGGGCGACGGTTAAGCCTACGGCCTCATCATCCGACAGACTCCGAGCCAGACGCCAAAGCCGGTCCAGTGTTGCCAGTGGGTATCGGGTTTCCGGCTGATGCGCCTCAGACTGATCAATGCCCACCCGCGCCAGCAACATAGAGCCATCAATATGGTACTGCTCCAGCGCCCGACTGATCACCAGTGGCCAACTGCCAATCACACTCACCTTTCGGTGTTCCGAATCTCTGAGCACTACGCCTCCTAACCGGCAAATTAACTGCAAACACGAACCGCCGATTATCTTAGGGCAAAAAAATTATCATTTCACGCCATTAACCCTTCTTAAGATGACAAGGCCTTGTTGCCCACAGCCGTTTCGCTCAAGAATCAGGTTCGGCTGATTTAGGTAAATCCATCAAAAACTGCGACCGCGCAGTCAATAAAATCACTGCTCAAATCAGCCCGGAGCACACTGAAGGCTCAGAACGTCATAACAAAAACAATTGGAGACACGTATGCCAACCAAAATTCTACCGGGTGCAAAAGCCGCTAAATCCTATCCCCTGCTGATCAAACAGATCTTTGCTTCCGCTGGCCGCTTTGAGCCGGACAATGAAATCATCTATCGCGGTGATACCCGCTTCAGCTACCGCGACTTCCATCAGCGTGTTCAACAGCTGGCCAATGCGCTGAAAGCAGCCGGCGTTCAGGCTGGTGACACTGTTGCTGTCATGGACTGGGACAGCCATCGTTATCTGGAATGCTATTTTGCGGTTCCTATGCTGGGAGCGGTTCTGCATCACGTAAACATCCGCCTGTCGCCGGAACAGATCGCTTATACGATGAACCATGCAGAGGATAAGCTGGTTCTGGTGCACGATGACTTTATCCCTCTGGTAGAACAGCTGGATGGCCATCTGAAAACCGTTGATAGCTATATTCGCCTGACAGACCAGCCCGGCAGCGATGCCGTGGGCAAGGTTAACTTTACAGGTGAATATGAAGCCCTGCTGCGCGCCGAAGAGCCGGTTTGCGAATTCCCGGACTTTGATGAAGACAGTATCGCGACCACCTTCTACACCACAGGCACGACCGGCAATCCTAAGGGCGTATTCTTCAGCCACCGCCAACTGGTGCTGCACACCCTGAACATGGTGGGCATGCTGGGCAGCTACGCGGGTCTGCCTCTGCTACGCTCAGATTCGGTTTATATGCCGATCACGCCCATGTTCCACGTACACGCATGGGGCGTGCCTTACGCCGCCGTTATGCTGAACTGTACCCAGATCTACCCGGGACGCTACGAGCCGGATATGCTGGTCAATCTGATTCACGAACATAAAGTGACCTTCTCTCACTGCGTACCCACCATCCTGCAGATGCTGCTGGGCTGTGAAGCCGGTAAAGAGGCGCGCTTTGATAACTGGAAGATCCTGATTGGTGGCAGCGCACTGCCCCAGGGTCTGGCTAAGGCGGCTATCGACAAAGGCGCAGACATCTACTCCGCCTATGGCATGTCAGAAACCTGCCCTCTGCTGACGGTTACCCACCTGAATCAGGAACAACGCGCCCTGCCGATCGAACAGCAGCTTAAATACCGTACCCTGACCGGCGTTGCATCCAACATGGTTGACCTGACCATTACCGAACCTAATGGCGCTCTGGCAGCTCACGATGGTGCCGCCGTCGGTGAAATTACGGTTCAGGCCCCATGGCTGACTCAGGGTTACTTTAAAGAAACTGAGAAGCAGGAAGAGCTCTGGGAAGGTGGTCGCCTGCATACCGGTGATGTTGCCAGCATCCATGAAAATGGCTTTGTTGAGATCAAAGACCGCATCAAAGACGTCATCAAAACCGGCGGTGAGTGGCTCTCCTCCATCGAACTGGAAAATCTGATCAGCCAGCATAACGATGTCGCCGCGGTTGCGGTGGTTGGTGTGCCGGATGAGAAATGGGGTGAGCGACCTTTTGCCATGGTGGTTCCGAAAAACGACACCCTGACTCAGGAAGACCTTCAGCAACACCTGATCCAGTACGTTGATTCCGGCCATATCTCAAAATGGGCGATTCCGGATCAGATCCGCATGGTAGACGATATTCCGAAAACATCGGTCGGTAAGATCAACAAGAAAGAGATCCGTGCACTACTGGCATAAGCAAGCCACGCTGTAAAACGGACAGAGCTTCTAGGCGGCGCGCCTGAAAGAGGGCTCGCAAGCCGGGAAGCTCTGGCAGGTTTCTGCCAGACGTAAACTTTATACCCAACACAGCCCGCGATCTGAACAAGTCGCGGGAATCAGGAGCAAGGCATGACTCAAAAAGTAGTATTTCTCAGCGGCGTTCGTACCGCTATTGGCGGTTTTGGCGGCAGTCTGAAAGATGTTCCCGCAACCACCCTGGCAGCATCGGTAACCCGTGAAGCCGTTAGCCGGGCGAATCTTCAGCCGGAACAGATCGGTCATGTCGTGTTCGGTAATGTTCTGCATACGGATCGTCGCGATATGTACATCAGCCGTGTTGCAGCCCTTGAAGCGGGTCTGCCGCTTAACACACCTGCACTGACCGTAAACCGTCTGTGCGGCAGCGGCCTCCAGGCGATTGTTACCGCAGCCCAGCAGATTGAACTGGGTGTTTGCGATGCTGCCGTGGCCGGTGGTGCAGAATCCATGAGCCGTGCTCAGTACTGGGTTCCCGCGGCACGTTTTGGTCAGCGTATGGGCGACGGCCAGATTGTCGACTCCATGACCGGTGCTCTGACCTGCCCGATGGAAAACTACCACATGGGGGTTACTGCCGAGAATGTTGCTGAGAAGTGGGAGATCACTCGCGAACAGCAGGATGCGCTGGCGGCACTCAGTCATCAGCGGGCACAGGCTGCCACCGAGCAGGGTCGTTTCAAAGATCAGATCATGCCGGTTGAGCTGAAAACCCGTAAAGGCACCACTGAGTTTGCAACGGATGAGCATATCCGTCAGGACTGCACCGCTGATGATATGGGCAAACTTCGCCCGGTATTCCAGAAAGAGGGCTCGGTCACAGCAGGTAACGCATCCGGTCTGAACGATGCTGCAGCTGCCGTCACCATGATGTCTGAAGCAGAAGCCCTGAAACAGGGACTGACGCCGATGGCAAAACTGGTTGGTTATAGCTTTGCTGCCGTTGAGCCTAAATATATGGGGATTGGTCCGGTTCCGGCTATTCGTCAGCTGCTGGAAAAGCATGAGCTGTCTGTTGACGATATTGATGTCTGGGAAGTGAACGAAGCGTTTGCCGCTCAGGCGTTAGCGGTAGCTAAAGATCTGGGCCTGCCGGAAGAGAAACTGAACCCGAATGGCAGCGGTATCTCTCTGGGTCACCCGGTCGGTGCAACGGGTGCGATTATCACCGTTAAAGCACTTTACGAGCTGGAACGTGTGCAGGGGAAATATGCGGTAATCAGTCTGTGTATCGGTGGCGGTCAGGGTATTGCCATGCTAATTGAGCGTTAAAATCGGAGCGAGCGATAAGAGCTGATTAAGCGTTAAAGTATGCCGCATTCTGATGCGGCAAACCGATTCAGCACCTTAATTCAGCCCCCTATTCAACATAGTCTCAGCTCAATCAGCTAAAACTAAAAAGGCTCCCTCAGTTATCTATAATAGTAACCTTGGGAGCCTTTTCTGATTCTGGTACAGCGAGAAGCACACGCTTAGTCGAAATCGTCCTTAGTAGAAATCGTCACTCGCTTTGGTCTCTACCATCTCACCGCTGAACAGTGATAACAAGAGTGCAGAGATACGCTCATGCATAATCACGGTATGGTAATTACCGCTCTCCTGCATATGCTGACGCAAGGCATCACGCACCGCTTTAACACCTGTTACATCAATCAGAATATCGATCTCACTGCTGTTGACCAGCAGCGTATTCATATCCGTTGTGGTCGGAATCTGATGTTCACGGGCCAGCACCATACCCGGCGCATCTTTTTTGGTATCTGCAACACCGACGATATCTACAAACTCGGCATCAAACAGTTTTTGAAGAAGTTCGATACCGGCATGTCCGGCACCAATCACAGCAATTTTAAAATGTTCCGTATTCATAAGTGATCCTTGCCTTACTTATTCTTTTTAATGGAATTTTGATAAAGCGAACCCCGAGAGTGACAAAAAAACCGGCTGTTGCAAAGTGCGCAAAGCCGGTTTTTATTGTAAGCAAAACACTATTGCTGATTAATTTGAGTCAGATCACCGGATCAGCCCTGTGAAAGCAATTCACGCAGATCGATAATCGCCGCATTGGCGCGGGAGATATAGGAAGCCATCACCAGTGAATGGTTAGCAAACATACCAAAACCACTGCCGTTCAGAATCATAGGACTCCATAACTCCTCCTGAGTCGCTTCCAGCTCACGGATAATCTGACGCAGGCTGACTTCAGCATTCTTATCTTTCAGCACACCCTGAAAATCCGTTTCAACCGCTTTCAGAATATGGATCAGAGCCCAGGCGGTGCCACGAGCCTCATAAAAAACGTCATCAATTTCAGACCAGGGGGTCTTAACTTCCTGTTGATCAGGTTTGTAAGTGGACTGAGTGGCAGAAGGATCGCCCGCCAGATCGATATTCATCTGGGACTTACCAACACTGGCACTCAGGCGCTGAGAAAGACTACCCAAACGGGTCTCCACATCCATCAGCCAGTTACGCAGATTGTCAGAACGGGAGTAAAACTGAGCATCGTTCTGGTTCTCATCCACCAGACGGTCACGGTAGCGGGTCAGTGCTTTAATACCCTGACGGTACTCCCCTTCGGAGGATGGCAGGATCCAGCTATTGCTGTCGAAGTTGAACTGAGGCTCGGCAATGGTCAGATCTTTATCTTCGGTGGACTGAGATTGCGAACGGGAAATATCTTTACGCAGTGAACGGCTCATATCCCGCAATTGAATCAGCACGCCGTATTCCCAGTGCGGTACATTATCCAGCCATAACCCCGGTGGGAAACGGTCATTGGTCAGATAGCCGCCGGGTTTATCCAGCAAAGTCTCTGCAATACGGATCAGAGCCGTTGTGGTCGCATAGCCTACGGTTGTTGACTCCTGATCTGTCAGCCCCTTCTGCTCGGCGGCGATCCGGACCTGTTCAGCAACTGAGAATGCCTCAGGTTCCTGACTCCAGTACCAGCCTACGCCCGCCGCGCCGATCAGGTAAACAGCAAGTCCGCCACCCGCAACCTTACCCATCATGCTTCCGGGCAGGCGATCCCTGAGGTTGTCCCACTGGTCGGCGACTTTCGCTCCTAGCTGCTTTAACATTTTCTGCTTCCTCATTGGTCTCGGATACATGTTTCGGGTCGTCGGCTACGGATCAGCAAACAGCGGATTAATCCGCTGTCTGCCGGAACCCTATGCACGGAACAGTATCTTAATTAACTGTCTGCTCAATGTATTATGGGGCTTATTGATCGAAAACCCAATGCACACAGACTTAAACGTACCGTTAATTTCAGCCCATCAATACAACCCATCGGGCCTGCTTTAAAAGGGGAAAACCTTGAGCCAATATATCCATCGCATCCGACTTACCCTGTTCGCCCTGATCGCATTTTCAGGACTGATGGGACTTAGCTCGACCAGCCATGCAGGCTTCTTTGACCAGAAAACCGCCGGTTTCGGCACCTCATCTGACTCAGGCTTTCTGCCGGTTGAACAGGCTTTTCACCTTGAAGCTGGCCTGAAAGGTTCTACACTGACCCTGACATGGCAAATTGAACCCGAGCATTATCTGTACCGTTCACGGTTCAGTGTAAAAAGTCTGGAACCCAAAGGAGCGGTGCTGACCGCAATCCAGATTCCACGGGGAGAACAGGTTCACGACGAGTTTCAGGGCGATGTGGAAATTCTGCGGGATCGTGTGACGTTAAGCTATCAGGTGGATCTGCCCGCCGAAACATTGCAACAGGGGATAGTCGTCGCGGTTACCTTTCAGGGATGCGCTGAAGCAGGATTGTGTTATCCGCCCCATACCCAGCATCTGAACCTTGTCCGGAATTAGCTGCCATTGCCGTGTTAAAAAGAGGCCTTTAACACGGCCTGAAAGACAGACAAAAAGAAGCCAATAAAACACATCATTTTTATCATTTATCAGCTGATCCAGATCAGTGCGTTGTCAAAATCCTTCAGCAGGGTACAAACAGGCAAAATTCGGTAACAAGCGGTAAAAAGCAGCCAAACAAAGCAGAACAGACGAAAACTGGACAAGATCTTTCAAATTCGGCAAACTACCCACACTTACAGATCAAAAACTGCAGTTTCATCATCATTTAACCGATATTAAATGCAGTTAATCTTATTTTTTTGGATTTTAGCAGCAAACAGACTCAAACACCTGTTTGCTTTTTATTTTCAGCTTTATCGTCATCTGGATACACTGTTGATTATGGCTTCAATTCTGGTGTTAAACGGCCCAAATCTAAACCTGCTCGGCACCCGTGAGCCTGAGATATATGGCAGCCAGACACTGGCTGATATTTCAGAGCATCTGGCGGTTACCGCGTCCGATCAGGGATACCAGCTTGAATGCTTCCAGAGTAATGCTGAACACGCCCTGATTGAGCGTATTCATGCTGCCCGTGACGAAGCTGTCGACTTTATCATCATCAACCCCGCTGCTTTCACCCACACCAGTGTTGCCCTTCGCGATGCGTTGCTGGGTGTTCAGATCCCTTTTATCGAAGTGCACCTGTCTAACGTCCATGCCCGCGAACCCTTCCGCCATCACTCATATCTGTCTGATGTGGCTCAGGGCGTCATCTGCGGTCTCGGCGCTCAGGGTTATGACTTCGCACTGATGGCAGCGATCCGGTTTCTGGAAAATAAAGCACCCAAATTAGTCTGATCGGACACGCTCCGGTCTGGCCGAAATTCTCTGCATCTGCAGAAAACTCACAATAGCCAGCACATCGTGCTGACTCATGTTCCACACACAAGTGAAAAGAGATTGATCATGGATATTCGTAAAGTTAAAAAACTGATTGAGCTGCTGGAAGAGTCCAACATTGCGGAGATCGAAATCCAGGAAGGCGAAGAGTCTGTTCGCATCAGCCGTAACATGAGCGGTGCTCAGGTTCAGTATGCTCCTGCACCGGTTGCAGCTCCTGCGCCTGTTGCAGCACCGGCTGCGCCAGCGGCTGCAGAAGCACCAGCAGCTCCGGCAGCACCTGCAGGCCACCTGGTAACCTCTCCTATGGTTGGTACCTTCTACCGTTCTCCGGCTCCGGGCGCAAAAATGTTCGTTGAAGTGGGTCAGCAGGTTAAGAAAGGCGACACCATCTGCATCGTTGAAGCGATGAAAATGATGAACCAGATCGAAGCAGATAAAGACGGCACTATCGGTGAAATCCTGGTAGAAGACGGTCAGCCAGTTGAATTCGATCAGCCGCTGGTTTCTATCGTTTAATCGATTACCGATTAACCGTTAGCAACCCCTTTCTACTCCAGAATTTATAAGGCTCGATCATGCTTGATAAAGTACTTATTGCAAACCGGGGTGAAATTGCGCTGCGTATTCTGCGTGCCTGTAAAGAACTGGGCATTAAGACTGTAGCCGTTCACTCTGCCGCTGACCGCGATCTGATGCATGTTCGTCTGGCTGACGAATCTGTATGTATCGGTCCGGCTTCCTCTACCGATAGCTACCTGAATATTCCGGCTATTATCAGTGCCGCCGAAGTGACTGACGCTCAGGGTATCCACCCGGGTTACGGTTTCCTGGCAGAAAACGCTGATTTTGCTGAACAGGTTGAGCGCTGTGGTTTCCAGTTCATCGGTCCTAAAGCTGACGTTATCCGCCTGATGGGCGATAAAGTGTCTGCGATTGATGCGATGAAGAAAGCCGGTGTTCCTACGGTTCCGGGTTCCGATGGCCCTCTGCCGGATGACCCTGAGTTCGTTGTGAAAACCGCACGTCGTATCGGCCTGCCGGTAATCATCAAAGCGGCTGCCGGTGGTGGTGGTCGTGGTATGCGTGTTGTGCATACTGAAGCGCATCTGGTAAACGCTGTACAGGTAACCAAAGCAGAAGCAAAAGCGGCTTTCGGTGACGATACCGTTTACATGGAAAAATTCCTGCAGAACCCTCGTCACGTTGAGATTCAGGTTCTGGCCGATGGTCAGGGCAATGCGATCCATCTGGGCGACCGTGACTGCTCCCTGCAGCGTCGTCACCAGAAAGTTCTGGAAGAAGCGCCGGCACCGGGTATTCCGGATGATATCCGTCGCGAAGTTCAGGAACGCTGTGTACAGGCTTGTATCGAAATTGGCTACCGCGGTGCCGGTACCTTCGAATTCCTGTATGAAGACGGTGGTTTCTACTTCATCGAAATGAACACCCGTGTTCAGGTTGAGCACCCGGTTTCTGAAATGGTAACCGGTGTGGATATCGTGAAAGAGCAGCTGCGCATCGCCAGCGGCCTGCCTCTGACCATCAAGCAGGAAGATATCGTTATCCGTGGTCACTCTTTCGAGTGCCGTATTAATGCGGAAGATGCGAAAACCTTCCTGCCATCTCCGGGTAAAGTGGATCACTTCCATTCACCGGGTGGTCTGGGTGTTCGTATGGACAGCCATCTGTATGACGGCTACGTGGTACCACCGTACTACGATTCCCTGATCGGCAAGCTAATCACCTGGGGTGAAACCCGTGAGATCGCGCTGACCCGTATGCGTAATGCTCTGGATGAGATCGTGATTGACGGTATCAAGTCCAACATTGGTCTGCAGCAGGATCTGGTTCGTGACAGTGGCTTTATGGAAGGTGGTGTTAACATTCACTACCTCGAGAAGAAGCTGTCTCTGTAATCTGACCCGCTGATAACCATCAGCCCTGATTACAACGACCTGAAAAACCGGAAGCTACCGCTTCCGGTTTTTTTTCGTCTGCAGGTATATAGATCCCCCTTCTTCCCACCCCCCTCAACATCGCCCACGAAGCAGACAATTCGGTGTACAATAGCGCCAAACAGAGCCTTACGGCTCGCATTTATTGTTCTGAAACCGTTCTGAATATACCCGGAGACACAGATGCCTTGGCTTCAAATTAAAATGGACACCAATCCAGCTCATGCAGAAGTACTGGAAGAGTTCCTGCTGGCGGCAGGTGCAAATGCGGTTACTCTGGAAGACGGTGACGACCAACCTCTGTTTGAACCGATTCGGGGTACAACTCCGCTCTGGCAGCAAACACGCATTACAGGTTTGTTCGATGCAGAGCAGGACAGCGAAGCGATGATTCAGGCGCTGCAAAATGGCTGGGCATCAGTATTTCCTGATCAGGCTTTCCCTTCACCCCGCATCGAAATCCTGGAAGACAAAGACTGGGAACGTGAGTGGATGGAAAACTTCCACCCGATCCAGGTCGGCGAGCGTCTCTGGATCTGCCCCAGCTGGAAAGAAGCCCCGAACCCGGAAGCCACCAACCTGGTGCTTGATCCGGGACTTGCCTTTGGCACGGGCACTCACCCAACGACCTTTATGTGTCTGGAATGGCTCGACCAACATGACGTTGATGGTCAGACCGTTGTCGATTACGGCTGCGGTTCCGGCATTTTGGGTGTGGCAGCTCTCTTGTTAGGCGCAGAAAAGGCCTATGGCGTGGACAACGACCCGCAAGCACTGGTCGCTACCCGTGAGAACACTGACCGTAACAGCCTGCCTGCAGAAAGCTTTGATGTGTATTACCCGGGTAAAATCGGCGATGTGAAAGCCGATCTGATGCTGGCCAATATTCTGGCCGGGCCTCTCATTGACCTGGCCCCGACAATCTCGGCACTGGTTAAGGATCAGGGCTCTCTTGTACTTTCCGGCATTCTGTCCCATCAGGCCGATGACGTTATCGCAGCCTATACGCCATGGTTTAACTTTGAGCCCGTGAAACAAAAAGATGAATGGGTCTGTCTGAGCGCGGTAAAAGTTCAGTCATAACCAGCCTGCCACACCAAATGGCAACGCCGGAAGCCCAGGCCGGAAAAGCAAAAAGCATACTTTCCTCAATAACTTGAAGCTGTTATAACAGGTTAATCCTGCATGAGCGGGATTGCCTGTTTGCTTTCATAATCTTATGATGTAACTCAGACTCTTGTTGGAAGAATGACTGACCGATGATGGATGACCGGCTTACCCGTTGCCCCCACTGCTCAACCTGCTTTGCCATTTCTGATGCTGACCTGCAACAGGCATTCGGCGTTGCTCGCTGTGGTCGTTGCAAAAAAATCTTTAATGCAGCCAACCATCTTTTTGAGCTGGAAGCGGAAACATCGGTCACACCAAAAACACCAGCGGTAAAGAAAAATACCGCAAAGAAAAACCCGGCCAAATCTAAAGCGGCACAGCCTGAACAGCCTGCACCGGAAGAGATCGCTGATAAAGCCCAGATACCCACAGAAGCGTCTGTCCCAGACCAGATTTCCCCCGCCGAATCACAACCGACTCAGCCGACACCAAAGGCCGACCCGCTGGATCAGTTGGATGCGATGCCGGACATTCCGGAAATGGCTCTTGATGATGAAGAACTCACGACCATTCGTAAGGCCCGAAAAGCACCGGAACTACGCAATCATCAGCTTGAGGTTGCGTTGACCGCTGAGCGGGAAGAACTTTCAAATGATCTGGCACCCGAGCTGCATTTTACTGCCGACATGGAAGACCCAGAGCCACGTCAGAAGAAATCGAAAACCGCCGGTGAAAAACAGGGACTGCCCTGGATTCCTGCAACCATGGCTGCAGGTCTTATCCTACTGATTCTGATGCTACTATGGGGTAATACCCGCACACTCAGCGAGTCCCCGGGCTTGTCAGGATTTGCCGAAGCTATTTGCGGACTGAGCAGCTGCGATCATTACCTGCCTTCAGATTTTGATGCACTTGAGGCATCCCAGCTGGCGATTCTGCAAGACAACAATCAGATGACCGCAGAGCTGGTACTGAACAATCCGACAACAAATGATCTGCCTTTTCCCGCGATCCTGCTGGAACTAAGAGACAGAAGCGGTAAGGTAAATGCCGAGATTCTTTATCAGCCGGATACTTATCTGAAAGACAAACCCTTTGCTGATCATATTCTGCCGCCGGAACTTCCCGTTGCCCTCTCGTTTCCGGTACAGGGTAATGTCGGCAATGTGGTTAACCTGTCGGTACGCTACTACCCTTCCGCCCGACACTAATATCCTTCTGCCCGGTACTAGCCCCCTTCTGTCGGTATTAATTCTGCTTAATGCTAAGCACCCGAGCAATACCCTGTAACCGCGGATGACCTTCTCTCAGGGGCATCCGCATACTCTTCAAAGAGCCTATGATGCCGCCTGCGATCAGCGGCATCATTTTATGTCTATTTTTTAATCAATCTTCCCTTCTTCAGCTTTACTCTTGCAGGATTCCTAGTATCATTAGCGCCCCTCGATACGCCCGATTGGCAAGGTCTTGCGGACATTTCGCAGCCTCTTGCCATAATCATCTCGTCTGTCTGACGAAGTTGAATATTTACGGTTACCCATGGTCAAAATTGGTTCTTACACCTTAGGCTCACCGGTTATTCTTGCCCCTATGGCAGGGGTAACGGATCGCCCCTTCCGACAGCTTTGTCGCGAGATGGGGGCAGGCCTTGTGGTGTCTGAAATGGTGACCTCGGATGTCAGCCTGTGGAATACCCGAAAATCCCGTTTAAGAATGGATCACACCGGTGAAGAGGAACCCCGCTCCGTTCAGATTGCGGGGGGCGATCCTGAGATGCTGGCTGAAGCAGCACGTTTAAACGCAGAGCATGGTGCCCAGATTATCGACATCAACATGGGCTGCCCGGCGAAAAAAGTCTGCAATAAAGCCGCCGGATCAGCACTTCTGAAAGATGAAAAGCTGGTCTCAGAGATTCTGGAAGCGGTTGTCGGGGCTGTGGATATCCCGGTTACCCTCAAGATACGCACAGGCTGGAATCCGGAAAACCGTAACGGTGTGACCATTGCCCGTATCGCAGAAGATGCGGGTATTGCAGCCCTGGCGGTCCATGGCCGTACCCGGGCTGATGCTTATAAAGGTAACGCAGAATACGACACCATTGCCGACATAAAACAGGCAATCTCAATTCCGGTATTCGCCAATGGTGATATTACATCTCCGGAAAAAGCCCGCTATGTTATGGACTACACCGGAGCCGATGCCGTTATGATAGGTCGTGGCGCACAGGGGCGACCCTGGATCTTTAAGCAGATCAGTCATTATCTGGCCACCGGTGAGCAACTTCCTGAACCTGAAGACCAGACCAAACACGAGATCCTCAGCCGCCACCTTAATGCGCTGTACGCATTTTACGGTGAGCTGATGGGGGTACGAATCGCACGCAAACATGTGAACTGGTATCTGGGAACCCAGGAGTCCGGCAGTCATTTCAGACGTTACTTTAACCAGCTGGATCAGCCGGAAGCCCAGCAGGCGGCGATCAGGAGTTTCATCCTGGAACCCGGGCAGCTTAACCACCTGATGGCCCCAGCGGCGGAAACATTGCTATGACCGCCCTAACTGATAAAAACGTGAACAATATGGATATCTCCGACAATACTCCTGAGATCATTAATCAGGCTGAGAATAGTCCCCGCACACTGCGCAGCAGCGTAGAAGAAGCGATGAAAAACTATTTTGAACATCTGGACGGTCAGCCTGCCAGCAACCTGTATCAGATGGTACTGGCCGAGGTAGAAGCGCCGCTGCTTGAAGCCGTTATGACCTATACCAAGGATAATCAGAGCCAAGCATCCGAGATTCTGGGTCTGAACCGGGGTACATTGCGCAAAAAGCTGAAAACCTACGGCATGCTGTAACCCAAAACCGACTTTTTAATGAAAGCGGCAGATAACCTCTGCCGCTTTCTGTTTTCTTATCACCCTTTGAGAAAGAAGAGCAAACTATGTCAGCCACAACGTCTGCCAAAGCACAAAACCTGCCTGTTCGCCGAGCGCTTATCAGCGTTTCCGACAAAACAGGTGTTGTTGAATTTGCCCAAGCTCTGAGCGAGCGCGGTGTTGAAATTCTGTCCACCGGCGGCACGTACAAACTGCTGAAAGAGCAGGGCGTACCAGCAGTTGAAGTTTCTGATTACACCGGCTTTCCTGAAATGATGGATGGCCGTGTTAAAACACTGCATCCTAAAATTCACGGTGGCATTCTGGCGCGTCGCGGTATGGATGATGCCGTGATGGCTGAAAATGGCATTCAGGGCATCGACCTGGTTGCCGTTAACCTCTACCCGTTCGAAGCCACCGTTGCCCGTGATGACTGCACCCTGGAAATGGCTGTGGAAAACATCGACATCGGCGGTCCGACCATGGTTCGCTCCACCGCTAAAAACCACGCCTTTGTTTCTATAGTGGTTGATGTAAACGACTACAGCCGTATTCTGGCGGATATGGATGCCAACGACGGTGCGGTTGAACAACAGACCCGCTTCGATCTGGCAATCAAAGCCTTTGAACACACAGCAGCTTACGACGGCATGATCGCCAACTACTTCGGCCGTCTGGTTGAAGGTGGCAGCGAAAACTTCGCCCGTACTTACAATGTTCAGTACGAGAAGAAGCAGGAGATGCGCTACGGCGAGAACCCACACCAGAAAGCGGCCTTCTACGTTGAGAAGAACCCGGTTGAAGCCAGTGTTTCCACCGCGAAACAGCTGCAGGGTAAAGAACTGTCTTTCAATAACGTTGCCGATACTGATGCCGCGTTTGAATGTGTTAAATCCTTCGTTGAGCCAGCCTGTGTGATCGTTAAGCACGCTAACCCTTGTGGTGTAGCGATTGCAGACAACCCACTGCAGGCTTACGAACTGGCGTTCCAGACCGACCCAACCTCTGCATTCGGTGGCATCATCGCGTTCAACCGTCCGCTGGATGCTGACACGGCTAAAGCGATTGTTGATCGTCAGTTTGTGGAAGTGATCATCGCACCGGGGGTTTCTGAAGAAGCCAGCGCTATTGTGGCAACCAAAGCTAACGTGCGTCTGCTGGACTGCGGCGACAACTGGCCGGGCGAGCGCGATCACAGCTTAGACTACAAGCGTGTGAACGGTGGCCTGCTGGTTCAGGATCGAGACCTGGGTATGGTGACGGATGAAGACCTGAAAGTGGTCACGAAGAAAGCACCGACTGAAGAGCAGATGCGCGATCTGGCCTTTGCCTGGAAAGTAGCGAAGTTTGTTAAATCCAATGCGATCGTGTACGTACGCAACGGTCAGACGATCGGTGTGGGTGCCGGTCAGATGAGCCGTGTTTACAGCGCGAAAATCGCCGGTATCAAAGCAGAAGACGAAGGTCTGGAAGTACCGGGATCTGTTATGGCATCTGATGCCTTCTTCCCGTTCCGTGACGGTATTGATGCTGCTGCAAAAGCAGGTATCAGTGCGGTAATTCAGCCGGGTGGTTCTATGCGCGATCAGGAAGTGATCGATGCAGCTGACGAACACGGCATGGCAATGGTATTTACCGGCATGCGCCACTTCCGCCACTAATACCACCAAGGCTCAGCGATGAGCAATACAGTCGCCGGGCTCAAAACCTAATGGCTGCCTGAGCGTTACTGAAGAAACCCCGGATTTTCCGGGGTTTTCTCTTTTCGGCATCTCGTTTATACCTTTCACAACGGAATAAAGTTGCCAGTACTCTATTCAGCCTTTATGCTGAAAAAAAATAACTAATAATCTACATTTCCGTTGGGAGACCTGTCGTCTCTATGCAGCCGTCAAACGCACACAAACTCTCACGACACCCTTTCGCCAGTATCATTGGCCGCAGGATTATTATTATTCTGATAATAATCAGCAGCCTGATCACCTTTGTCTCAACCATGATCCAGCTATATGGCGATTATCGCCATGAAGTGAATGCCGTTGAAACCCGTTTTCAGGAACTGAAGGATGTTCATGTTGAGTCCCTGACGATCAATCTCTGGGAGTTCAACGAACGCCAGCTGAACATTCGGCTTCAGGGTCTGGTAAAACTGCCTGATATCTCCTTTATCAAGGTCTCTTCAGCAACAGGTAACCAATCCTGGCAGGCAGGCACCGAAGTTTCCGGTGATAAAATCAGCCAGCTGATCCCCCTTGAGTACAGCAATCAGGATAACAACTCCAGTTTTATGCTCGGTCAGCTGTATGTCGAGTCATCCAGTGACCGCATCTATCAGCAGCTGATCGAAACCTTTCTTTCCCTGCTGATCACGAACGGTATCAAAACCTTTATCGTGTCTGCGATGATCCTTTGGGTGTTCCATCTGAGTGTAAACCGCCGTATCACGGGAATTCTGGGCTATCTGGATCATTTCCGCCCGAATCAGCGACACAGCACGTTAGAACTTGAGCAAACCCCTCTGGTAACCTCCGAGAACGATGAGATCAGTATTCTGGCCTTATCGATCAATCAGCTTAGCCAGACCCTGAATCGTCTGTATCAGGAGATAGAAACTGAGCGTGACCGCTTTACCGACTTTGCAAATTCCGCCTCAGACTGGCTCTGGGAAACTGATGACGACGGTAAGATCGTTTTTGCCTCTGAGCAGATGCTCAGTCAGCTGGGCGTGATCGATGTTCAGGCCTATAACCGCAGCATGAGCAAACTCGTGCCGGACCCAACCCTCAGTGATGCCATTGAAAGCCGTCATGACTTTAAGGGGCTTGAGGTCACACTGACGATCAATGAACAGGAACGCATCTTTATCTTCCACGGCAAGGTGGTTAAGTCTGAATCCCAGACCGCCTGTATGCGCGGTTCTGCTATCGAAATCACATCCCGTAAGCGCGCTGAAAACGCCCTGCAGGAGCTGAACGACACACTCGAAAAACGGGTTGTTAAACGCACTCTGGAGCTGGAAAAATCTCTTCGGGAGCTGGAGATCACACAAAACCAGTTGATTGAAAAAGAAAAAATGGCGTCACTCTCTTCGCTTATCTCGGGTATTGCCCACGAGATCAACACACCACTGGGCGTCGCCATTACCGCCGGCAGCATGTTAGAACCGGCCTCCAAGGATGACTACAACTACGAAGCCTACAAGCTGATGCAGGACAACCTGCAAAGAGTTGTACGACTGGTGCAGGTCTTTAAACAGACCTCGGCCCAGAACGGCCAAAGCAAAGTTGAATCTGTGTACGTGAAACAGCTTCTCAGTGATGTGATTGTCGGATTGCAGCAAAAGCTTCAGGAAAAGCAGATTGATGTTCAGCTGGAATGCAAAGAGAACCTGAACTGGCCGACCATCACCCACAGCTGGGTGCAGATTTTCCATCAGATGATCGATAACAGTATCATCCACGGCTTTACCGCATCCGATCCTGATAACTGTATCCATATCCGTATCGACGAAACCCCGGAAGGGCTTTCAATCTGCTATGAAGATAACGGCAAGGGGATGACAAAGCAGGAACTTAAAAATATTTTCGAGCCATTCCACACCTCTAAGCGCAATATTGGCTGTACCGGGCTTGGCATGCACATTGTTTTCAATCAGGTGTCGCAGGCGCTTACCGGCAGGATTGAAGCTGAGTCTGAACCTGATAAGGGGCTCAGAATTAATATTCAGCTGCCTCCCCTGCAGGAAACGCTCTCCATCAGTGGTTAAGATATTACGTGCAACCTCGCCTCTCTATCCGCTCTTATACCCGCAATCCCAGAAGCCATCACCATGAGCATGCTCAGGTGGTGGTTCCTCTGCAGGGAAAGATCACGCTCGATCTTTTTGATGATACCGCGGCAGTTACCCCCTTCTTTGCCTCCGAGCTGGGAGTGAGACAAGCCGTCCTGATTGAAAAAGGGCTGATCCATCGCTTCTCATCCCACGAAAACGCACGTTTTCTGGTGGCGGATATTGCGGAATTACCGAAATACCCTGCCACAGACAACTCGCCACTTCTCAGTGTCAGCGAGCACTTCTTCCATTTTTGTCTGTTCGCAGAACAGCAACTTAACAGCCAGTTTGATCCTGAAATCGAAGGTGCGATGACGGAGATTTTTATCCGGCTGCTGTCGCAACAAACCTCTTATCATCTGAGCGATAAACGGATTGAGCGGGTGATGAGCTACCTGGAATCCGATCTGAGCCGGACACCGGAACTCAGAGAACTGGCAGACCTTGCCTGCCTTAGCCTGAGTCATTTCAAAGAGCGATTCCGGGTCATAACCGGTGAATCACCGCTCCAGTACCTGTTGCATCTGCGCATGAAAAAAGCCAGAGCACTGCTCAGCCACAGCGATACACCCATCGCATTAATTGCTCAACAGGTGGGCTATACCGATGCCTCAGCTTTCAGCCGACGCTTCCTGAGCTATTGGGGCCAATCCCCGAAAGATTATCGCCTGCCTTAGATTCCTTCCTCTCATCGTATAAAAGCGTCTTCACGAAGCATCAGACCGGCTTTTCAGCACACTTGAAAATATCCAACCCTCTAGAATTGGCATATTCAAATCTCAGCTATCATTCAACAGGGAAAAGATATGCCTACTTTTTTGGGGTTATCGGCGATTACTTTGTGGGGAGGGTTGGCGCTTCTGGGAAGCCTGACGAGTCAGGTACCGGCTTTTCAGCTGCTCTTCTTCTGTTTCTCAATTTCAGCCGGTCTGATGTTTCTCAACCGGATCGTTCAGAAACGCCCTTTTCTGCAACGTCCCGATATGACCGCGAGTCAGTGGTTTACGGGCATCATGGGTCTGTTCGGCTTTCATTTTTGCTACTTTATGGCCCTCAGATTTGCCCCTGCGATGCAGGTCAGCCTGATCGTCTACCTATGGCCTCTTCTGCTTACAGTACTGGTTGCCACATCCGGACAAAGGAAAAGAGCGATACTGGGTGGAATAACAGGTTTTATCGGTGTGAGCCTGGTCATCACCCAAAACCAGAGCGGTACAGCAACATCTGTCATCTCCACCCAGTATCTCACAGGCTATGCTCTTGCGATTTGCTGCGCTCTGATCTGGTCATTTTATTCGTGGTCGCTAGCAAAAAATGCGGGCAGCCCCGATGATATTGGCTGGCTCTCACTGGCTGTTGCAGCTCTGTCTCTGGCGGCACATCTGCTGCTGGAAAAGACTTACTGGCCACTCACCCATACAGAGCTTTTGGGGAGCTTACTATTGGGGCTGGGCCCTGTTGGCGGCGCTTTTTATCTGTGGGATACCGGTATGAAACACGGAAACCGATCTTTGCTGGCCATCTCAAGCTTTGCAGCCCCTTTGATCACAGCATTCAGCCTGGTCATCGCAGGAATCAGTGACTGGAGCCTGATACTGCTGACAGCACTGGTATTGGTGATTACCGGTGGCCTCATCGCCAATCCACCAAAAGCAAAAGTAATATCAACAAACGATGTGTCATCAGAAAGCGAGCTGTCACAGAGTTAATCAACGACACGGCCAAATGTCAGACATAAAAAAACCGGCACCTTCATCAGGGCCGGTTTTCTGTTTAAGCGCTGTCTTGCTTAATCTTTAATGCGATATTCCGCTGAACGGGCATGAGCCGTCAGGCTTTCACCGCGAGCCAGCACAGAGGCGATCTTACCCATCTCAGAAGCACCATCAGCAGAGCACATAATCAGTGACGAACGCTTCTGGAAATCGTACACACCAAGAGGTGATGAGAAACGCGCGGTTCCTGAGGTCGGCAGTACGTGGTTCGGCCCCGCACAGTAGTCACCCAGGGCTTCTGCTGTGTAGCGTCCCATAAAGATCGCACCCGCGTGACGGATCTGACCGACAATCGCTTTAGGGTCTTCAATGGAAAGCTCCAGGTGTTCTGGTGCGATACGGTTGGTCACCTCAATCGCTTCCTCCAGATCTTTCACCTGAATCAGCGCGGCACGCTCAGCCATGGAGACACAGATAATCGGCTCACGCTCCATCGTCGGCAGCAGCTTCTGAATGCTGGCTTCAACCTGATCGATAAAGGTTTTATCCCAGCTCAACAGAATGGGCTGCGCATCTTCATCGTGTTCTGCCTGTGAGAAAAGATCCATGGCGATCCAGTCCGGATCAGTCTTTCCATCACAAACCACCAGAATTTCAGATGGGCCTGCGATCATATCGATACCAACCGCACCGAATACCATACGCTTAGCCGTGGCGACAAAGATGTTGCCCGGACCAACAATCTTGTCCACGCGAGGCACGGTTTCAGTACCGTAAGCCAGCGCCGCAACAGCCTGAGCACCACCGATTGTGAATACACGATCAACCCCGGAAATACAGGCTGCCGCCAGAACCAGCTCATTCAGCTCACCACGGGGAGTCGGCACCACCATGATAATCTCTTTAACACCGGCTACTTTGGCAGGAATAGCGTTCATCAGAACCGAGGAAGGATAAGCTGCCTTACCGCCGGGAACATAAACACCAACACGATCCATTGGCATCACCTGCTGACCCAGCAAGGTGCCATCTTCTTCGGTGTATTCCCAGGAACCCTGGGCCTGTTTTTCGTGGTAGCTGCGCACACGTTCAGCCGCTTTTTCAAGAGCAGCACGTTGCTCAGCAGGAAGGCCATCCAGCGCCTGCTGAAGACGTTCTTTCGTCATCTCCAGCTTGGAAAAATCATCCACATGCAGATGATCAAAGCGCTCTGTAAATTCCATAACAGCCTTATCACCATGGCTTTTAACCTGATGCAGGATGTCAGTAACCGCTTGGTTTACTGCAGTATCTGAGACAGATTCCCAGGCAAGCAAAGTATCAAGCTGTTGAGAAAAGTCAGCCTGAGAGGACACAAGACGTTTTACAGAGACGTTCGATGACATAGGGATTTTCCGGTTCCAAAAGAGACTATAGGAAAAAGATGACCAGCGATTATAGGGGAACCGCCGGACAGAGTACGGAATAACCTTAGGGCAGGTTATTCCGCAAGCGTCTTAAGAGCTGACTGCAGAACGCAGCTGCTCAATAATCGGCTGAATCAGTTGATGCTTCATTTTCATGGCACCCTGACTGACCACTAAACGGGTACTGATATGAGCGATATCTTCACGGGCTTCCAGACCATTCGCCTTCAGCGTATTACCGGTATCAACGATATCAACAATCTCATCCGCCAGATCCATAATCGGCGCCAACTCCATACCGCCATACAGTTTGATCAGATCAACCTGAACGCCCTGTTCAGCGTAATAACGCTTGGCAACATTGATGAACTTGGTCGCGACACGAATACGGCCTTCAGGACGCTCCTGACCTTTCATCCCTGCTGTCATCAGTCGACAACGGGCGATATTCAGATCCAGAGGCTCATAAATACCTTTAGCACCATGCTCCATCAATACGTCTTTGCCGGATACGCCCATATCGGCAGCACCCAGTTCAACATAGGTCGGAACATCTGTAGCACGGATGATAATCAGCTTCACATGGTCAAGATTGGTATCAAAAATCAGCTTACGACTTTTACGTACATCTTCCAGCGGGTAGATCCCTGCCTGCTCGAACAGCGGCAGGGTCTCATCCAGAATACGCCCTTTTGACAGCGCGATAATCAGTTGTTGTGGCTCTTGCGATTGGCTCATAGTAACGAATAAAACCTGTTAGCTTGGGATTCGACGGATCTTAGCACCTAAAAGCTGCATTTTTTCTTCAATGCACTCATAACCACGGTCAATATGATAAATACGATCAACCAGCGTATCGCCATCCGCAACAAGGCCGGCAATAACCAGACTTGCCGATGCCCGCAGATCCGTCGCCATAACAGGGGCGCCTTTCAGGCGTTCAACACCCTGAATGATCGCGGTATTGCCCTGGACATCAATTTTGGCACCCATACGCAGCATCTCCTGGACGTGCATATAGCGGTTTTCAAAGATGGTTTCAGTGACGCTGGAAGTGCCTTCAGCAACGGCATTCATCGCCACAAACTGCGCCTGCATATCGGTCGGGAAAGCCGGGTAAGGCGCTGTACGCAGGTTAACCGCTTTAGGACGATTACCTTTCATGTCCAGCTCAATAAAGCCTTCACCGGTCGAGATATGTGCACCGGCTTCCTGAAGCTTCAGCAGTACCGCATCCTGAATATCAGCACGGGTATCTTTAACCAGAATACGACCACGGGACGCCGCTGCCGCTACCAGATAAGTACCGGTTTCGATCCGGTCAGCCACAACATCGTGCTGACAGCCATGCAGCTTCTCAACACCCTCAACAACCAGTCGGTCGGTACCGAGGCCACTGATATTGGCACCCATAGCGATCAGGCACTCAGCAAGATCGGTCACTTCCGGCTCACGGGCCGCGTTCTCGATAATGGAGGTACCATCAGCCAGACAAGCCGCCATCAGAATATTTTCAGTGCCGGTTACGGTGACGGTATCAAACAGGATATTGGCACCTTTCAAGCGACCATTAACCTTGGCTTTGATATAACCATCTTCAACCAGAATCTCAGCGCCCATGGCTTCAAGACCACGGATATGAAGATCCACCGGACGACTACCAATGGCACAACCACCGGGCAGCGACACCTGAGCCTCACCAAAGTGAGCCAGCAAGGGTCCCAACACCAGAATGGAAGCGCGCATAGTACGCACGAGATCATAGGGAGCGTGACAATTGCGGATCGTTCGGGCATCCACCTCAATACGCATCTTTTCATCGACAACCGGTTCAATACCCATGCAGCTTAATAGCTCGATCATGGTTGTGATGTCATGCAGGTGAGGCAGGTTACCAATACGAACCGGCCCTTCTGCTAACAGGGTTGCCGCCAAAATAGGTAATGCTGAGTTTTTTGCGCCGGAAATACGGATATCGCCATCCAGTGGGCGACCTCCGGTAATAAGTAGTTTATCCATCTGCGATCCGTAATAATTAAATGTGCGATTAGCCTACGCGGAGCTGAGAGGCATCTTTCCATTGATCGGGCGTAAACGTGCGAATCTGTACCGCGTGAACGTCGCCGGACGCAATCAGGTCATTCAGACCGGAATATACATGCTGCTGTTTTTTTACTGGGGTCAGAGAGGCAAACACCTCACCGATAACAACAATTTCAAAATGACGGCCATCATCACCCTGAACAATCACTTCGCAATCAGTCAGTTTGCTTTCTAAAATGTTTTGCAATTCGCTGGCTTGCATTTTTGTCTCCGCGTTTGAGTGAGCGCAGCGCTCAGAAAGAGGCACGCTTTGGTAATGAAACACGCTTGATAAAGCTAAGAGGACAATATTATTAGAAAAGAGGGCAAAAGGCGATTTTTGCCCCTAATCATTTCAGATAAGATTTATTCGCAGCAGTGGTGCGGGCGCTCAAATGAGATATGGCCGGAAAGGCCGGAAACGGCAATAACCCGCTCCAACGGATCGGGCACATTGGAAAAATGAATCGCCTTATTTAACCGACAGGCAGTGCGTAACCAGCACATCATCAGTGAAACTGCCGCACTTCCTGAAGCATTAACGCCGGAGAAGTCGATTTCCACTTCATCAGGACTTGCTGCTATCAGCTTTTCACCTTTTTTGCGAAGTGGAAGAATCGAGGTGAAATTCAGATCGCCACTGACCTTAAGCAACCCCGCCTCACCGGCAATCACATCAGCAGAATCAGCCATCACTCCTCCGCCTTTGCATCCGACGAATCATCAGAAATTACTGAAGCTGATTCACTCTTAAGCCAATTCTCAATCACATAATCAAAGTTACGGTCGTGAGCCTGCATGGCACTGTCAAACTGATTACGGAAGGTCAGACCAAGATTGATACCATTAACGGTGACGTTAGTAATGCGCCACTGACCATCTTTACCTTTGCGCATAGAGTAAATAATCGGGTAGACGGTGCCATCAACAGCAATCACTTCCATCTCAACACTGTCGCGCTCCGGGTCACGGGAAGGCCCTTTAGGATCCAGCACCCGGATCTCTTCATTGGAGAAGGCCAGCAGACCCTTTGCATAGGTGCGGATCATGCTGCTCTTGAACACCTCAAGAAAACGACGACGCTGATCACTGGTCGCCACACGGTAATATTTCGCCATGACGCCGGCTGCAAAACGGCGCATATCAACTGTCGGCTCAAGAATGCGCTGCACATTGTCATAAAAGCGCTGCGGGTCCTCATCGTAGTAGCCACGGGCCTCTTCAATAATACCCAGTAACTCATTAGCAGTACCGGTGATCACTTCTTTTGGCGTCTTTTCTTCTGCAGCCTGTACCGCTGGCGTCAGGGCTACTACAAACAAAACAACCGCTGCCCAAATCAGGAAATATCGCTGTATCAACATGATGTTACCTTTCATATCCGCTTAAATATCCTATGGGATGCTGACTGACTATCCCTGCGAAAATCTATTCTTTACCCATACTGGAGAGGAACTTTCCGATCAGATCCTCTAAAACCAGAGCTGGCTGAGTATCCCGAATCTCACCACCATCAGCCAACATCTCCTCTTCGGCACCAACCACCAGACCAATATAATTCTCTCCCAGAAGACCAGAGGTAAGAATCATCGCGGTTGTATCTGTCGAAAGCTTATCCCGCATACTGTTATCGATTTTCAGGGTCACTTTTGCGTCATACCATTGGGGGTCAATCTCAACGGCTGAAACCCGGCCGATAGTTACACCCGCCATAGTGACCTTTGCTCTCGGCTTTAAACCGCCGATGTTATTAAAGTGAGCATAGACGGTATAGGACTCCTCATCATTACCGTTCAGGTCCAGACCGCTCACCTTAAAGGCCAATAGCAGTAGCGCCAGTGCACCGGCAATCACAAAACCACCTACACTGATCTCGATCCAACGAGTTGTCATATTAAAATTCCCCAAACATTAACGCAGTCAAAACGAAATCCAGTCCCAATACTGCTAACGAACCGTGCACAACGGTTTTCGTTGTGGCACGACTTATCCCTTCAGAGGTGGGTTCAAGATCATACCCCTGAAACACAGCAATCCAGGTCACGACAAAAGCAAAAACGATGCTCTTGATAACCCCATTGATCACATCATGACTAAAGCTGACAGCAGCCTGCATGTTGCCCCAGTAGGAACCGTCAAAAACCCCCAGCCACTCGACACCCACCAGCATGCCGCCCCAGACACCGATAATACTGAACAGAATACAGAGCAACGGCAGTGCAATAATCCCGGCATAAAGACGCGGAGCGATCACGCGTTTCACTGGATCGACACCGATCATCTCCATACTGGCCAGCTGCTCGGTCGCCTTCATCAGGCCGATCTCCGCCGTCAGTGCAGAACCGGCCCGGCCCGCAAACAACAAGGCAGCCACCACAGGACTTAACTCCCGCAAAAGCGTAAGAGCTACCATCTGTCCCAGTGCATCTTCCGCTCCGAAGTCAATCAGGATCGAGTACCCCTGAAGCGCCAGCACCATGCCAATAAACAGCCCGGAAACGCCAATAATCGCGATGGAAAGTACGCCGGTCACATAAACCTGTTTGATCAGAAGCCGGAAGTTCTTAAGCACATAGCCCAGCCCCAAAAGCGCAGCCAGTAAAAGCTGAGCTGAACGCCCCAGACCTGCAACAACCGTAAGCACCCGATGACCCACATGCTGTACCCAATTGAACATTAGAGTGACGCTCCATCGTTTCCGGCCAGAAGAATATCTTTGGCAAAATCATCAGCCGGGTATCGGAAAGGAACCGGCCCATCCGGTAAGCCCTGAATAAACTGTTTCACCTCAGCTTCATCACTTTGAAGAATCTCTTCCGGCGTGCCTTCAACCAGAACCTGTCCACCACTGAGAACACAGACGTGATCAGCAATACTCAGGCACTCATCAATATCATGAGATACCAGAACAGTAGTCATATTCAGTGCGTCATTTAACTGCCGGATCAGTTTCACCAAAACACCGAGGGTAATCGGATCCTGACCAACAAAAGGCTCGTCATACATCATCAGTTCAGGATCCAGTGCGATCGCCCGGGCCAAAGCAACACGTCGCCCCATACCACCGGAAAGCTCTGAAGGCATCAGGTCACGGGCACCACGCAGACCAACAGATTCAAGTTTGATCAGCACCAGATCCCGGATCATATCTTCTGGTAACTTAGTGTGGACTCTTAACGGGAAGGCGACATTTTCATAAACATTCAGCTCGGAGAACAGGGCACCACTCTGGAACAACATACCCATACGCTGACGCAATTCAAATAACTGTTTACGGCTCAGGTTCGGCACTGAATGTCCGTCGACGATCACATCACCCTGATCAGGCGTGATCTGCCCCCCGATAAGGCGCAACAGCGTGGTTTTACCGGTGCCGCTGGGGCCCATGATGGCGGTAATTTTGCCTTTCGGGATATGTAGACTCAGGTCTGAAAAGATCGGTCTTTTGTCACGAAGAAACGTTAATGCTTTGATCTCAACCAGATTGTCGGCATCAGACATATAAAAGTGAACCCTGTGTAAAATAAAGAATCTTACAAAATCCGAACTTTACCGTAGCGAAGCCAAAAAAACAGCTTTCATATTAATCATCACCGATTTATTGATCGCTTTGTTGATTTTGCTGTGATCACTCACCCGAACTTATACGCTGCATTCTGACTTTCAGACTTGCATTCGAACCCGGTAACTTCTTTAATTGCCACCCGACATTCAACTGAATTAAACAGGCCTTATGATTCCCGATACTATTCCCTTTTCCATCGCCGCCCTGATTATTGGTTTAGCCCTACTGGTTTGGAGTGCTGACCGCTTCATCGCCGGTGCCGCTGCCACAGCCCGCAACATCGGGATGTCGCCGATGCTGATCGGTATGACGATTGTTTCTATCGGCACCTCTGCTCCCGAAATTCTGGTTTCAGCCATCGCTGCGATTGGTGGTAACCCGGGCCTTGCGGTCGGTAATGCACTGGGATCCAATATTGCCAATATCGGCCTTGTGCTGGGTGTAACCGCGCTGATCGCCCCGCTGCCGATCAACATGAAGCTAATGCGCAAAGAGATCCCACTGCTGCTGGGTGTCACCCTGATTGCCGGTGCCGTGATGATTGACGGTCAGATCACCATGGCCGACTCCTTTATTCTGGTCGCCGCGCTGGTCTTAAGCCTGCTCTGGCTGTTTAAGGGTGATGCCGATGCCATGGGTGATCAGGAAGATGAAATTCCCGACATGCCTCAGGGTAAAGCGATTTTCTGGCTGCTTCTCGGTCTTGCCATCCTGATCGGTAGCTCCCGCATGCTGGTTTGGGGTGCGGTTAATATCGCGACATCATTTGGTGTCAGCGATGTCATCATCGGCCTGACCATTGTTGCCATCGGTACCAGCCTGCCGGAGCTGGCGGCCAGCGTTGCCAGTGCTCTGAAGCGTCACCACGAAATTGCACTGGGTAACGTGGTTGGCTCAAACATCTTCAACCTGTTAGCCGTGCTACCGGTTCCCGGATTCTTTGCCACCGTTGCTATCGACCCGGATGTGATGAGCCGTGATTACGCCACCATGGCGGGACTGACGGTACTGGTCGCAGCCCTGATCATTATTATGCGTAAGAAAGGTAAGCTGAATCGTCTGGAAGGCGGCATCTTAAGCCTGATCTATATCGGCTACCTCTATACTGTTTACTTGGCCGCCGTCTGAGGAACTCCGAATGCACGACTATATCGCCTCCGCACAGCGCACATTTACCCTAGAAGCCGAAGCCGTTTCGGCTCAGGCATCTCATCTGGATGAGAACTTCAGCCGCGCCTGTGAGCTGATGCTGAGCTGCAAAGGCCGGGTTGTTGTGACCGGCATGGGTAAATCCGGACACATCGGCAACAAGATAGCGGCAACACTGGCTTCAACCGGAACGCCAGCCTTCTTTGTTCACCCGGGAGAAGCCAGCCACGGTGATCTGGGTATGATCACCCGCGGGGATGTGGTTATCGCACTGTCCAACTCAGGGGAAACCTCTGAGGTGACTACCCTGTTACCTCTGTTGAAGCGTCAGGCGATTCCTCTGATCAGCATCACAGGCTCGACCAGCTCAACTCTGGCGAAATTCTCCGATGCGCACCTGCTGATCGATATCCAGCAGGAAGCCTGCCCGCTGGATCTGGCTCCGACGTCCAGCACCACGGCAGCGCTGGTCATGGGGGATGCTTTAGCCATCGCGCTTCTTGAAGCCCGGGGCTTCAGTGCCGAAGACTTTGCCTTCTCGCATCCCGGCGGAAGCCTGGGGCGCCGCTTACTGCTGAAAGTGTCCGATATCATGCATGCCGGTGATCGCTTACCTTTAGTGAATGCCGGAACCCCGCTACAGACGGTCTTACTTGAAATTACCCAGAAAGGACTCGGCATGGCTGGCGTTGTTGCCGCCGACGGATCCCTGGCAGGTATTTACACCGATGGCGACCTGCGCCGGACGCTAGACCAAGGTTTAGATATCCATAAGGTTCAGGTAGATGATGTAATGACCGTCGCACCGGTAACGGTATCTGCCGAGCAACTGGCCGCTGAAGCGGTGGAGGTGATGCAGCAGAAGAAGATCAACGCGCTGCTGGTTACCGATGATAACAACCACCCCGTTGGCGCCCTGAACATGCACGACCTGCTACGGGCCGGTGTTATTTAAATTTGTTTGCTTCCGCTGACAATCCAGCGGAAATTTCAGCCTAGTTTTGGAGTCCTTATGTCTCGTACCGACACACCTAAAGATAAAGCACGTTCTATCCGGCTTCTAGCTCTGGACGTTGATGGTGTGCTCACGGATGGCAGCCTTTACTTTCATGCCGATGGCAGCGAAAGCAAAACCTTCAACAGCCTGGATGGCCATGGCATTAAGATGCTTCAGGCCAGCGGCGTTGAGGTCGCTATCATTACCGGCCGCCGTTCAAAAATGGTTGAACAGCGAGCCAAGGCACTTGGCATCAAAACACTCTTTCAGGGCCGCGAAGATAAACTGGTCGCCCTGCGTAGTATTCAGGAAGAGAAACATCTTGATTGGGCTCAGATCGCATACTGCGGCGATGATTTGCCGGATCTGGCAGCGATCAGAATGGCAGGTCTGGGCATCACGGTTCCCAATGCTCCGGCTTACATGGTGCAACACGCCGATATGTGCACCAACCGTGAAGGCGGTCAGGGTGCTGTCCGCGAAGTCTGCGACTTTATTATGCAGGCTCAGGGAACACTTCAGGATGCCATCGACCACTATCTTCTGGGTTCGTAACCGATGCTATTTGGGAAGCGACTCAAAAAACGCTTTATCAGTCTTATCGGATTAACCCTTCTGGGCTTAGCGGTGCATTTTCTTGATGTACAGCGCCCCCAATCCTTTGATCTATTCTCAGATGTGCCCGACAAGCCATCTGAGCCGGACTACTACACCATCAACAGTACTTTCCTTGAGTACGACACCACAGGCGTTCTCAGTCGGTCACTGACATCTGAAAGACTCCTGCATTATCCGGACACCAAAGAAACATCACTGGAAAAGCCGGAAATCATCATCTATGACGCTGCAGGCAACCCACAGTGGCAAGCTGTCGCCCAATCGGGGCTGGTGGAAGGTGATGGCAGTCATTTCCAATTAAATCAAAATGTTATAGTCTGGCAGATGTCTGAAAAAACGGCGGGGCAATCATCATCAGCCTCTGATATTCAAATGCAACTGACGACAGAGCAGCTGAATATCGATCTGGACAACAATCAGGCATCGACTGAACTACCGGTCAAAATCAGTACACCGGATGGCGACACGAAAGCAACCGGACTATTTGCTGACCTGACAACGAACAGAATCGTCCTGAAAAGCCAGGTTGAAGGCCTGTACCAGCAGAGGGCGCAGCCTCTGAGCACACGTTCTGACGTCATCTCGCCGGAAAAACGTGACGGCACACAAGAGTAATTTAGCGAACACCTTAGTTCCGGAAACCGTTCATGCAGAACGTCTCGTCCGGTTCTGCCGCGCTCATTCGGATCAGGGACTAACAGTTATGCGGTACAACCTATGCGCTACAAAACATTAGGATAAAAAAGATGGCCCAATTACTACAAAGCATATCCCGTCTTAAATCCAGCACCTTGCCCCTGTTCAGCCTCTTCATCATCGGGTTGCTGACGGCTCTGCCGGCTAAAGCTCTGGAAAGCGATGCCAGCCAACCGATCAGCGTTCTGGCGCAAAGTGCTGAATTCAACCCTGATCAGGGTATTGCGATCTATACCGGCAGCGTCGAGATTGAACAGGGCAGCCTGAAAGTTAAAGCCCATAAAGTGACCGTGTATCGCAAAACCAATGGGGAGATCGACAAGATTATTGCTGAAGGACAGAAAGAGCGCGTGCATCTGCAACAGCAGCCCAACCCGGAAGATCCGGTTGTACACGCCTACGCCATGAAGATCGATTATCTGGCAGCATTGCAGCAGGTAGAACTGACCCGAAATGCAGAACTTGAGAACGGGCAGGACAGATTCAGCGGTGAGCGCATTCGCTACCACCTGCAAACAAAACGGATTCAGGCCTGGGGACAGGACTCCGGCCAAAGCTCACCGGATAATGATGGTCGGGTAAAAATCATTCTGTTCCCGAATGAAGGTGAGCAGTCACAATGAAAACACTGAAAGCCGGCCATCTGGCCAAAAGCTATAAGAAACGTCAGGTCGTCAAAGATATCAGCCTTGAGGTGAATCAGGGCCAGGTGGTGGGTTTGCTGGGGCCTAATGGTGCCGGTAAAACAACCTCCTTCTACATGATTGTCGGTCTGGTTCGCTCAGATGCAGGCTATGTCACTCTGGATGGCGAAGATATTACCCCGCTACCGATGCATGGCCGGGCACAAAAAGGCGTGGGCTACCTGCCACAGGAAGCCTCTATTTTTCGTAAGCTCTCCGTAGAAGATAATATCCTGGGTATCCTGGAAACCCGTAAGGAACTCAGTAAAAAAGAGCGCAAAGAGCACTTGGAGCGCCTGCTGAATGAGTTCAGTATCACGCATATTCGGAAGAGTCTCGGCATGAGTTTATCCGGCGGTGAGCGCCGGCGGGTTGAGATCGCCCGAGCACTGGCAACCGAGCCGTCCTTTATTCTGCTGGATGAGCCTTTTGCCGGCGTCGACCCGATTTCTGTCAATGAGATCAAATCCATTATCCGTCAGCTGGAAGCCCGGAATATTGGTGTTCTCATTACCGACCACAATGTTCGTGAAACCTTGGATATCTGTGAAAAAGCCTATATCGTCAGTGCAGGGCAGATCATTGCTGAAGGCGATGCCGCGAATATCATGGATAACCAACAGGTCCGGGATGTCTATCTCGGGAACGAGTTCAAGTTATAACCACTTTGGGAATAAGCCGTAACCTATGAAACCGGCCTTACAGCTTAAAATCGGTCAGAGCCTGACCATGACACCTCAACTGCAGCAGGCAATTCGTCTGTTGCAGCTGTCGACGCTTGATTTGCAGCAGGAGATTCAGGAAGCGCTTGAATCCAACCCAATGCTGGAACTTGAGGATGAGTTCAACTCAGCAAATGAAGCTGAGAATGACTCCGACAGTAATAAAGAGGAACAGAACAAGCCTGAAAGTGACAATAGTACTGCCAACGAAAGTCAGGAAGCGGAGCTGGAAAGTTACACCGCAACCGCTGAAGACAGCTGGCAGGACTCCATTCCGGAAGACCTTCCCGTCGACAGCGGCTGGGATGATGTCTATCAGGAAAGCCTCTACACCCAATCATCGGCTCCCAGCGATGATGACGGCTCCTACCTTGAACAGCGGGGCATCATCACGGAAACCCTGCAGGATCACCTGTTATGGCAGCTTAATCTTTCCGGGCTCCCTGAAGGGGATCGCAGGATTGCCGAGGCGATCATCGACAGTATCGACCCTGACGGTTATCTCTCTTCTCCGATTGAGGAGATCTATGAAGGCCTGCAAAGCCGCAATGAGTTTCAGGGTGGCGAATACGAACTTGAGATCGAAGATGTTCAGGCGGTTCAGGGCTATATTCAGCACCTGGACCCCATTGGTTGTGGCGTAAAAGACCTGCAGGAATGCCTGCTGGTTCAGCTCGAAACACTGGATACCAATGCGTTTCTGTTGGATAAGACCCGAAAGCTGATCACGCTTTATCTTGACCTGCTGGGCAGCCGGGATTTCAGCCAACTGATGCGCAGACTCCGGGTCAAAGAGCCGGAACTGCAGGAGATCATCGAGCTGATCCGAAGCCTTAACCCTAAGCCCGGAGCCTCAATCTCCACCGAGCATGCCGAGTACATTACCCCGGATCTGTTTGTGACCCGGGAAGAGGATCACTGGAAAGTCGATCTTAACCCGGATATTGCTCCCAAAATACGAATTCACGGTGCCTATTCGGGACTGATCAAACGGGCAGACAACAGCCGCGACAACACCTTTATGAAGAACCAGCTGCAGGAAGCCCGCTGGTTCTTAAAAAGTCTGCACAGCCGTAATGATACCCTGCTGAAAGTAGGTGTTGAGATTGTGAAGCGCCAGCAGGCATTTCTGGAGATCGGTGAAGAGGGGATGAAGCCCCTGGTGCTGCATGATATTGCCGATGCGATTGGCATGCATGAATCCACTATCTCCCGGGTAACCACCCAAAAATATATCCACACACCCCGTGGCATTTTTGAGCTTAAGTATTTTTTCTCCAGCCATGTCGGCACAACCGCTGGCGGAGAAGCCTCCTCTACCGCAATTCGGGCTATGATTAAGAAGATGATTCTTGATGAGCCACCGAGGAAACCTTTCAGCGACAGCAAGCTGGCGAATATGCTGGCAGAGCAGGGAATTAAGGTCGCAAGACGGACTGTTGCCAAGTACCGCGAGGCGATGAATATACCGCCGTCAAATGAACGTAAGAAATTGATTTAAAATCAATTTAGAAAAAACGCTTTGCAAATACCTGAAAAGCGATACAATCAAAATTGCAAGACCGCGAATAATAAGGAGCTATTTATGCAATTAAATATTACCGGTCAACACCTGGAATTAACTGAAGCGCTTCAAGAGTATGTTTCTACTAAATTTGAGCGCCTGGAACGTCACGTTGACAACATCACTAACGTGCAGGTTGTTCTCAAGCTGGAGAAAGAGCGCCAGATTGCTGAAGCGACACTGCATGTAGCCGGTGCTGATCTGCATGCCACCGCAGAAGCTGACGACATGTATGCCTCCATTGATATGCTGACTGATAAAATTGATCGTCAGCTGATCAAGCACAAAGAAAAAGCCCAAGCCCGTAAACAGGGTGCAGCAGCCCGCTAATTATTGAGCATAACTGATATCCATGTTACTCAATTCAGTTCTGACACCTCCGCGAACCCTTGACGGGGTTCCCGGAGGCAGCAAGAAGCGCCTTCTAGAGTTCTTCAGCAAGTTTATCTCCCAACAGATCCCCGTACTGGAAAGCACTGAGGTTTTTGACAGCCTGATTGCACGGGAACGCCTGGGAAGCACCGGTGTGGGCGAAGGCATTGCCATTCCTCACTGCCGCGTGAAAAACTGCTCAGACAGCATAGGCACCTTCATTCGCCTGAAAGACAAGATTGACTTTGACGCCATTGATGGTCGTCCGGTTGATCTGGTTTTCATTCTATTGGTTCCTGAAGAAGCAACAGACGAGCATCTTCAGTTACTCTCAGGTTTGGCTGAGAAATTTTCTAATCCCGATTTTTGTAATCAGCTCAGAGACGCCGCAAATTCTGACCTGCTTTATGAGCTTTGGACGCAGGAGTAACCACCGAACTCTCCTGCCGGAGCAAAACACGAACGGTTTTCTCCTTCTGATAAGGCAGCTGTCATCTGGCTGACCTTATCAACGTCTATCATCACATCTGCAACGTTTCCATGTACACTTGCCTTTGTCAGCTTTAGTAACGGACAAGCAAAACAGCTTGATTGAACGTATAAAAGGACACGGAATGAAACTGGTTATAATTAGCGGACGATCCGGTTCCGGCAAAAGTATCGCGCTTCATGTGCTTGAAGACTTAGGTTTTTTCGCCATCGATAACCTGCCTATCGGTCTTCTGAGCCAGCTTCCGGCCAACCTGCCAGAATCCAACAGCTCCGTCGCAGTCAGTATCGATGCACGCAATATCGTCACTGATCCTGAGGGCGTTCAGCCACAGTTTGATAAACTGAAAGCTGATGGCTACGACACCCAGATCATCTATCTGGATTCTGATGATGGCACCCTCATTGATCGTTTCAACGCGACCCGGCGCAAGCATCCTTTATCATCCGAAAAGCTGTCCCTAGCAGAAGCCCTGACGCAGGAAGCTAACCTGCTGGAGCAGATCGCCGAACAGGCCGATCTGAGAGTCGATACCAGTAACCTGAGTATTTACGATCTCCGGGAGATTATTACTCAGCAGCTTGAAACGGCCTCCAATAAAAAGAACGTTGCGATTCAGTTCCAGTCTTTTGGCTTTAAACGGGGTATACCGAAAGATTGTGACTTCATTTTTGACGTCCGCTGTCTGCCTAACCCCTACTGGGAGAGTCACCTGCGTGGCTATACCGGTCAGGATCAACCCGTTATTGAGTTTCTGGAGCAGGATTTCAGCGTACGGGCCATGGTTTCTGATATTTCCGGTTTCCTGGATAAGTGGCTACCCAGCATCATCGCCAGCAGTCGCAGCTATATTACGGTTGGCATCGGCTGTACCGGTGGCCAGCACCGGTCCGTTTTTGTCGCCGAGCAGTTAACCGACAAGTTCAGACACCAGCATCCACAAACCCTGGTACGACACCGGGATCTGAGTCTGGCGAACAAAGACTAGCAGGCACAACATGATTCAGTTTTCTGTCACGGTAAGCAACAGTAAGGGTTTTCATCTGCGCCCGGCCTCAAAACTTCTGCAACTGGTCAGCGGATTTGAAGCTGCCGAGGTTTCTCTCCTGCATGAAGAGTCCGGTCGAAGCGCTGATTGCCGGAATATGATGGCCCTGATGATGATGAGCTCACCGCAGGGCACTGAATTCAAAGTTCATGTTAATGCAGCCAATGAAGCTGAGATTCAGAAAGATATCACTGAACTGTTCGCCAATGGCTTTGGCGACGAGAGCTGACACGATCTCTCTTTATCCGGCACAAATTTAGCCACACCGGAAAAATCCGGTTACTATCAATAAGGTATGCCAGCCTCTGCCGATGCTGACATAAAGCCAGCCACCTTCAGAACATCATTAGTTAACGCGGTAATTTATGGCCAGCGAAAATCAGGATATTCCTCCAATGCTAGAACGCCTGACCAATGCAATGGACTCAGGTTCTTTTGCACAGGTTCGCCGCATGTTAAACCGCGGCTTACCTGCGCAGGATGTGGCACATCTGCTGGAATCATCGCCCCCCAAGGAGAGAGACCTGCTCTGGAACCTGATCGAACCGGAGTTTCAGGGTGATGTACTGCAGCATCTGGTTGATGACATTCAGGCGATCTACCTGAAGAGGATGAATCCTGAAGAGTTTCTGACCGCTACCGAAGGTCTGGAAACCGATGATATTGCCGACCTGCTCCAACAACTGCCAGATACCCTGATTCAGGAAGTCCTGGTATCGATGGATGCGCAGGACCGGCACCGGGTAGAAGCGGTACTATCTTATCCGGAAGATACCGCCGGCGGCCTGATGAATACGGACACCATTACGGTACGTCCGGATATCAGCCTTGATGTTGTTATGCGTTACCTGCGTCGTCACGAGTCCCTGCCGGACTCAACAGATTCGGTATTGGTCGTAAGCCGTGGCGATCACTTTATCGGCATGCTGCCCATCATCCGCCTGCTGGTATCTGACCCTAACATTACTGTTCGTGAAGTCATGGATACCGATACCATCGTAATTCCCGCTGACATGCCGGATAACGAGGTCGCCAACCTGTTCGAAAAGTTCGACCTTATTTCCGCTCCCGTGGTTGATGACGAGGGCACACTACTCGGCCGTATCACCATTGATGACGTGGTGGATGTTATCCGTGAAGATGCAGATCACTCACTGATGAGTATGGCAGGCCTTGATGAAGATGAAGATACCTTCTCTCCCATCATGCTGACCGCAAGACGCCGTGCAGTATGGCTCGGCATTAACCTGCTGACCGCCTTTCTCGCCTCCGCAGTGATTGGTCTTTTCGATGCAACCATTGAGAAGGTCGTTGCTCTGGCCGTACTGATGCCAATTGTGGCCAGTATGGGCGGGATCGCCGGTAGCCAAACCCTGACCGTTGTTATCCGCGGTATGGCCCTGGGGCATATCTCCTCCAGTAATACCCCCTGGCTGCTGAACAGAGAGTTTATCGTCGGTCTGATTAACGGCACCATCTGGGCAATTGTCGTTGCGGGGGTCGCAATCCTCTGGTTTGACGACATCACCCTGGGCCTCATCATAGGTACCGCGATTATCATCAACTTACTGGTGGCCGTTCTCGCCGGTGCCGCTTTGCCTCTGATACTGAAGTGGATGAAAATTGATCCGGCATTAGCAGGTAGTGTGCTACTGACAACGGTGACAGACGTCATCGGCTTTATGGCATTTTTGGGCCTAGCGACTGTTTTTTATCTCTGATTCCACCAGTAAATAGCTAATGAGCAAAAAAGAGGCCGGATAGATCACTATCCGGCCTCTTTTTATAACAATTGTAATATCAGACAGTCGAGTTACGCACCGGCAACAGACATTTCTTCAATAAGAATTGAACCGGTCTGAGTATTACCACGGGTATCCACATCTGAACCAATCGCCACAATGCTTCGGAACATATCCCGCAGATTCCCGGCAATAGTAATCTCATGTACCGGATACTGAATCACACCGTTCTCGACCCAGAAACCCGCAGCACCACGGGAATAATCACCGGTAACCATGTTAACGCCCTGCCCCATAAGCTCAGTTACCAGTAAACCGGTTCCCAGCTTCTTCAGCATCTGATCATAACTTTCCCCTGTGGAAGAAACCCTCAGGTTACGTGCTCCGCCAGCATTGGCAGTCGTTTCAAGACCCAGCTTACGCGCCGAGTATGAGCCCAGCATGTATTGCTGCAGAACGCCATCGGCAACAAAGGTGTTATCCCGGGTTGCGACACCTTCCTGATCAAAAGGCGCACTGGCTACACCACCCTTAAGATGAGGCTGCTCAAAAACCGAAACGAATTCCGGGAAAAGCGGCTCTCCGAGGCGATCTTTCAGAAATGACGCATTACGGTAGAGACTGCCCCCACTGATAGCCCCCATAAGATGTCCCAGCAAGCCGGAAGCGATCTCAGCAGCAAACAGCACAGGTACTTTACGGGTCGAAATCTTTTGCGGATTAAGGCGCATCAGCGTTCGCTCTGCCGCCTTTTGACCGATAGACTCCGGCGAGCTTAAAAGATCCCAGCGGCGCTGACTGTCGTACCAGTAATCCCGCTGCATCTGATCGCCTTCGCCAGCAATCAGTACACAACTGGCAGAGTAGTTCGTCCCCCACAACTGTCCCTGAAAACCATGGCTGTTTGCGTAGAGAGTTGTCCGCTCACCGACATGGAAGCCGGCACCATCAGAGTTCGTTATGCGGCTATCTTTCCGTCCCTCTGCTTCACAGGCCAGAGACAGATCTACCAGCTGCTCCACATCAAAGGGCTGTGGATAATAAAGCTCAGGATCATCCCACTGGCTCGCCATCAGCTCTGCAGACGCAAGCCCGGCATAAGGGTCTTCAGCCGTGTGTTCCGCAAAAGCCAATGCCATATCCACCGCTTGCTCAAGCGCCTTATCGGTCAGATCGGTAACTGATACATGGCCTTTCCTCTGCCCCTTATAAAGCGTCAGAGACAAGCTCTGATCCTGATTAAACTCTACGGTCTCTACTTCATTCATACGGGCATTAACGGATAGCCCCCGGCTGGCTCCGATAGAAAGCTCAGAACTGGTGGCCCCTTTCTTTTTGGCCAGTTCAAGCAGTTTCTCTGCACATTTCGGTAATTGCTTCTGCCAGCTCTGCATCTGTTCACTGGCCACATTTTCTGTTGCTGTCATCTGATTCTGATGGCGGTCCTGACCCATAACGGACACTCCTGAAATTCGGTTACACATTAACGTCTGGATAAAAAATAACGCTCTGAAAAACGATCTATTCGGCGGCTGAGGCTCTGCTCTTCATCGGTCTTAAATACGATCTGTGGTAAACTTCCTGCAAGCAATAACTGTACAAGTGAAGAATATGACTGACGAAATTCAAGACGATTACGAAGAGTTTGAAGAAGGCCCGAGTAAAAGCCAGATAAAGCGGGAAATGAAGGCGCTGCAGGAAATTGGCGCCAAGCTACTGACCCTGAATGCGGATCAGATAAAACAGCTACCTCTTTCCGATGAAATGCTGGCGGCCATTGATGAATCACGCCGGATTCGCTCCCACGAAGCTCAGCGCCGTCACCTGCAATATATTGGCAAGGTAATGCGCCGTGAGGATACTGAAGCGATCTCCGAAAAGATTGCACTGTTTGATACCACAAGTGATGCCTACAATCGCCAGTTCCATATGCTGGAACACTGGCGTGATCGCCTGATTGCGGAAGGCGATAGCGCCCTGAATGCGCTGATCGAAGAAAAGCCTGAGACTGACCGTCAGATGATGCGCCAGCTGATCCGGACCGCTCAGAAAGAGCTGAAGAACGAAAAGCCACCGGCAGCAGCCCGGAAAATCTTCCGCGCTTTACGGGAAATTTTCGGGCTTTAACACTTTGAACACAACAGCTCAAAATATAAGTGGGCTGAATGAATCGTGTCATAAGAGGCCAGATCTGGCCTCTTGCCGATTCAGCAGCCACCATTGCCCCAGCCTGTTCGACGATCAGACCTGATTTCACTGACCGGTTCCGCCAACCGTTAACTCGTCGATTTTTAATGATGGCTGACCAACGCCAACAGGCACGCTCTGCCCGTCTTTGCCACACACGCCAACACCATCATCCAGTCTCAGATCATTACCCACCATAGAGACTTTTTGCATCGTTTCAGGGCCGTTCCCGATCAGCGTTGCGCCTTTAATCGGTGCCGTTACTTTGCCATTTTCAATCAAATAAGCTTCACTGGCGGAGAAAACAAACTTCCCTGACGTGATATCCACCTGACCTCCGCCGAAGTTAACGGCGTACACCCCGTTTTTGACACTCGCAATCAGCTCCTCAGGGTTATGTTCGCCTGGCAGCATATATGTATTGGTCATACGGGGCATCGGCAGATGTGCAAAGGATTCACGACGTCCATTACCGGTTACGGCCTGATTCATCAGGCGGGCATTCATCTTATCCTGCATATAACCCACAAGACGCCCGTTTTCGATAAGGGTTGTGTTTTGTGTTGGCGTGCCTTCATCGTCAACAGACAAAGAACCACGACGATCAGCAAGGGTGCCATCATCAACAATCGTGCAAAGTGAAGAGGCCACCTGCTCACCGATCCGGCCCGAAAATGCAGAGGAACCTTTACGATTGAAATCCCCTTCCAGGCCATGACCTACCGCTTCATGCAGAAGCACACCCGGCCAACCGGAACCCAAAACCACCGGCATATTACCTGCAGGCGCATCAATAGCTTCAAGATTCACCAGCGCCTGACGAACCGCTTCTTTTGCAGCGGATTCCGCCAGTGTTTTATCCATCAGTGTCTTCAGGCTATAACGGCCACCAGCACCGGCAGCTCCCCGCTCTTTACGGCCATTCTGCTCGACAATAACGCTGACATTAACCCGAACCAGAGGCCGAATATCGGCAGCCAGGGTGCCGTCAGTGGCGACCACCAGTATCTGTTCGAAATTGGCCGACAGTGAAGCGGTCACCTCTTTCACTCTGGAATCGGTCTCGCGGGCAATGGTATCGGCCTGCTGTAAAATGGCCAGTTTCTCTTCCGAGCTCAATGCGAGAATAGGGTTATCACCCACATAAAGCGGCTTAAAAGCAACCTTTGAAAGCGCTTCAACGCTCCCGGACTGCCCCTGACGGACAATACTTCGGGCCGCTTCTGCCGCCTGAGAGATCGCTGCAGCACTGATATCACCACTGTAGGAGAAACCTGTTTTTTCACCGGAAACAGAACGCACACCAACACCACGATCAGCACTATAACCGGCGTCTTTCACAATGCCCTCTTCCAGAACCCAGCTTTCACTCATGGACTGCTGAAAATAAAGATCAGCAAAGTCGATTCCGGGGCCCATCGCTTCAGTCAGAAACTGATCCAGCTGATCAAGACTCACATTACCGGGTAACAAGAGCTCCCGGGAAACCTGTTCAATCATAAACTCTCTCTCAGAGCGGATCAGAACACCCGCTTCAGTTCAATTTGTGGTTCGTCCCAGTCACCCTTAATGGTGTAGGTTGCCTGGGTAAACTTATCAAAAAGGTTACCAAACACCTTTTGAATGATATAAATCGTACCGCCCACCTGAGGCGCACCGGCCAAAATGGCGGCAAAGGGCAGGGTTTCACCTACCGGCAGAGTAACGACCATCTCCTGATCAAATTTTTCCTCAATAAAATCAAACTGGCCGGTCATTTCAAACTTAGTGGCACTACCCTCTACCTGAATTGGTTCCTTAATGACACCTATGCCATCTTTCAACACGACCTGGCCTGTTACTTCATCATAGGACAAACCCTTACCAGACAGGTCGGAAAAATCGAGCTGTAAGCGACGCACCAGAGATTCAAAATTGAACAGGGAAAGCAACTTCAGAGCCGGTACCGACTGAACCTGCTCGAAGGCACCCTTTTCCAGATAGACATTGACCTGGCCATTCAGAGTCTCTGACTTCACATCGTGTGGCAGCCCCTGCCAACCCAGTCTGATAGATGAATCAGATTTACTGCTGGTCACCGCCGCAGGAACACCAAAGCTGGTCTGCACATCTTTCAGATCACCACCCTTAATATTTAAGATCAGAGAGGTTTGCGCCTGAGTCGATTCCGTCTCACTATCCACCAGCCAATCCAGAGCACCGGAAAAATCCACACTCCCCTGAGATAAGTTCGCCAGATTAATCTGTCTTGACGCCCGGTCGGTCCTGTACTGAGCTGCCAGCTTTTGACCACTCACACCAAAAATCGTGAAGTCGGCAATCTTCAAATTAAAATTGGGCCATGCGGAATCAAAAAGCTGACCAAAGAGCTTTTTACGATCAGCCTTACTTAGAGGTTTGCTGTCAGTCTCATCAGCCGGGGCGAGGAAAACCCGCTTCATATTAAAATCTGCTATTTCCGGGCTAAGCCGGACAATACCTTCCAGCTGCTGACTGGCTAAACTTGCTTCTATCTGATCACCGTCCATTTCTGCATCGATGGTCAGATCATTGATAACCGCATCCTTGTAAACCACCTTGTCCGATGCAAAATGAACCCTGACGGGTTGCGAGCCCACATCAGCCTCATCCGAGGTAGCACGAACGTTCTCATCGCCAGCGGCCAAACCGGAACGGCTTACAGACTCTGTCAGTGCCTGACGGGCAAACTGCTCCGATGCAAATATCACCCAGGGTTCCAGATCAAAATTATTCCGGCGGATAAACAGATCCGTTCGCTGGCTTGAGTTTAATAAGGGTTTCGCATCACGTGTCGCATCACCATACCAGACACCCACACCATAACCCTCTTGCATCCCACCCCAGATACCATTGCTTAGCAAGAAACCCGGCGAATCGCTTTGGTCATAAGCGACAGAGAAACGGTTTGCCTCAGAAGCAAAGCTCATTTCAAGTAATAAAGGCTTTCTGCTCTCCATTTTTTTGCCAATAGGCTCAGGAAGATTAACGCCCACTCCCTCTAAATCTGAAACCAGATGCAACCGGCTGACACGATCCAGATCAACACTGAACTCATAGTTCAGTGCACCACTTAGCCATGAGGAGAAGGGCATCGGCTGCCAACGGTTGATCGTTTCAATATCAGCAATACCCGAGCCGGAAACAATCACTGCCCCCCGGTTTTTATCGGTTTTAATGCCGAAACTAACCTCGCCTCCCAAAAACTCCGCCTGAGCCTGCTCAACCATCAACCCCTGTCCGACGTCATAAACAACGGTTCCCTTCAGATGTTCTACAGGCGTTGCCAGCTCAGGGATCAGTAACTGAGCATCCCTGGCAGCGACAGAGACCTCCCCCTTAGCCCCCCGACCATCAATCGGAAATTCCAGTGCGGTCTTAACGCCTAAAGGCTGACCGGAAAGCTTCCAATGGAGCAAAGACTCCGGCACCAGATCTTTTAACGGTGTCTTGGTAAAGACCTGCCAACCCCATTCAGGGATAATATCGCCCTTAAGATTAAGGCCGACAACACTGCCAATATCGTCATCTCTCAGCGTCACCAGGCCGGATATACCTTCATTCCCCAGATATCGCCCGGAATCCAGATCAACATCCAGTTCAGTGCCATCCAGCCGAACCTGTGCATTCAACGCATCAGCCTGTGGCCAGTCAGGAAGGAATTTCAGCTCTCCCTGTTCAACATCAAGCAGTAAAAGTGTCGCGATCTCTCTGACCGGTGATTCCGCATTCAAATTCAGGGTGCCATCGTAGATAAAGCCGCCCTGAGTCACCCCGGCAGACTCGATACTGCTATCCAGCCACTCAGTTAACGAGCCGGGAACGATAAGATCAGGAACCAAACGCAGACCAAAACGCTCTTCAGCATCGGTTAACGCCACATTCAGATAAAAGAGATCATCACTGGCCGGTGACTGCAGAAGATCGAACTCTCCGGCAATTTCGGTGCCCTCACGATTCATTTGAAGGTCATAGCCAAAGACCCTCAACGCGTCACCAATCTGCCAGTGCACCTCGCCTAACGCCTTATCAAACCACCATCCGCCACTATAGAGTTCCGGATAAGCCATAAAAAACTCATCGGAATGAAAGCGGATAAAACCGGCATCAGCACTACTTTCGACATAACCGTGGACATTACGCAGGACAGGAGCACCGTAGTACGCATCAACACTGACAGCCTGGATATCCGTTTTCAGTAAGAAGCCCTTATCCGGTGTCTGGGTCGCAGTAACATTTTGCAGTTTTCCTCTCGGCTTTAAGCGTACAAGAGCGTCACGGGCTCTTTCCGGCAACTGTGGCCACTCCAATAGCGTCTCGCTGATTTCTTTCAGATCAAGGCTGGATAACTGAACACGCCAGCTATCACCGGTAATATCTGCCAGTAGTTGATCCAGAACAAAAGACCGTCCCTGCAAACCAAAACTCAGGTTGTCGGCGATAAATTCCCAGCCACCGCGCTTTCTTTGCCAAAACAGGGTGGAGTTCAGATCTGTCAGCTGGATTTCAGGTTGCTCCGGCAACATCAGTTTTAACGCACCATCCTGCAAGGTTCCTTTCAGGCTTTGCAGACGCCCGCCCTGCCAACTGCTCCAGAGCTCGATTCCGCCCTGAAGTTCAGGGATCTCAAACGGCAGCAGGTGCGCCAATTTCTCTAACCAGGAGCTGAGAGACTGGGAATCAGCCTGCAGATAAAGCTCAACCTTTAATGAGCTTTGATCAAAGGGATCACCCGAGATCTCCATAATAAAAGCGATCTGCTGAGGAGAGGCCGGATCAAGCTGCAACTGCCCCTGAAGACGCTGTTTTCCATCAACATCATAAACTTCAAGGCGACGGCTGTAGGCACGGTATTCGCGTCCATAGCGGTCGTTAAGTTCCAGCCAGACATGCTCCATCTTCAGGTATTGCTGACGCAGCAGGAAACCGAGCAGGCGTGTAATAGGGGCAACATCTTCCCGGATCTGTTCACGGCTTCGCCGTGACAATGAAGCAGAATCAGCTGGCTTATTCTGCTTGTCAGCGTCGGCGGCGGATGCCTCTCCTCCACTTCGCCAGCCATTCAGATACCAGGAGGCATCAGCATCCTGATTCAGCCTTAGCGTCACCCCCTGAATAGAGGCCTGACGAATAACAGGAAACTGATAACGAAAGGAGTTAAAGCTGTCGAGCTCAAGACTAAAGTTACGCACCTCTATCGCAGGCTTAATATCCTGCCCAACCTCGACCTTGGGGGCGTATACCGATATCTGATCAAGCCGGATATAAGGATCAAAGTCATTCCATTGACCGTCCAGCTGATCAATTTGCAGATTGATCGCCAGCTGATCATTCGCCCAAAGCACCAGATCATCACGATAGTTTTCAAGCAGAGGAAAAAAGTAGCGACCCACGCTGACATAGAGCGCCAGAATGACAACAACAGGGAGAACCAGCCAGATAATGCTGTGGTTAAAAATATGCCGTGGCAAAGACATTAAGAAAAGCGCATCCGGCTGTCAGGTAAGATAAGAAGCAGTGGCACAATATTCATCACTCAGAAACAACACAATAATCACTCTGAAACATCGATAATACCATTCTGAAAATAGCACGTTATCGGGAAGCCTTTCGGTCAGGCTAAGCGACCAAAAGGCTATACTCAGAACTTAGAGCAGAACAATGTCAAACTGCTCCTGACTATAGAGGGTTTCTACCTGAAACTTAATGGTTTTATTGATGAAGAGTTCCAGATCCGCCACGCTTGCTGATTCTTCATCCAGCAAACGGTCAACCACAGGCTGAGATGCCAGCACAAGATAGGTATCCGAACCGTATGCACGCTCCTCCCGCAGAATTTCCCGAAAGATTTCATAGCAAACCGTTTCCGGTGTTTTCAGCGTTCCCCTCGCCTCACAGGTGGGGCAAGGCTCACACATCACCTGCTCCAGACTTTCCCGGGTACGTTTCCGTGTCATCTGAACCAGACCCAGCTCAGTTACACCGGTCAGCTTGGTTTTGGCATGATCCCGCTCCAGATTTTTCTCCAGCAGGCGCAGCACCTGACGCTGATGTTCCGGATCTTCCATATCAATAAAGTCGAGAATGATGATGCCGCCAAGGTTACGCAACCGAAGCTGACGAACGATAGCCGTCGCCGCCTCAAGGTTGGTCTTGAAGATCGTCTCTTCCAGATTTCGGTGGCCAACAAAGGCACCGGTATTCACATCAATCGTGGTCATCGCCTCGGTCTGATCGATCACCAGATAGCCACCTGATTTCAGCTGAACTTTGCGCCCCAGCGCTTTCTGGATCTCATCCTCAACCCCGTAAAGGTCAAAGATAGGGCGTTCACCGGGATAATACTCCACCTTATTCTCAAGGCTGGGCACAAACTCCTGAACAAACTCTTTCAGCTTGGTATGATTTTCCCGGGAATCGATACGGATCTTTTCGATCTCAGGGCGAACAAAGTCACGCATGGTCCGCATAAATAAAGGCAGATCTTCATAGATAATGCTTTTATTTTTTGCGCCTTTGCAGCGACGTTCAACCGCACGCCACAGGCGATAGAGGAAGTGAGTATCCGCCTGAATCTCATCTTCACCAAACCCTTCAGCAGCCGTTCGGATAATAAAACCACCCTGCTTTTCAGCACCGGCATTTTCTTCATCAGGAACCGTATTTTCAACAATGGAGCGAAGACGCTCCCGCTCGGTTTCATCTTCAATGCGCTGGGAAACACCGGTATGGGGTGTATGGGGCATATAAACCAGATAGCGGGAAGGGATCGAAAGATGGGTTGTCAGTCGTGCGCCCTTGGTACCTATAGGTTCCTTGGTTACCTGCACGATAAGGGACTGACCTTCATGCAGCAGAGAGCTGATACTTTCAACCTCAGTACCGTTAGGGCGATTGGCCGGCACGACATCAGCAGCATGGATGAAAGCAGCACGTTCCAGTCCGATATCCACAAAGGCCGCCTGCATACCGGGTAAAACCCGAACAACCTTGCCCTTATAGATATTACCCACAATACCGCGACGACGAGTGCGCTCGATATAGACTTCCTGCAACACGCCATTTTCCACCACAGCAACCCGGGTTTCCATCGGTGTGATATTAATTAAAATCTCTTCACTCATCGCCTTTCCCCCTGCAACAAAAATATCCTGCGACCCGAACCGATGACGCTTTAATAAAAGATTCGGGTTATGACGTTTCGAGTACCCGTATTCCGAACTGCTTCAGCAGATCTGCTGTTTCAAACAGAGGCAGACCCACCACATTGCTGTAACTGCCGGAAACCGAGCGAACAAAGACCGCAGCCAGGCCCTGAATGCCATAGCCGCCCGCCTTATCAAAAGGTTCGCCGGTATCGCAATAGGCAAAACACTCAGCTTCCGTAAGTGTTCTGAAAGAGACATCCGTGACACTAATCACCGACAAAACCCGTTCATTCTGACAAACCGCAACACCGGTCATAACCTGATGAGTCTGACCAGACAACTGCATCAGCATATCTACAGCATGGCGCTTATTTTTAGGTTTTCCTAAAATCTTTCCCTGAAAAACCACAGAGGTATCCGACCCCAATACCGGCAGATGAGTGCCTGAGCGCTTTTGCCCCGCCTGAGCTTTCTGCTCAGCCAGACGCATCACATAAGAGGGTGCGGACTCACCGGGCAAAACCCTTTCATCAAGATCTACCGGAAACTTAAGACAGTTAAGACCGATCTGTTCCAGCAACGCCTGACGACGTGGAGAAGCCGATGCCAGACACAGATCATAAGAGATATCACTATTTTGCATCTATTAGACGTTTTCTTGTCGATGAATATTGAGATTGCGTTTGAACACAGCGCAACCGGTAACGAATACCAGACCGCTAATTACCAGACTATTAATGAATCTGGAATCGACGGCGGATCGTCCGCATGCCGATAAAAAACCATGGCCAGAGCAGCATACTGGTGATCGCGGGCAGAAGAAAAGCAAGAGTATCTGCCGCCACACTGGTCAGATTCTGTACCCACTGGAAAATCAGCAGACTGATACTGATCAGCAGGCCAACCATCATCGCCTGCTGAAGCGCACCGTAGTTACGCATACGCTGATACAGGATCAGTGCCACATAAGCGATAACCGACATCGCCAGAGCGTTCTGCCCCAACAAAGAGCCATCCAGCAGATCCATACATAACCCCAGAAAGAAGCCCGCAAAGACACCGACCCGATGGGGCAGGGCGATACACCAGTAGATCAGCACCATAGTTGCCCATTCCGGCTGCACCCACAAAAAGGCATCCGGCAGAGGCATCGCCGCAAGCAGCAGAGCAAAAACAAAGGTAAAAATAATGACAAACATTTATTCCTGCTCCCCTTGCTGATCACCGGAACCCGCCGCTTCAGAATCACGGCTCTCCATGACGTCCTCTTCAGAAATCTCTTTCGGATTCAGCATCAGCACATAGCGGCTGCGCTCAAGCTGAGCCAGTGGTCGTGCTTCCACGGTCGCAAAAGGTTTACCCGGCTCATGTCTGACCCGGCTGACTTCAGCCACCGGATAGCCTTTAGGGAAACGCCCCGCCAGGCCTGATGTGACCAGAAGATCGCCCTCACGAATATCCGCTGTATCCGGAACATGACTCAGGGTCAGTTCATCAATGTTGCCGGAACCAATCGCAATCACACGAAAACCATTACGATTGATCAGAACCGGAACCGCATGAGCGGTATCAGCGGCCAGCAACACACGACTGGTATACGCACTAACAGAAACCACCTGCCCCATAAGCCCCAGCGCATCCACCACCGCCTGCCCCTCATAGACACCATCGCGGCGGCCGCGATTGACCAGCACCTGATGGGTAAACGCATCAGCATCCAGTCCGATCACTTCACCTAACAGAAAGTGGTCCTTATAGGGTTTCTGAGCATTCAGGAGTTCGCGCAGACGGAGATTCTCTGCAATCAGATACGCCATACGCTGGTTTTTGCTCGATAACTGCAACGCCTGTTCTTTAAGAACCGCGTTTTCATCCAGCAATGCATTACGGTCAGAAAAGTTGGTGGCACCCCACGACCAAAGCCGGTTGGGCAGATCGACAGCCCACTGCAGAGGCGTCACAGCAACCGTAAGCACAGAGCGCACCTGATCCATATGCTGATAGCGGTAGTCAGAAAACATCAACACCAGAGAGAGTATCAGACAAGCCAGTAATCGCAGACCCAGTGACGGGCCTTTAACAAACAAAGGGTTAATCGCAGCCTCCTTAAGCCTGTTACTTGTCCAAAGTGCTAGGATCCGGCACTAAACTGAAGACAGATATCGCCAGCTCAGCAGAAAAAGGGTGGGGAAATAAATTTTAGGAAGATTAAACAAAAAAATGGCGGTATTCAAACCGCCATTTTATTCAGCTGTGATTTAGGTCACTTGCCAGCGTTTAACCTTCTGTTGAGAGCAGGTCAAACGTGTGCTGATCGATCATTTCTAATGCACGACCACCACCACGAGCCACACAGGTCAGAGGCTCTTCAGCAATAATCACCGGCAGGCCGGTTTCTTCAGCAATCAGCTTGTCGATATCGCGCAGCAGAGCACCACCACCGGTCAGTACAAGACCACGCTCAGCAATATCCGACGCCAGTTCCGGTGGAGACTGCTCAAGAGCACTCTTCACAGCCTGAACGATAGCAGACAGAGGTTCCTGCAACGCTTCCAGAATCTCGTTAGAGTTCAGGGTAAAGCTGCGCGGGATACCTTCCGCCAGGTTACGGCCACGTACGTCAATCTCACGCAGCTCACTGCCCGGATAAGCACAACCGATCTCTTCTTTAATGCGTTCAGCCGTAGCTTCACCAATCAGGCTGCCGTAATGACGACGCACGTAAGACACAATCGCCTCATCAAAACGGTCACCACCCACACGAACTGACTGTGCATACACCACACCGTTCAGGGAGATAATGGCAATCTCAGTGGTACCACCACCGATATCAACCACCATAGAACCATTCGCTTCTTCTACCGGCAGACCGGCACCGATCGCAGCAGCCATTGGCTCTTCGATCAGGAAAACTTCACGGGCACCTGCACCCATCGCCGATTCACGAATCGCACGACGTTCAACCTGTGTTGACATGCAAGGTACACAAACCAGAACACGGGGACTTGGAGTCAGAAAGCTGTTCTCATGCACTTTGTTGATAAAGTGCTGCAGCATCTTCTCTGTAACGTGGAAGTCTGCAATAACACCATCTTTCATTGGGCGGATGGCGGTGATATTGCCGGGTGTACGACCCAACATACGCTTGGCGTCCAGGCCAACGGCAGCGACAGTGCGCTGATTTCCATGATGACGGATAGCCACAACAGATGGCTCATCCAGAACTACACCGCGACCGCGGACGTAGATCAAAGTATTTGCTGTACCCAAGTCGATGGACAAATCGCTCGAAAACAGTCCTCTGAGTCGTTTAAACATGTGATTTTTTTCACCTAAATCCAATTTACCCTGTGCTGGCAGAACTCTATCAACCGCAGCCCCCCACGGCAAGATACAAATGTGTCAGCGGTACGGAAATATGTTAAATTGCGCGCCTATTTTGTTATTTAACCCAATCAAAATCACTCCACTGCGTCTTTATATTCTGCAGAGACTCTGACTGCTGCACCTTATGGAGACCTTTGGCTGATTACTGGTTCAATCAGGGCAGGAAGAAACATCATGGCTCTAGAAAGATCCGATGTTGAAAAAGTAGCGCACCTGGCGCGACTCAAAATCGAAGAAAACGATATCCCGGAATATACCCGTGATCTGACCAGCATCTTAGAACTGGTTAACCAGATGCAATCGGTCGATATCGAAGGTACCGACCCGTTGGCTCACCCGCTGGATGCCACCCAGCGCCTGCGTCACGATGAAGTGACTGAGAGCAACCAACGCGATCACTTCCAGCAGAATGCGCCAGCCAAAGAAGCCGGTCTGTTCCTGGTACCTAAAGTTATTGAATGATCCGGTGCGGCTGAGTGATGCAGATATCCTCATCCGACAACTGATGAACATGACTCTTTCTCTGTGAAGCCCCGCTTAACGTGCCCCCTGATCGATCTAATCAGAATCAGCCTTAAGCCAGCGGCCAGCATGAGAGCGGTATAGAAAACCGTAGCAAAGGATTTAATCCCCCATGCATAACAAGACTATCGCTGAACTTGCCAAAGGTCTTGCCGACGGTGAATTTTCCAGCGTCGAACTGACCCAACATTTTCTGGGGCGCATCGATGCCCTGGACAGCCAGTACAACAGCTTTATCACCGTAACACCTGAACAGGCACTGGCTCAGGCAGAAGCGGCAGACGCTACCCGCGCAGCCGGTAACGCCAAAGCCCTGACCGGCGTACCCGTTGCTCATAAAGATATCTTCTGCACCAACGGCGTGCTGACCACCTGCGCCTCCAAGATGCTGTCCAACTTTGTTGCACCTTACGATGCGACCGTAGTGGATAAGTTTAATAGCGCTGGCATGGTTTCTCTGGGTAAGACCAACATGGATGAATTTGCCATGGGTTCTTCCAACGAGAACAGTTTCTACGGTGCCGTTAAAAACCCATGGGACACCAATGCCGTTCCCGGCGGTTCTTCCGGTGGTTCAGCGGCCGCTGTTGCTGCACGTCTGGCTCCTGGTGCAACCGGTACAGATACCGGTGGTTCTATTCGCCAGCCCGCGGCGTTCTGCGGCATCACTGGCCTTAAGCCAACCTATGGCCGTGTTTCCCGCTGGGGCATGATCGCTTACGCATCCAGTCTTGATCAGGGCGGCCCGATGGCACGCACCGCTGAAGACTGCGCGCTGCTGCTGAATGAGATGGCCGGTTTCGACCCGAAAGACTCCACTTCTCTGAAAAAAGCTGTTCCGGATTACACCGCCGACCTGAACCAACCATTAAGCGGCCTGCGTATCGGTCTGCCAAAAGAGTACTTCGGCAAAGAACTGTCCGCCGAGATGTCTGATACCATCATGGCGTCGGTTAAAGAGTTTGAAAAACTGGGCGCGACCGTTCAGGAGATCAGCCTGCCGAACACCATGCTGGCGATTCCGTCTTACTACATCATCGCCCCGGCAGAAGCCTCCTCGAACCTGTCCCGTTTTGACGGTGTTCGCTACGGTTACCGCTGCGAAAACCCGGAAAATCTGGAAGACCTGTACAAGCGTTCCCGTGGTGAAGGTTTCGGTAAAGAAGTTCAGCGCCGTATTCTTGTCGGCACTTACGCTCTGTCCGAAGGTTACTACGATGCCTACTACCGCAAGGCTCAGCGCATCCGTCGCCTGATTCAACAGGACTTCCTGAACGCCTTCAACGAAGTCGATCTGATTATGGGTCCAACGACTCCGACACCGGCTTTCGACCTAGGCAGCAACACCGACGATCCGGTACAGATGTACATGGAAGATATCTACACGCTGGCTGTTAACCTTGCCGGTCTGCCGGGTATCTCTGTACCTGCAGGTCTGGTCAACGGTCGCCCGGTTGGCCTGCAAATTCTGGCGGGACACTTTAAAGAGTCCCAACTACTGAATGCAGCGCATCAGTTCCAGACAGCAACCAACTGGCACCAACTGGCACCCAGTGCTGGTCAGTGATGTAACACGCTGAAAACAAGCAACAACATCACATTCACAGCGAACCGTATTCAGACCTGTATACAGAGGTAAAAGCATTATGGAATGGGAAGCAGTCATCGGGCTTGAGATTCACGTTCAGCTCGCCACCCAGTCTAAGATTTTCTCCGGTGCCGGCATCGCTTTTGGCGCGGAGCCTAACACTCAGGCATGCGCCATCGATCTGGGCCTGCCGGGCATTCTGCCGGTACTGAACGAAAGTGCCGTCGAGATGGCCGTTAAATTTGGTCTGGGCGTTGAAGCCGAGATCGGTATGAAGTCCGTTTTTGAACGTAAAAACTACTTCTACCCCGATCTGCCAAAAGGCTATCAGACCACTCAGAACGACCTGCCGATCGTAGGCAAAGGCGTCATCGAAGTGGAGCCTGAAGAGGGCAAAATCCGTCAGGTACGTATTCACCACGCACACCTGGAAGAGGACGCCGGTAAATCTCTGCACGAGACCTATACCGACGAGAATGGCCGTGGCATGACAGGTATCGACCTGAACCGCGCCGGTACACCTCTGCTGGAGATCGTATCTGAGCCGGACATTCGTTCCGCCAAAGAAGCGATCGCTTACATCAAAGCGATTCACAGCATTGTGACCTATCTGGGTATTTCAGACGGCAACATGGCTGAAGGCTCTATGCGCTGCGATGCTAACGTCTCTGTCCGCCCTAAAGGTCAGGAAGAGTACGGCACCCGCGCCGAGATCAAGAACATCAACTCCTTTAAGTTCATCGAAAAAGCGATCAACCATGAGATTGAGCGCCAGATCGAACTGATCGAAGATGGTGGCCGTGTTATTCAGGAAACCCGCTTGTACGATGCGGACAAGAACGAGACACGCTCTATGCGCAGCAAGGAAGAAGCGAACGATTACCGCTACTTCCCATGCCCGGATCTTCTGCCGGTAGAGCTGGACGAAGCCTATATCGAGCATATCCGCTCTGAAATGCCGGAACTGCCAAAGCAGAAGAAACAGCGCTTTATTGATGAGCTGGGTCTGTCTTCTTACGATGCCGGTGTTCTGTCAGCAACCCGCCCGATGGCTGAGTACTTCGAGCAGGTTAAAGACCACTGCGGCGACGCCAAACTGGCTGCAAACTGGGTGATGGGCGAGCTTGCCGGTCAGCTGAACAAAGAGAGCCTGGAAATCGAGCAAAGCCCGGTTTCATCAACGCAACTGGGCGACCTTGTGAAGCGCGTGATGGATGACACCATCAACGGTAAAGCCGCCAAGCAGGTATTCGCGGCACTGTGGGCCGGCGAAGGCAGCTCCGCTGACGAGATCATCGAAGCCAAAGGTCTGAAACAGGTAACCGATACCGGCGCTATCGCAGCCATCGTTGATGAAGTGATGGCTAACAACCCGAAACAGGTTGAGCAGTATCAGGCAGCCCCGGAAGACAAACGCGGCAAGATGGTCGGTTTCTTTGTTGGTCAGGTGATGAAAGCCTCCAAAGGCACAGCTAACCCGCAAATGGTAAACCAGCTGCTGAAAGAAAAACTGGGTTAACCAAACCGTCTCAAACGGTTTGTTCCCGGACAGAAACGCCCGGATGCGCTCATTGCGCATCCGGGCGTTTTTTTATGCCCTCGAAATAGCTACCGCTCACCCACCACACCATAAAAACCATCGAACACAAATCTTATGCCCCATATAGAAAATCCCTGAAAAACCCGGCAGTTACATGTTTTTACAACGCCAAACGCACCAAAATAGTGACATATCCGTACAAAAACAGAAATAAAACAGGCGTTTACCATTTTCTATAAACCTTGTATGGTAAAAAGATTGAATATAACTATAAACAAAATGATGGCTTGATTGAGCTTCTGAATACCCAAACCAGAGCTTTCTGTTAGATGCCTAATCAAATTTGCGTATCCAACATAATTCAGCGCCATCCACGACTCAGGAATCTTACAAAGATCTATGTCGGTAAAATTAGAAGTCAAAAATCTCTATAAAATCTTTGGCGAATCCCCCGCTAAAGCCCTTTCCCTACTTGATCAGGGCGTCAACAAAGACGATATCTTTGCTGAAACCGGTCAAACGGTTGGCGTAAAAGATGCCAGCCTCTCGATCAATGAAGGCGAAATCTTCGTCATCATGGGCCTCTCAGGCTCTGGCAAATCCACTCTGGTTCGCTTACTTAACCGCCTGATTGAGCCCACCCGGGGTCATGTCCTGATCGACGGCGAAGACATTGCGGCAATGAATGATGACCAACTACGCGATGTTCGCCGTAAAAAGATCAGCATGGTCTTTCAGTCCTTTGCACTGATGCCTCACATGAGCGTATTGGATAACGCCGCCTTCGGCCTGGAACTGGCTGGTGAAGCCGTTGCCGTGCGTCACGAGAAAGCCCGGGATGCACTGAATCAGGTTGGCCTGTCAGCCCATGCAGACTCTTATCCTGATGAACTGTCCGGTGGTATGCAGCAGCGCGTCGGCCTTGCCCGCGCACTGGCCAACAACCCCGACGTGATGCTGATGGATGAAGCCTTCTCCGCACTGGATCCCCTGATCCGTACCGAGATGCAGGATGAACTGCTCAAACTACAGGCCGAGCACCAGCGCACTATTGTCTTTATCTCTCACGATCTGGATGAAGCGATGCGTATCGGTGATCGCATCGCCATTATGCAGGGGGGCGAAGTGGTTCAGGTCGGCACTCCGGATGAGATTCTGCACAATCCGGCTAACGACTATGTTCGCTCCTTCTTCAAAGGCGTCGATGTTTCCAACGTCTTCAGCGCCAAAGATATCGCCCGTAAAACTCAGGTCACCATCGTTCGTAAAGACTCCAGCGAAGGCCTGCGTGCCGGTCTGAAACTCCTGCAGGATAACGATCGCGACTACGGCTATGTCATCGACAAACTGGGTAAGTTTATCGGTGTGGTTTCTGTCGACTCCCTGAAAGAGGTCATCAACACCGACCTGAAACTGGAGCAGGCTCTGCTGACAGAACCGGAACCTGTAGCGGCTGAAACCTCCATCAGCGATCTAATCGGCCTCGTCGCCAAAACCGGTTATGCCGTACCCGTCATTGATGAACAGCAGAAATATCTGGGCAATATCAGCAAAGGCCGCCTGCTGGAAACGCTGGATAGAGAGATATAAGAATGGGCATCGTGAGTTATAAGAATAAGCAGCGGGAAATATCATTATGAGTACTGAAAACAATCCTTTTGCAGCGGATGCTCAGACCACAGACGCAGACAACCCGTTCGCCAGCCCTGAACCCGCAGACAATCCCTGGGGTAACGCCGAGCGCTCTTCAGAAGAAGTGACCGGCAGCGAAGCCTGGCTGAACGAAGATGTTGCAGCTGTGGTGGAAGATCAGATCTCCATGGCTGACCCGTTCGCTCAGGCATGGATTCCACTGGAAGGCTGGGTCGAAAATGCGCTGGAGTGGGTGGTGGGCAACTTCCGACCTTTCTTCACCGCTATTAAAGCACCTATCGACGCAACGCTGACCTCCATCGATACCCTGCTGAATGCCGCGCATCCGTTTCTGATGATCGCTATTTTCGGCCTGCTCGCCTGGCAGCTGGCCAATAAGCGTCTGGCCATCGGCACCGTCATCAGCCTGATGATTCTGGGTGGTATTGGCGCGTGGAGCGAAGCGATGACAACCCTGTCGCTGGTACTGACCTCGGTCTTCTTCTGCGCCTTGCTGGGCTTACCTCTGGGTATCCTTATGGCCCGCAGCGAGAAGGTGAATCATGTACTTCGCCCGACACTGGATGCGATGCAGACGACACCGGCTTTTGTTTATCTGGTGCCCATCGTGATGCTGTTCGGTATCGGTAACGTACCGGGTGTTGTGGTGACCATTATCTTTGCCATGCCACCGATTATCCGTCTGACGAACCTGGGTATTCGTCAGGTCCCGGGAGATCTGATCGAAGCCGCCAACTCCTTTGGCGCACACCCCCGCCAGATGCTGTTCAAAGTTCAGCTGCCCCTGGCGATGCCAACCATCATGGCCGGTGTCAACCAGACCCTGATGCTGTGCCTGTCGATGGTGGTGATTGCATCCATGATCTCAGTGGGCGGCTTAGGTCTGATGGTACTTCGTGGTATTGGCCGTCTGGATATCGGACTCGCCACCGTTGGTGGTGTCGGCATTGTGATTCTGGCCATTATTCTGGATCGCATGACTCAGGCTCTGGGTCAGGATGCCCGCAGCCGTGGTGTTCGTCACTGGTACGAAGCAGGCCCCGTGGGCATAGCCCGCCGACTGATTGGCCGCTCGTAAGCAGCGCCATTAGTTTCAGAGACCGTACTCAGACAACAGATTTCAGGTCAGCACCTTTGCTGACCATAGCCAGCCCTTATTTCATGGGACTGAGCTAAAACCAAGATACCGATAAATAAGAAAAGCAAAAAATGGAGATGCACACATGAAACCAATGAAGAAAAGCCTGATGACGGCACTGGCACTCAGCACCACTATCGCCAGCGGTGCAGCACTGGCCGATGGCCATCTGCCAGGTGAAGGTATTAAAGTTCAGGCCGTTCACAGCCCGATTGCTGAAGAAAAATTCCAGACCGTTGTTGTTAACAAGGCACTGGAAAAACTGGGCTACGACGTTCAGCCGATTAAAGAAGTGGATTACAGCGCGGCCTACACCGCGATCGCAAACGGCGACATCACCTATATGGCGGTAAACTGGTTCCCGCTGCACAACGGCATGTATGCCAATGCCGGTGGCGACGACAAGTTCTACCGTAAAGGCACCTACATCAGCGGTGCTGCTCAGGGTTACCTGATCGACAAGAAAACAGCGGACAAATACGGCATCACCAAAATCACCGATCTGAAAGATCCTAAACTGGCTAAGCTGTTTGATACCGATGGCGACGGCAAAGCGGATCTGACCGGTTGTCAGGCGGGCTGGGGTTGTGAAGGTGTGATTGAACACCAGCTGACCGAGTTCAAACTGCGCGACTCAATTACCCACAAACAGGGTCAGTACGCCGCGATTATTTCCGACACCATCGCACGCTTTAACGATGGCGAACCCGTGCTGTACTACACCTGGACCCCTTACTGGGTATCCGGCAAGCTGGTTCCGGGTAAAGACGTGACCTGGTTGGAAGTACCTTACTCCGCTAACCCGAACGGCACAGACACTGAACTGCCTAACGGTAAAAACTACGGTTTCGACATCAACTCTGAGCGCATCGTTGCCAACAAAGAGTGGGCAGAAGCCAACCCGGCTGCAGCAAAACTGTTCCAGATCATGAAGCTGCCGATCAACGCGGTAAGTGCTGAGAACATGATGATCAGCAACGGTCAGGATTCTGTTAAAGATATTGAGCGTCACGCGGATCAGTGGATTCAGGCAAACCAGAAGAAATTCGACCAGTGGATCAAAGTGGCTAAAAAAGCCGCTAAATAAACGTCCCGGGTTTAATTTCCCACCGTTTGCAGCGGCATAAAAGCCTCCACCTTTATGTCGCTGCTGCTAACCCTCATCTCCGGATGGGGGTTTTCTTTTTCAGCCTCCGAGTTTTTTACTCCGAACATCCTGCTTAAGCCCCTGTTTTGAGTGCAGGTATCTCATCCCTTGGTTACACTTAACGCCCTGCTGATAACTTTTAAGTTTCCGCCATCGACTCTTGCTGATAAAACAGGCTAAGCCATGGAAAATGTTTGGTTTTTTATTATCTTTGCCACCATCATCGTGGTGCTTTTTGACTTTACCAATGGCTTTCATGACGCCTCAAATATGGTCGCCTCGGTTATCGCCAGCCGCTCGATGACACCCGCCCAGTCGGTACTCATTGTCGGCACCTTCACATTTCTCGGGCCGGTGCTGGGCGGTACTGCCGTTGCGAATACCATCGGTAAATTTGTCACCCTTGATGATCTGCCTGCCCAACTCTCTCTCACCGTGGTGATCTGCGGTTTATTTGCCGCCACAGCCTGGAACTTTATTACCTGGTGGCGCGGTCTGCCCTCTTCCTCATCTCATGCTCTGGTGGGTGGCTTAGCCGGTGTGGTCGTAGTTGCCGTAGGGCCGGATCATGTGGTCTGGGGCTTCAGTCAACTGGCAGAAGGTCATGTCACTGGCGTTACCAAAGTGTTGCTGGCTCTTTTCCTGTCACCTTTGGCAGGGTTCTGGTTTGGCTATATTCTGCACCGCATCTCTTTAGTGCTGCTGCGGGCGGCAAGCCCTATGATCAACCGGGAACTGAGAGCAGCACAGTGGATCTCCACTGCAGGTCTCTCTTTTGCCCACGGGGCGAACGATGCCCAGAAAAGCATGGGCATCCTGACCCTGTGTCTGGTGCTGAGCGGCCAGATCGAAACCTTTGAGGTTCCCTTCTGGGTCATCGCGGTCTGTGCCACCGCCATCACCCTTGGCACCATTATGGGAGGCTGGAAAATCGTGCGTACACTGGCATTTTCCATCTATAAGATCCGGCCATTGCATGCCCTGAATTCTCAGATCACATCCGGTGGCGTTGTCTTTCTGGCATCCATGATCGGCGCACCGGTCTCCACCACTCACGTAGTTTCCTCTTCTATTATGGGTATTGGTGCTTCCGAGCGCCCCCATGCGGTACGCTGGAAAAAAGCAAAAGAGATCGCCATTACCTGGCTATTGACCATTCCCGGCTCTGCCGCCGTTGCTATGCTCGCTTACGCATTTTTAAAACTCACCGGCCTGAGCGCCTGACAGGGACAGATTGAAGACTATGACCGACAAACCCACTGAACACACCCCGCTGAAACAGGCACAGCAAACCCGACCTCAGGTGAAAAAGCCGGGACTCTTCCAGCGCCTGATCAACCGGATGATTCCGACCCCGGCGGATTTCTTTGCTCTGCTGGCTGAGCAGAGCGCCATGGTGACCGAAACCCTGCGTAACCTTGATCTGTACATGCATCAGAGCGATACCCAGACCGCCAATATCCTGTCTGAAGATGAGCACGCAGCCGACTCCCTGAAGATCCGTAACCTGCACCAGCTTAACCGCGCCTTCTCGACACCTATCGACCGGGAAGATATCTATCGCTCCATTGAGGCACTGGACTGGATCATCACCCACTGCAAAAGCACCATCAATGAGATGCTGGATCTTGATATCCCCCCCGATGAGCACATGCAGGCGATCACCGCAGAGCTCCTGAAAGGCTCCGAAGCGATGCAACGGGGCTTTGAAGCCCTGTCGGTTTATCCTGCCGGAGCCGAGGCTGAAGCCCACGCAGCCCGGCACTCAACCCGCAAAATTGAACGCCTCTACCGGCACAGTCTGGCAGAACTTTTTCAGGGTGATGTCACCACCGAAATGCTGAAAAAACGTGAGATCTATCACCACCTGATGGATGGCTCACGCCGGTTACATGCAGCGGCAAATATCCTGCACGATATTATGGTGAAACTGGTCTGATAAAGCGCCGGATCCGGCCAAAACCGTTGCGGGCGGGCGGGCAAATACTTATGATGCCTGCCCTGTTTTCTCTTTGTGCTTGGCGCTTTGCTGCTGAGTCTTTTGCCTGAATGAGTTATCTCCATGCCTGCTAAAAAGCCGTCACGATCTCCAAAAAGAGCCCCTGCAAAAAATGCCGGTCGCCCCTCTGCCTCCGGCCGTATTCATAAAGGCCGTAACAGCACAGGCCGTCCGCAACAGGGCGGAGGCTCCCGTGGTCGCGCAAACAGCATCGCCCCATCTTCTTTCAATACCGTTGTCACGGCCCTGCTGACCGATGTGCTGCATAACAAAAAAGCACTGGATCGCAGCTACGCCTATCACTTCTCCCGCAATGAGATGACGCCGATTGAGCAGGGGCGTATCGTTAATGCCACCGGCGATATTATCCGCCGTCTGAACTTCTACCTGTTTATTGCTGAGCTGGACGACGAACTCGACGAAAAAGCGCCTGAGCGTCTGCTGCTTGCATGGCTGACAGAACAGGGTCGCGCTCCGAAACATCAGGCTAAAGGCAAAAAAACCGGCTTCACTATTGATAAGCGCCGGGTTGAAGAAGCGAACCAATGGCCGCTGTTAAAAGATGGCTGCCCGGAATGGCTGGATAAACTGGGACAGGGACAATTAGGCCGCAATTGGCCGGAGCAACGTGAATTTCTGGCACAGGCACCGCTGCGCTACATTCGCGTTAACCAGCTGAAAGGCAGTCGGGATCAGCTGCAGAAGCAACTGCGTACCGAGCAGATCCCCAGCGAACTGGTTGAAAAACACCCTGACGCTCTGATCATTCGTGGTGACGTCCCTCTGTTCCGCAGCAAAAGCTTCCACGATGGCTGGTTTGAACAGCAGGATCTGGGCTCACAATATATTGCCCGCATGCTGAATCCCAAGCCCGGCATGCTGACTGTTGATGCCTGCGCCGGCACCGGCGGTAAAACCCTGCATATCGCAGCCCTGATGCAGAACAAAGGCCGCATCATCGCGATGGACGTAGAGCAACGTAAGCTGGATCAGCTGCGTAAGCGCGCTAAACGCACCGGCGTAAATAACCTGGAAACCCGCCTGATCGAATCTTCCACCCAGATCAAGCGTCTGCGCGCCAGTGCTGACCGTGTTCTGCTGGATGTTCCCTGCTCCGGTGTCGGTGTTCTGCGCCGCAACCCGGAAGCCAAATGGAATCCGCTGTTTGACGATCTGGAGCAGCTTTGCGCAACCCAGCAGGATATTCTCCAGCGGTACAGCAAAATGGCAAAGGTCGGTGGCGAAGTGGTTTATGCCACCTGCAGTATTCTGCCTCAGGAAAATCAGGATCAGATCGCCCACTTCCTGCAAAACTGCAGTGGTGCATTTGAGCTGCTGGAAGAGAAAACGATTCATCCTTCCATGATGAACAGCGATGGCTTTTATATGGCGCGCCTGAAACGCACCGCTTAAGCGTCCGCTGGTTTGATCCGGTGACGCCCTGAAACCGTAAAGCCACCGGAACAAAACGCTGAAAAGCCCGACACCTGAGTCAGATGTAAAGGAACTGATATGGAACGCTTTGACCAGATCTACCAGAGAGCCGCAGAACGCAAAGGTGGTGAAGCAGCACTGGAAGCATTACTGCCGGACACCCTGAGCCGCGAAGCACTGGCAAGTCTGGATGACAGCCGTTATCTGGCACAGTTTTCCAAATCGATCTTTCAGTCCGGTTTCGTATGGCGTGTGGTGGAACAGAAGTGGCTGGACTTTGAAGAACACTTTTTCAATTTTGAACCGGACACCCTGCTGCTGCTCAGCGATGAACAGTGGGAGCAGAAAGCCAAAGACCCGAAGATTATCCGCAATCTGACCAAGGTGATGACCATCAAGCACAACGCTCAGATGATCTATGACCTGCAGTTTGAGCATAAGAGCTTTGCCAACTTTATCGCCAACTGGCCGGAAGAGGATATCGCCGGCCTTTGGCAATACCTGAAAAAACACGGCAAGCGACTGGGTGGCAACACCGGGCCTTACGCATTGCGCCAGCTGGGTGTGGATACCTTTATCTTCTCGAACGATGTCTGGGCTTATCTGAAAGCTCACAAGATTGTCAGTGCCACCAGTCCGACCAGTAAGAAGGCGATGCAGGAAGCTCAGGATGCGTTCAACCAGTGGCGACAGGAATCGGGCCGCTCCCTTGCCGTCATCAGCCGAACTATTGCGATGGGCGTGGGTGAAAACTACCTCTGATTAGCGATAGAGCCAGTATCAAAAAGGGTGACAATTAAAGATTGTCACCCTTTTTTATTTCCGGAACCGCTGTCATCAGAGGCGCGAATCATCTCAGAGCAATTTAATGCGGAACAACTTAACGCAGAACGAAATAGACCGACAGCGCGGTTAAGGTCGCCATCATGATATTAAAACGCAGCCGGATCTTATCGGATGTCAGCAGGCGGCCAATGGCCATACCAAAACCCGCCCAGGCATTCTGCGTCAGATTCATCACCATAAAGGCCACCAGAATAATCATCCCGATCGACTGCCAGTAATATTCCCCGGCCACAGAGAAAGCGGAAACCATCGACAGGGTCATTACCCAAGCCTTGGGGTTCAGATACTGAAACAGCGCCATCTGCGTAAAGCCAACAGGCTCAGCATCATCCTGTTTGCCGGTGTCATGGGCCGGGCTGCGTAAGATCTTCCACGCCAGCCAGATCAGATAAGCACCGCCAATAATTTTCAGGGCCGTATGCAGCACCGGCCACTGCTGAAAAAGAATCCCCAGCCCGGCGGCAACCAACATAATCTGGCTGGCAGTCCCCAGGATAATGCCATACACCACAGGCAGAGCCCTGCGATAACCAAACTGCGCCCCTGTTGCCGTCAGAATAATATTATTCGGCCCCGGCGTGCCCGCCGCACTTAACACAAACAGCGCCACAGGCAGATAAAAGCCTTCCAGTGTGAATAAAAAACCGCCTGTTTCCATCTTCCTTCTCCTGCATGACGTCATCTGGGCCATATCGTCAACACAGATACACCCAAATTGGTTATTGTCGCGATACAATCCTGCCCTTAAACTGCGTTTAAAACCCTTTGTATCGATCTGGTTGTCACTATAAATTCAGGGATACAATGGAATCAAACCTTTTATTGTCACCCATACAATTACGATAAAACGCCAGAGATAAGCCAACATCATGTGGACACCAGAACTTGAACACTTCCCCGGCCCCCGCTATATCGCCATTGCTGATGCGATGGCAGACGCCATTGAACAGGGCGTACTGAAAGATGGCGACCGACTGCCCACACACCGGGCGCTGGCGGATACTCTGGGTGTCACGGTAGGCACAATCACCCGCTCTTACGCTGAAGCGGAACGACGGGGGCTGGTGACCGCCCGGGTTGGGCGCGGATCCTTTATCACCACACCCCATGCTCAGGGACAGCGCTTTATGATTCGTGGTGAGGCTGAGCCGGATTGCGTAGACCTTCAGCTCAACCTGCCCATTGCGAACGACAGAGCCGATATCCTGAGCAGGTCACTGACGGAATTAGCGGCAGATCCTCATCAGATGAACCGTCTGCTGGGCTACCAGCCGGATATCGGCATGCCGGAGCACAGAGAAGCGGCCGCAGAATGGCTTCGACTGGCAGGGCTGAATACTCAGGCGGACAAGCTGATGATTACCGGCGGGGGGCAGAATGCGATTATGCTGACCCTGATGGCACTGACCCGTTCCGGCGATATGATCCTTTCAGAAGCGATCACCTACCCGGGCTTTATGGCGGTCACGCACCAACTGGGGCTGAGACCACAACCGGTGGCGATGGATGAAGAAGGCGTTATTCCCTCAGCCTTTGAAGACGCCTGTAAGCAGTTCTCCCCACGGGTACTCTATTGCACGCCGTCACTGCAGAACCCCACCAATGCCATTATGTCGGAAGCGCGCCGCGAAGCTCTGGCCGAGATCGCCCGCCGCTACCATGTCTGGATCATCGAGGATTCGGTGAACTCGAACCTGCTGGAACAGGCACCGCCACCGCTGGCGGAGATCGCACCGGACAAGGTGATCTATATAAACAGTGCGTCAAAAACACTGGCTGCCGGTATTCGTGTCGGCTGGATTGTGGCGCCGGATGAGATCCGCACCCAGATCTCTAACGCCCTGCGCGCTTCACACTGGATGACCAGTCCGCTACTGGCAGAGATCTGTACCCGTTGGATCAGAAGCGGTCTGGCGCAACAACTGTTGGAAGAACAAAAGACAGAACTGTTTCAGCGCAACCGCCTGATGACACAGTATCTGGGAGAGTTTAACTGCCGGATCAATCCCCACAGCCTGCACGCCTGGCTGGAGTTACCGGAACAGTGGCGCAGCAAAGAGTTTATTCAGCAAGCAGAAAAGCGCAGCGTAAAGGTGATCGGAGAGGATAACTTTATCGTGGCGCAATATCGGGCTCCTCAGGCGATACGACTGTCATCCAGCAGTGCCTGGTCGCAGAACCATCTTGAGCGCGGGCTGAAGGTTCTGGCAGAACTCCTGAGGCAGGAACCGGAACCTTCGCTATTGGTTTTTTAAGGCCTAAGGGAGCGCCCCTTCTGGCGTGTCAGAAAGGGGCGTCAGAAAAGTGTATCAGCCATGACACACCGGGCAGGCAGGATCTTTACTCAGATTCATGCTGCGCCATTGGGTATTCAGGGCATCAAAAATCAGTAAGCGGCCACTGGCGGTCTTACCGGCACCGGAGATCAGCTTAACGGCCTCCAATGCCTGCATCGTGCCGATGACCCCCACCAAAGGGGAGATCACACCGTTTTCAGCGCAGCGCATCGCTTCATCATCACTATCGTCATAAAGACAGCGGTAGCAGGGGTTCTCCGGCTGGCGGGGGTCAAACACCGCCAGCTGGCCACCAAACTGAATCGCCGCGCCGGATACCAAAGGTGTTTTCTCGGCGACGCAGGCAGCATTAATCGCAAAACGGGTGGAGAAGCGATCACTGCAATCCAGCACCACATCTGCCAGACGGATCTGCTCCCGCAAGGCACCCCCTTCCAGCTTTTCGGGCAGGGTGACAATCTCGCATTCCGGATTCAGCTCATTCAGCGTTTGCCGGGCGGAGTCCACTTTCGGCTGCCCGATGGTGCTTTGACGATGTACGATCTGACGCTGCAGATTGGACAGGTCCACCTCATCAAAATCACTGATCGCCAACGTACCGATACCGGCGGCGGCACAATAAAGCGCGGCAGGTGATCCCAGCCCGCCCATGCCGATGATCAATACGCGGGCATCCAGTAAGGCCTGCTGTCCGGCGATCTCAACCTCCGGCAACATAATCTGACGGCTGTAGCGTAATAACTGCTGATCCTGCATGGTGTGATGTTCTCTTCAGATGGCAAGGTAAAAGATAAAGGATAAAAAAATAGGGCTTCGGCAAATGCCAAAAGCCCTATCAGGTATTTTAACCTGTATATGAAAAAACTGACTATCAGGTCAGCTGGTATTTTCTAACTAGGTCAGCTGATGCTCATCAAATTCATTCAGGTCCGGCACGTAGATCGAGGTGTCTTCTTTCACCTCTTCCATCACTACGTAGCTCTTGGACTCTTTCACGCCCGGCAGGGTCAGTACCACATCTTCCAGCAGCTGACGATAAGCAGACATTTCAGGAATACGGCATTTCAGAATGTAATCAAACTGGCCGGAAACCAGATGGCACTCCTGAATCTGTGGCTGTTTGGAAACCGCACGACGGAACTCGTCGAATACCGCAGAGGATTGAGTTTCCAGACTGATCTCTACAAAGACCAGCAGGTTAGCCCGCAGATATTTAGGATTCAGGTGGGCTTTGTATCCCTTGATAACCCCGTTTCGCTCCAGGCGCTTCACACGCTCCAGACAAGGTGTGGTTGAAAGGCCAACCTGATTAGCCAAATCCACATAGGAGATACGGGCATTATCCTGCAGGCAGGCAAGAATTTTCAGGTCGATGCGGTCAAGTGCGCGAGGTTTAGAAGCTTTCATAGGGGAAATAACGTCTCAATAATCAGAAGGTTTTGCTAGTTATTATCTGTCTTCCAGCAATTATTGCTGATTAGAGCTTATCGCCAAGCGGTAGCATAATTCAAGGGCTGACGGGTTTAATTGAATTAGACTTTATCCCTAGTGCAAACATTCAGATTATATTTTTTACCGAAATAAAGCCTGCTTTTGGCGTTTTAGACCAGATGAGATCAGAGAGAAAGGGAAATGGCAGAGTTTTTTTCTGTATTGACCGCTAAGCGGTTTTTCATAAGTAACGAATCAAGCGGCACCAGATTTCGCTTAAAGGACAACCGCAACCGCTTTATCGAAAAAGCGCCAATAATCCCTTTCAGCAAAAAAACCTGCACTTAAGGGGAACGCGCCACAAGATCCTGAGGATCTGACAACTGCCGTGCGTTACTCCGCAGCCAAACGACCCAGGGTCATCCGATCAACACCCGCCAGATCCTGACAGGTTTGCACCTGTTGATAACCTGCTGCTGTCATCACCGACTGCACGGCTTGTCCCTGATTGTATCCGTGCTCAAAGATCAGCCAGCCGCCGGCTTTAAGACAACGCTTAGCCTGCTCACTGATCAGACGGATATCATCCAGACCATCAGCACCAGAGGTCAGTGCCGACAGAGGTTCAAAGCGAACATCACCCTGAGACAGGTGAGGGTCGTTATCTTCAATGTAGGGTGGGTTACTGACGATAAGATCGTAATGCTGATCGGCCAACGCCTGACACCAGTCTGACGCCATAACAGTGACATGACCAAAACCCAGTGCCTTACGATTCTCTTCCGCCAGCGCGACAGCGCCGGGATTAAAATCACAGGCGGTTATCTGCCAATCCGGCTTTTCCGACGCCAGCGCCAGCGCAATGGCACCGGTGCCTGTGCCCAGATCTGCAATCGTCGCCTTTGGCTGCGGCATCAGCTCCAGCACCTTGGCTACCAGATCTTCGGTATCCGGTCGGGGAATCAGCGTATCGGGACTGACTTTTAAGCTCAGCCCCCAAAACTCCCGATACCCCAGCAGATAAGCCACCGGCTGACCGGTTGCACGATCAGCAATCAACGCCTGAAAACGCTGCCACTGAGCATCCGTCAGGGTTCTGTCCGGCCAGGTAAACAGCCAGGTACGGTTCTGACCAACACACTCCGCCAGTAGACATTCGCTGTCCAGGCGAGCGGTCTCACTGCGGGTCAGCTGCTGTACCGCCCAGTTCAGGGCGGTCTGCACATCAGGCTGCTCAGGTAAAACGGATGCGTCGGGCCGTTGGCTCATGGTGTTCGTCATTCCGGGCTGTTAATCACTCAGGGCTGCCAGCTGATCAGCCTGATGTTCAGAAACCAGCGGATCGATCACTTCAGACAAAGCGCCTTCCATAATCTCATCCAGCTTGTACAGCGTCAGGTTAATACGGTGGTCCGTGACACGACCCTGTGGATAATTGTAGGTACGGATACGTTCAGAACGGTCACCACTACCCACCAGACTACGACGGGCATCGGACTGTTCCTGCGCGGCCTTATCATCTGCAGCCTGCTGAATACGGGAGGCCAGCAGAGACATCGCTTTGGCTTTGTTCTTATGCTGAGAACGCTCATCCTGACATTCAACCACAGTGCCGGTTGGCAGGTGGGTGATACGAATCGCGGAGTCGGTGGTGTTAACGTGCTGACCACCGGCACCGGAGGCGCGGAAGGTGTCGATTTTCAGGTCGCTGGGGTTGATATCAATCGTGCCCACTTCATCCGCTTCCGCCATGATCGCAACGGTACAGGCAGAGGTATGAATACGGCCCTGAGATTCTGTCGCCGGTACACGCTGAACACGGTGGGCACCGGATTCAAACTTCAGCTGAGAATACACACGGTCACCGGTGATGCGGGTGATGATCTCTCTGTAGCCACCATGCTCACCTTCGTTCGCGCTGATTACTTCCACTTTCCAGCGCTGCTTCTCGGCAAAGCGGGAGTACATGCGGAACAGGTCACCGGCAAAAATGGCCGCCTCATCACCACCGGTGCCGGCACGTACTTCCAGAAAGACGTTGCGCTCATCGTTCGGGTCTTTTGGCAGCAGCTGTTTCTGCAGCTCAAGCTCCAGACGCTCGAGCTCGTCTTTACCCTCTTCGATCTCTTCACGGGCCATTTCGCGCATGTCTGCATCACCATCCTGCAGCATCGCTTCCGCTTCGCTCATATCGCTCTGAACCTGCTCGTACTGGTTAAAGGTCTCAACGACACCTTCCAGTTCGGAGTATTCCTGAGAATAGCTGCGGAATTTTTTCTGATCGGAGATCACTTCAGCATCACTCAGAAGAGCCTGAAGCTCTTCAAAACGATCTTTCAGCAGATCCAGTTTGGCGTGGATGGATGGTTTCATTTTTCTCTTCCCGGCTGGCTCCTGATCAACATAGTGTTAAGCAGGGTTAGCGATTTGTTAGATTTGTCTCCGGGTTTCGACGGTTCCCGGAGTGGGCACAGACGCCTCTGAATCGTCTTTAACCTGTCTTTTTTAATCTGAGGTTTTCTATAAAGAGGCGGTAAAGAGTGGATTAGCGTCGCTAATCCAGAGCAAACAGAGTGCGGGCACTGTTCAGCAGGTCATGCCGGTTATCGGCAGAGGCCTGGCGCAGTTGCACCATAGGCTCGTGTAAAACTTTGTTGGTCAGGGACTGAGAGAAACGCTTGAGCACTTCCTCTGGGTCCTGCCCTTTCTGCAGCTGCTGCAGCGCTTTTTCCAGCTCGCTGGCACGTACGCTTTCAACCTGCTGACGCAGATTACCGATCAGCTGACCGGCACCGCGCTCACGGCGGGATTGCATAAAGCTGCCCACACCGCTCAGTACCAGCTGCTCAGCCTGCTCAGCTGCTTCCTGACGGCTGCGCATATTCTCTTCGATCACCTCTTTCAGGTCATCGACACTGTAGAGGTAAACATCATCCAGCTCACCCACCTGAGGCTCAATATCACGGGGTACCGCGATATCCACCATAAAGATAGGTTTGTGCTTACGGACTTTAAGGGCACGCTCGACAGCCCCTTTACCCAGAATCGGTAACTGACTGGCCGTGGAGGCGATCACAATATCGGATTTTTCAAGCTGGTGAGGAATATCACTCAGCACAACGGCTTCGCCGTTAAATTCTTCCGCCACCGCCTGAGCACGACTCAGGGTACGGTTGGCAACCACCATGTTGGTCACACCGGCATTACGCAGATGACGGGCAACCAGCTCAATGGTTTCACCAGCGCCGATCAGAAGGGCGCGGCTTTTACTCAGATCCGAGAAGATACGCTGGGCCATGCTGACGGCAGCGTAAGCAACAGAAACAGGGTTTTCACCGATGGCGGTTTGAGTCCGAACCTGCTTGGCGACAGCAAAGGATTGCTGGAACAGCTGGTTCAGCTCGCGACCCACCAAACCTTTGTCCTGAGCATTCAGATAGGCATCTTTAATCTGCCCCAGAATCTGAGGTTCTCCCAGAACCATAGAATCCAGACCGCAGGAAACACGCATCAGGTGCCGGGCAGCATCTTCATTGGTGTATTCGTAGCTATAGCGCGCCAGATCGGACAGATCCAGATTGTGGAACTGACTCATCCATTCAAGCACCGGCGTTGTCTCCCGGCCCTGAGAATCCGGATCCACAACACAGTACAGCTCGGTACGGTTACAGGTAGACACCACCGTCACTTCACTGATCTGCGGGTGCTGCTTTAACTGCTGGAACGCCCCATCCAGTTGTTCCGGGGTAAAAGCTACCCGTTCGCGGATTTCCACGGGGGCAGTTTTATGATTGATTCCAAAGGCAAGCAGGCTCATAGATAACTATTCTGTCACGTTTCCGGCATTTTTGAGGCTGGGGATAATAGCACAACACGGCTGAAGGTGGCACTCCAACCACATGGAAGGTAAGGCGTTTTTTTAATCAGAGCGGTGATAAAAAGGTTGGCTTTTCTCAAACTTTACTTGTGCAGAGTCATACATCCATTGCACTATGAAATCCCCCACAAAAATTCATTTTACAGCTACCTTAAACACTAAGGCCTGCAGGCTGTCACCTTCTGCACGACAGAGGTCGCTTTTTAAGCTGCTGCTTTAGGTTTATGACCGGATTTTGGGGACTTTATGCGCACCAGCCCGATAGACAACAACCCTGCTTACCCTGCGCTGACCCGGCTGATATTCTTTATCGCCTTTCTGCTGATCAGTCTCTGCTTTTTACCCGATGCCGTTCACGCTAATTCCGCTCCCGGCAACCTGACCTCCGGCAACAACAGCCCCTCTAAAAGCCTGACCGTAGGTCTGGTGGCAGATAACGAACCCTATTCCAGTATCGAAGGCAGGGTCGCCCGGGGCTTTTCTGTCGACCTGCTCAACAAACTCAGCAAAACCCTGGACGTACGGTTTGATTATCGCGTTGGCAGCTGGCCCGATATTTACGCCGCGTTTCTTCGGGGAGAGCTGGATATTATCGACGGCATCTCATGGCGGGAAGACCGGGCAAAAAAGATCCTCTTTACCAGCCCTTACCACCTGCGAAAGGCGGTGGTGATGCAAAACAGCGCTCAGCCGCTGCCTCCGGTCAAAACCCTCAACGACCTTAAGCCTTATCGGGTCGGTATCCTGCGGGATGTCTATTACAGCGATTATCTGGTGGCGCAGGGCATAGAGGTGATCGAGTATGACCTGCTACCCAATCTGGTACAGGCGCTGGCCTTTGGCTGGGTCGATACCATTATCGGCCCGGAGATCACCCTGAATTACATGGCCCGTCGGGATGGCTTTTTCCAGCTGGAAACCCATGGCCTTGCGCCACTGAATGGCCTTGAGATTGAAGATTTCCGGCTGGGCACGCTCAAAGACCGGCCGGAACTGTTCCAAAAACTGCAGGCCGGACTGCAGTCTCTGCCCGGTGAATGGTTGCAGGAACTGAATGATCGCTGGATGCAGAATGAAGGACAGTTCCCGCTGCGACAGGAAAAGCTGAAACTGAGCAGCCAGCAGCGTGATTACCTGAATCGTCTGCCCCCTCTCAGGGTCGGTCTGATGAGAGACTATGCCCCGTTCAGTTTTTCGGAGAACGGCAAGGTTCAGGGCTTAAGTGTTGATATTCTCTACCGCCTGCATGACCTGACCGGTATCGAGTTTGTCCCTGTGGTGGATCAGTGGAGCAACCTGTTCCAGCTGTTCAGACAGGGTGATCTGGATATTATCGCCAACATCTCCGATCTGCCGGAACGGCGCAAATTCACCCGCTTTACCCAGCCCTATCACCGCATCCCCAATGTTGCCTTCACCCGGGATGCTAACTTTCGCCTGAATAAAGCCTCGGATCTTTCCGGCCTTAGGATCGCAGTCGGTAAGGGTGTCTTCTATGAAGATGCGGTACGCAATCTCTTCCCCAACAGCGTACTGAGCTATACCGAGCAATCGTCCATGTTTAAGGCTTTGGCAGAAAATCAGGTCGATGTTGTTCTGACCGCACTGCCCAACGGCAACCACTGGGTTCGGGAGCTGGGTATGACCGATACCTGGATCGCCGGTGAACTCCGGCTGCCCGGTCTTGCGGGAGAGGATCTTCGCCTTGGCATGCAGCCGGAGCTGGAACCCCTGAGAGCGATTCTGGATCAGGCTCTGATCAGCCTGTCGCACACAGAAAAACGGGCGATCGAAAATCGCTGGCTGGGCGCAAAAGCCACCGCAAGCGGCGAGAGCCGCATCAATCTGAACCAGAAAGAACAGGAGCTATTAAGCAACTGGGATTACACCCTCACCTACTGCGTACATCCTGATCGCTATCCACTGGAGCAACTCGACTGGGAAAATAACCACGAAGGTATGTCCGCCAGCCTGCTCACGGTACTGCAGCAAAAACTGGATAATCTTCGCTTTGATCTTTATGCCACCAACAGCTGGCAGGAAACCCTCACTGCACTGGAACAGGGGCAATGCGATCTGATCCCGATGATCGTTCCCAGCACCCGACTTCAGCAGAATCTGCTGTTCTCCGACAGCTGGTACAACGCATCTAATGTCATTCTCGGTAATCTGGACAGCCCCTTTATTAACGGTATCAACGAGCTGACAGATAAACCGATTGGCATCAGCCGGGATAACAACCTGAGAGATATCCTGCAGCAGCGCTATCCGCAGCTGAAGCTCAGACTGGTTGATGACACGCTGGGAGGCATCCAACTGGTCAGACAGAAAAAACTCTACGGTTTTATCGGCGGTCTGGCAGAGACCAGCCATCTGTTACAACAGGAAAGTCTGGGGGATATACGGGTGTTAGGCCGCCTGCCGGTGGATAGCAACTTTGCCGTGGCGGTTAACCGCCAACTCCCGCAACTACAGAGCCTGATCAACAAGCTGCTGACCAGTCTGACGCCAAAAGAGCTGGATCAGATTGAGAATGACTGGCTTGCTATTAAGCTGGAACAGAAAACCGACTACACAACACTCTGGCAACTTGTGGGCGGCTTCAGTTTGCTACTGCTGGCTCTGTTTTTCTGGAACCGCAAGCTGGGTAATCTGAACCATCAGCTGACACAAGCCAATGAGCAGCTCGCGTACCTGAGTGTCACCGACCAGCTGACCGAGCTGGGTAACCGAAGCTATCTGAACCAGACTTTTAACACCTTCATCAGACAGTGCCACAAAGAGGGATTGATCCCGGCCTGCGCCATGATCGATGCCGACCACTTTAAGCGTATAAACGACAATCACGGCCATGATGTCGGAGACACCTGCCTGAAGGAGCTGGCCAGCCAGATGCGCCACCACTTCTCAGAACCTCAGGATCATCTGATTCGGTTTGGCGGTGAAGAGTTTATTGTGCTCACGTCTGCCCGCACAGCTGAGCATATTGAAGCGCGTCTGGAACAGCTCAGGCAGGGAATAGAAAAACATCCGATTCATAAAGAAGGTCTGTCTCTCAGTTTCACCATCAGCATTGGCGCGCTGATTCGCCCGGCGGGAGAGCATGAATCACTGGATCTGTGGCTGAAAGCGGCCGATCACGCACTCTACAAAGCCAAAAACGGTGGCAGAAACCGTCTGGTTTCTCTGACCGACACCGGCGACCTGCCATGATGCTATTGAGTGCCGTGACACCGTGATTTGAAACACCACCGGTCAGCCTGTTGCGGCAACAGATAAAAACAAACTGATTAAAAAAGAGAGTTTTTTCTGTAGTAGCAACAGGTTAAGCTCTGTTGGTATCAATACAAGGTCAGGGTGACACCATGCAAGGCATGCCAGCAATCATTCGTTCTTCTCGCCTGTTCAGAGCCAGCTTACTGCTCCCTCTGTTCTGGCTATCCGGCTGCCAACAGCAGGCTACTCAGCCCGAGGAACCCGCTTTTTCTGCTGATTATCAGCGCCCTGAAATGCAGAGCAATCTGACTCAGTACCCACAGCCGGTTAACGGTCTGGATGGCGAAGCGGTTCGCGAGCTTCTGGCGGCCGAAATTGCCGGTCAGCGTAATCAGGTCGGCTTTGCCCTGCAGCTTTATATGGATCAGGCTTCACGACTGCAAAGCCCTGAGCTGGCACGCCGGGCGACCTATATCGCTCAGTATGCCGGTGACAATCAAACCACACTGGATGCCGCCGCTATCTGGAGTGAAACCGACCCGGACAATGTTGAATCCCGCCGAATCAGCAGCACCTTGCTGATTCAGCAGGGCAGTTATCTTGAGGCGTTCGATTTTCAGAGTGACCTGCTGGCCATGGGCGAAGAAACCCATTTCAGCTACCTTGCTGCGCAAAGCGCCGAGGCCGACAACTACACCCGAAACGAACTCCTGATCGCGCTGAACAGTCTGCGCAGCAGTCACCCCAACAATCCCGACCTGTTAACAGCCACGGCTCAGCTTCTGTATTTCAGTGGTCTGCATCAGGAAGCCAGCGAAGCGATTGAGGCTTCGCTAAGTATCGCCCCCCTTAATGTGCGCAGCATTCTGTTAAAGACCGACCTGGCCATTACTCAGGATGGTCCTCAGCAGGGCATCGTTATTCTGAAAAAAGCGATTCGCAAGCAACCCGACAACCTTCGTCTTCAACTGGCGCTGGCCCGCACACTGGTGAAAGATGGCGATATCGATCAGGCGCAGAAAGTATTCGCTCAGATGGCGGACAACCACCCTGAGAACAGTCAGCTGACCCTCTCTCTTGCTCTGATTCTGATGGAGAATGGTTTGCCGGAACAGGCACGTCAGGAGCTGAACAAGCTGCTGGAACAGGGCTTTGAGCTGGATTCGGCACATTATTATCTGGGTCGACTGGAAGAACAGGAAGGCAATATCGAACCGGCCATCGACCACTATCGCATGGTAAAAGGCGGCAAGGATTTTCTGCAGGCTCAGGCCCGAGCCGCCCGTCTGCTGATCGCCAATGGCGATATCGAAGAAGCCCGCGCTCATCTGGCAACCCTGCGCCTGACCCTGCCAGAGCATCGTGTCCGCCTTTATCTGCTGGAAAGCGAACTGCTGCAGTCGCTGAATAAAACCGAAACAGCACACCAACTTCTGACCGAAGCGATCAACGCTGAAGGCGCTGATTATGAGCTGCTGTACAGTCGCGCCATGCTGTCACTGCAGCTGCGTGATATTGACGCAATGGAGCAGGATCTGAGGGATATTCTGGACAACGAACCCAACAACGCCATGGTGCTTAATACGCTGGGTTACACCCTGACGGAATACACCGAGCGTTACTCAGAAGCCCTGTTACTGATCAGAAAAGCCGCCGCCCTGAAACCCGGTGATCCGGCCATTACCGACAGTCTTGGCTGGGTATATTACAAACTGGGTCAGGTGAATGAGTCCATTCTGTTTCTGCAGCAAGCCTATGACAAACTGCAGGACCCTGAGGTGGCAACCCACCTGATCGAAGTTTACTGGATCTCTAAGCACCCTGAAGAGGCGATAGCGCTGCTGCTTGAAGCCCGCCAGCTCTTTCAGGACAACGCCTTGGTAGACACGTTGGAAGAACGCTTCCCGGAACTTAGCCGTCAGGCTGACCTCCAAGGTCAGCAGGAGCTCCGGGAACAGGATCACTCAGAGACCACCGAAAGCGAAAGGGTTTCAGAATAACGTCGGCCACCGGTCAAACCGGGATTAAGCTATCGGCCCTTCCACTGATCAGGATTGAAAAAGCTACTATGTTTCGTTTATTTAAAAGCTTCACTTTAAGCGGTCACCCGGCAGGGACTGCTCACCGCAAGAACCGTCGCTTTAACCTTCCGGCCGTTACCGCTCTTATTCTGGCTCTGGTCATCAGTGGCTGTACCACCACGGAATCCCTTCAGCAGGCTTCATCACCCTACATGGATAAGCACAAACGCAGCCTGTCGCAACTGACCCACTGGCAGATCGCCGGAAAAATTCGCCTTAAAACGGCAGACAGCTCTGACAGCGCTAATATTCAATGGCTTCAGTCCGGCGACAGCTACAGCCTGACGTTGAGCGGCCCTTTTGGCCAGACCGGCGCTTTGCTGGAAGGCACGCCATACGAGGTCGTTTTGACCATCCCGGATGAAGGGCGCTTTGCTGACCGAACCCCCGAAAGTCTGCTGTACAATCATTTTGGCTGGGATCTGCCTCTGAGCAGCCTTTTCTATTGGGTGCGCACACTACCGGCTCCCGGCTCAGACTATCTTTCTGAGCTGAACACCGCCCAACAGGTCGCCCGCCTGCAACAGGATGGCTGGGATATCCGTTATGATCGCTACCAGGCGGTCGTATCAGGTGCAGATCATCAAACCGAGCTACCCGGCCGCATGAAAATCGCCAAAGGGAAACTCGAACTGACCTTTATTATCAATCAATGGCAACTGCCACCTCATCAGCTGTCACTTTTAAAGTAGCCATTGCCCGGCAGGCCTTATCGGCCAAAAGCCACCCTGCTTTCCGGCGGATTATTCCGATATAATCCGCCTCCCTATTTATTCAAGTTCCCGGTTATCCCGACAATGCTGACACTACCTGCTCCCGCCAAACTTAATTTAATGCTGCATATTGTGGGTCGACGCGAAGATGGCTATCACCTGCTGCAGACTCAGTTTCAGTTTCTCGACTTTTGCGATCAGCTCTCCTTTGAAGTGCAGGAGTCGTGCTCGGAACATCCCAATCTGACATTAAGCCCTCAGATTCCCGGAGTTGCGCCAGAAGACAATCTGATTATTAAAGCCGCTCGTCGCCTGATCGCCTTTTGCCGCGACAAGGGCATCAGCAACCCCCTGCCTGATGTATCAATACAGCTGGATAAAAAGATTCCCATGGGCGGTGGTCTGGGTGGCGGCAGCTCCGATGCCGCCACAGCCCTTCTGGGGCTGAATCAGCTTTGGCAGCTGGGCTGCACACTGGATGAGTTAGCGGAGATTGGCCTGACACTGGGCGCGGACGTTCCTGTCTTTGTCCGTGGTTTTGCCGCATGGGCCGAGGGTGTCGGTGAAAAGCTGACCCCGATCCAGCCTAAAGAGCAGTGTTTTGTCGTCATTTGCCCGGATTGTCATATCTCAACTCAGGAAATTTTTTGCCATCCTGAATTGACAAGAGATACCGAAATCATGACAATTACGCGCGCACTTGATCAGGGCGGTCATAACGACTGCGAACCGATTGCCAAAGCAGCTTATAAAGAGGTTGCAGAGGCGCTCGATTGGCTTAGTCAGCATGGCAAATCACAGATGACCGGAACCGGTGCCTGTATTTTTGCAGGTTTTGACGACCAAGAATCAGCCGAGGCTGTTTTAAAGACGTTACCGGGACACTGGCAGGGTTTTATAGCCTGGGGACGAAACCGTTCGCCATTGCATGAAATTCTGGCAATCTGAGCTGGTATATAGTTGGGGTATCGCCAAGCGGTAAGGCACTGGATTCTGATTCCAGCATCCCCAGGTTCGAATCCTGGTACCCCAGCCACTTCTGTTTTCTGTAGATGCAATGAACTGCACTTCAGGCCCGCACTTACTCCCGTCAGACTGAATCCAAAGGTAGTTACACGTGTCAAAATTAATGGTGTTCACGGGGAATGCAAACCCCCAGTTAGCCAGCAAAGTTGTTGATTGTTTAGACATCCGTCTGGGCGATGCCACGGTTGGTCAATTCAGTGACGGCGAAATGGCTGTTGAGATCAACGAAAACGTTCGTGGTAAAGACGTTTTTGTTATCCAGTCCACCTGCGTACCTACCAACGATAACCTGATGGAACTGATCCTGATGGTTGATGCACTGCGTCGTGCATCTGCACAGCGTATTACCGCTGTAATTCCTTACTACGGCTATGCCCGTCAGGACCGCCGCGTTCGCTCAGCTCGTGTACCTATCAGCGCTAAAGTAGTTGCTGACATGATCGTAGCTGTTGGTGTTGACCGCGTTCTGACTGTTGACCTGCACGCTGACCAGATTCAGGGCTTCTTTGATGTTCCTGTTGATAACGTGTACGGTTCCCCGATTCTGCTGGATGATATCGAGCGCCAGAACTACGAAGATCTGGTTGTGGTATCTCCTGATGTTGGTGGCGTTGTTCGTGCCCGTGCAATTGCGAAGCAACTGAACGATGCCGACCTTGCGATCATCGACAAACGTCGCCCGCAGGCTAACGAAGCTCAGGTAATGCACATCATCGGTGACGTTCAGGATCGTACCTGCGTTCTGGTTGATGACATGGTGGATACCGCAGGTACCCTGTGTAAAGCCGCTGAAGCTCTGAAGGCTCATGGCGCTAAGCGCGTTGTAGCTTATGCGACGCACCCGGTTCTGTCCGGTCCTGCGATCGACAACATTCGTAATTCTGTTCTGGATGAGCTGATCATCACAGACACCATTCCTCTGACTGATGCAGCTAAGAAGTGTGGCAAAATCCGCCAGCTTACGCTTTCCGGTCTGTTGGCTGAAGCGGTTCGCCGTGTCAGCAACGAGGAATCCATCAGCGCGATGTTTCGCTAATTAAAGCGCCACATCTCAAAACCGATTTTTAACTGGGTACAGGCTTCTGGTCGCGGAAGCCTGTACTGTCTTTATGTAAACCTGAGGAAATAATCATGTCTGATTACACGCTGAACGCTGTAGTACGCAGCGACAAGGGGAAAGGTGCGAGCCGCCGCCTGCGTCGTCTGGAAAAAGGTACTCCAGGTATTGTATACGGTCTGGGCAAAGAGCCAGTATCCATCTCTATCGAGATGCGTGAGCTGTTCAAGAAACTGGAAAATGAAGGTTTCTACACTCACACTCTGACTCTGAACATTGAAGGTGCTGACAACGAGCAGGTGATCCTGAAAGATCTGCAACGTCACCCATTCAAAGAAGTGATCATGCACGCTGACTTCCAGCGCGTAAGCGATGACTGCAAAATCACCATTCTGGTTCCTATCCACTTCCTGAACGAAGACACCTGTAAAGGCGTTAAGGTTCAGGGTGGCAAGATTCAGCACCAGAAAACTGAAGTAGAAGTTCGTGCACTGCCTAGCCAGCTGCCAACTCATATCGATGTTGATATGACTAACGTAGAGAAAGGCCAGTCAATCCACCTTTCTGACCTGGCTCTGCCAGCAGGTGCAGAAATCGTTGAACTGACTAAAGGCGCAGATCACGATTCTTCAGTAGTTTCTGTTGCAGCTCCTAAAGGCGCAGCAGCTGACGATGAAGAGGAAGCTGGCGAGGAGTAATCCTAGCCGGTTTTAAACGAGGTTCTGGTATGAGTGAAGGTATAAAGCTGATCGTTGGCCTGGGTAACCCCGGAGCTGAGTATGAGCAAACCCGTCACAATGCCGGAGCCTGGTTTGTCGAGGCGCTGGCCAAACACTGCGGTGTTAGCCTGCGTCCCGAAAAGAAGTACCACGGGCTCTATGCCAAGGCCCACTTTGAAGGTCAGGACCTTCATCTGTTGATTCCTACCACTTTTATGAACCGTAGCGGACAATCCACGATTGCTGTTGCCGGTTTTTTCAAGATCCCCCCTGCGTCTATTCTGGTTGCACACGATGAGCTGGACATACCTCCGGGTACAGCGCGCTTTAAACAGGGCGGAGGTCACGGCGGCCACAACGGTCTGCGGGATATCATCAGCAAACTTGGTAATGAAAAAGGTTTCAACCGTTTACGGCTTGGAATCGGCCATCCGGGCAGTAGCGATAAGGTTACCGGATATGTGCTGGGTCGGGCACCTAAGTCAGAGCAACAGGCTCTGAATGACTGTATCGATGAAGCCATAAGAGCCCTCCCCGATGCAGTTGCAGGCCAATGGCCCGCTGCTATGAACCGCCTGCACAGCTTTAAATCCGCCTGATCTCTTCTCCCCCACCGGTAATATTGTCTGCCGGTATCTGCCAGCATACCTGTTGGTATATGCGCCGGTTCATCCACGCACATCAGGATCATCATCATGGGTTTCAATTGCGGTATTGTCGGCCTGCCAAACGTAGGTAAATCGACGCTGTTTAATGCTCTGACCAAATCCGGCATTGATGCCGAGAACTTTCCATTCTGCACCATCGAGCCTAATACCGGCATCGTGCCAATGCCCGATCCGCGTCTGGACGCACTGGCTGAGATTGTCAGTCCGGAACGTGTACTGCCAACCACGATGGAATTTGTCGATATTGCCGGTCTCGTAGAAGGGGCATCCAAAGGTGAAGGTCTGGGTAACAAATTCCTGGCCAACATCCGTGAGACTGATGCGATCGCTCATGTTGTGCGCTGCTTCGACAATGAGAATGTGATCCACGTTGCGAACCGTGTTGATCCTGCTCAGGATATCGAGATCATCAACATGGAACTGGCTCTGGCAGACATGGACTCTGTGGATAAAGCGATCCACCGTCTGACCAAGATCGCCAAAGGCGGCGACAAAGAAGCTCAGAGCCAGAAAGCCCTGCTGGAAAAAATCCAGCCGCACCTTGCGGAAGGCAAGCCACTGCGCAGCTTCGGTCTGAACGATGATGAGAAGAAACTGCTTCGCTCATACAACTTCCTGACCGTTAAGCCGACCATGTACATCGCTAACGTTGATGAAGACGGCTTCGAAGATAACCCTTACCTGGATATCGTTAAGGGTATCGCAGAAGAGGAAGGCGCTATCGTCGTTCCGGTTTGCAACAAGCTTGAAGCGGAAATTGCAGAACTGGACGATGAAGAACGTGACATGTTCCTGGCAGACCTGGGCATGGAAGAAGCAGGACTGGACCGCGTAATCCGTGCGGGTTACGGCTTGCTGGGTCTGCAGACCTACTTCACTGCCGGCGTTAAAGAAGTACGCGCCTGGACCGTTAAGATCGGTGCCACCGCTCCGGAAGGTGCCGGTGTGATTCATACCGATTTCCAGCGCGGCTTTATCCGCGCCGAAGTCGTCAGCTACGATGACTTCATCCAGTTCAAAGGCGAACAGGGCGCTAAAGAGGCCGGTAAATGGCGTCTTGAAGGTAAAGACTACATCCTGAAAGATGGTGATGTGGTTCATTTCCGCTTTAATGTTTAAACATTAACGGGGAAAGACTGCAGGTGGTTAAATAATTGCTTGCAGCGGGAGCGAATTGCAGTATAATCTGCTCCCGAAATTGGCTATGTAGCTCAGTTGGTTAGAGCACAGCACTCATAATGCTGGGGTCGCAGGTTCAAGTCCCGCCATAGCCACCATATTTTAAAAGGCCGCTTCTCATGAAGCGGCCTTTTATTTTGCACTTACGCCTATCTTGTTGTTTTTATTTATTTTTCTTAAAAAACAGCTTGACAGAAAAGTGCCCAGCAAAGATAATTTGCGCCACTTGCTCAGCCTTCATCGGTTTTATGCAAGTTTGGCTATGTAGCTCAGTTGGTTAGAGCACAGCACTCATAATGCTGGGGTCGCAGGTTCAAGTCCCGCCATAGCCACCATATTCTGAAAAGCCGCTTCTCATGAAGCGGCTTTTTTTTGCCTGAATTTCCCTGAACCTTACCGTCAAATGCCACCTTACGCCGCGTTCTATAGTATGCTCAGAAAATAATCATCTGACAGAACATTGGCGCAGCATGGACTCTCTAAAAAAAGCACTCCTCCCCCTGATACGGCCATTAGGCAGTTTATTGATTCTCGCAATATTTCTGCTTCATTCCATGGGTTACTGGAATATCGGTTTATTTAACCGGCTTGAACAGATCGCTTACGATATCCGTATCAATATGACGCTACCCAATGAGGGCGATCCCCAGATTCTCATTATTGATATTGATGAAGACAGCCTGAGGGAGATCGGCCAGTTTCCCTGGCCAAGGGAATATGTTGCAGAACTGCTCTACATCCTGTTCGGGGAATACGGAATCAGTGCCTTAGGTTTCGATATCGTCTTCCCGGAGCCTGACCGACGGGGAGCCATGGAGGTACTGCAGCAGCTTTTGGATGAAAGGCCGGAACTGAGCGATACCATTACCCCGCTTCTGGAGTCTATGGATGGTGACCGGCAGCTGGCTGGCATACTGAGCCAGACCCCTGCTGTGCTCGGTTTCTACCTCGACCGTGAAGCAGAGGAAGAAACACCGTCTGTCGGCGTTCTGCCTGATCCTCTGCCGATTAACAGTCCGTTACCACCATCTCTACTCCCGATTCCAAAAGCGGAACGCTTTTCCGGCAACCAGCCAATTCATCAGGCAAATGCACTTTCGGCGGGATTCTTTGACAACCCTCTGGTGGATCAGGATGGGGTTTTCCGTCGGGTGCCGATGATTCAGGAATATAAGGGAGAATACTACCAGTCTCTGTCACTTGCGGTTGTTCGCAGTGTGCTCGGCATGCCGCCTGTCGAATTTGTTATGAGCGGCGATGAAAGCAACCCGATTCTGGAAGCACTGGATGTGGGAGGCTTCCGCATCCCCGTAGACAATCAGACTGGTGCTCTGGTGCCCTATTATGGCGGGCGCGGTACTTTTGAATATGTCTCGGTGATTGATGTCTTCCGCCAGACGGTTCCGAAAGAGAAGTTGCAGGGCGCAATCGTACTACTCGGGGCCAGCGCTCCCGGACTGCTGGATCTTCGGACCACACCGGTACAGAGTGTTTATCCGGGGGTTGAGGTACATGCAAACCTGATTGCCGGTATTCTGCACCAGTCTTTCAAACATCAGCCAACCTACACCATTGGCGGCGAAATTTTAGTACTGACTTTTCTGGGGTTACTGCTGACCTTTACTTTGCCGCGACTCAACCCTCTGCCGATTCTGATCGGTTCATCCCTGATTTTTGCCGGTATCTGGTATGGCAACCTGCTGCTCTGGACCGATTACAAATGGGTCTTCCCATTGGCAACACCCGTCCTGCTCAGCGCTCTGATTATCGCCTACCAGCTTGCCTACGGTTATCTGGTTGAGTCCCGGGGCAAGCGCCAGCTAACCCGCCTCTTCGGCCAGTACGTCCCTCCCGAGCTGGTGGACGAAATGAATGATGATCCCGGCAGCATCTCACTGGAAGGTGAAAGCCGGGAGATGACCGTGCTCTTCTCCGATGTCCGTGGCTTTACCACCATCTCTGAAGGCCTGAACCCTGAAGAACTGACCCGCCTGATGAATGCCTTCCTGACACCAATGACTGGTGTTATTCATGAGTATCGTGGCACCATCGACAAGTACATGGGCGATGCCATCATGGCATTCTGGGGCGCCCCTCTGAGGGACCCTATGCACGCCAAGCACGGCGTTGAAGCAGGTCTTCGTATGATTGAGATCATGAAAGAGCTTGGGCCTGAGTTTAAAAAGCGTGGCTGGCCGGAACTGAAAATCGGTGTTGGTCTTAATACCGGGCCGATGAACGTCGGCAACATGGGTTCTGAATTCCGCATGGCCTATACCGTTCTGGGCGATGCTGTGAACCTTGGCTCCCGACTGGAGGGGCTAACTAAACAATACGGCGTTGATCTGATGGTAAGTGAAACCACCGCAGAGGCCGCTGACGACTATCTCTATCGCGAGCTCGACCTGGTTAAGGTTAAAGGCAAACACGAGCCAGTGGCCATTTTTGAGCCTATAGCGTTGAAAGATCAGGTTGATACTGAAACACGCCAACGCCTGGAACGCTATACACTGGCACTGAAGCATTTCCGTCAGCAGGAATGGGGTTATGCTGAGCGCCAGTTCAGAGAGTTATTGGCTGAAGATCCCAGAATGATTTATGAGGTGTACCTCGAACGCATCGAGCTTTACCGTGAACACCCACCGGGAGAAGGCTGGGACGGGGTATTCACCCATACCAGCAAATAAATATCCTGTAATACTGAAACGCAAAAAGCCGGAGACTTATCTCCGGCTTTTTGTTTTGAAAACAGAGCGAACGTTAGCGCTGCAGTCTCTCTCTTTAACGTGCCTGCCCCAGCAAAGAGGTGCCACTGATATCACCGGCCCCTGTATTGAGTTCATACAAACTCATAATGCCTTCTGCATCCGAGCCAACAAATTGCCCCTGAACAATACCGCTGCCTGAGCTGGCACCGGAAACATCGAGACCAACCCCCGAACCCGTGAAACTGCTCAACTGCCCTGAACCTGAAGCAGAGAGAACACCGTCCAGAGACTCTGCAGAAAGCTGCATCGCCACATTCATCGAATCATTATCAAAGTCGATCCCAATGGTCATAGAATCCAGACTGGCAAGGCTGACACTGCCATCAGAAGCCATCATTGTGGGTGTCGTGCCCCCAATCAGACTGTAACTTACGGTTCCTGTTTTGGCTGCCAGCACATCAGCTGAGGTCAGATTAGAAGCCAACATATAATGCAGTTGCTGCAGGTTATCCATTGACCCTTCATAATCCGCAGCCTGAAGATTATCCCAACGGCCCCAATTAACCTCAGAGCCATCTGACAATGTTGCTGAATCCGACTCTGCCAGAGACAACTGATCATTCGTCAACGTAACCCAGGATGATCCGGTTTCAAAAGAACGCAGAGCACCACTGGAATCCAGATATAGCTCCTCAGTAATTGAAGACGCTGATTCGGAGGTAACCGCAAACAGATCTGCACCCTGAGAGTTGGCATCTCCCCATTGAGTCGCCATCAGACCTAAGGTCGTTGCGCTGTTCTGTTCTGCCGCGGTATCCAGCACAACCAGGTCTGCATTAAAGGCAACAACGCCTTCCAGCGAGTCACTGGATTGCCCATTACCCGCATCCAGCTCAAAGCTACCACCTAAAATCTGCCCTTCTTCACCGCCCCACATCAGGTCCCATAGACCGGACGCGGATTCACTGCTGTCATCAGCATAAGTCACGGTTCCGGACAATCCGATATTAGAAAGATCCGACAGATTCCCACTTCCGCCGACACTCCAGGTTGCACTATCCGAAACAGCCTGCAGCTGTGAAGCGAAACCACCATCATCAAAGTTAACCTGTAATGTTGAGCCGCTCAGGTCATAACCTGAATTGCCGGTGGCATCAATGGCATAGCCACCAGCACAGGTAAACTCAGCCACCTGATTAACAAACGCATCGGTCGTCAGGCTGGGCGCATTGAGGCTATCAATGAAGAAGAATAAAAGGTTACCATCGATGGACTGGTTTCCATTTTGAAAGCTGGTCCAGTAGCCCCATCCAAACTCGTTGTATTCATCTGATGCAGTTGACTGAACAATATCACTGGTGGCAATCAACACATCATTTGAGCTTTTATCCTCAATTCGGTAGACCTTACCATCAAGCATCTGAAGCGAAACATCACGGTTACTTTCTGATGTGATATTGAACTTGCGCTTGAGCCCAGGCGTTGCAACCGCCACCAGGTACTCACCTTCCGCCTCAGCAGGTTGATCGGTTCCTGTTTCTCCGCCTGTTCCGGTTCCTTCGCCTGTTCCGGTTCCTTCGCCTGTTCCGGTTCCTTCGCCTGTTCCAGTGCCTCCGCCTGCCCCGGTGTCTCCGCCTGTCCCGGTGTCTCCGCCTGTCCCGGTGTCTCCGCCTGTTCCAGTGTCTCCGCCTGTTTCGGTTCCTGCGATCACCTCTGTACTTGAATCAGTTTGAGAGCTACCAGAAAGCGAATAGCCGCCTTCAGCTTCCAAATCGAAATAGCTGTATAACCCTTCTGCACTTTCACCCGTAAAGAACCCGTACCAAATTCCCGAAGCAGAATAATCTTGGTTTGACTCATCATTGTAAGTCCCGCCACTCATACTCATCCCACTGGTGCTGATAAAGTCATCAAGCTGACCAGAACCTTCAAAGCTCCAGGATGAACTGCCTGAAGCAGCCGTTTGCCTATCACCTGCCGGTGAAACACCACCAAATTCAAGCGAGAGCATGTAATCCAGTGTTCCCTCAGTGAAATTGATATTCAACTCACTGGAGGAATTGGTGAGATTGCCCGAGGAAACAGCAATATTCGATGAGGAGTACACAAAAGTCCCCGTTTTTGAACTGACCGCGGAAGCTGGCGTTAGATTACCAAGAGGCCCGTAGTTATTGTCTGCGAGATACTCAAAATCTATGTTCCCGGACGGAGGGATATCATCAGCCCACCAGCTTTCATAAAGATCAGGCGGTAATGAAAGATCCACAAAAGTTATCTGATCAAACTCCGGCAACTCGCCATCATCTTTAAATTGGTTAAATGAACGTGCAGGACTATCTTCGCCGGAATCGCTGGTTCCAAGTCCGGTCAAAATTGTCTGGAAATTGAAATCACTACTGAGATTAAAAATGGCAGGAGGGTTACTTAAAAGCTCGGGCAAGGACTGACTATCAACGGCATAGCCTGTTTGATTAGCACCAACAAACTGAACGCCAGCATAGGTCTGGATATAACCCTTGCCGGAATTGATTCTTAAATAGACACCCTTTTTAACAGATTCACTCTGATCCTCAGGGAAGTAGAAAACCTCAAGATCGGTCCCCCTGATCCCCATCGTGGCAACCGGAGTACGTATTTTGAAGCTTTCCTTCTTGGTCTGCCCGATTGAGCCTGTAATAGAACGAAGACCACCTCTCAGCAATGAGGTTTGAACCTTATCCTCGCCATCCTGCTTAAAGCGATAATTATCGATTTTTATGACCGTTGAAGGGCGAACAGCAAGATAGCCACCATCCACCATTTTGAGCTGCATACTACTGGCTTTATCTGAAACGATGCTGTCACCTTCGAAGACAGACGCACCCTGAACCGCGGTACGGGTTTCGCCTTCAAGAGATGTAAGGGTGACTACGCCATGAATAAAAAGAATCTGGCCGACCGCTTCAGCAGCCATCGCTTTGTAAGGAAAGCTTAAAACCAGGATTGACAATAAAGAATATTTAAAATACTTTATTATCAAATAAAATGTGGAAGACATCAGCATCACCAAAGCAGTAATTAATCGCCAAGTGCTCCCTGCACGCATCCTGCTTTGGCTGTAATATCCTATTGATCCATTATTTTACCTGCCCGCCAACAGAGCTAATACTCTTCATAGAGCATCCCCCATTTGCAGGCTAAACAATATAATTTTACTACTTAAATAAGTTGATGATGGATGTCGTAACAAATGGTTACCAAGTTTATGAGACTTGGTTCTCATAAACTTGGTTGAACAGTGAATACCTAAGGCAACCCGCCTGCAGACTGACCTGTAGACGACTGCTGTAAAGCAGCTACCCCATTTATCTGCACTGGATCAATATCACCACCACTCAATTCATAAGAAACAATGGCGCCATCTGCATTAGAACCCACAAATTGCCCATTCATAGTCCCTGACATATAGCCCAGAGCCGACTCAGAGTCCAAAGCAATACCATTGGACATAAAATCAGTCAGGCTCCCGCCTCCAAACGCAGTAACAGTTTGATTTGAAATATCTATCGAGAGATCAGTAATGATAGTCCCACCACTAAAATCAACATCCAAGTTTAAAGAATTTAAGACTCCATTTGTAACGTTACCACTCGAATCAATAAGCGAAGGCGCTGTCCCACCTGCTAATGAATATGTTGCAGAAATTCCTGAGGTCGCCAAATTTTCCAAGGCTGCCTGAGTAGTAAAGTTGTAAGCCATTATGTAATGGAGAACCTTTGCTGTTTCGATACCTTCGCCATTTCCATACAGAATATCGGTATCATTCACATTATCCCAACGCCCCCAGATAACTCTATGTGAAACCCCAGAGTCCAGAGAGTCAGCAAACTGAGTTTCACCAAGCACTAGTGAAGCAGTTGAATCATCGATGCTATAGGATTGATTATCCTTGTAATATCCAACCAGCGCTTTGGTGTTGTCGATATCGACATACGCCCCGCTTAGAGTGTCGAAATTAAAAGACAACATGCGGCTGTATGCCAATGACTGATAAAAATCTGAGTGCCCAGCAGAAATAAGCCCTTTAGAATTTTCGCTCAAAAGAAGTGCATTGGGTGTTTCTCCAGCAAATACCATTACCCCTTCTGCACTAAAAATCAGGTTTTGATCAATGTCGGTCATTGTGCCAGAAAGGTAGAACCCACCAGCCAAGAATTCTCCACTAGAGCCCCCCCATGCAAAATCCCACTGACCATCTACATCATCTGTAAGCTCTTTAGAGTTATTATATACACTGCCAAACAAGCTCATTGCCCCTGAGCCACCGGATATATCATTCAGATTTGAATAACCGTTAAGCCACCAACTTTCCTGATTGCCATCAGCATCTGATGAGTACATCTCTAGCTGTCCTTGAACAACACCTGAGTTGAAATCAAGCATCAGAAAGGATGTATCTCTATCAAAGCTAAAGGCATTACCAGCAGAGTTATGAGCGACCAAACCGGCCAAACTATACTTAGCATGCATCTTACTGTGCGGTATTGAATTCAAGCCGTTAACTAAGTCTGAATTAAAATATACATAATACTTACTCTCATTAGGGTAATTGGTACTACCACCATCCGAAGGGTAATCCAGTGAGTAACCATCCCAATGCCCCCAAGCTACACCACTCCCACCATTCGCAAGTGCGTTATAGGTACTATCCAAAGCCTCATGGATGACTTCAGACGCATCAACCTTAATTAGAGCTCCGTCCGAATTTAAAAACGCATCAGCCGCTATTCCTGAACTACCATATAAACTCCTATCACGACCATCGGTAAGTATCAGAGAATACCCATCAGCCAGCTTAAAAAATTCATTTCTCTGTGTTGTCTCAGTAAATCCAGTCACCGAATACCCTGAGCTACTGAGTTCAAATGAACTAAAGAGACCATCAGCATTACTTCCAGTAAAGAAGCCATACCAAATACCATTGGCATTTGGCGATGCGCTTTGCTGATCGCCATTAGCAGTGTAATAACCAGATAGAGTTAAGCCCGTGTCGCCAATAAAGCTAGAAAGAGCTCCCTCCCCCTTAAAAGCCCACTGACCACCATTTGCCCCAGAAACAGCAGCAGGACTAATTGGCGATGAGAAGTCCAACATCAGATCGTAGGTCACCAAATCTGCATTGAAATCAATATCCAGAGCTACCGAACTGGCACTTAAGGATCCCTCTGAAACCTCCATGCTTGATGGGGCATAACTGAAAGTACCCGTCTGAGCTGTCACGACCTCAGTTGAAGTGACGGTAGACAAGACACCTAAATCAGTTTCTGTAATCTCATAATATGTCTGTTCTTCGGGTTGATACTCACTATCCCAACTTTCCTGAAGATCTGGCGGTAAATCCAAGTCGACAAGTTCAGCATCATCGTCCGAAGGCGAGCCATCATTTTCCACAAATTGTGGTCCAGAACTGCCTGCGCCCCCTTCATCATTAGCCCCACTTTCAGAACCTTCCTGAAGGCCAGCAGATCCTTCATCTTCCGATGAGCCTTCAGAATCGGTAGGCCAAAACTCTGCATCAGGTTTATTAAACAGATCTGGTGGTAAGACAACCAGTTTAGGCGCTGAGCGTCGATCTGAAACAAAGCCTGTCTGATTCGGTTGAACAAACTGAACCCCTGCCAAGGTTTGGATATAACCCCGGCCTGAATTAATTCTCAGATATGCACCCTTAGCTAAAACCGCACTGCGTGACGAAGGTACATAAAACACCTCCAGATCTGTGCCCCGAATACCAATCGTCGCAACAGGTGTGCGCAACTTGAAACTTTCTTTGCGAGTCTTACCAATCGTTCCCGTGATAGACCTTAACCCGCCTCTGAGAAGAGATGTCTCAGCACGGTCACTCTGTGTCTGCTCAAAGCGATATTTATCGATACGGATCTCAGTTGATGGACGTACAGCAAGGTAACCACTATCCACCATCTTAATCTGCATGCTACTTGCAGCCGATGAAACAATCCTGTCACCCTCAAAGATCGAGCCTCCCCGAGAAGCTTCACGTTGCACACCATCAGAAGAAAAAATCGATACCTCGCCATGTACAAAGAGAACCGCCCCCACAGGTTTTGCCTCATCAGCAAAACTGGTGACAGAGACTCCCCCTAGAAGGCAAACGATCGTAAATGTAAGGAGATAGCGAAGTGTTAGCATTTTCATAATATCAACCAGATATGGCAGCACTAAAAGTTGTAGTTCATACGAACCGAAGCGTCCTGCTTATCCATGTCGTACAGAGAAATATTTGAAGATGTCACTGTACGGCTGACCTGTGCCTTAATGCCAAGTTGCTTGTTTAGTTGCCACAAATAGCCCAATCCGTAGACCATCTGCGTTTCCTTGCGTGGGGTATCGTAGAGCGACCTTTTAAGGCCATACTCACTGGTTAAGCGATTTATGTTGGCGAAAAAGATATGCTCCTGGTTAAAGATAAATTGCCCTAAAATAGCTATCCCAAGGGCATCCTTATCGCCATCAGTTCTGTTATTTACAGCCTTATCATCAGATTTAGTCAGCTGCGTTTGTAAAACAAAAGGACGATACTGTCCGAAAATATAGCTGCCGTAGACGGTTAAACTTGTCGTCTCACTGTCATTAGAACTACTTTCACTAAAGGTGTTATCCGACCTGGAAAACTGCCCCCCGACTCTCGAACGATTGTTTAACAAAAAACCATAATCAGCCATTAACGTAGTAATCGAGACGCCACTGTCATTCTGCTGGCTACTATCAGTACGTTGGGCATAAACATTGACATCAGATCGACTCTGTCGCCATCTGGTTCCAAGACGTAAACTCCACGAAGTCGTCGTATAGTCAGTTTCATCAAACCACTGCTTTCTGGACAATGAAGGCGCGGCATAAAATGCCCATGGACCAGGCAACTTATAAGTGGCATCCCCAGATACACCAGCTTCTAGAAAATTATCCGCGGCTTCAAACTCACCATCCGTCACGTCATAAAGTCTTCGAACAGTGTCTTCTGACATCGAAAACATTTCTGCGAAAGCAGCAATGTAATTATCCTCACTGGGAGCACCTGTTGCGTTGGAACTATAGCCAATCGCACTGTATGCACTACCACTCAGAATCCATTTCGGATGACGATCCGAAAGCCGGTCAATTTCTGCCAGATAGAAGGCAATTGCTTTTTTTGCAGATTCCGGAGGATCCATCGCTTCAAGAAGCTGAAACTCTTTTTCCGCACGCGGATAGTCTTTCAACTGGAAAAACGCTCGTGCCATATCCATCCGCGCTCCCGCATGATGAGGCATCACCGCGACAACACGCTCAAAAGCCCAGGAAGCATCTTCCGGATGCCCGGAATCAATGGCAGCCATGCCCAGTAAATAGTTGTACTGCGCATCGCCAGCATAAACCAACTCCGTAGGCTTAAGTGTTTCATAAGCTCTGTCCGGCTGCTTTTTGGAAAGGTAGTAAATTGCCTGTTCCTTCAGCCTGACGAGTTCTTCTTCGCTGCCAAGCACATTGGCCTTAGCTACCTGCATACCAACAAGGGTATTAAAGAGCAAAAACCAAATAAAAACTCTGAAATAGCGCACGCTTCCGACACATCCTGAAAAGAATTGATACAAAAAGGGAAAATTTTGACACAGGCACCGTCCTATGTCCCTCGCTTAACGCTAATACTCGACCTCTTTTTTGTAACGTTTCATAAATGAAAAGACCTAACCCATTAAAAAATAGAGTTTTTTCTAAAAAAATACTTGACGGCTTTTGACGGATCTCTATAATGCGTTCTCGAAAGTTGAGCACAGTTCCCTGATAGCTCAGTTGGTAGAGCAGTAGACTGTTAATCTATTGGTCGCAGGTTCGAGTCCTGCTCGGGGAGCCAACTTTCCAAATCCGGCTAAAGGCCGGTTTTTTTTCGTCTGTCATTTCTTCCTCTGCTTTATTCCGCACCTTCAAGAACACGCCAAACCTGAATTCGTAAGCGCCACATCAAACCTGCGCTCTATCATCAAAGTAGTCAGCTTCTCATTACAACGCTTCTGTTATATGTCATTGGCCAGAAAAAAGGCCGGAGTCTGCAACCCCAGCCTTTGAGCATATTTAACGAATATTCAGCACGTTATAAAACGTCAGGCGATCTCTGCCAGCTCATTAAAGGATTTCAGAACCTGATACAGTTTATATGCGTCCTGACTGCCAGCCAGCTCCCGAACCGAATGCATGGCAAACTGAGGCACTCCCACATCGATGGTTCTTACCCCCAGTTCAGCAGAAGTAATCGGCCCGATGGTACTGCCACACGCCAGATCGCTACGCATAATAAAACTCTGCACCTCGACACCCGCCTGCTGACAAGCCAGTTTAAACCAGGCAGAGCTTTCACTATTTGAGGCATAACGCTGGTTTGCATTCAGCTTGATCACCGGCCCTGCATTTAATAATGGTGCATGATTATTATCGTGGTAGCTTGCGTAATTCGGATGAATGCCGTGTGCGTTATCACAGGAAACCATCATCGAGGCGGCCAGCATCTGCTGGTACTGCTCCTCACCGCCCGCAATACGCTTCAGCACCGACTGCAGGAAAGGCCCCTGAGCACCGGAAGCGCTCATGCTGCCAACTTCCTCATGATCATTACATACCAGAAGGCAGGGAACATTTTGCGGAGCATCCAGCAAAGACTTCAGCCCGATAAAACAGCTCAGCAGATTATCCAGACGCGCAGAAGCAATAAAATCTTCTTTAAAGCCGATCAGTGCTGCTGACTGAGTATCATAAGCAAAGCACTCATGCTCCAGAATTTCAGCAACGTCATGAATTCCCTGCGAAACCAGCTGCTGCGTCAGAAGATCATCAAAGCTCTGCGCCCCATCCTCCTGCTGCATCAGAACAATCGGCAGGTGGTTCTGAGCATTAATTTCAACACCCTTATTCGCTTCACGATTCAGATGGATCGCCAGATTGGGTACCGTGCCGATGGCTCGTTCAAAATCAACCAGCTCATGCTTAATGCCGCCGGAAGCAGTACGGTAAGAGACACGACCAGCAATCGACAGGTCACGGTCAAACCAGGTACTTAACAGCGCGCCACCATAAACCTCCACCCCCAAGCGCAGGTAGCCCTGCCCTTTCTGATCCGGATTGGTTTTTACCTTAAGGCAAGGGCTGTCGGTATGAGCACCGGACATACGAAAGCCGATCTCAGTAGCATCCCCACTCTCCGGCAGCGTAAACGCAATAACAGAAGACTGGTTACGGGTTACCACATAGCGACCACCGGGCTTCAACGACCAGCTATCACGCTCCTGCAAAAGCTCAAAACCCGCTGCTTCACAGGCTTCGACCATACTGCGAGTGGCATGAAAGGGTGTCGGAGAACGATCCAGAAAAGCTAACAGCTGCTGATTAAAGTCATTTTGTGTCATGTAAACCCCGGAGAGAGAAAGGCAATCGAAAAGAGAAACAGTCACTTCTTTGCAGTTCTTAACTGAACCAAAACTGACTGCATGGTGTACTATATCAAAATTACTATTACAGATGACTCTCATCAGTCTGAGTCAGGCAACAGACAGGATTTAGTCTGTAAAGATCCGGCTTTATACGCCCATCGCCTTGATTATCGGTAAACAGAAGCCATATTCTTTGTAGAGTCATAGAGTTAGCTTACCCAATATTCACAAGAACGCTTAAAAGGTTTTCTTCATTTGCGAAGCAGACCTCCGGCCCGGAGAGTTGAATGATAGCCACGGTTACCCGCCGCCTGCTGACCCTGCTGTTAGCCAGCAGCTTAGCCTTCAGTAATGCTCAAGCAGATACACTGACCCCCACCGAAGCTCAGCAACAAGCCGCTCAGGATATTGTTGAACGCCTGAACTACGGCCACTACCGGGAAGTTGAACTGAACGATCAGCTTTCAGAAGAGATCTACGAGCACTTCTTAGAGCAACTGGACAGCAGCAAAGCCTACTTCACCCAGCCGGAAATCCGTCAGTTCAATCAATACAAGCTGCGTCTGGATGATGATCTGAAAGAAGGTGACCTGACCGCTGCGTTTGAGATCTACAACCTCTATCAGAAGAAAGTTGTGGCCCGCATCCAAAATCAGCTGCAGCAACTGGACGCTTTTCCGGATGATTACGCCTTCAAGCGTGACGATGCCCTCATGGTCGACCGTGAAGACTTTGCCTGGGCAGCCAGCGATGACGAACTGGATCAGCTCTGGAGCAAGCGTCTTGAAAACAGCCTGCTCAGCCTGAAGCTGTCTGGTAAAGAACTCCCTGAAGCGAAGAAAACCCTTAAGCGCCGACTGGAGAATCAGCTGAAGCGAATCACTCAGACCCGTAGCGAAGATGTGTTCCAGATCTACATGAACGCCTACACCCAACTGTACGATCCGCACACGCAATACCAGTCACCGCGCAGCTCTGAAACCTTCAACATCCGCATGAAGTTATCACTGGAAGGGATCGGTGCATTACTGCAAAGCGAAGATGAGTTTACTAAGGTTGTCAGCCTGGTTCCCGGTGGCCCGGCTGCCCAGGCTGGTGAACTGAAGCCTGCGGATAAAATCGTGGGTGTTGGTCAGGAGAATGAAGAGATTGTTGATGTTATCGGCTGGCGTCTTGATGAGGTCGTTGATCTGATTCGCGGTCCCAAAGCCAGTACCGTGCGCCTGCAGGTTGTACCTGCCAATGCGACTGACAACGGCCAGACCAAGGTGATCTCCATTGTTCGTAACACGGTCAAGCTTGAAGATCAGGCCGCTAAGAAGTCGATCATCACCCTGAACGAAGACGGACAGAGCCAGAAGATTGGTGTCATCGACATCCCTGCCTTCTATGTCGACTTTGAAGCCTGGAGACAGGGTAAAGAAGACTACCGTAGCACCACCCGTGATGTTCTCCGACTGATTAACGAGCTTCAGGCTGAAGGCATTGATGGCCTGGTGATCGACCTGCGTAACAATGGTGGTGGCGCACTACAGGAAGCCAACTCACTGGTCGGCCTCTTTATTGAGCGCGGCGCGACAGTTCAGGTTCGCAACGCAGAAGGCCGCATCGACATTCTGGGCGACCCGGATAAAAGCGTTGCTTACGATGGTCCTCTGGCCGTTTTAGTGAATCGCCTCAGTGCTTCCGCATCAGAGATTTTTGCCGGCGCGATTCAGGATTATCAGCGCGGCATCGTGATCGGTAGCCAGACTTTCGGTAAGGGTACGGTGCAGTCTGTAACCCCGCTTGAACATGGTCAGCTGAAGCTGACACGGGCTAAGTTCTACCGCATCTCCGGTGAAAGTACACAGCACATGGGCGTTGTGCCGGATATTAAATATCCGAGTCTGGTCGACACCGATCAGGTGGGTGAAAGCGCCCTTGAGTTTGCCCTGCCGTGGGATAAAGTGCAGGCGGTTCGCCATAAAGAGTACAGCCCGCTGCAACTCTGGTTACCGGAACTTAAAGAACGTCATGAGATCCGTGCCGAAGAAGACCCTGACCTGATGTTTATGTCAGCTCAGCAGATGCTGTTTGAAGAGATGCGCTCTGTTAAACAGATCAGCCTGAACGAAGCAGCCCGCAAGGCTGAAAGCGAGCGCCTCGAAGCCAAACAGCTGGCACTTGAGAATGATCGCCGCAAAGCCAAAGGCCTTGAGCCTCTTGAGAAGCTGAACGATACTCCTGAAGAAGACGAAGATCCGAATCAGGACATTGAGCTGGTAGAAAGCGGCCGCATTCTGCTGGACATGATAGAGCTGGCCAATGCCGCGATGGCTGATGTCGATTAAGCCGCTGCTTTAGCTGCAACGCCATATCAGCTCATACAAAAATGCCCCGATGACAACATCATCGGGGCATTTTTTATGCAACTCTGATTCAAGCGCTACTTCGCTACGTTAAGCCTCGCCAGCTATAAACATCGCGCACTACAAACCTCGAAAACTATAATCCTCGCATAACTACAAGCCAGGGCTTTTACGCTTTCGCCCCTCAACCTTTTTCAGCCCTTTGCGCATCATCCGGTAAACCACATCGGTCACCTGACGATCATCTTCCTCAAGGCGGGCCACCGGCTCAATCTCAAAGTTAGCGCCGAACAGCCACTCAATTTCATCCGCCGTCACAGAAAAAGGCGGGCCGGAAGGCTTGCCATGCTCAAGACTGACCAACAGCATCTCAACCGCCGGCGATAGCATCTGCGCCAGATGGAAGGCATAACGATGACGCTTCGCTTTGGGCAGAGCCACTAACGAAGCTCTGTCGTATACAGCAGACACCTCGATCATATGCTGGCGGTGCAGATGAAAAATATCACCGCAGTAGATCAGATAGGGACCTGCCTGATAACTGCTCAGCTGATCAGCAATTTCAGTGTGAACCGGCGTCAGACCCTGGGCAGCAAAAAAGTCCTGCACCGCCCGCTCGCTCAGCTCAACGCCAATAACCTGCCAGCCATGCTCCGCCAACCAGACCATGTCATTGGATTTGCCGCATAAAGGGACAAAAACGACGCGGGATTGTCGTTCCGGCGCATTATTCCAATAATCAGGAAGCGCAGGATGCACTTCATCCTGATGGAAGCCGATTCGTCCTTCTTCCCAACGCTGATGCCAGAATGCTTTATCCATACTGAGTTCCACTGTTCAGGTATATTTCGCTTATGTTGAACCAGAGACCTGCAAAAATCATTGCTGCTTTAGACCAGTTCGGCTTATCCGAATCGCTGAAACCGACCCGGACAGATATCTACCTGATCATACCCCCTCCGGGTCAAATTAACAGATCAGGAATCACTTGGCGGAACCGGGATCGGGCGGCCGGGAAAGTGAGCCACATTGCCATCCGATGACCACTCACTGACTTTAGGAATGCCTTCCCGCTCAACTTCATCGATCCGCACCACAGAGTTATACGGAATATAACTCCGCTTCACATCCGCAAACTCCTGCTTCAGCTTATCTTCGCTGGGATCAATCAACAGCTGAGTACGCTCGCCAAAAACAAACTCTTCAATCTCAAGAAAACCGAACAGATCGCTTTGAAACACCTGACGGGCATACACTTCATACACTTCATTTTTGTTCAGAAAAATAATTCGATAGATCGATTCTGAATCAGCCATAGCTTTACCCTTAAGTCACACAACCGTTGAGGCAACGGCAATCTCTATGAGAGGCTCCTGCAATCCGCACGGATTACTGAAAGCCTCTGTTTTCGCGGCTGCCGATTCTAGCACAGAGCCAGCCCTCTTAATCCCTACACTTTTGCTCATTAGGCAGATCTCCGTTCCGTTAAGAACTGACCTGCAACACCCCGCTTGAAGTTAAGCGTTACGCCCCAACATCTGCAGCTTAAACCTGAGCAACATTTAAGGCGCAGTTTTTCTTTACAAGACCTATGCGCTGGGCATATCGGCTCGTATAATGGTGCGCTTTTATCCAGCACCGGCGTGTCCGGTGCGCTCTTTCTCAGTACACATTTTCCGTACAAAAACGAACAGGTGTTTTCCATGGCTAAAAAGTTATTCATCAAAACCCACGGGTGTCAGATGAATGAATACGACTCCGCTCGTATGGCTGATCTTCTGGGTGAAAGTCACGACCTGGAGCTGACCGATAACGAAAGTGAAGCAGATGTCGTGCTGCTGAACACCTGTTCGATCCGTGAAAAAGCCCAGGACAAAGTATTTCATCAGCTGGGCCGCTGGAAAAAACTGAAAGAGAAGAACCCGGATCTGGTAATCGGTGTTGGCGGCTGCGTCGCCAGTCAGGAAGGGGATAATATCCGTAAACGTGCCAACCACGTTGACGTGATCTTTGGCCCTCAGACCCTGCACCGTGTTCCTGAGATGATTGACGCGTCCAAGCAGAACAAGATTTCTGTGGTTGATGTGACCTTCCCGGAAATCGAGAAGTTTGACCGCCTGCCAGCTCCTAAAGTGGAAGGTGCCACCGCATTTGTTTCCATCATGGAAGGCTGCAGCAAATACTGTACGTTCTGCGTGGTGCCTTACACCCGTGGTGAAGAGGTTTCCCGTCCGTTTGAAGATGTGGTTGCTGAAGTTGTACATCTGGCGGAACAGGGCGTGCGTGAGATCAACCTGCTGGGTCAGAACGTGAACGCCTATCGCGGGCATAACGACGAAGGCGAAGAGATCGATCTGGCTGAGCTGATCAGCTTTGTGGCTGCCGTTGAAGGCATTGATCGTATCCGTTTCACCACCTCTCATCCGGTAGAGTTCAGCGACAGCCTGATCGAAGCCTACAAAGATATTCCGGAACTGGTCAGCCACCTGCACCTGCCGGTTCAGAGCGGCTCCGACACCATTCTGGCAGCGATGAAGCGCGGTCATACCCGGGATGAATATATCAGCAAGATGGAGCGTATTCGTGCCAACCGTCCGAATATCAGCTTCTCTTCAGACTTTATTGTTGGCTTCCCGAACGAGACTGATCAGGACTTTGAAGACACCATGAACCTGATCGCACAGATCGGTTTCGATCACTCGTTCAGCTTTATCTACAGTCCGCGTCCGGGAACTCCGGCTTCCGATATGGAAGACAACACAGCGGAAGAGGTGAAAAAGCAGCGCCTGAAGATTCTGCAGGATCGTATCAACCAGCAGTCGATGCAGATCTCCCGTCGTATGGTGGGCAATGTGGAACGTATTCTGGTAACCGGTTTCTCTCAACGTGATCCCGGCGAGCTGCAGGGTCGTACTGAGAACAACCGTGTGGTGAACTTCCGCACCGAAGATCCGATGGAACTGATCGGGCGCTTTATCGATGTGAAAATCACCGAAGCCTTCCCGAACTCTCTGCGCGCAGAACGAATCGATAGCCTGAGCTACTAAACAGAAGCCCGGGCGCTAGAGCAACAATGCCAGGACAAGCGGCCACCGTAACCGGTAGCCGCCTGCGAAGCGGGTCAAAACCCGTTTCGCTATACTGAATTCTAAACCCATGATGCTTTAAGCCTTTTGTCACACCCGTGAGTCACACTGACCGTCAACTAAGGTCACTCAGGGTCAACAGGATGCAGGCAATTACAGGTAACGCTTTGAACAATAACAGCCAAACCCATATTTTAAAGCTCGACTTAGAACCCAATGACGCTCAGCGTCTGGCCAATCTTTGCGGTCTGCACGATGAACACCTTCGCCTGATCGAAAGCCGGATGAACATCATCATCCGTAACCGCAGTAATCAGTTTCAGCTGGCCGGAGAACTGAATCTGGTCAAAGCGGCAGCCAGTTTGCTGGAAGCCCTGTATCAGGATACCGCCAAAGAAGAGTTAACGCCGGAGTCGATCCACCTGCACCTGCAAACATCCGGCATCGCAGAACTGGTAGGTAAAAGCCAACAGGAAAGCGAAGGCTCTGCTGATGAGTTTATTACCCTGCGCACACCTAAAGGCACCATCAAGCCGCGCGGCCCTAACCAGCAGAAATATGTGCGTACCGTTCTGACCAACGACATTAACTTTGGTGTAGGCCCAGCCGGTACCGGTAAAACCTATCTGGCTGTTGCCTGTGCGGTTGAAGCCCTGAGCAATGACGAAGTGCGTCGTATTCTGCTGGTGCGTCCTGCGGTTGAAGCCGGTGAAAAACTGGGCTTTCTGCCCGGTGACCTCTCACAGAAAGTCGACCCCTACCTGCGTCCGCTTTATGATGCGCTTTACGAGATGCTCGGCTTTGAGCAGGTTGCTAAGCTGATTGAGCGCAATATTATCGAAGTGGCACCTCTGGCTTATATGCGTGGCCGTACCCTGAACAACGCCTTTATCATTCTGGATGAGAGTCAGAACACCACCCGCGAACAGATGAAAATGTTCCTGACCCGTATCGGTTTTGGTTCCACCGCCGTTATTACCGGTGACGTGACCCAGATCGACCTGCCCAAAGGACAGAAGTCCGGTCTGGTTCATGTACTGGATGTACTGGATGGCGTGGATGGCGTGGGCGTAACCCGCTTCGACTCGAAAGACGTTGTGCGTCACCCGATGGTTCAGCGCATTGTTGAAGCCTACGACAAGCATGAAACCGAAGCTGAAATTAAAGAACAGCAGGCCAGAGAAGCCCGGGAAGCGGCCCGCAAGGAAGCCCTGAAAGAAGCGCTCTCCGAGGCTCAGGATTCATCGGATAAACCGGATTAAGAGATGACAGAAGCTGTGATAGATCTTCAGGTTGCCTGCGACAATGGCAACCTGCCTGCTGAGGCCGATTTCAAACGCTGGGTAGAGAAGGTTCTGGCTGCTCACGAAGATACCGGCAACGAAGTGACCGTTCGTATTGTCACGCCGGATGAAAGCCAGCAGCTGAATCATCAGTACCGGGGAAAAGAGAAGCCGACGAATGTCTTATCATTTCCTTTTGAATCCCCACCGGAACTTGCATTACCCTTACTGGGCGATCTGATTGTCTGCGCCGACGTTGTGGCACAGGAAGCGATTGAACAGAACAAAGCCCTGCACGACCATTGGGCACATATGATCATTCACGGATGCTTGCATTTATTGGGGTATGATCATATAGAAGAAGAGGAAGCCGAAGAGATGGAATCTCTTGAGATAGAACTTCTGGCAGACCTCAACATAAAAGATCCCTATCATCTGGATTAACCCATCCACTTAAAAACAGATCACGGGACATTAAGGAATCACAGCACCATGAGCGAAGACCGATCGAGTAACGGTCAGGGTCAAAGATCCTGGCTTCAAAATTTTATGACATCCCTGACCGGCGAGCCGAAAACCCGCCGTGAGCTTCTGGAGTTTATCCGGGATGCAGAACAGCGCCTGCAGCTGGATGCAGAAGCGATGAATATCATCGAGGGCGCACTGCAGATCAATGAGATGCAGGTTCGGGACATCATGATTCCTCGTTCGCAGATGGTTGCTGTTAAAGACGGTCAGCAGCCGGAAGAGTTTCTTTCTTTAATTATCGATTCTGCTCACTCCCGTTTCCCCGTGATCGGTGAGAACCCGGATGAAGTGATCGGTTTTCTGCTGGCGAAAGACCTTCTGCCCCTGATCCTGAAGAGAGAACCGGGTCCGTTCAGCATCCGCGATGTTATGCGCCCTGCAACCTTCATTCCTGAATCCAAGCGCCTGAACAGCCTGCTGAGTGAGTTTCGTGTTAAACGTAACCACATGGCGATCGTGGTGGATGAGTACGGCGGCGTTGCCGGTTTAGTCACCATTGAAGATGTTCTGGAGCAGATCGTTGGCGATATCGAAGACGAGCATGATATCGAAGAAGACGACATGGATATCCGGGCGATCAGCGATGGTCAGTTTATTGTTAAAGCCCTGACGCAAATTGATGACTTTAACGAGAGCTTTGGCACGCATTTCAGCGATGACGAGTTCGACACCATTGGCGGTATCGTCATGCAGCGTTTTGGCCATCTGCCCAACCGTAATGAGACCACCATGCTGGAAGGACTGGAGTTTAAGGTTCTGAATGCAGACAACCGCAGAATCCGCTTACTGCAGGTTAAAACTCATTCCGGCTGAGCCACTGCCTCCTGATACCCGACTGATACCGGTGCCCTGTCACCGGTATTTTTTTGCCTGAAGCTTTATTTTAAAGGTGTTTCAGCTGATTTAAGGGGTTAGGAAATCTACATGTTTTCAGCGAGATAGCCTTTTGTTAGGCTGCTTGTACGAAAAATTAGCGGGCTTTTAAAGGCATGGCACTGACAGGCGTTTTCCAGAACCTCTCCAATCGACAGGGACTTCACCGTTATCTGCTGGCAACCCTTGCCGGCTGGCTACTTCCCCTCTCTTTTGCACCCTACAACTACTGGTATATTTCACCGCTGGCAGTCACGCTGTTACTGCTTGCTATGAAGGCAGGTCCCTCCGCCAGTCAGATGAGCGGCAAGTTTAAGGGTAACTTTACCCTGGGCTGGTTCTTTGGCCTTGGCCTGTTTGGCAACGGTGCATCCTGGGTCTATGTCAGCATCCATGATTACGGTTATACCGGCATGCCGCTGGCTCTGGTGCTGACCACGCTTTTTGTCATGGGCCTGTCACTGCTTCCCGCGCTTCAATGCGGGATCTATCAGAAGTTTTTCTCCCGCGTCTCTCCCGTATGGAGTTTTCCGGCACTCTGGGTGCTGTTTGAATGGTTGCGCAGCTGGCTGTTGACGGGCTTCCCCTGGCTTTATGTCGGTAATAGTCTGGTTGACTCGCCCATCTCAGCCTGGCTGCCTATCGGCGGTGTATACCTGGGAAGCTTCCTGCTGGTGATGAGCGGTAGTCTGCTGTTCCAGTTCAGTCAGCAGAAGCTACGCATGCGCACCCTGACCGCCTGGTTGGTACTCATCTTCGCCGGCGGGCATCTGCTGAACAATATTCAGTGGACCGTCCCCTCAACCCGGGGATCGATCGAGGTTGCACTGGTTCAGGGCAATATTGATCAGAACGAAAAGTGGCAGACTCAGTATCGCCAGAAATTCCTTCAGCTGTACTATGACCTGACGCTGGACGTACAAAACAACGCGTTAATTGTCTGGCCTGAAACCGCCGTACCCGTGCTTTACCGGTTCTCCGATACCTATTTTGAGCAGGTCATGGCAGACCTGCCGCCGGATACCGCTCTGATTACCGGCATACCGCAGCAGGCCAACCCTAATAGTGACCAGCCGCCGCAGTATTACAACAGCATCATGGTAAAAGGCTCCGGTGACGGTATTTATCAGAAGCAGAAGCTGGTGCCTTTTGGTGAATATGTCCCGCTGGAAGCCTGGTTAAGGGGCGCTATCAGTTTCTTCAACCTGCCAATGTCGAATTTCGTTGCCGGCAGCAAAGAGCAGCCACTACTGAATGCCAAAGGTATGCAGATCGCCCCTTTCATCTGCTATGAAGTGGTCTATCCCGAGTTCGTACGCCAACAAGCTCAGGACAGTGATCTGCTGATCACCATCTCAAACGATAGCTGGTTTGGTCATTCGGTAGGCCCGTTGCAGCATCTTCAGATGGCACAGGTGAGAGCGGCGGAGAATGGTCGCTATATGTTACGCAGCACCAACAACGGTGTAACCGCAATTATTGATGCCAAAGGCCGCATTCAGGCCAGTGCCCCTCAGTTCGAACAGGCGATTGTCCGGGGTGAGGTGGAAAGCATGGTCGGGAAGACTCTCTTTGCACAGTTCGGTAGTCTACCGTTACTGATTTTCTGTGCTCTGATCCTTCTGCTTCAGTTATTCCAGAGTCGGAAACAACCTCAGATTCATCTGTTTCATTAAACCTCGTCACCGGTAAAGATCCGGCCAGATGTCCCTAACGTAAAAAAGGCTGAAGCACCCTGCTTCAGCCTTTCCTTAACCGGCTGGTTATACTCAACTCCACGCATTCCTGCGCCAGCCGGTTTTTTTAGCGGCTTCCGGTGAGAAACGTTGTTGTCTTCTCGATACGGGAAAGGGTTTCCTGCTCGCCTTCCGCTTCAATGACAAACTGGATCTCCTGAGTTACCCCCGTTGGTTCCGGTGCACAGACCCGATAAGCGCGCCATCCTGCATTATTGTCATCCAGATTAAGGCGCTGGTCTCCGTAAAGGGTTAAGCCTTCCATCCCCTGAGTGCTGACCCGAACACTTTGCACTCCCTGCTTGTAGCCCTCGACCTTAATCTTGTAATGATTACAGACCTGATTGTTATCCAGACGGGTAAAGAGTGCTCCACGGTCACGGCGGATCTCAAGCAGAAGATCCTTCGTCTGGGTAAAGCCCAGCATCACTGCGGACAGAGCCAGCAGCATCACAGTGGCGTAGCCCGCCAGTTTAGGTCGCATCAACGGATGCGTCTTATCTGCCAGCTCCGGCTGAGCCAGCTCAACCTCAGAAGCGAAACGAATCAGCCCCCTTGGCTTGCCTATCTTATCCATCACCTGATCGCAGGCATCGATACAGGCACCGCAATCGATGCAGGCTGCCTGCAGGCCATCCCGGATATCAATACCGGTCGGGCATACCTGAACACAGATGGTACAGTCGATACAGTCACCGGCAGCCGCTTTACTGACCATGCCCTTATTTGTCAGCGATTCATTTTCCGTCGCTGTTAGCTCTGAAATATTCAGGGCTGGAATCAGATCATCCTGAGCACCTTTACCCCGCAACCGACGCGGCTCGCCACGACCGGTATCATAACTGACTGTTCGTGTGTGCTTATCGAACATCACACCCTGAAAACGGGAATAAGGGCAGGCGTGCAGACAGATCTTCTCACGCACCAGACCGGCATTCACATAGGTCAGCAGCGCCATAGAGATCAGCCAGCCCCAGACCGCCAGGGACAGATCCAGTTGAAAGAAGCCAACAAAAAGCTCACGCACTGGCAGGAAATAACCGGTAAAGGTCAGTGCCGTAAAGAAGGCAAAGGCCAACCACAAAAAATGCTTCGCCAGTCGTCGTAATAAGCGGCCGCCTCTTAACGGTAAACGATCATTCTTTGCCCGCTGCGCCGCCTTTCCTTCAGTAAACTGCTCGATACGGATAAACAACCAGGTCCAGATACTCTGCGGGCAGGCAAAGCCACACCAGACACGCCCCCAGCCAACCGCCATAAAGAACAGCAGGCAGGCACCGGCAATCATCAGGCCCGCCATAAGGGGCAGATCATGCCATGACATCTGGCCACCAAACAGATAGATACGTCGCTCTTCAAAGGAGAACAACAACAATGGCTGACTGTCCCACTGCATCCATGCCAGGGCAAAAAACGCGACAATCATCGGCGTACTGATCAGTCGACGCCAGTTCTGAAAACGTCCTTCGGTCAGGCGCACATAGAATTTTTGCGGTTGCTCAATGATTTCCGAGTCCGAACGCACTCGGTTAACAGGGATTTGCTGCATGACATCATCTCTAGGTTTCAGGTAATTAGTGCAATCCAGTTCAGGCAGCATACTGAGTCTCAGCAATAAGGATCAGGCCTAAAAAATTAATTTTTTATAGGTACAGATGAAGATATTCCTATTTCTGTTGCCTGTGAAAGCAGGCTTCAACCCATTAGTGCACATGCAGCATTTATAACGCACCAAACAGGGGCATAAATACAAGCCCAGACAGGGATCCGATGCATCATTGATGGAGATGAACATCTGAAACGTCAGCAAATAAATATAACTTCCTGATAAATATAGGCTTTTTAAAAAATGGCACACGCAATGCAATATAAGAGATGTCCAACGCAGGACTTGGTTGTTAGTACTTAGCTTATTATTCAAGGCGTTTGCCTTTTGAATCCGCGTTTATCGAGACTGTCCCCAGTATCGATAAACGCTTTTTTTTTGCCTGCCGTTTGTGAAGAAAATAAAGACGAAAAAAAGCCCGGCGCTCTTCAAGAGGCCGGGCCAATTACTGAATGATTCGTGGCTTCCTATTCCGGTGCGATTGGATCCGATGCGATTGAGTAGAAACATTCAGCATCAACACCCTCGGTGAGCCAGGCTGACTCCCAGTCAATCACGTTCTCCATATCTGAGATCCATAGATCCAGAACCTCTAACTCTTCCGAATAATACATGGCAAGATGTCCTCCCTCTGCCGATGAATTGCTGTGCCATTTAACCCGGGCACAATCTGAGTATAGGAGGTTTCAGAGTCCGGCAAGGTTTTTCAGCATCGCTGAAGGCCTTATAAATAAAGGGGTGATACCTGATCGATAAAATATACTGTATTACCAGATGCTTAGGATTTTCTTAAGGCAGATGATTTTTTTGTGACACTTTGTGAAACGGCGGTGCAGCAAAAAAGCGTCCTGTCAGACGGGTAAAAACAGGACGCCCTTCACTAGCGTAAAAAGAAATGAGATCGGGGATCAGAAGGCAGAACGCAGACTCATCCAGTGCAGCCCCTCTTCCTGATCGATAGAGGGCACCTCATCGGCACTGCAACCCAGAATATGGCTCAGACTTTCTTTTGCCAGCTGCTCGGTATTATTTTTGTCACTGATATGGGCAGCAACCACATGCTGAAGTTTGTCGTGCTGTAACTCCTGCAGCAACGCCTGAGCCTGACCATTACTCAGGTGCCCATAAGCGCCACCCACCCTGCGTTTCAGTTTTGGTGGATAAGGCCCCTGCTGCAACATCTGAGGATCATGATTGGTTTCAAGGATTAAGCCTTCGCAGCGGGCATAGCAGTGACGGATATGAGGGGTAATACTGCCCAGATCGGTCAGCACACCCAGACGGGCGTCGCCATCACCCACCACATACTGAATGGGCTCCTTGGCATCATGGGGCACCGGAACCGGTTCAATCTCAAGGTCGCCAATGGCAAATTTCTTATGACTGCTGATCAGGCGAAGATCCGGCACATCACCTAAACGACCGGTCAGATAGGTGCCATGACTGCAATATACCGGCACACCACTGGCGCGGGCGATACGTCCTACACCACCAATATGGTCACCATGTTCGTGCGTCACCAGCACCCCATCAAGATCCTCAAGGCTCAGTCCCAGGCGCTCAAGACGGCCACGGGTATCTTTCACACCAAAGCCACAATCGATCAGAATACGGGTCGTGTTTTTTTCGATCAGGGTCGCATTGCCCCGGCTACCACTGCCAAGGGAGGCGAAACGAATTGCAGTCACAGGATTATCCGAAGCAAAAACGCCCCGCAACCTGAGGTTCGGGGCGCTGTATCAACAGCAAAAACAGGCCGGACATAAAGCCCTGCCGGTTTAGTTCAACAGTTTACGAACACCGCCCAGAATCTGGCGGGCTTCGCGGGGGTCAACGGTGCGTCCGTTCTGCTGAACCCGGATAGAAACAGGGGATGAACCTGTCAGTACCAACTGATATTGATATTCAGGACCAGGACTTACCGCCCAGCTGGTCAGGAAACTACTACGATCTTCTTCCGGCACCCAAACAACCGTAAATTGTCGTTTGGCGGCGTCAGCGTTAAGCAGATTCTGTTCATTTTTACTGAACTGCTCTGTCAGCAGCAGCTCAAGACCAATCCAGGTACGCTCAGCATCTGTACCCAGTTTCAGTACCGGATCTTCGCCGCCCGCAGCCTGCAGAACAATGGTCTTTTCACGGCTGATATTCTGCGCCAGCAGGGAGACACTTTGAGAAGAGATATCCTGCTCAGCCAAACCCGCACTGATCTGACTCAGCAACGCCTTAGCTGAACTGTCGGTGCGAACACCGCCCTTCTGATCCAGCAGTTCGAGATCACTGAAGCCGCCACGAATACCCTGACGTAATTGGGCATCAACAGGCTGAGCATTCAGCTGAGTATCAGGTACAAAGCGAATCCGGCCATTGGTCGGATCAGCCGTTTTCACAGCCCAGTTCAGCTGTTCAAACTGGCTCTGCAGCAGTGGCCAGGCCACCGCAGGAGAATTAGAGATCGATAACCACAGGCGGGAGCTAATGCCTTCAGTGGCCGCAAACTCTTTCAGCTCTGATGGTGGAAGATCTTCATCAACCACCGGCAGCGCATCCGGACGCGGTACAACAAATTCATCATCAAGGGTTTCCTGAGCCGTAATATCCGGCAGCGGCATACCTTGTTTGAACCGGCTTGCGTCGGCGGTCGCAGGCAGACTGATCGCCGGATACTCTTTAGCATCCACGTAGTCTGTCTTACGATCGTAATAGTAGCCGGAGGAACTGCAGCCAGCTAACAGAAAGCCGGTCAGCACAAGGCTGCCGGCTGTCAGTTTGTTCAAGTCCTTTCTGGACATTATGACTTCCCGATCAGTTATCCGATGATTCCGGCGTGTTGCAGTGCTTCACGAACGGTTGCATGGTACTGCTCAGAAAGAACGGTCAGCGGTAAGCGAATACCGGTTTCCATCATGCCCATTTCAGCAACAGCCCACTTAACCGGAATCGGATTCGATTCAACAAAGAGTGCGCGGTGCAGAGGCATCAGACGCGTATTGATCTGGTGTGCGGTAGACGCATCGCCATTCAGAGCAGCAGCACACAGCTCAGACATCTGACGTGGCGCAACGTTCGCCGTTACCGAGATATTGCCGTGACCACCCTGCAGAATAAAGTCCGCAGCTGTCAGGTCATCACCGGAGAACAGCAGGAAGTCAGAACCTTCCAGACGATCCATCAGCTCTTTACCACGTTCAACATCACCGGTGGCATCTTTCAGCGCAACAATGTTGTCCAGTTTGCTCAGACGAACCACTGTCTCATTGTGCAGATCCACCGCAGTACGACCCGGTACGTTGTACAGGATAACCGGCAGATCGCTGGCTTCAGCAACCGCTTTAAAGTGCTGGAACAAACCTTCCTGAGTAGGTTTGTTGTAGTAAGGCGTTACTGACAGGCAGTAATCCGCACCTACTTTCTTAGCAAACTTGGTCAGTTCAACGGCTTCAGCCGTGTTGTTGGCACCCGTGCCCGCAATAACAGGAATGCGGCCATTAACCTGCTCAACAACCTTTCGGATGACGTCAAAGTGCTCTTCAAATGACATCGTGGTAGGTTCACCTGTCGTACCCGCCGCAACAATAGCATCGGTACCGTTCTCCAGATGGAACTCAACCAGACGATGCAGTGCTTCCCAATCGATAGCTCCCGAGGTGGTCATTGGGGTTACCAATGCAACAATACTGCCTTTGATCATCTGTTGTCTCCGAAAAAAACGCGAAAAAAGCGAAAGGCCTAATGGTACTTTTGCCCTTGTCTTAACACAAGCACCCGCTTGGGGGTAAACGCGAATTCAGCAACAATCACTACACTAGTAAATGCGCTTTATTTGCCAACAAAGCGCTCTTCGCTAACCGGTTGTATATGAGACTGAAACAGATGACGGACTTAAGAACAGCCCGCCTGAGGAAGATCGGTCATTCAGGCCGCGTGAGCTGCGGCATGTGACTTCTGGGCAAATGGCATAAAACGCACTTCAGATGCGCTGAAATCATGACTGGTATCCAGCAGCAGAGCATCTGCTGCGGCTTGCTGAATCAGCAGGGTGCCATCGCCAGCCAGACGAGCCGGAGCCAGTACCACACGATAGTTTTCTGCGGTTCCATTGCTCAGCATAAAGAGGGCGTCGTCATCTTTAACATGATGGCTGACACGCACATCACCGTTCAGGCTTTCACGCACGGTATGAATCTCATCACGGGCGCACTGGACAGACGGGCCGCCGTCAAACAGATCCACGTAACCGGCAAACTGGAAACCCTCTTTCTTCAGCATATGCAGTGCAGGGGCTGACGAGTCATTCGGCTTACCGATCACCTCACGGGCTTCCTGAGGCAGCAGGTCGATATAGATCGGATATTTCGGCATCAGGTCGGAGATAAACTGAGTACCTTTCAGGGCAACCGTATTCACCGCTTCCTGAAAATCGATGCCGAAGAACTGACGGCCCAGGTTTTCCCACAGAGGAGAATTACCCGCCTCATCCTGCCAGCCACGCAACTCTGCCATCACGGTGTCACCAAAACGCTCAGGAAAGTCTGCCATCGCCAGAAAACGCGCACGGGACAGGAACTGACCCATACCCGGTTTGCGGTATTCCGGAGACACAAACAGAGAGCCCACTTCGGTAGCACCTGTGTAATCGTTCACCATGCTCAGCACACGTGCCTGACGGGTTACCGACAGATCATTACAGCTACTGACCAGTGTGGAGATCTTGTAGGAGTAGAACGGACGATCCAGCCCCACACCGGTATAGATCGCCGTAGAGCCGATCACGCGACCGGTTTCAGGGTCTTCCAGCACCATAAAATAGGTGCCCATCGGATCTTTTTTACCCTGTTCAGAAAACGCACGCTCGGTGGCTTCAATCTTTTTCAGCCAGGCTTCACGATCCGCCGGCATAGAGGTCATTCCCCGTCCTACAGCTTTGGACAGCGCCATCAGATCCTCTAGATCAGCCAACTGACATGGACGAATAATTAACATAAGCCTTCCTACCCTTCTGCCTGCCCGCACTTTTTTGCGGCGGTTGTGATTTTTCCGGTGAATCAAGAATTACGGTTATCAATGCGGTTTATGCCGTTAAGTTTAGTGTCGAAGTGACAAAATGAGCTGTCTGATTTCAGGAAAAAACTGCAGATCTTGCAGGAATTTATATCAGATACCGAATAATATTCGGCTTAAGCAGAAAGGCTTGCGCTGCGCTATCCTGAAACGCAAACTAGCCCCCGAACAGCGATAGAATGCGACCTGTATATCCATGACGTCCATTCCGGAAACATCGAACCACAACAACAGACCGATAGAGACATCGAAAAAAGAGCTTATAAGATGCAACTGGACAAGATCAGCCGAAAGATTCTTTCGACCCTGCAGCAGGAAGCCCGAATCACCAATCAGGAATTGGCCGACCGGGTAGGGCTATCACCAAGCTCCTGCCTGAACCGGGTACGTAAACTGGAGGAAGCCGGTCTGATAGGCCCTTATCTCAGCACCCTTAACCTGCCCAAAATATGCCGTAGTGTGGAAGTGATCGTCACCGTCAGCCTGAAAGATCAGAGCACAGACGCCTTTCGTACCTTTCAGCAAGCCGCGCAAAGTCATCCGGAGGTGGTTGAGTGTTACACCGTCAGTGGCAGCTTCGACTTTTTCCTGCGCATCGTGGCACCGGACATGATGCGCTATAACGAAATCAACGATCAGCTGCTCGACGTACTGCCCGGTATGGTGAATATCAGCAGCCATGTGGTGCTGACCACGGTAAAACCCTTCAGAGGCTATCCATTGGACGCCCTGACAGAGGACGCGCCTTACTGAAATTTACCGGAGACAAAGGAGTGAATCAGGATAATGCGGGTAGTAGAGGCTGCAGCATTCAGAAAAGAGAATCAAACCCGCCATCTTTTTGTTTGATACATTCAACATACATATTAAAATACCTTACGGTATTTGAAGGAACGAATAACCTGATCCGCGGGACACAGGATGGTTTGATGGCATAGGTAGCAAGACACTAATGACGTACTCTTTAAATATCTCAAAGCAATACTGGAACACTTTGAGATGGCTGACCGCGCTGTTTACGGTCTCTTTTGCCCTGATTGTTTTTCTTATCTGGGGCGTCGCACAAGCTATTGATGCAGAAGATCTGAAGCACACCCGCGAAATTCTGAATCAGTCGGTTGAGCAGGAAAGCGCCCAGCTGCTAAATCAGGTCAGGGATTACGCGATCTGGGATGACGCCTATCAGCAATGGCTACGACAGGAAAAAGCCGACAACAACTGGCTGACCAGTAACTTTGGTGAAAGCCTGTACGCCAACCTGGGAATCGACTGGGTCTTTGTTAAAGATGATCGCAACGAGCTTATCTACTCCAGCTTTGAAGGCCGCTTACATACGCTGCCGGACAACTACACCACGGTTAGCCAAAGTGCTCTGAGCATTACCGACCAGTCCATTCAGTTACTGATGATTGGCGATGAGCCGTGGATGCTCGTCTGCCATCAGGTGCAGCCGGAGCTAACGCTGCCGGATACGGCCGGTAACAACCGCTACTTTATTTTTGCCAAACGTCTGGCTCCTTCGCTCTTAAAGCATATATCACTGCATACCAATATCAGCGACATCCACTTTGAAACCCAGCCTTCGGCGGATAAACAATCACTGCCCATTTACAACGCTGACGGCAACCCCTTTATCTACTTCACCTGGTCAGCAGAACGTCCGGGCTCAAAACTGCTGCACGACCTTTTACCCTATATCTTTCTGTTACTGCTCAGTCTTGCTACAGCAACGCTTCTGCTGATCAAACGAATTGTGCATCAGGGAAGGGAGAGCCTGAAAAGAATTGAGACACTGGCGGAAACCCAGATCGCCCTGAGTCAACAGCAAAACAGTCTGATGCGCCTGCGTCAGCGCTTTCAGGAACAGACGGACCAGAAGAGCTTTCTGCAGGAACTGATCGAGGAAGGCAACGCACTGATCACTTCCGATGTGACCTCAGTATGGCTGCTGGATCCGAGCAATGAGTTCGCTACCTGCGAAGCCAGCAACAGCGCCATGAAAGGTGAAACACTGCATGCCAATGCCATCGCCTTCTGCCTGAATAAACTCAAGCAAAAGCCGGTGATAACACTGGATATCGACGAAACCCTGATTCAGTTCATGCCCGATCAGTCCCGGCCGGTTCTGGCCTTTATGGAAGATTATCGGATTAAGTCTGTTGCTATGACCGCTATTTACCTGGGCGGGGAGCTGCGTGGTGTACTGATTTTCGGCAGCTATAACAGCAAGCAATGGAGCGATACAGAAAGATACGCCTGCTCGGCATTGGCAGGGGTAACCGCTCAGTTCGCCGAAACCTTTCAGCGTAAGGTGGTCGAAGAAGATCTGTATCAGCAAACATACTTTGACCCGATCACCGAACTGCCACGACTGGCTTATGCTCAGCAGCATTTTGCCAACAGCTTTGACAAGCAACACGGCTACATGGCGATTTTCCGGGTTCAGGGGCTGCATATCGTCAATGAACTGCACGGCATGGCAGCCGGTAACGAGCTTTTCCGCCAGTTAAGTCAGTTACTTTCAGAGCAGGTCGCCCAATACCGGATACCGTCACTGCTCGTTCGGCTGCAGGCTAACCGCATTGGTCTGTTTATTGATGGTGAACAGGAAGAAGTTGAAGCGCATATCGCACAGCTGATCGACCTGGTTGAACAGAGAAGCTGGATGGTACAGCGTCAAAACTACAGCCTGCAGCTACAGGCGGGGCTTGCCTGCTACCCCGATGATGGCCGGGATATCGAGACCCTGCAGCATCGAGCCAAACTGGCACTGCAGCATGTCCGCAACAACCCTGAGATAGCACAGGCGTTCTATTCCCATGATGTGCATAACGGGCTGAAGCAACACAGTGATGCCGTACGCAAATTACGCACTGCACTGGAACGTGAAGAGTTTGAATTGTACTTCCAGCCTCAGTTCAGTGGTCAGCATCGGATCGTTGGGGCTGAAGCCCTTATTCGGTGGCAGCATCCTGAAAAAGGCTTACTGACGCCCTATCACTTTATCGATCTGGCAGAGGAAACCGGACTGATTCTTCCTCTTGGCGACTGGATTCTGGAGCGCGCCTGCCAGGTACTGGAAATAGTGCCGACGACTGTTTCCGTCAACCTGTCCGTACTGCAGTTAAAGCAGGATGACTTTGTCGACAAGCTGAAAAAACTGCTGGCTCAGTATCACTTCAACCCCAGTCAGTTGGTTCTGGAGATTGTCGAGTCACTGATGGTCGAGCAGGAGATCAAAGAGAAACTGGCAGAAATTCGGGCGTTGGGGGTCGAGATCTCACTGGATGATTTCGGTACCGGTTACTCCTCCCTAAGTTATCTGCAGGAGCTGCAACTGGATGAGCTGAAAGTAGACCAGAGCTTTATCCGGGCACTGGAAGATCAGGATGATGCCCCTCTGGTGCGTACCATCATCGCCATGGCCCACACGTTAAACATGCGCGTTGTGGTCGAAGGTATCGAAACAGAAGAGCAGCTGGACTTTGTTCAGGGGCAGGGAGCCGAGCTGGTTCAGGGCTACCTGCTGGCGAAACCGATGCCGCAGGATCATTTCATGATCCAGATGACGACACCCATGCTCTCGCTATAACAGCCAGAGCCCGTTATTCAGTGGCATGTCTCGGCAGCGCCAGCGAGATCAGCACCGTCAGCAGCAGCATCAGGGCCGATATCCACAGACACGCGGTTAACCCCGATACACCCTCGCCATAGGCCTGAAACAGCCAGCCGGACAGCACCGTACCCAATAAACGTCCGGCGGCGTTGGCCATATAGTAAAAGCCGATATCCATGGACACACCCTCATCCCGGGCATAGCTGACAATCAGATAGCTGTGCAGGGAGGAGTTAACAGCAAACAGCACACCAAACAGCAGCAGGCCGCCGATCACCAGATAGGCTTGCTCCGTTGTCGTCAGACCAAAACCGGTAACGTCACTCAACAGAAGCGCCATCAACAGAGGGGCCGCCAACAGTAACAGCGCCCAGCGGAAGGCCGCCTGACCATCGGGTACCGCATGGGCTTTGCTACCGCTTTCCGCCTGAGCATCAGCAAGAGCCGACTTACTGCGACCGGTCAGGCGCGGCGCAAAACCCTGCACCATGCCATAACCGATAATCCACAGCGCCAGAAAACCGCCCACCCGCCAGTGATCCCAGCCGAGACTGGCCGCCAGAAATACCGGCAGCGCCACCACAAACCAGACATCCCGCGCGCCAAAGAGGAAAAGACGCGCCGCAGAGAGCAGATTCACCGACCGGCTTTTGGAGAACATCTGCGAGAACTTGGGTTTGTTTTTCGCCCTGCCCAGATCCCGTTTTAACGCCGCAAGACTGAACAGCCAAACCAGCAACAGCATTACCGCCATCGCCAATACCGCGCCCTGAAAGCCGAGCAGCGTCAGCAGCAATCCACCAAGGAAAAAGCCCGCGCCTTTGAGGGCGTTTTTTGACCCGGTAAGCGCCGCCACCCATCCGTAGAGTTTGGCCTCTTCCCCTTTTGGCACCAGCAGCTTGATCGAGCTTTTGGCACTCATCTTGTTCAGGTCTTTGGCGATACCGGACAACGCCTGTGCCGCCATTACCCAGGCAACCGTGAGCCAGTCCGCAGGCACCAGCAACATCACCAGCGCCAGCACCTGCAGGAACAGGCCGATATTCATCGTCCGGTTCAGGCCAAGTCGTGCCCCCAGCCAGCCCCCCACCAGATTGGTGACGACGCCGAAAAACTCGTAGAAGAGAAACAGCATCGCGATCGCCAGCGGGGCAAAACCCAGACTGTGAAAATGCAGTACCACCAGCATACGCAGGGCACCGTCGGTCAGGGTAAAGGCCCAGTAGTTACCGGTAACGATCAGGTACTGGCGCACACCTTCCGGCAGCGCCCTGAGTTTCTCGATCAGAGTGAGTTTAGGCGACTCGACAGACATGACTACTGATCCTGCAGACCAACAAAACGCGCCAGCTCGGCGGTACGGTTGGCGTAGCCCCACTCGTTGTCGTACCAGAGATAGAGCTTCACCTGAGTCCCGTTGATGACCATGGTCGACAGCGCATCCACCACGGTAGAACGCGGGTCGGTACGATAATCGATGGAGACCAGTGGGCGTTCTTCATAACCCAGAATACCTTTCAGCTCGCCTTCTGCCGCTTCCTTGAACAGGGCGTTCAGCTCTTCCTCTGTGGTCGTGCGGCTGACCTCAAACACACAATCGGTCAGAGAAGCATTGGCCAGAGGCACACGCACGGCGTGGCCATTCAGTTTACCTTTCAGCTCCGGGAAGATATGGGTGATAGCGGTGGCCGAGCCGGTAGTGGTCGGGATCAGACTCATACCGCAGGCGCGGGCACGGCGCAGATCCTTATGGGGCGCATCCAGAATGGTCTGGGTGTTGGTGATATCGTGAATAGTGGTCATGGAGCCGTGCACAATACCCAGCTTCTCATGCAGCACCTTCACCACAGGGGCCAGACAGTTGGTGGTACAGGATGCCGCCGTCACAATCGGGTACTGCGCTTTATCGTATTCGTGATGGTTCACACCCATCACAATATTGAGCACGCCCTCTTCTTTCACCGGGGCCGTTACCACTACACGCTTAACGCCCTGATCCAGATAAGCCTTGAGCAGGCTCTGGGTTTTCATCTTGCCGGAGGCTTCAATCACCAGATCACAGCCGGACCAGTCGGTATCAGCAATAGCTTTGTTCTGCGTACAACGGATGCTTTTGCCATCAACCAGCAGGCTATCACCTTCGGAGGTTGCCTCATGGTGCCAGCGACCGTGAACCGAATCGAAGGTGATAAGGTGCGCCAGCGTAGCCGCATCCCCAGCCGGATCATTGATCTGCACAAACTCGATCTCCGGCCAGTCAAAGGCCGCACGCAGTGTCAGTCGTCCCATACGGCCAAAGCCGTTAATACCTACCCTGATTTTTGTCATATCAATTTTCCTCTACCGTTATCAGGGTCAGGCAAACCATTCACGAATGGCATCTTCCCGGGGAATTCCACCACTGTGGACAACCTGATCATCGATCACTACTGCTGGTGTGCTCATCACGCCATAGTTCATAATCGCTTCCGGGTCGGTCTCTTTGATGACGTTAACCTCTGCCCCCAATTCCGCAGCAATTTTGCTGATCGTTTCGGCGGTTTTGATGCATTTGCTGCAGCCACTGCCCAACACTTTGATCTCTTTCATTACCTTATCCTCGCGTCATGCCTGCTGTTCAGATAAACGGCGTCAGCAGGTTAAAAATCCAGCCCACCAGCGTGAATGCCACCAGCAGGACCGCAAAAAGAATCGCTAATAAACGCCACTGCATCACCTGCTTGAGCAGGATAAACTCCGGGAAACTTGCAGCGACGGTACTCATGGAAAACGCCAGTGTGGTGCCAACCGGCAAACCATTGACGATAAGACTCTCCATCACGGGAATCACCCCGGTAGCGTTTGAGTAAAGCGGAATCCCCAGAACCACGGCAGCCGGTACCGACCACCACTGGCCATCGCCCAGATGCGCCTCAATCCAGCCATCCGGCACAAAACCATGCAGCGCAGCACCCAGCCCGACACCGATAATCACCCACTTCCACACCCGGCCAAATATCTCACCGGTCTCCCCTTTGGCAAACAGATGACGCTCGGCAAAGGAGAGTTTCTCTGGCGCAACAAGCTGCTCCTGCTGTTGTTCACTATCAGAGCGCTGCTGCCCTTTCTCAAGGGCTTTACGGGCGAACGATTTCAGCCAGCGCTCGGCACGAATCTGATCCAGAAAAACACCACCCAGAATCCCGATACCCATACCGACAATCACGTAGAGCAGCGTAAACTTCCAGCCCAGCAGACTCATCAGCAGGAGCACAGCAACCTCATTGATCAGCGGTGAGGTGAGCAGAAAGGACATGGTGATCCCCACGGGAATACCTGCGGAGGTAAAACCAAGAAAGACCGGAATACTGGAACAGGAGCAGAAGGGTGTAATCGCACCAAAGCCTGAGCCAAGCACGTAACCAACACCCCGGTGCCGGCCAGCCAGAAAGTCCCGTACCCGCTCGACATTGAGGGAGGCTCTCGCCAGGGCGATCACATAGATCATGACCACCAGCAGCACATAAATCTTGCTGACATCCTCGACAAAAAAGTGCAGGGCATCACCCAGCTTCGTATCCGGTGATAATCCCATCTGCTGGTACACCAGCCAGTCGGCCAGTTGTGTGAAGATCTCAAACATGATTCAGCCCTCCTTTCCTTTCACCTTAGGATGCCCTTAGTGCTCAAACCAGTGTCGGGTGCGGTTAGCAAACCAGACCAGACTCAGCATCACAGGCACCTCTACCAGCACACCGACCACAGTGGCCAGTGCGGCACCGGAGTGCAGACCGAACAGAGAGATCGCCACGGCAACCGCCAGCTCAAAGAAGTTGGAGGTGCCGATCAGACAGGCGGGTGCAGCAATATCATGTTTCAGCTTCAGCCAGCGGGCGGCGATATAAGCCAGCGCAAAAATGCCGTAGGTCTGCAACATCAGAGGGACTGCAATCAGCGCAATCGTTTGCGGCTGCTGCAGAATGGTCTGCGCCTGAAAACCGAACAGTAGCACCACAGTGCCCAAAAGCCCGATAACCGACCAAGGTTTTACCGCTGCCAGAAAACGCTGTACCGGCTGCCCGCCCTCATCAGCGGCTTGCGCGGAGCCAGCCCGCTGTAGCATCCGCCGGGTCAGTACACCGGCCACCAGAGGCAGCACCACATAGAGCACCACAGACAACAGCAGGGTTTCCCAGGGCACCTGAATATCACTGACCCCCAGCAACAGGGCGGTAATCGGGGCAAAGGCAAACACCATAATGATGTCGTTCAGCGAGACCTGCACCAGCGTGTAATTCGGGTCGCCCTTGGTCAGCTGACTCCAGACAAACACCATAGCGGTACAGGGCGCAACACCCAGCAGAATCATACCGGCGATATATTCGCTGGCACTGGCGGGATCGACCCAATCGGCAAACAGTACCTTAAAGAACAACCAACCGAGCGCTGCCATCGAGAACGGCTTAATCAGCCAGTTCACCACTAAGGTCAGCAGCAGCCCTTTAGGTCGCTTGCCGACATCTTTAACGGCGGCAAAATCGATCTGCACCATCATCGGGTAGATCATCACCCAGATCAGCACTGCCACCACCAGATTAACGTGCGCCCACTCAAGTGCCGCCACTGCCGCAAACGCCTGTGGCATCAGGTTGCCCAACAGGACTCCGGCCAGAATCGCCAGTCCCACCCAGAGAGATAAAAAGCGTTCAAAAAATCCCATATATTTCTCCTCAGGCAATAAGACTCAACAGCAGGCTTTAACCCGCTCCGGTCGATCACCCATCGCATTAAGCTGCTCCTGCGCCAGCTGTAACCAGACCTGATTGGACGCTGCCGTTGTGGATAAGACAGCGAGGCACCACTCGGGCAAACCGGAACTCAGCCGATAGAAAATCCACTGTCCCTGACGACGATCCTCCAGCAATCCGGTTTTACGCAGCTGTGCCAGATGACGGGAGATCTTCGGCTGGCTTTCATCCAGCGCCGCCACCAGCTCACAGACACACAGCTCCTCTTCCTGCGTGATTAACAGCAAGGATCGCAACCGGGTCTCATCCGCCAGTTGTTTGTAAAAGATCACAGGGTCGAGCATCTGCTATGCCTATCTGAAAAAAGTGAAATCCCATGATATATGAAAAAACACATATATGGATATCCGTATATTAAAAACCATCTATGACACAAATATTTCAGAACGCTGAATCTTGTCTGGCAGGCCACCCTGAACCTTTACAGGAAGCACGCTCCTCAGCCTTTAAAAGAATAACTGAAATCTCGACCTGAAAGAGCCGCTTGAAAGAAGTGCCATGAACACCTAATCTGCCCGCCCATCCAATATGAAAACCGGGTGCCCGCAACCAGCAACCAGCAACCAGCAACCAGCAACTACAGAGTAAATAGGAAAGACCATGGCCGATCTGAACGAACTCATCATCGAAGACCTGATTGAAGGCACAGGCACCGAAGTCAAAAAGGGCGGCGCTTTAGTCACCGCTCACTACAGAGGCTGGCTGGAAGATGGCACTGAGTTTGATAACTCCTACGACAAAGGCCAGCCGTTTCAGGTGGTGCTGAGCCGAAAGAAAGTGATCGCGGCCTGGGTGGAAGGTTTAAAAGGTATGAAGGTGGGCGGCAAGCGCAAACTGCAGGTGCCTGCCGAGCTGGGTTATGGCGAACGTGGCTTTGGCGACAAGATCCCACCGAACAGTAATCTGATCTTTGAGATTGAGCTGCTGGAAGCGTTGAATCGGGAGTGATGGTTTACTCTTTGATGACTACCTTCACTATCCTCTGGCAATCAGAGGATAGTGAATAACGTTAGCTATCGGCCTTGTCCAATCAGCCAAAGCTGATTATTGGTCTCTGGATCAACCAACACTAATTGCTTCAGATGCCAGCCAGAGGTTAGTTCCTCGGCCCAAACATAAACCTCAGCACTACCCTTATCCCCCTCAAGGGTGTAATTTAATTTAGCGGAGCCGCCGGATGCTCCGTAAATAATTTGGCCAACCACAAAGAAGCCCGGCTGCGGATCATTACCAACCATACTCACAACCTGAGCATCCGAGCGGACGGCATCAATGGACATATCATAAGCTTCTCCTTTAAGCATGCCGGTGATCAGCCAAAATAAAGTCGGAAGTACAACCAATACCAATCCAATGCCGAAATTTCGCCACTTACGCTGCGTCGCCTTGAAGTGATCAACATCCCGCCAGATACGATTTCGCCATGCCCATTCATTGCCCTTAAACCCCAGAACAAAGAGCATGACAATATTCACCAGCGGCACGAACATCAGCAATGCGATATAGGTGCTGTTACCCAAACCCCAGACCCAGTTAAGAAGGAAAGCTCCCCAACTCCAACCTTTAATCTCCTCCGGAACAACGGACTCTTTCCCTAACCCTGAGCTATATTCCTGATCCATCATCACATCCTTTTACTGTCATTTGATGCGACCTAGGATCAGGCAAGGAGCTTCTGTTATCTACTTTATCTGGTAACGCTGTATAGCGACTTCGTAACCCATTTAATTTCAGCGCACAAAAAAACCCCGGCCTTTACAGGTCGGGGCAAGAAAGCTCGCAAAAAATCTGCGCACAAGAGGCTTACAATGAATCTTCGCAGGGAAGATCTAGGGGCGATCAAACCCGCTGGAACGGATAGACAGAACCCAGTTTCAGGATCTGAGTCAGCTCATCCAGTGCGGTTCGGGATTCGATCAGCAGCTGAGGATCAGCCAGATCCGCATCTACAATGCGGTCACGATAGTGACGCTCTACCCAGCTGTTCAGCGTGGTAAAGAGTTCATCACTCATACGGGTTGCCGGATTAAAGGCCGCCAGTTCCGCTTCGTTCATCGCCACTCTCAAGCGCAGACAAGCCGGGCCACCGCCATTGCTCATGCTCTGCTTCAGATCGAATACTTTCAGTTCATCGATCGGGCTGTCGCCACTTTCCAGCTCTGTCAGGTAGCTCCAGACGCGCTCGTTGTTTTTACATTCTTCCGGAATCACCAGCAGCGTGCGGCCATTCGGCAGACTCAGCAGCTGGCTGTTGAACAGGTAGCTCTGTACCGCATCGTCAACTGATACACGGCTGGCCGGAACTTCTACCACACGGAAGCTGCCACCCATGGCATCGGTCAGTTGCTGTTTAACCACAGCCTGATCCAGAAACGCCTGCTCGTGACAGAACAGAACGTCGCGGTTACCCACAGCGATGACGTCGTTGTGGAAAACACCGGCGTCAATCACATCCGGGTGCTGTTGTGCATAAACCACATGACTGTTGCTTAGACCGTGACTACGGGCCACCGCCTGAGACGCTTCCAGCGTGTGACGCGCCGGATACTTTTTCGGAGCCGGATAACGGCTGTCGAAAGCACTGCGGCCAAAGACAAAGAACTCAACACCCTGCTCGCCGTACTCATGGCAGAAACGGGTGTGGTTTGCTGCGCCTTCATCACCAAAGTGCTCAACACCCGGCAGTGCCGGATGGTGGGCAAAGTGGTTTTCGTCCGCAAAGGTCGCCTGCAGAATACGACCAGTGGTTTCATGTTCAATCGAACGGTGAAATTTGTTGGTCAGGTTGGCTGGTGTGAAATGCACCTTGCCATCCGCCGTATCCGCACTTGGGGATACGGTGGCAGCATTCGCCGTCCACATGCTGGATGCGGAGCAGCAAGCCGCCAGAATACGCGGTGCTTCTTTCGCAGCCTGCGCCAGCACGTCGGCATCAGAACCGGTAAAGCCCAGACGACGCAGGGTAAACAGATCAGGACGCTCCTGAGGTGCCAGTACCCCCTGCACCATGCCCATGTCGTGCAGGGCTTTCATTTTCGCAAGGCCCTGCAGCGCTGCCAGTTTCGGGTTAGACGCATTCGCACCGTTGTTCTCAGACGCTACGTTACCGAAAGAGAGACCGCTGTAGTTGTGCGTTGGCCCCACCAGACCATCAAAATTTGCTTCAAACGCTTTCATATCAGTTCTTCATCCGTCGGTTAGGCGTCAAGGTTCAGACCAGGAGACAGCGTCTCCGGCAACACAAGCTGGTCTGCTTCCATACCCGCTACCGGGTAAGAGCAGTAGTCCGCGGCGTAGTAAGCGCTTGCACGGTGGTTACCACTGGCACCCACGCCACCAAACGGAGCGGCACTGGATGCACCGGTCAGCTGCTTGTTCCAGTTCACGATGCCCGCACGGATGCGGTCATAGAAGTAATTAAAGCGCTCTTCGCTGTCGCTGAACATACCGGCAGACAGACCGTATTGGGTGTTGTTGGCCTGACGGATCGCTTCATCAAAGTCACTGAAACGGATCACCTGCAGCAGCGGGCCGAAATACTCATCGTCTGGTAATTTGTCCGCTTCAACCAGGGCAGTCACATCGATCAGCCCCGGAGACAGGAAACCGGTACCCGGCTTCAGTTTCTCCAGTTTCACAAGAGGGCTTGCCCCCAGACCGATCAGGTTGTCCTGAGCTGCCGCGATGCCGTCAGCGGCTGCTTCAGAGATCAGACTACCCATGAAAGGTGCGTCTTCATCAAACTGGCCACCCACCTTGATCTGGCTGACCGCTTTCTGCAGCTGAGCAATAAACTGATCGCCCCACTCGCCAACAGGTACAAACAGGCGGCGGGCACAGGTGCAGCGCTGACCACTGGTGATGTACGCAGATTGAATCGTTTCGTGAATGGCCGCCTTCATGTCAGCCACTTCGTCGATGATCAGCGGGTTGTTGCCGCCCATCTCCAGCGCCAGAATCTTGCCCGGGTGACCGGCAAACTGCTCGTGCAGGATGTGACCGGTACGGGAACTGCCGGTGAAGAAAAGACCATCGATATCATCATGTGCCGCCAGCGCGATACCGGTATCTTTCTGACCCTGCAGCAGGTTCAGAACACCCGCCGGCAGACCGGCTTTTTCCCACAGCTGAACCATAAATTCCGCAACGTGTGGCGTCAGTTCACTGGGTTTCAGCAGCACGGTATTACCCGCCAACAGTGACGGTACGATATGACCGTTTGGCAGGTGGCCCGGGAAGTTGTATGGCCCAAATACCGCAACCACACCATGTGGCTTGTGGCGCAGAACAGCGCGGGCGCCAGCAACTTCACTCACGCGGCTACCGGTACGCTCGTTGTATGCGTTTACAGAGATGGCGATCTTGCCGATCATCGCGCCAACTTCGGTACGGGTTTCCCAGATAGGCTTACCGGTTTCCGCGGCGATGATGGTCGCCATCTCTTCTTTGTTCTCGCCCAGCAGCTCAGCAAAGCGACGCGCAATGGCTTCACGGGCTTCAAAAGAGGTCATCGCCCATTCAACAGAGGCAGTACGGGCTACTTCTACTGCCGTATTAACCTGAGCCGCAGAGGCTTCTTTACCCTGCCAGAACACCTCACCGGTTGCCGGGTTCAGGGAGGTGAATTCCGGACCTTCACCCGCTTGCCAGGCTCCATTGATAAAACACTGCCCATTAATAAAACATTTGCCTGAATTCACATTTGCTTGGGTCGCAGTCATCTTAGAATCTCCTTCCTGACGCCATAGGTACGATACGTACGGTGGTGCCTTCTGTAATCTGAAGTGCGTCGGCCACAGCTTTTGGCAGGCCGACAACATGGTTGCCAAACACGTCCACTGCCGTCATACAGCAGCGGAAGTTGGCAAAGTCAGTGGTACTGACCAGATAAAGTTCGCCTTCCGGCTTATGTTCTGTTTTCTCATCAACCACATGGGCTTTAACGTAGCGGCTTTCCTGCACGGCACGCAGATCATTAGTGCGCGAAACCAGCGTCGGGCCGCCGTCAAAAATATCCACGTAACCCGTGTAACGCATACCTTCTGCTTCCAGCAGTTTGCGGGCTGGTGTGGTCGCTTCGTGGGTTTTACCGATCGCTTCCTGTGCATCTTTTGGCAGCAGGTTGGTGTAGATGGTGTTCTTCGGCATCAGCTCGGCGATAAATATTTTGTCCATCGAGGACAAGGTGTCCGCTTCCGCGAAGTCGATAGAAAAGAAGTGACGTCCCAGACCTTCCCAAAATGGCGATACACCTTTGTCATCGGAGTAACCGCGCATCTCTGCGATCATGTATTCATTAAAGCGCTGCGGGAATTCCGCCAGGAACATAAAACGCGACTTGGACAGCAGCGCGCCATTCTTGCTATGGCGGGCTTCCGGACTCAGGAACAGGGTGCACAGCTCTGAATAACCGGTGTGGTCATTAGAGATGGTCAGGGTGTTCACTTGGTTATAAACATTCAGTTCGCGGGAAGCATGCACCAGAGTGCCTACGCGGTAGTTGTACCAGGGCTCGCTCAGACCAACAGCGGCTTCGATACCACAGATACCCACAACCTCACCGGTGTCGGTATCTTCCATCACAAACAGGTACAGGGCTTCATCGGGAATGCTGTTCGGCTTAAACGCTTCCAGCGCGCTCTCGATTTTTCCGGCTACCTGCTCATCGTTATCCTGCAGGGAGGTAAAACCCGGACCGGTTTTGCGAGCAAGTTCTCGCAGGGCTGCATGATCTTCAGCCTGAATTGGACGAACCACCATCATGGCGGGCTGCTCCTCAAAAAGTCTCAGAAAGATTATCTGCCAGCCGTGCAACGCTGGCAGTTACTGTTTTTTATTAACGCTATAGCGTTCTTTCAGCGTCCTGCTGATGACCTCATCATTCTTCTATTGAGAGACGATGAAGCCATCGGATAATGATCCGTTTACAACAACCACCCACTTACAACAACCGTCCGCTTACAGCCAAAGTACCCGCGCACTGTCACCGGTAGTCAGCTCCAGTGCATCTGCCTGAGCTTCGGTCAGTACTGGCTGCTCCGGATTCATCGGAGCCAGAATGCAGCGGTAGTTGTTCAGCTGGTTATTGCTGATCAGCGCCATCGGCTGATCTTCTGCGGTCTCACCGATCGCAACCGGCAGACAACGGCTCTGGCTTACAGAGCGTACCTGTTCGGTACGTGCTTCCAGTGTTGGACCGGCGTCAAAGATATCCACGTAGCGGCGATACTCGAAACCTTCCGCTTCCAGCAGTTGCTGTACATCACGCATATCATCGCGGGTTTTCCCCAGAACAGCCTGAGCTTCCGGGTTCAGCATGGGCACATAAACCGGATAGTGCGGCATCAGATCTGCAATAAAGCCTTTGGAGTTAATACCGGTCAGGTAGTTAGCTTTATTGAAGTCCATATTGAAGAAGTGACGACCGAGGCATTCCCAGAATGGCGACTGGTTTTTCTCATCAGCCACCCCCTGCAGTTCGACGATCAGGCGAGGGGAGAAACGCTCCGGGTGCGCCGCGATAAACAGCATGCGGGCGCGGGATAACAGGTGGATGTTCTCCGCCTGACGATGCTCGCTATCCATAAACAAGGTATAAAGACGGGACGCACCGGTGTAGTCCTGACACAGATGCAGCGCCGGAACCCGGTTGTGGATCTGGAGTTCGCTGGAAGCGTGCACCACATCATCAATACGGTAGCTATAAAACGGAGAGGTAATACCTACTGCCGCTTCAATACCGGAAACACCCACCACTTCGCCGGTCTCGGTATCTTCCAGCACAAAGTGATAGCTCTCACCCGCCGGACGCTCAACCTCTTTACGCAGGGATTGCTGGGTATTACTGATCAGCTGACTCAGATGATCACGGTTATCCGGCAGCGTGGTCATACGACCACCGGAGATCACAGCAAGGCGTTCAAGCCCTGCCAGATCATGAAACGCTAAAGGACGCAGTACCAGCATCAGGCTTTCTCCTTATGAACACCCAACCAGCCCAGATCATCTGAAGTGGCCAGTTTCATCAGCATCAGTGCACTCAGCTTAGCCCGTTTGGTAAAGCTGGAGACTTTGACGTACTCATCGGCAGAGTGAATCTTGCCGCCCTGTACACCCAGCGTATCGATATTCGGAATACCGGCTGCCGCCAGATTGTTGCCATCACAGCAACCACCGGTTGGCAGCCACTGGATCCGCATACCCAGATCCGCACCGCAATCTTTCGCCAGCTGGAACAGCTTCTGGTTCGCCGGGGTCAGCACCTTAGGCTTACGGGTAAAACCACCATGCAGCTCAATCAGAATACCTTCGCGGGCGTGAATCTTGCCGACAATTTCTGCCAGACGGTTCTGACACCAGCGTTCATCTTCCGGGTGCTCTAAGCGGATATTGAACTTGGACACACACAGATCCGGCACGATATTGACCGCACCGCCACCTTCGATAAAACCGGGGTTGATGGTGACGCCTTCACGCTGACCGTTCAGGTCATCCAGCATGGCGATAAAGTCCGCCATGGCACGAATCGCGTTACGTCCCAGATGGTGTTCACGACCGGCATGCGCCGCACGGCCACGGATCACAACGCTGAAGTTGCCGCTGCCTTTACGCTCACCGGCCAGATTGCCGTCCGGGAAACTTGGCTCGTAGATAAGCCCCAGATGCACACGTTTGGCGGCATCAGCAATCAGAGGAGCAGACGCAGCAGAACCGATCTCTTCATCGGAGTTAAACAGGATCTCCCAACCGATACGCTCAGCGAACGGGCTGCGCTCCAGCGCCTGAATCGCCGTCAGCATCACCATCAGGCCGCCTTTAAGATCGGCAACGCCGGGGCCATTCAGCGTATCGTCATCCAGCCAGGTAATGGTCTGGAAGTGGTGATCGATAGCAAATACGGTATCCATATGGCCGCAGAAGAAGATCTGCAGCGGAGCTTCCGGACGCTTGCGAATACGAATCGCATCGCCCAGAGGGAATTCTTCAACAACGCCCTGATTGTTGACGCTCTGATAAGGCGCAACCTTGATGCGCTCAACATCGCCACCTAAAGGCTCGCAAATTCGGATCAGCTCATCGCCAACACGGTTTACACCGGCGGCATTCAGACTGCCTGAGTTGATTTCAGAAAGGGCAATGGTATTGGCCAGCATGGTGTCGTGCTGTGAATCGATCCACTCAAGCCATTGGGTAAAGTCGTTACTCATCTCAAGACATCCTATTTTGCGTTGTCTTCAGTATTGCTGAAGTACGCAAGAGTTTCTGTCCGGGATGCGACCTTTTTTTTAGATTGGGGACATGGGGGGGCTTTTGTCGCCGTTGCTGAAAATAAGACAGGAAAGAGTCAGGCGATACCGTCATGCACGGGTCGCCTGATCAAAACTATAACGGCAAAGACTTCATCTGATTAGAATCACGGCCTCTTCAGTCATGCTCATGCTCTTCATTAATATGCACGACCATATCTTTCAGCATATCCCGTACATGATCATCCGCCAGCGCGTAAAACACCTGACGGGAGCGGCGCTCACCAGCAACCAGTCTTGCCCCGCGCAGCAAACGCAGATGATGGCTGACTAATGTCTGGGAAAGATCCAGTTGTTCCGCGATATCCCCCACGGATTTCGGCTCATTCAGACAGTAGAAGAGGATGCGTAACCGGCTGGGGTCTCCCAACAGGCGGAAGGTTTCCGCCAGAATGGTGCTGTCCTGCAGGGACAGAGTGTCATAATGATCTTGTGCCGACATGGTCTCTAACTCCCCGCTTAATGTTGATGCTGATGCGAATGATCGTGGTTGTCGTTGTGACTGTGGTTATGGTTGTCGCCTGAAGGCTCCGATAAGCTGCAGGCACTGGAGCCACCTTCATTCCAATCAACAGCAACGGTGGCATGTTCGATCCGGAATCTGTTTTTCAGCTCCAATTCCACCGCCTGCGTCACTTCCCGCGCCATGGCATCCTCTGCCGGGCGCACATGCAACGTCGCCAGAGCGCGGCCTGAGGTGATCGACCAGACATGCACATGGCTGACTTCGCTAACACCTTTCACTTCTGCTTTGATATGACTGCGGATCGTCTCCGGTGCAGCATGATCCGGTGCGCCTTCCAGCAGGATATGCAGGGATTTCGCCAGCAGCGCCCAGGCACTGCGCAGAATCAGCAGGGATACCACAACGGACAGGATCGGGTCGATAGGTGTCCAGCCGGTAAAGTGAATAATCACTGCAGCAGCTACTGCGCCGATGGAGCCTAACAGATCGCCCAGCACATGCAGCGCAGCCCCCTTAATATTGACGTGTTCACTGTCGCCACGGGTCAGAATCCAGAACACCAGAATGTTGACCACAAGACCTGCAATCGCCACCGCCATCATAGGCCCGGCCAGCACTGGCTGAGGCTCGCTGAAGCGCTCCCAGGCTTCAAAGCCGATCCAGCCGACAATCACAAACAGAGTGATGGCATTGATAAAGCCTGCAATCACTTCAAAACGCAGATAACCAAAGGTGCGCTTGGTATCGGCGGCTTTACGGCCAAAACGGAAAGCGGCATAGGCCAGTGCCAATGCAGCAGCATCGGTCAGCATATGTCCGGCATCTGCCAGCAGCGCCAGCGATCCCGAGATCAGGCCGCCGATCACCTCTACCAACATAAAGCTGAAAATCAGGAAGAAAGAGAGCAGCACCTTGCGCTCGTTAGCCCCGGAAACTTCCGGCGCATGGGAGTGATCGTGGCCATGACCGCAACTATGGCCGTGATCATGAGTATGCGAATGCTGATCGCCGTGTGAGTGAGCCATGGAAACTCATCCTTAACTTATGAATATGTATTCATATGCTAAATACAAAATTCCAACGCGCAAGCAGCACTTTTAATCGCCCGATAAATTCAGCAGCAACCATCCCGGCCACAGGTTAAAAACCTGTGGCCGTTCAGTGCAGAGTATCAGGGCAAATACTAACAACGCCCATTCATCAGCAGGCTTAGAGCAAACAATATGGCACCCTAAAGCTTACCTTCCAGCTCAGGCAGTGCAGTGAACAGGTCACCCACCAGACCGTAGTCTGCTACCTGGAAGATCGGAGCTTCTTCATCTTTGTTGATGGCTACGAT
>JBLXDJ010000007.1:0-116804 GCA_048264105.1 Oceanospirillum sp.
TTATCCTGTGATGATATCAACCATATTTATCACAACTTTCTGAAAGGTCATGTTTTAGCGGGTAGCATCACTCAACATGAAGCCCTGAGAGCATTAAGATTAAGTTTTATGACCTGCGGTGAGGAATGCAACCGAGAGGATCTATATACTACCCTTGCTGAGTTGCTGAATATTGAGATTTTATAGAGATTTAAGCACCAATATTCTTAACATAACCACCTGTAGTCTCGGATACCTGAATGATCTACTAAGAATAAGCAGCACCTGATAATCGTTATCATTCTTTCTTTGCTTTTCTGGATTGGAGTAACCTTCCTAATTCAGACATTTTCCAACTTATACCAACAGCAAGTAGTGGAAGAGACAAAATCAGAGTCTAAAAACAGTGTTGCTTTAGTCAGGGCTAATTTCGAAGCTTTCGTATTTCAGACGGTATATACCGCTGATAGCCTAGCAACCATCATCATGCTTAACCCTAAACTTGCCCTCGAAAACTGGGATACCATCGCAAAAGCTCTTGTAGACAAATCAAAGTACATCCGAAGCGTTGGGGTTGCTCCGAATAATGTTATTTCTCATGTTTACCCCCTAAAAGGAAACGAGAAAGCCCTAGGTTTCGACCTACGAGACAGACCAGAGCAATTCATATCTGCTATGCGAGCAAAAAAGCTTCAGGAAGTTTTTTTGGATGGACCACTGGAATTGGTGCAAGGTGGGCAAGAGCTTATAGCTCGCTTTCCGATTTTTCTTGATGCTCCCTCAAATAACGAATATTGGGGAACAGTCAGTGTTGTCTTAGACCATGAGCTCATTATGGAAGATAGTGGAATATACCAATTAGATGGCTTGGAAATGGCTATTCGTAGATACTATCAGCACTTAAAAGACCCTGTGGTGTTTTTTGGTAAGGCACAGCTTTTCACCTCTCCTGACTTAGTTCTGCCAATATTGTTACCCAACGCAAAGTTTGAAATTGCCGGTCAATACGACTTCGATGACAACGCATCAGTTAGATGGTCAAGGAATATTATCTTCATCATCGGGTTATCTGTGGCATTAGTGCTATTTGTTTCGGCTCTGTTGCTGCTCAGGGCTCTGAATTTGGCAAGAGACGCATCGCTTCAGGATGAGCTAACGAAGTTGCCAAACAGACGCTTCTTTATGAATTACCTGAAACAAAGGCTCTCAGGGGACAAAAAATCAGAATTTACACTTCTCAATATCGACCTAAATGACTTTAAAGCTATCAATGATAGCTATGGGCATGAGGTTGGGGATCATTTTCTAATCCATGTTAGCCAACTGTTGGTATCTACTGTCCGGTCCTCAGACTTTGTTGCCAGGATGGGTGGGGATGAGTTTATGGTTGTACTTGACCGGATAGCAGAACCAAGCAAAGTGGATTCTTTGATCGAGAAACTGAAATTACGCTGCCAATCCGAGCCCATGCACCATCAGGGGCAATTGATAAGGCCATCTTTGAGTATTGGGTCTGCAACTCGCGTAAATGAAAGAAAAGTAACTATCGAAGAGTTGTTAGCTGAATCAGATGAAAAAATGTACTGCGATAAGCAACTATCTAAGAAGTCTGGATGACAACTCAAAATAGCTGCTTTAGTACTCAAGCAAAACTAGGCCAGATTTAGGTAGTGTTCAAAATTCTGTGTCACCCCTATAGTTTACCCTCTACAGGGAGTGACACATCATGTCCGATAAATATGAAATCGACATTCAGGCCTTCGCTAAGGCTCTCCAGTCCGGTCAGGATCTCAATGGCAAAGACGGCCTGCTAACTCCTCTGATCAAGCAAATCACCGAAGCAGCATTAGGTGCTGAACTGGATGAGCATCTGGGGCAGGATTCACAGCCTAATCGTAAAAACGGGACCTCCCGCAAAACCATTAAAACGACTTCTGGCTCTTTTGAGTTGGAAACACCTCGTGACCGCAATGGCTCGTTCGAACCGCAGACGGTTAAAAAGTACCAGACCCGACTGACCGATGAGATGGAGCGTAATATCATCTCCCTGTTTGCCTTGGGTAACAGCTACCAGAGCATCCGTGAGTACCTGTTAGAGATGTACGGCACTGAGGTCTCAAACGGCACCATTAACGCCATCACTGACCGTTTAGTGCCTGAACTCAGGGCTTGGCAGGAACGTGAGCTGGAAGCGGTTTATCCCTTTGTTTGGCTGGATGCGATCCACTACAAAATCAAAGAAAATGGCCGCTTCGTCTCGAAAGCTCTGTACACGATTTTAGGCCTGAACATCGAAGGCAAAAAGGAACTGTTGGGGCTCTATCTCTCGGAGAGTGAGGGTGCTCGCTACTGGCTGAATGTTCTGACCGATCTGCAGAACCGAGGCGTAAAAGACATCCTGATCGCATCTGTCGATGGACTGAAAGGCTTCCCAGAAGCGATAGAAACGGTTTACCCGAAAACCGAGGTACAGCTCTGCATCATCCATCAGATCCGCAACAGCGTGAAGTACGTGGCGAGCAAGAACCAGAAGGCCTTTATGTCGGATCTGAAGTGTGTTTACCGTGCCACAACCCAGAATGCAGCCGAGCAGGCTTTGGACGAGTTAGAAGCGAAATGGGGAGCGCAATACCCGCTCGTGATTAAGTCCTGGCGGAGTAAATGGGAGAATCTCTCGGTTTACTTCAAGTATCCGGAACAGGTGCGCAAAGCGATTTACACGACCAATGCGGTTGAGGCGGTGCATCGCCAGTTCCGAAAGCTGACCAAGACCAAAGGTGGCTTCGCTAATGAAAACGCGTTGCTCAAGCTGCTGTACGCAGGTATGTTGAAGGCATCAGAGCGCTGGACGCATCCGGTGCAAAACTGGAACCTGACGCTGTCGCAGCTGAGCATCCACTTCGAAGGACGGATCGACGGTTACGTGGATCTGTAAGTAATGGGTGACACAGAACTATGAACACCCTCCAGATTTACTCTGTTTCTGCCCTGATGTTTAGCGGCATATAATGCCATATCAGCATTTTTAAGGCTTCTTGCGTAATCAGGGTGTCCACAAAAACTAGCTACACCGAACGACATTGTCACATTAACAGAGCGATGGTTTTCCAACCCCACCGTAAGTGACTCAACCTTCTGTCTCATTTTATCGGCGAGATTGTATGCTTCCTGCAAAGAGGATTCAGGCATCAAGATCAGAAACTCTTCACCACCATATCTAAAACAGTAGTCGCTTACTCTTATCGTTTCTCTGAGTACACGTGCGACTTGCTTCAGAACTGCATCACCTGCCGCATGCCCATAGATATCATTAATTCTCTTAAAGTGGTCAATATCACACATGATTAATGTATAGTACTTTCCTGTCGCCAAAGACATTTGTGTCTCTTTTTGAAGAACAGGGGACATGTGCTTTCGTTCAATAAGCTGAGTTAGTGAATCAACTTTTGAGGCATGGCTGAGAAGTGAACTAGCCAGTTCAGACAGTAGCCAGCCTATCTCATTGGCTGTTTTACTGAGTAAGTTACTCAAATCCCTACGAAATTTGTTTTCCCCCTCCTTAGACTCAGTCAATGACTGAATCTCAGATGAAAGTAAACTCATTCGCCTTTTAATTCTTTCACAAATATCAGACCTAGGCGTTAGCAGTTCCATCTTATGATTAACCCATAAGCCAAACTCAGACCGTTCCATGGAATCGCTGGGCAGAACATATCCTGACATTACAGATAAAATACTATCGCTTAACCAACTAAATAAGTCAGAGCGTATCCTCTCTATCTCTAGAGCAATGTCTTGCCCCGACAGGTTTAACCTAAGAGACATAGCACTTCTCTCATTTTCAACCATATCGTGCATGTATGCCTGGTTAATCATACTTAGACAGGCTTCAAGTATGCTATTGACTAAGCGGAGTGCTTCAGCAAGATGTTCACGATCCATTTCGGACTGGACAAGAATCTCAAAACACTCGTTTTTTACCATCAGCATAGCATTGTCAACGATCGGCATCGGAACGTCTATTCGCGCATGTACCTGACCAATCTGCAGCTGACGCTCAGTTAAATGCTCCATTTCGTGATGCTCTTTAGGTGATAAAATCTCCTCAAGCCAGTTTTCTAAACTTCCCTTTAACCGTGTCTCAACCTGCTCACTGTCTAAGAACTGGTTTGCTGACTTATCCTCTAGAAGCTCCGAATAAAACACATTGACAACATCTAAAAACCTAGGCTGAACAATCGCATTTATTTCAGCCAAAATTCGATTGTTATCTGGAGTATAAAGATTTGTCAGATAATATTTTTCTAGTCCATTCATGAAAACACCAGCCTAATTTATTACATCAGTCCACCATTTTAACTTTATATCAGAAAGAGTAGAAATTGACCTTTTATGTATGAGACCCGCTATTAGCAAGGCATTAAAAAACTCGCCAATAGTCTTTCCCTGAATGATTTAAGCTGAAGTTCAAATGAAGGCGCCATGCCCTTCTCAAGGTCATAGAGGCTTGGCTTCGCATTCTCAGGAGCCAATTTCTCGTGATATGTATTAAGCTTGGGGATCTCACCACAGTACCCCGCAGGCTCCGAACACACCTCTATAGCAGCTCCACGTACTTGTTCTGAACCCTCGTACACATAACACCCCGGCACATCTTCATTTAATCGCTCTGCGTACTCGACCAAGCTTGGTTCGGCGAGCATATAGAGATAAGCCTGATTCTCTTGATCCGGTGTAATGCGTATAACCCTACCAGTAATCTGTCGGAAATAAAGCTCTGTGGTTACATCCGTGAGATGACAACAAACCTGCAAACGAGGAATATCAGTACCTTCAGCAATCATCGCAATACTGATAATCCATTCTGCATCACCGTTTTTGAAGTCATCAATCAGGTCTGCAGAATCATCCTGATAGCAGGAAACTACCGTCGCCATTTTGCCGAATGCTGTTGCAAGTAACTCTTGAATTTGAAGCGCATGCTCATAGGAAGAGGCCACAATAAGCCCGCCAGCACGAGGAGATGCTTGACGGAGCTCAGCGAGCTTTGAAACGCCCTTACCTAATAAATACTCAATGATTTCAGGGTGCTTAAGAAGGTCACGATATCCAAGTTCGCCGCTATCAAGTAATGCAGCTATATCCTGATGCGTTGTGAACTCTCGCTGACGTTTAACAGTAATATCTGCAATATCTATTGCTGTGACCTTCGGCATTCTGCAAACACCATCTCTGATCGCTTCGGCTAAACCATAGGAGAAGTCACAGAGGATGTTTCCTTCTGGGTCGGCATAACGGGCAAAAGGAAGGGGCAATGTATCAGTTCGCCATGGTGTGCCAGTCAAAGAAAGCGTGTAAGTTGCCAGTTCCTGAATACTGGTCAGAAGGTGCAATCCCCAGCTATTTGATTCAGAAACACCATCACCTGCACAGTGATGAATTTCATCAAACACGACCAGCACACGGCTATTGCGAAGGTCGTTAATCAGTTGGTTGGCACTGATCAGCGAGTGATAGGTCCTAGAGGCACCGACTGAGCCTAATCTCCCATGAAATGGTCTCTCCAGAACTGACTTAAAAGCCTCTTCTATACCTGAAGCAACAATCCGCGACGGAGAAAAACAAACGACATAATCTATCTGGTCGTTAGTAATAAGCTGTTTCGCAACATGGGCTGCTAGCTTTGTTTTACCAGCTCCAGGGGACGCCAAAACTAAAAAATGAGGCTGAGTTTGATAGGCAATTATGGCCTGTTCGAGGCAGTGTTGCTGCCAGCCTCTCAACATAGTGCGGTTGTCTCCGCAGAAGTCGCATCAATAATTTTCTGGATCGCATTCAGCTTGCCATAGAGCAGCGCAGCAGAATCTCTGGATTGGCCCAGCAGATCCAAAATAACCCTTTTAGCCTCCGGAAATTTTCCCAAATAATCCTGAAAAGCCTCAACCTCACCCATGGCTAATTTCAACTCAGCAGACAGTCTCTCTTTCTCGTGCTGAAGTGACGACGCGCAGACTGTAGTTACTTCAGATGGGGCGTCTTTTTTATCCTGAGCTCTAGCAGGGGCAACCAATACTTCTAACAGAGCTTCGCTAAAAACATATCTTGTGGAATTTCGCGGTCCTTCAGAGCGAACCAGGTGCTTCTTCTTGAGCTGATGAATATGCCGCCCAACATAGCGCTGTGCTTGTAACTCTGTAACTTTCTCAGCCTCAATCACAATTTGAATCAACTGTCTGCGACTAACGCTTTTGCCATCTACTCTGCGAAGTATTTTCGCAAATCCAAAATTTAAGTCGGTACCTCTAACGTTCATTTCAAATCTCGAAACCATAAAACTTAGGATTGCTAAGTATACAGAAATCAGCAAAACTTAGACAATCTAAGCAACTTAGGTCTCAAAGATGATGTTCCATTGCAGTCTGACAATCCCATTCCCATACGACTCAAGCACGCTCGCACAAGAGCAGGCATCTCCCAAAAAGCACTTGGGATAAAGATCGGTATGGATGAAAGTTCTGCCAGTGGCCGTATGAACCACTATGAAAAGGGTCGTCACGTTCCGGATGTGGCAACACTGAGAAATATTGCGGCTGAACTAAACGTGCCGCTGAATTTCTTCTTCTGCGAAGATGAGCTCAGTGCAGAGCTAGCCTGCCTGATCGCCAAGTTGGATGAAAAGAAAAAGCAGGAACTGATTGAGCTTCTCAGCCATCGGGACTAATTGAGTCCATCACCAACCGCCGCAACTTATCTTCTGGCATATTGCCATATTCATCCAGAATACGTTGAAGCTCTGAGGGCAATTCAACGTCCCAGCCTGCTCTATGGTTATCGACATAGCGATCAAACCTGTCCCGGTAATTCTTTATGGTATTGCCAGCAACGCCGAGCTGCCTGCCAAAATAAGCAAAAGTTTCGGCCTGATTTCCTTGGCTAAATCCGAAGTGCCCAAAACGGGATAAATACAGCGCAGCGATATAACAGGGCTCCCTGTTCTCGGGTGTTCTTACCGTATTGATAACCCGGGTATCGGGTTGGGGGTCAGTCTGATAATGACGCTGCAAGGGTTCGAAGAGTTGCCAGCTTCGAAGAAAAAGCTCTGAAGTATCGGCAACCTCACTACCTAGCTTCAGCACCTCATCCATAATGCCAAACTTGAAGTCATCACCAATAAAGATCTGAACATCTACCTGGGAATTGAGTGGGATTAATTGAGCAACCTGATTTTTGGCGTTTTCCACTGCATTTTTCACCGCAGGGGAAGCAAACGGTGTCATAAAATAAACTGTTGATTGATGCTGCGGAAAATAGGTCATAGCCACAAGGATTGAGCGAATCAGCTTTTTAAAAATACGCTTACCTGTGTCTGCCCCTCCGTAATTTAAACCGCCCGAGTGGTAAGCAATATCCACCAAATGAAGCCGAGTATCTCTGGTGTTTAGCCCCAGGACATCAATCTCAGCCTGTTTTAAAAGCTGAGACAACCGGTTTTTTCCAAATGCTTCGGGCCATGCAGCCTTAGCTGACTCAAACAGATCTTCAACACTGGGAGCTGCTTCAATTTGCCATGCAGGGGAGGCCTTCCAGTTCAGCTCGGCAAACTCACAATGCTCCACATGCCTAAGCCATGAACGCACCAGCGATTCACCCATCTCAATTTTCATATAGCTTCCTTGTCGATATGCCCGGTCAGATAGGCAAAAGCCATCCCATCCAGCCGTTCTTTCGTTGTTTCCCACTGCGGCATCACTTGCTTCATCAGCCGGTAAAAGCGCTCGCTGTGATTATGTTCAGCGATATGACAGAGCTCATGCAGGATCACGTAATCGATGCATTCGCGAGGGGCTTTAACTAGGTGAGGGTTCAAAGTAATACGGCCATTGGGCGAGCAACTGCCCCACTGGGTTTTCATCGTCAGGATACGGATTGGCGGCTTACCACTAACCCATAACGTCTGCTCCAATAGGTCATTCATGCGCTTAGCGAAGAGCTCTTTTGCACGGGCCTTGTACCAGTCGTTCAGAAGCTGTTGCACCTTCTGCGGGCTTTTCTGGCGAACGGTTACTTCCAGCTTGCCCCGCAGCAGTTTCACGCCCTGAGGCTGTTCTGATGCCTCTATGACCTTAAGAAGATACTGCTTCCCCAGGTAATAATGACTTTCACCACTGATGTACTGACGCGGGGTGATATGTTCCAACTGCAGGCGAAAATCCCGCAGCTGCTCATAAATCCAGCGGGCGCGCTTTTTTACAGCATTCAGTACGGAGTCATCTTCAGCCGACTCCGGTGCCGCCACAACCACCCGGCAATCCGGATGAACTTTTATCTGAACCTTACCGGTGGCTTTCGGGCGCTTCTCCCGCAAAAAGGAGATACGCTCATCGCCATAGTAAAAGCTCAGTGACCGGCCTTCCGGATAGATAGGAACACTCATTCTATTTCTGGTTACCGCAACTGAATGGATTAACGGCCATGGTTAAGCCCAACACGGGTGATCTGAACAATCATCTCAACCAGTTTTTTCGCCTGATCCATTCCGGCACCGACCGCCTTGGTTTCTTTAAACATCAATGGCAGCAGTTTTTTACGGATATCCGCCTCAATGTTGCCCGGATTAATGGAGTTTTCGGCAACGGATTGAGACACATGGCCATCAATCTCAAACGACAGTGCCACCCATTTGTCCTGCACCTGCTGATCGGTAATGCTGAAGACTTCAGGTAGTACCTTTTTAAAGACGCCAAAATAAGCCTGAGCGTGGCGATTATCCTGGAATGCATCCGGAATATCCGGCAGCTTTCGCTGCTCTGCCTGTTCCGCAAATTCCTGAAACAGCATGTACTGCTTCAAAGGATGATCGAACAGCTGCTCCGCTTCTTCTATTGCCTGACGCAATAACTTGGAGAAAGCCTCCTGAGCATAAGGATCATCCTGCATATCCTGTTCGATCATGCGGGTGACACGGGTTTTGATAATGTCCGTCTCGTTACGGGTCTTTTCCTCAGTCCATTTCTCCGGCTCCTGAGACTGGCCCATTTTGCCGACTTCGTAAGCACCTTCAGATTCCCGGATATCAACACCCACCACATGCTTATCCAGCAGCTTTTTCACCTGAGCCGCATAAGCGTCGTAATCAACCTGCTCACCGGTATCCTGCTTCACCAGACGGCGCAGATTGGACATCGCTTTAACGGTTTCTTTGTAGTGCTGACGATCTTCCGGGGTGAAGCTTTTGTCTTCAAAGAAGGTGGTCGATTGCAAAGCAACCTTCAGGCAACTGGCAAAATTAGTCAGCGCCTCATAGAAGTCTTCCCGTTTTTTAAGATGAGTGTCCACCAGTTCTCCGGGAATCCCCGCAGCGGCATCACCGCCACGCTCTTCTATTTTCGGTACCAACACCTGACGTAGCTGTTCGATATCCTGCTTGTTTTTTACGCCATCAAAAATGGCCCACAGGGTTTTATACAACTGAGGCAGGCGCTTATATTCCGTGCTCATCTGGTCGTACAAGCCCTTAATATCATCAATGTCGTAGCCGCCCTGGGTACGGGAGGCCAGATCCTGATATTTGCCAATGGTGGTATCCAGTTCAGCCAGAATGCCCCGATAGTCAATCAGATAACCAAACTCTTTTTTCGGGTGCAGTCGGTTCACACGGGCAATCGCCTGAATCAGGTTATGGCCTTTCAGGGGCTTGTCGATATACAGCACCGCATTCTTGGGTTCATCAAAACCGGTCAGCAGCTTGTCCACCACAATCAGCATCCGCAGCGGATCTTCATCATCGGCAAACCGTTCCACCATGCGGCGGGTATAGACCTTCTCATCTTCAGAACCGACGTTTTCTTTCCACCAGCGGGTGACTTCCGGAAGGGCTGCTTCATCAATAGAGCTGTTACCCTCACGGGTATCCGGTGGGCTCATAATAATGGTGGATTCAAAACGGCTGTTTGCCGGCAGCAGCGCCAAAGCCTCATCCAGATATTTTTTGTACTTAACCGCAGAGGCTTTGCTGTCGCAGGCCAGCTGACCGTTCAGGTCATCATCCAGGTTATCGGCAAAGTGCTTTACGATATCTTCAGCGATCAGCTGGATGCGGTCATTGGCCTGATACAGCTCGCCTTTTTTGGCGTATTTTCGTTTCAGATCCGCCTTCTGCTCTTCGCTCAGGTCGGTCGTGATGCGGTTAAAGCCTGCATCGATCGCCCGCTCGTTAACATCCAGATCGGGAATCCGCTCCTCATACAGCAGAGGAGTGACGGTTTTATCCTCAACCGCCCGTTGCATGGTATAGGCATGAATGATTTTGCCGAATTTGTTCTCGGTTTTATCGTCTTTCAGCAGAGGAGTACCGGTGAAAGCAACAAAGGCCGCATTGGGCAACGCCTGACGCATCTGGATATTGTTTTCACCATCCTGGCTGCGGTGTCCTTCATCCACCAAAACGATAATATCTGAGCTATCGTTTTTGCATTCCGGCAGCTTGGTCGCCGTATTAAACTTCTGGATCAGCGAGAAGATAATGCGCTCGTTGCCTTTACCGATCTGCGCAGCCAGACGACGGCCGGAAGTGGCCATGGCGGCGCTTTTATCTTTCTTACTGGCCAGCTCACCACCCGAGGTAAAAGTGGCGCTGAGCTGCGCTTCCAGATCTACCCGGTCGGTAATCACCACGATTCGGCACTGCTTAAGATCATCATGCAGGATCAGGGTTTTGCTTAGAAACACCATGGTCAGAGATTTACCGGAGCCTGTAGTGTGCCAGATAACCCCACCTTCACGGCCACCAGTCGTTTTACGCATTTTGATACGCTCAATCAGAGCCTTAATGCCAAACACCTGCTGATAGCGGGCGACAATCTTGCCGACTTTTTTATCAAACAGGGTGAAGTAGCGCACCATCTCCAGCAGGCGCTGCGGGCTCAACAGGCTCATCAGCAGTTCATCCTGCCCGGAAACCGACAGCTCACCGGCAGCGATCAGGCTTTCATACCAGTCCCGATCTGCGGGCTTACGGTGGCCAAACAGACTATCCAGCTGAGCGGATGTCAGCTTGGTGTTTTTAATCGCCAGTTTATCCGTATCGGTCAGCTCTTCTTCACGCCAGGCCGCCCAGAACTTATCCGGCGTACCACAGGTTCCATAACGGCCTTCAAAGCCGTTAATCGACAGCAGCAACTGGCTGTTGGCAAACAGATGCGGAATCTCATCCGGGCGCTGGTTGCGCAGACATTGGGAGATACCCTCGCTAACCGTTGGGCCCTTGTTACCATCCGGGCGCTTGGCTTCAATCACCACCAGCGGAATACCATTCACAAAACAGACGATATCCGGGCGACGCTTATCCTGATGGGAAGAACCCACACCACCGGAGCGACTGACGGTAAACTCTTCAGTAAAGGTGAAGCTGTTATTCGCGATATTTTGCCAGTCGATCAGCGCAATGGTCGGACTGACCTTTTTGCCATCGACAAACTCCGTAACCGAGATACCGTACAGCAGGTGGTTGTAGATCTTCTCGTTAGCACTGAGCAAGCCTTCATTCAGCGCCGGACTGCAGATCTCAGCAATCAGGTTATCGATGGATTTTTGTGACAGAGGATAATGCTGACCGGCATAGGTAAAATGGCGCTTTTGCAGCTCTGCTTGCAGGATATCCCGCAGAACTACCTGATCGAATTTACCATCACGGGCTGCCAACGCCTGATTCGGTGGCAAAAAAGACCAGCCAAGGTTGGTGAGTAACGCTAAAGCAGGCAGTTTAGCGCTGTATTCTTCCTGGAATTTGGGGGCAGTTAGAGTGGTCATTCCTTATCCTTACATCGCTCTTGCAGTCGGGCCTGCAGCTTTTCCAGCTCTACAAGTTCATTTTTATCTTCCGCTTCTGCCTCTGACAGTTTTCGATGCTGATCAAACTCGCTGTATCGCTGATAAACAACCTGCTCCATCTGGGCTCTGCTAATCCGGCCTGCATTATTGAGCAAGGGTTGTTCGTTAAACTCCATAAAGCTATCCACGTATTTTCGCCAATCCGCAAGCCTAAGGTGCTGACGGTTCTTCGCCCGAAAGTCAGCAAACTCGAAAAACATATTGACCAAACGGTTCAAGTGCTCAAGCTCATCTGCTTTCAGATAGTTCTTAGCGACAACAACATCTGCTTTACGTACTCTCTGGCCGGAAAAACTGTACAGGTTCATATTGGGCTGGCTAGAGTCTGCCCGCTGCACGATCAGTTCTGCTGCTGTATGTCCGGTTACAGCGAAGAATAATTTGTTCTGCACTTCAGCAAAAAGCTGTCCGGTCTCTTTTTCATTGGCTCTGTAATCTTCTGACAACGCCAAAAGATCCCGGACTTTCTGGTAAAAACGCTTTTCTGAGGAACGTATATCGCGGATACGTTCCAGCAGTTCATCAAAATAGTCCCATTTGGGATCTTTCAGGCGCTCGTCATCCATGGCAAAGCCTTTGGTGAGAAAATCACCCAAGGTTCGCGTTGCCCACTGGCGGAACTGAGTACCCCGGCTCGAACGAACACGGTAGCCCACGGCAATAATCATTGGCAGGGCGTAAAGCTTCGTCAGGTACTCTTTGCCATCATCGGCAGTTGTAAACTTTTGGTTTACAACTGCCCCTTCAGCCAGCTCACCATCTGACAATACGGCTTTTACATGCTTACTGATATTCTGTTTACTGGTCTGATAAAGCTCTGCCATTTCCAGCTGTGTTAGCCAAACTTGCCCACCCAGCTCACGTAAAACCAGCTGAGCTTTACCGTCGTCAGTGGTGTACAGAATCAGGTCGTTATCCATCTGATAACTCCTATTCGTCTTCTGCGGTAGACAGCTCGGAAATGACATGATCTATCCATAAATCCCCCCCAATCTTTCTACTGTCAGAATCAACAGGCACAACAGTGACAGAGCGACTAAAGCTGTTGGCTATGCGTAATCGCTTTCTCAGTGCGCGTTGTTGCTCTTCTGCTGTTCCATCTACATCTCTATTCACAACAAAAAGCTTTTTACCATGATTTTCAATTAGCTCTCTGAATAACCCGTTGATGTGGCTATCGTCTTTATTAAAGCCAAAACCGACAACAACAATGGCATCTGACTCGTTGTAAGCATCAAAAAGCTGAACATAACGTCGAGACATAGTTACCGACGTCAGAGGTTTAAGGCCGCTCTGAGTCAAAATAAAAGGGACATGCAGCTGGCCAGAATCTAATTCATCAAAGTTTTCGGTGGTGACAACAGTATTTTTATAAGGGTTGTAATAGTCATTAACACTGCCGTTTAGGTGAATAACCTCTGGCAGAGCAAGTTGTTGCTGTTCGAATATAGGTGTCAGCAAACTGTTATAGTTTGCCGTACCAATTGCAGAAAAGTCATGCGACTGGGCGAAGCCTGCAAGGTCGTGGTAGTAGCCTGACGAGGGTATTTCTTCGATATCAGGAGCCTGCTGCTTGATATAATCCTGTGCAATCTTCAGGAAAACGGCCATTTTGGTAAACTTAGCCCACTCCGTTTTTGGTGAAAACAAATAGCGAAAGTGGTCATCAATTAATTTCTGGTAATCTAAAACGCATGTGAAAATCCGCTCTAAAACCCTCTGCGCAATACCACAGAAAAGGCTGGCAGCATCACTATTTTCACTGGTGTCAAAAGTTCTTTTTTCTTCTAACAGGAGTTCGAGGGCTGTAGAGCCTATACGATCAAACTCTAAGCGAAACATTCCGGTAACATCATCAAAGATTGGAAGGTCATCTGGAGCAGTTTCAAAGAGCTCTTCATTAAGCTTTCGCACCAAATCTTGGCCATGAGCCCCAATTAAAAGTTGTAAAAAAGCTGTAACGTATCGCCTCAAATCATCACTATTATCTGCAGCCTTCACGACATCTAACATCGCCGAATAGTAGTGCGACTCAAAGAGACTGTCGTCCTTAGATAGTAATTCATTCAACTTAATTGAGTGCGTATAAAGCCGATCCCCGATAATTTCACCCGTTAGCTCAGAAAACTTAGCCTCAAGGCTTTCTCGAGATACGCCGAGATCAGACATAACCATTTCACATTCAGTATCAAAGCGCTTTAAGAGTCGAATAATCTCCGAACGCTTATACTCGATAGAAGACTCGATTAAGCTGGTAAACTCTCTTTTGCCAAATGCGTGGATTTGTTTGCTTTGAAAGCCTGAAGGCATCCAGTCTGTAGCATAGGTTGTCATCTTATCTATCGCTTTAAGCTGCTCGCGAAAAGCTTGCCGATAGGGCGTTTGGTTTTGCCGAAACAGGTCGATGGCAAATGTACCACCGCTTGGTAGGCCATAGCCGACTTCAGCCCCTGCACCAAAGAAAAAGCCAATTTTCATAACAACCTCCTTGTTTAATTAATTTGAACCCGACGTTTACCCGCTAGCAGTTGCTGCATCAGGGCTTTTTTCTCTTGTTTCAGGTGATCTAGCTTCTGTTCAAGAGAGGTGATTTCTTGATCAGCGCTGGAAAGCACAGCGACAATTTTTTGTTGCTCTTGAAAACTAGGGGCACGGATTTTTAAGCTTTTAATATCGTCGCTATTAATTGACTCAAAAGTGCTCCCCTGAGAAAGAGACAACCACCTAGGCTCAAACCACAAAAGCCACTGATAGATAAAACTCTGATCAAATGAAGGCTTTGCTCTAAGAGCCGCAATACCTCTTCCAATGCAAGCATGATGACAAGACAGGGCTATACTTCCAACAGGAGCTCGAACACTAAGCAGAATGTCACCAACCTCGCACTCTTTTGTTATCTCAGACGTAAATACTCGAGGGGCAGACTTTCGATTTTTGATATCTGCATTCCCTTGAAGCAGCGGAAGTCCCGATCCATCTTTATTATATGCTGCTGATTTAGGAGAAGACCCCATGACAATTCTCGCCATATCAGACAAGTTATAAAGCTCAAAATCCCCACTAAACTTCTCTCCATTCTCATCCAACAGTCGCTTCTTACCCGTCAGAAGTTGCTGCATCAGGGCTTTTTTTTGCTGCTGACTGTTCGCGAGCAGTTGTTCAGTAGTAGTGATGGCCTTATCCCAAGTGGAAAGGATTTGGGCGATTTTCTTTTGTTCGGGGAGTGGAGGAAGATTGATTAAAATTTCACCGCAGTCAGGTACGCGCATATGGGCAACTGTACCGCCATTGCTAAAGTCTTCAATCTGCTTTTGGCAAAACGCACTTAATAGAGAATAAAATATATAATAATTGTCTGAGAGGTTCAGATTTGCTCGGTACATCATTGTTCTTTGCCCTAAGAACACTCCATCGGCGTTATCTAAAATACCAACTTCGCCTACAGGTGCTTCTCGTGTAAAGATAATATCACCACTCTGCGGTTTACCTCGGCGAACCCATTGCTGATAGATATCTTCGGTGACATACCTGACATTTTCAGTGTCAACTCTACCGTTGCGGACATTGGTTGTCCGAATCATCTTAAATGGAGTTTCATAGTCAACCACTGGAGCGGTTTTGTTGACACAATCGATTATTGATTCACATGCATCCCTAATCAGTACGCGCTTCCATCCCTCAGGCACCATAACCCAGCTCCTTCAGGTACTTATCCATTTTACCTTCCAGCTCATTCAACTGAGCTTTCAGTTTTTCACGTTCGGCACGCACGGCCATCAGGTCGATCTCTTCCTCTTCCTCGAAGGTATCCACGTAACGGGGGATATTCAGGTTGTAGTCATTCTCTTTAATCTCTTCGAGGGTGGCTACATAAGCGTACTTATCGACGTTTTCACAACTGCGGAAGGTGTCCACAATTTTGCTGATATTGGCTTCGGTCAGCAGGTTCTGGTTTTTACCGGCTTTAAACTCGCGGGAGGCGTCAATAAAGAGCACTTCCTCTTTGGTCTTTTGCTTTTTGAACACCAGAATTGCAGCGGGGATACCCGTGCCGTAAAAGAGTTTTTCCGGCAGGCCAATCACTGCATCCAGCAGGTTTTCATCAATCAGCTGTTTACGGATTTTGCCCTCAGATGAGCCCCGGAAGAGGACGCCATGAGGCACAACCACACCCATGCGGCCTGTGGTTGGTTTCAGGGTTTCAATCATGTGTAGGATAAAGGCGTAGTCACCCTTGGTTTTTGGCGGCACACCACGACGGAAGCGGCTGAACTTGTCATGTTCGGCTTCATCATGGCCCCACTTATCCAGCGAGAATGGCGGGTTGGCGGTCACAATATCAAACAGCTTGAGGTTGCCATTCTGATCCAACAACTTGGGGTTGCGGATGGTGTCGCCCCACTCAATTTTGTGATTGTCTTCGCCATGCAGAAACATATTCATTTTTGCCAGCGACCAGGTAGAGCCAATCGCTTCCTGACCGTACAGAGCGTATTCCTTGCTATCGTGATTCTTACGAACCTTGCTGCCGCACTTCATCAGCAAAGAGGCAGAACCACAGGCCGGGTCACAGATGCTGTCGCCAGGCTGAGGATCTAACAGTTCAGCAATCAGATCAGAAACCTCAGGCGGGGTATAGAACTCACCGGCTTTCTGGCCACCGCTGGCGGCAAAGTTTTTAATCAGATATTCGTAGGCGTTACCGATCACATCCAGCGTGCCGACCCGGCTGGGCTTCAGGTTAAGATCTTCTTTGGCAAAGTCTTCCAGCAGATGACGCAGAATGGTGTTTTTCTGCTTCTCTTCGCCCAGCTTGTCGGTGTTGAAAGAGATATCCTGGAACACGCTTTTACCGGCATCTTTCAGCTTGGTGCCGTTAGCTTCTTCAATGGCGTGCAGCGCCTGATCGATACGCTCACCGTTACCCGGTTCATGGCGTTTTTCGTAAAGGCTGTAAAAGCTGGCAGAAGACGGCAGAACAAAGCGCTCGTTCTTCATCATCTCTTCGATCAGCTCCGGCTCATCACCGTATTCTGCCTTGTAGCCATCGTAGTGATCCTGCCAAACGTCTGAGATGTACTTCAGAAACAGCATGGTGAGGATAAAGTCTTTGTAGGTATCCGCGCTGATGGTGCCCCGGAAGGTGTCGCAAGCGTTCCAAAGCGCTTTATTCACTTGATCCTGGCTGACTTTGTCAGCTGAGCTGATGGCTCGGTCTTGGTTGATCTTATCGGTACTCATTTATTTCGATTCCTTAAGCAGTTGCTGAAACATACCTTGCATTTGGGTTTCACGACTTTTAAGCAGGGCTTTTGTCAGCTCCTGTTCCTGCTCCCATAACTGATTGATATGCAGGATTTTCTGTTGCGTTTCTAAACTGGGAATATCCAGTGTTAACTCTTTTGCCATCTTGGCGGTGAGCATCACAATGCTGCTGCCTTGGCTGCCAGCCCCTTCCGCCAGCCAGTATTGCAGTGCCGGTTGGTTCAGAGACCAGCAGAGAAATTCAGGTAATACAGCATCATTAGGCGTAATGATTAAAAACTGGCTACTGACCACTAGGGGTAATGCATCATTATTTTGGGTAATACATGATGCACGAAAATACCCTCCCTTGGACCCTCGGGCAGGCAAAATAACAGAGCCTGCACCAACAAAAGCTTTATCTTTGCCCTCCCACTGTATTCTGGGAAGCTGATCCGCATCCAGCGTCGATCTGTTGGTTGTTTCCCAGCTACTGCGGGCATCTTTAATTTGAGCGATATGGGCATTACCGCCTTCGGTCAGCTCCGCCACCTTGCCACGAAAGGTGTACCCAGTACGGATAGCTGCGATCTCAGCTAATGCTTTTTGATGAGTGGTAAACGACACCAAATCCCCCTATGCAGGCAGAACGAGCTGCCTTAATCAATATCAGAGGCCCTGCAAGAGCCTGCTTCATAACACCCACCAAAAATACAGTAGAACTTTAATGATAAAGCATCTTACCAAAAAATGTGCATTTTGAAAGCTTTTAATACAGTAGAGATTCTATGTATTTTTTATTTTAACTGTGCTTTGATGTCTTCAGATCTAAGAATCAGTCTGTCGAATCACAGGGTTTTGAATGCCACGATTACCTGCACACATTCAGATCTATTCCGATGAATCACTGGAAAGCTATCTGCTCAGGCTTTGCCAGGCCAACTACTTTGATTCCTTTTATGATTTTGCTCTGGAGTTAAAGCATTTGCTGTGGGAGCAAGATTCAGGAGCTGCAGGCGGGCTGCCAACAGAGTTGGCCGGTATCAATATCTATCACGCCCAGCAGGATAGTAGCAGGCGATCTCAGGCTCTCTTTCTTGTTGAAAAAATGCTGGATCTAAAGTCCTTCTCCTTGCTCGATATCACCTTTAAGCACGGTACATCAGTTGATCTGATGCAGCGGGCGACAGTTCGCTACCAAAACCACATCATCCCAAGGCACTACCTTCGCCAAGATTCCATTCCCATTTGCCCGGCATGCCTGCAAGAGGAACAACCATATATCCGTTATTTGTGGCATCTGGAACCATTAAAAGCTTGTGTAGAGCACAACTGCACGCTTGTTGAATGCTGCCCACGATGCAATGAAACCTTGAACTATATAGAGTCAGAGCTGATTACACACTGCTTCTGCGGCTTTGATCTCAGAAAGTGTGATCAGGAGCCAGCAGATGCAGAGAGTTATTGGCAGCTGAACCCTGAGGCTTTTTCTGCCTTTGGCGACTGCAGTTTCTCCGAGAAGCTTGCTGTGCTGTCTCTTTTAGAGCGACTGGCACCGGACAAAAATCACGAAGTCTTACTACGTGAAGGCATCGACATTTTCAGTCGCTTGCTGGAAGAGCGTATTTCAGAGCAATTTACTCTCGCCACCAAGCCCTTATCTCAGCTGCCTTTTCGTACTCTGTCCGCCGGATTGATCGATGAATTATCCAGAGTATCAAACCTTCCCCAAGACCTTATCTCAGGTGTGATTAAAGCGATTCTTATCAAAGCACTGGATACCCCAAAAACGTCACTTGGCTGCATTGGTGATTCCTTGTTGAGCGCCAGGGAATGCGCGTTTCTGTTGCAGTCATCGGTCAATGATATTTACCGACTGTATGAGACCGGCGTTCTTTCCCCGGCGATCCGCTTGTCATCAAAGCAGGCCCTTCAAAGTTATCAAACCATTTTTCGATTACGGGATATCGCTGGATTCACACTGTCCTGCTCAAGCTTTATGGCCGTGACTTCATCCAGATAAGGATTCGAATATGCTGAAAGACTTGTTGGAAAAAAGAGAGGGAACCAGAGCAGAGTTTAACCACGAGGTTAAGCGCTGCTTTGAACCGTACACGCCGCTTATTGAAGCCGATGGTGTTGAACTGGAGTGCGTGATAATCCTGACCAATCTTGCAAGCCGAGCTGCTGAAACACTCGATGACAGAACCAGCGCAAAATCATCACTCGCCAATGAGACTTTCTGGAAGAAAGTGCTGCAAAGTGCGCAACAGTTTCATACTCACAATCTGAAGTTCCCTGATGCCCGAGTCCACTATAAAAACCGAATCCGGGTTATCAATCCTCAAGAACAGCTTCCTTTTTTTGGCTGGTCCGGCAATAGCAGCGATTATAACTTTGCCCGTTTTTTGAACTCGGCTTTCCAATGGAAAAACGAAAGACACACATTGCTGACTGTTTTGCTTGATGATCAACCGGCATGGCGAAACGCCTTCTCAAGGCTTGGAGTTTTCAAAGAGCAGTGGTATCAATTGCGGGAGCAACTGAAACAGATTTTCCAGACCTCAACACTCCCCGACACAGTCGATATCTATTCACCGCAGTTGCGGCTACCGTGGCGAGGTAATCACCTGATTGCGATCACGCCCGTGGTCAACCATGGACTTCAACTAAAGATTCAGTCCACGGCTAAAGAACTTCCCTCAATTAAAATCGGTTATCCGAGACCTTCGGCTATCGGTCAGCTGTGTGGCGCTCTGGGCGGCTATTTACGCTATTTGCATTACCAGCCTATACCCAAAGGACTGATAGATTTTCAAACTAGGGTTAGCACTGAGAAAACCTCTCTACTAACAAGCCGTTCTTTAACAGGTAAACATCCTGAGTCAGTTTATAAATCTCTGATCGACCGAAGAATCAATGCTTCTCTTAGGCTGGCCAGACTAGCCAGGCGCGATGCACTGAGGCAGTTTGATCTTATACTCGAAAACTGGCTCAAAGCTCTGATGGATGTCAGGCAATATTTTCTGGAAACAGGGAGCCTGAACTACGAAAATCTGAATCGTGTTGAAGAGTCATTTGTGCGGGACGAGGCATCATCAAATGACCTCAGAAAATATCTCAACACGGCATTCCATCAAAGCCTTCGACTTAATCCTCACACTCAGGATTTTGCTTACCATCCGGGTCTTACTGCCACACTGAATCAACGGTTGAAACAGCTTCTGTTTCACGATACTCAGACCTCACCACCCGATGAGCAGCCTGAACTGGGATATGCCTCACTGCACAATTTTTCGGTAACCGATGGCAATGCACTCAATAACCCCTACTGTGCCGGTATGCCATCCATGACTGGGCTCTGGGGCTTCTGTAAAAACCTTGAGACGCAGCTTAAAGAAAGTGGCTTTGCTGTTTCTGTACAGCGTGTTGCTTTGATGTGCCATGAGTTCTCTGCCAACCGATCCACCCTGTTAGCGGAACCTTCCCGTCCCTCACCCCAGAAAGACAGTCAGACCGTCAAACGATCCGGCCTGTTACCCCAATTTACTTTCTCCGGCCAGTTCTCTGTTGTTATTGAGTACCGAAAATCCGCTGGACGTTTGAGTGAACTCACAACTGATGATTTACGCAATCATCTGCCAGACAGGTTGTGGGGCGGTAGTCTCATGCTGCAGGAGTCAGCAAATAATCACGGGATTCACCTGACTGATGAATTTGACCCTCTGTATCGGAAGTTGATCAGGCAATTCCGAAGAGGTGTCTGGCTCGTTCCGGACAGCTCAGAGGTGATCGAACAAAACTCGCTATTTGATTTACTGCTTGAGGATAAAAAACGCGCGCCCTTACTCACAGGCTTCAAAGCGTTGGAAGAGCCCAAGATCAGAGAAGGCGCTTTATGTGGCCTGCACTTTTACGCAGAGCCAGCCATTGGTATTTGCCGCAGGGAAACCATGTTTCGGCTGACCAAATCACCGGATTACTTCCTCAATAAAGCTTTTTGGGGGCTAACTCCAGCCACTAACAATGATGAATCTATTCACCTGATACGAAGGGTATAAATCAATGAATTTACCGAATCAGCTCACGTATAAGAGATCACTTCATCCTGGCCCAGCTGTCTTTTTCTATGAGGATGCAGAAGGAAAACGGTATCCGCTCACCATTGAACGTACAAAAATCAGAGGAAGTAAGAGCGGATTTGCCGAGGCCTATCAGGTCAAAAAGGATAAAGCGGCAGAATCTGGGATCAACATATCACTCAAACCCGGTGCCACAACTCAAAAGCTGTCGTCAGGGAATCCACACACTATTGATACCTGCTATTTACCGCCAGAAGCCGAGACACTGATCTGCAAATTTTCTTTAAGAATCGCCGCCAATAGCCTAAAACCAGACACCTGCTCTGACGCAGAGTGCTGGAACAGCCTTACCAATTTCACCGCTCTCTATAAAAAAGCGGGCGGTTACTTCGAGCTGGCGGAGCGCTATGCCAAGAATATTCTGTCAGGTGCATGGCTTTGGCGAAATAGAGATACCGCTGCATTCGAGATCACTGTAGAAACCTCAGAAGGCAACACCTACACCCTGCCCAATGCACACCTTCAATTCCCTGATATTCCATGGAAAAAAGATGCAGCAAAGATATTAAAGGGACTGACTACAGAGATTGAGACGGCTTTAGCTTCTTCAAGATACTATTGGAGTGCCGAAATAACAGCGCGTTTGAAACCAGGATTCTGTGCCGAAATATTCCCCAGCCAATGCTTTATCGACCAGGGTGATTCGGACGCGAGCAAGGTATTAGCAACAATTAACTATCAGGGAACTCAGACGGCCTGCATGACCGCTGATAAGGTTAATGCCGCGATTCAGCTTGTTGATAACTGGTACAGTGATGACCCAAATGCGATCTCACTTCGAGTAAACGAATACGGTTCTGACAGCCATCGAAATATCGCTTACCGCCACCCTTCCACGCAGCTCGATTTCTACACCTTGCTTCAGGGGATTGATGAACATATCTCAGTTCTGGAAAACGCCAATACACCGAAAGATATCCCCGCATCGATCCACTATATAACGTCAGTTTTAACCAAAGGAGGCATGTTCCAAGGAGGTAAAGCGAAATGAAGTGGCACTACTTTGTAATTCGATATATTCCCTCTGATGCGGATGAGTTTTTGCTTGCCGGGCGCTCTATTCTGGCGCTGCATCATTTCCTCTATCGCAACAAAGCTAACAGTATTGGTGTCCATTTCCCGGATTGGAGTGATAAGTCTGTAGGCAAACGTATCGCCTTTATGTCAGAAGACGAAGACCTACTAACCTGGTTCGGAAAAGAGCGTTACTTTCAGACAATGGCTGAAAACGATCTCTTTGAGATATCAGAAGTCAGGCAGGTATCACTGACCGATAAAAAGGGCGTTGCATTCATAAGAAGCCAACAAGCAGGCAAGCTTACCCCCGCCTCAAAAGCCCGCCGGATCAGAAGAGCAAAGCGGCGGGCAGAAGCCAGAGGAGAGGTCTATAAGCCCAGAAACCAAGAATCGGATAGAGAGCTGAATCACTTCCACAGTATCCCCATGGAAAGCACCAGTACAGGCAAGGCATTTACTCTTTTCGTTGGAAGAGTCGAAGAAGCTGTTAGCAACTTGTCTCAACAAAACTTCAACGGCTATGGGCTATCATCTCAGAATAAGCAGATGGTGCTGCTACCAATGATTTTATAAACGCCTGAAAAGGCATTCATTTCAAGTAGTTACAATCAGGCTGGATTTTTTGGGTAAAACAACTAGATTAAACATAACTCTTTGAGTTTAAAGAAAGAAGTTTGGAATATTCATGTGATCTGCCGCATAGGCAGTTGGTAATACCATGAGGAATCGTCGGCGGGACTGAGCTAAGTGATCTGCCGCATAGGCAGTTGGTAATATCACCACCTTCATTCAGTATGTGCGCCATAAGTGATCTGCCGCATAGGCAGTTGGTAATATCACAGCCTTCATTCAGTATGTGCGCCATAAGTGATCTGCCGCATAGGCAGTTGGTAATAATCTGACAAGGGAACAGTCTGTATGGATAAAGTGATCTGCCGCATAGGCAGTTGGTAATGTGGGATGCAGGTATGAGCGTATCCCTGTGGCGTGATCTGCCGCACAGGCAGTTGGTAAATTTTAGAATTGGTTATCCTAACTTTGAGCATAGTAATAGGATGCTAATCAACGGCATAAGGAGGAAATGGTGAGTAACTCAATTTCGGATTCAAAACTAAACAATTCAGGTGAACCAGTCCCTCATAGCTCAGAAGCAATTTACCTAAATGATCGTGAGTGGGGTCGCTTGATGGAGCTTATTCAGGCCAAGCCAGCAGAACCAACAGAAACACTACGAAAGATCATGCAATCGGAAGATCCAAATATTGCCATCAACCTCTAGATCATCAAGGTCCATAATGATGGCTTAACTCAGATGTGCTGTTAAAGTGCAGCTCTGCCGAATAGGCAGTTGGTAATAGAGTACAGTTTTGCTGAAAGCTAGTTACCGGTTGATCTGCCGCATAGGCAGTTGGTAAATACAGTCAAAAGCCCGGGAGTTTTCTCGGGCTTTTTCACATCAATAGAAACCATCAAAAAATTTCTCAACTTATGGGTTAAATCGTTTTTCAGCTTATGGTTTAAAAAGCGACGTAACCCATTGATTTTTCGTTATCCGATTTTTCACTTTATGGTTTAGTCCACATCACCAGTGCCTTCTAACTGAAAGCAGTCTGCAGGGGAAAGCTTCGCTTATTGTCTCCTCTGGTTATCAGCAATTCAACATTCAACCCGAACGCAAAATGGTAAGAAAAAAACAGCATTAGGTTGGCAACTTTTTCATGATGGGTTAGTCTCAAAGAGTACAGATTATATTTACCCCGACATCAGGCAGTACCGAGGTCGGGTAACACATGATACGGCTAAAGCGATATTGACCGTTTTGGTACGTTGTACAGGAGAGTTTCCTATGGCCTTAGAAATGATGGTTTCTTTGATTTTAACTGCGGTAATCGGCACCGGCCTATGGATGAGCCTGCAACAGATGGCACAGAAGCCAAAAGCGATTCGTATTAAAGCGGATCATGTTCGTAAAGACCGCTGGGATAATCCAACACCCCGTCATCCTCATGACTGATCCCCTGTTACTGGTTAACAAACACCTGAAAAGCGATGCCTGAAGCATCGCTTTTTTGTTTCTGCTGTCCGGTATCCCTGACAGCCACCATCCTTCCGGCGGTCAGCCATCGCACGTTAAAATGGGTTAAGCTTGCCCTGCAGTTATCTCTTTGATTCTGATGCGAAACCCGTTCGTAATGATTCCCTTTGAACTACCTTTAAACAAAAGTCAGTAACTTTGGATGTCTGAATAGTGCCTATCTGCTGCAAACCTTTATCAGTGCTGTTGTTGTTCTTAATTACAACACTTACCGGAAGGTACGGTGTGGCGGAAGATGCCCCGCAACCGGCTCTTCCCCACAGCCCGGTAAAAATCTGTGTCGACCCCAACTGGATGCCTTTCGAGAAGATTGATGAAAACGGTAACCATGTTGGTATCTCGGCTGATTTTATGGACTATTTCAGCCAGGTATTATCGATTGAATTTACAGTCGTGGAGACCCAAAGTTGGCAGCAGTCCTTAGACTACACCCGCAAAGGCCGTTGCCAGCTGCTGCCCTTTATTAACAAGACTGAGGAACGCAGTAGCTATCTGAATTTCTCCGATGTCTATTTTGAAAGCCCTGTTGTCGTGGTCAGCCATGAGGATAAAACCGTAAAAGGCGGCTTTGCCGGTCTGTCAGGTAAAACGCTTGCGCTGGTTGAAGGTTACTCCTACGAGAGTTTTCTCCGGAAGAATTACCCCGAAGTCAGAATAATACCCACCGACAGTATGGATCAGGCTCTGACGATGGTCTCCGAAGGCAAAGCGGATGCCACGACGGCCGCACTTTATATGTTTCCTTATCAGGTGCAGCAGCTTCGACTGTCAGATCTTCATGTTGCCAGCGCGACAGAACTGACCAACGAATTAAGAGTGGGTGTTAACAAGGAATCCAGCTATCTGCTGCCGCTTTTTAACGCGGCTATTGCAGAGATCCCTCCGCAACTTAAGAATGAAACCATCTATAAGTGGACTCCCAAAAAACTGCATGCAGATGATCATCTGACAACTCCGCTCTATTTTCTGCTGATTATTATCGTGACGATTCTTGCTCTCTGGCTAACCTGGCAAGCCAATAAACGACTGAGAATCCATAATCGAAAACTGGTCAAAATCGCGTCAACAGATGCTCTGACAGGCGTCGCTAACCGCAACCGCATCAGTCTGAAGATTAAACATGAGATAGATAATGCCCGTCATACCGAAGGCCATTTCTCTGTCATCATGGTGGATATCGACCATTTCAAAAAGATTAACGATACCTTCGGGCATGATGCGGGTGATAAAGCACTTTGCTTTATCACCCGTCAGATTGAAGCCAGTTTGCGCTCAGCAGATACCCTCGGTCGCTGGGGCGGAGAGGAGTTTGTGGTACTGGTTCCGAACACCCATCTGGATCAGGCTGTGATACTCGCAAACAAGCTGCGCAATGCGTTAAAGGCTCAGTCGCTGGATAAGATGGGCGTGATAACGGCCAGCTTCGGTGTGACGGAATATCATCCCGGAGACACCGAGGAAGCCATGATGAAACGGGCAGATAAGGCGCTTTACAATGCAAAAGAGGCCGGAAGGGATCAGGTAAAAGCGCTGTGCAAAAAGCCGTAAACACTCATATTTCTGACCATAAAAAAATGCCGGTTGTTTAACAACCGGCATTTTTGTCTGACAGGGTAACGCTCAGAAAATACGCTTAACGGGCGATACTCTGCATAATCTGACGCACACTGCTGATCAGATTATTTGAGGCTTCTTTGGTGCGGATTGAAGACTCCGTTGCTTCAGCGGCGGCTTCATTCACCGAATCCAGATTATTACGTATCTCTTCCGAGGCGGCACTTTGCTGAGTGGCGGCCGCTGCAATCATCTGACTCATATCGGTAATGGATTGCATGGTCTGACTGATCGCATCCAGCGTTTCACCGGCAACCTGAGCCTGATCGACACAGCCGGTGGCGCTTTCCTGACTGGAACGCATCACACGAACCACTTCTTCAGTCTCTTTCTTCAGACGTTCCAGTGTGCCGTAGATCTCACCGGTAGAGTCCTGAGTCCGCTGCGCCAGCGCACGCACTTCATCGGCTACCACAGCAAAGCCACGTCCCTGTTCACCGGCACGGGCAGCTTCAATGGCCGCATTCAGCGCCAGCAGGTTGGTCTGGTCAGCAATTTCTGTAATCACGGAGATCGCTTTAGCGATATCGTCTGTTGCCTGATGCAGGCTTTCCACCTGAACCGCTGCCTGCTGAATCGCCGATGCCAACAAGTTGATCGACTGAGCGGTATCATTAACGACGCTGCGCCCCTGCTGGGCCAGTTCATTAGCCTGATGGGTCGCCTCAGATGCCGAATTGGCATTCTGCGCCACTTCATCAATCGCACCGGAAAGCTGACTGATTACGGTCGCGATCTGTTCAACTTCTGCAGCCTGACGGTTAATCGCATCAGCGGCATGATCGGCAATCTCTGTGGTCTCATCCCCCAGGGCATAAAGCTCTTTGGCTGAGTGAGAGATACGGGTTGTCATGGCATTAACATTGGCTTCACGCATGATAGCTGCCAGATACATCTGACCCGCTTCATCGGTACAGTTAGCGTACATCTCTTTCAGAAGCTCACTGTCGATATAGCGTTTGGCACGGTCTGTCGCTTTTTTCAGCGGTGCCATCAGGGATCTGAGGATGATAAGGCCGGTAATACCAACACCAGCCGATGCAGCCAGCGTTGCCGGTGCTGACAGATCCAGCCACCAGCTAAGGCCACTGGGGATAAGCGTTGAGGCAAACAGAAGCACAGGGACGCTGGAACTCAGGTTCAGGTCGTAAAGACTAAAACGCTTACGGCCTTTAGCCACACGCTCATAAATCTCTTCCGTGCGCTTAACCAGACTTTGCTTGGGTTTAGAACGAACGGACTGATAGCCGATCACCTGGCCGTTATCAAAGATCGGCGTTACAAAAGCATTAACCCAGTAATGGTCGCCGTTTTTACAACGGTTCTTCACGACGCCCATCCAGGGTTTATTCTTTTGCAGCGTCTGCCACATATCAGCAAATACCGGCGGCGGAACATCCGGGTGGCGAACCATGTTGTGCGCTTTGCCCATCAGCTCTTCACGGGTAAAGCCGGAGATCTCAACAAAGGCATCGTTTACGAAGGTGATCTGGCCTTTAAGATCTGTAGTGGATACCAGAGGCAGATCATCGGGAAAACTCTTCTCGACCTGGGTGACAGGCAGATTTTGTTTCATGGGGCAGCATCCTGTTGCTCAAAATTTGATCGTCTAACTAGGTGATCAACGGTCTTTCTAAGACTCTGGTGTGATACTGAATGAATCAGCTTTTAAGATCACCTTAGATGTGTAATTGTTTGTAACATTACTTTATTTTTTATGTCCGCGATCTTACTTCCACATGCTGCCATTGACCAGTAAAAAAACACTTCAAATCTTGTGGTTTAACATAATTTTTACATTAATCACGGCAAACACCCGTTAAACCGGCTCTACGGGTTGCATTAACGCCTATTCGCCATGTTATCCTGCCCCCCTAAACGCTAAATACAGTTACGCAAAGGGGCACCCAATGCAAATTCAGGACAACGCAGTTGTATCCATTCATTACACTCTGACCAACGAAGCTGGCGATACTATCGACTCTTCTGCGGGTGCAGAGCCGCTGGCATACCTGCATGGTGCCGCTAACATTATTCCTGGTCTGGAAGACGCTCTGGTAGGTAAAGCTGCCGGTGACAAACTGAACGTAACCGTTGCACCTGCTGACGGCTACGGCGAGCACATCGCTGAGCTGGTTCAGGAAGTACCGTCCGAGATGTTCCAGGGTGTTGAAGAAGTACAGGTTGGTATGGAGTTCCACGCGGAATCCAACACCGGTCAGCCTATCGCAGTAACCGTAACGAAAGTTGAAGATGGTAAAGTAACCATCGACGCGAACCACCCTCTGGCTGGCGTAACACTGACGTTTGACGTTGAAGTGGTTGAAGTTCGTGAAGCATCTGCTGAAGAGCTGGAGCACGGTCACGTACACGGTGCTGGTGGTCACGAGCACTAATCAGCAATCCAACGCTGATGATTCACTCTCCGGTTGGTTAACTGAGTCTGTGAACTGAGCGGCTTAACTGAGAGAGATGACATAAAAAACCCAAGCCAAGGCTTGGGTTTTTTTATGCGTCCTTTTAGAACAACGGGATGTCTGAAATCACGCCGTTATGGCAACGCTTTCTGCACCACCTCATACAGATCTTTCGACAGCTCTGCCGCAGCAATGCGCTTCAGCTCGGTCTGCATCAGCTGCTGACGTTTACTGTCCATCTTCTGCCAGCGGGTCAGCGGTGTAATCAGACGTGACGCGATCTGCGGGTTCATCGCATCCAGTTCCAGCACCACATCCGCCAGGAACTGATAGCTTAAGCCATCAATGCTGTGAAAGTTAACGCGGTTCTGGTTGCAGTAAACACTGATCAGAGAGCGTACCTTATTCGGGTTCTTGAGACTGAAAGCCGGGTGCTCCATCAGCGCCTTAACGCGGGCCAAAGCATCCGGATGCGGGCGACTGGCCTGCACCTGGAACCACTGATCCATCACCAGAGCATCATCCTTCCACTGCTGCTCGAATTGCTCCAGAGCGGCTTTGGCTTTCTCATCCTGTTTGGAATGCACCAGAGCGGTCAGCGCCGCGTGCTGATCGGTCATGTTGTCAGCGGTCGTGAACTGCTGCCAACTGCGTTCGACAGCGGTTTCGGTTTCCAGCGCCATCAGGTAAGACTGACAGATATTTTTCAGACGACGTTTAGCAATATCTTCCGCCACCGGACGGTATTCACCGCTCAGCTGGTTGGCCAAAACCGCCTGCTCCAGCTCAGCGCTTAACGCCTGAGCCAGCGTCTTACGAGCTATATTACGACAGGCGTGAATCGCATCTACCGGCACTACAGCAAACTGCTCTGCCAGATAGGCTTCACCGGGCAGTACCAGCATTTCCGCCAGAATCGCAGGCTCAAGACCGGCGGCAAACAGACCTTTGTAGGCGTCGATCAGGGCAGAGTCCAGCTCCGGCATCTGACCGGCTTCAAACTGAGCAACCATCGCTTTAAGAGCATCAATCGCCAGACGCTGACCGGCATCCCAACGGTTAAAGCCGTCAGAATCATGGCGCATCAGGTGCAGTAGCTGATCCTGAGAATAATCAAAGCTCAGTTTTACCGGTGCCGAGAAACCACGCAGCAGAGACGGTACCGGTACTGCTTCAATACCTTCAAAGATAAAGGTCTGTTCCGCTTCACGCAGATGCAGAACACGATCGGTATCGCCCTGCTCGCCGGATGCTTCACCCGCTGACAGATTCAGCGGCAGATCATCACCCGCTGCATTTAACAGCCCCACTTTAACCGGGATATGCAGCGGCAATTTCTCCGGCTGATCCTTGGTCGGTGGCGTTTGCTGTAGGATGGTCAGTTTGTACTGCTTGGCTGCGGCATCGTATTCACCGCTTACTGTAAGCTCCGGCGTACCGGCCTGACTGTACCAGCGCATAAACTGGGTGAAGTCGATACCGGACGCATCCGCCATGGCAGCAACAAAGTCTTCTACGGTGACGGCCTGACCATCGTGACGCTCAAAGTAGAGGTCTGAACCTTTACGGAACAGATCCGGCCCTAAGAGGTTGGCGATCATGCGTACGATCTCAGAGCCCTTCTCATAGATGGTCAGGGTGTAGAAGTTGGAAATCTCGATAAAGTGATCCGGGCGTACCGGATGCGCGGTCGGGCCTGCGTCTTCCGCAAACTGAGCGGTACGCAGCATGGCGACATCTTCGATACGTTTAACGGCCGCATCATTCATATCTGCTGAGAAACACTGATCCCGGTAAACAGTAAAACCTTCTTTCAGAGAAAGCTGGAACCAGTCACGGCAGGTCACACGGTTGCCGGACCAGTTGTGGAAATACTCGTGCGCTACTACGCCTTCGATACGCTGGAAGGCACCATCGGTTGCGGTATCCGGGCGCGCCAGCACGCAGGAGGAGTTAAAGATGTTAAGGCCTTTGTTCTCCATCGCGCCCATGTTGAAGTCGTTGACCGCCACGATCATGTAGATATCCAGATCGTATTCCCGGCCGTAAACCTCTTCATCCCACTTCATGGAGGCTTTCAGAGACGCCATGGCATGATCGCACTTGGTGATGTTCTCCGGCTCGACCCAGATCTCCAGCGCAACGTTACGGCCACTCATGGTGGTGAAGGTGTCTTTCACCAGCTGCAGATCACCGGCCACCAGAGCAAACAGATAAGCCGGTTTATCAAACGGGTCCTGCCAGGTGACAAAGTGACGGTTGTTGTCCAGATCACCCTTGTCGATCGGATTACCGTTGGAGAGCAGTACCGGATATTCGGTTTTATCGGCGATCACTTTGGTGGTGAAAGCGGCCATTACGTCCGGGCGATCCGGATAGTAGGTGATCTTGCGGAAACCTTCCGCCTCACACTGGGTACAGAACATGGTATTGGAGCGGTACAGGCCTTCCAGCGAGGTGTTGTTGGCCGGATCGATCTCAACCTCGGTTTCCAGCACAAACTGATCCGGCACATCAGCAATAATCAGCTGCTCACCGGTGACCTGATACTGATCCGCACTCAGAGCAACGCCATCGATGGCGACTGAAATCAGCTTGAGTTCGCTGCCGTGCAGCTCCAGCGGCAGACCGGCATCACGCCCGGTATTACGGTTAAAACGGATGGTACTGCGCACGCGTGTCTCGTGGGGATAAAGGTCAAACTCCAGATCCACCGACTGCACCAGAAAAGCCGGTGACAGATAATCTTTCAAAAAAATTACATCATTGGTATCAGAACTCATAACACACCCAAAAATCGAACTATAGTTAGTTTAATATGCGGTAAAAATCAGCTACTTTTGCTTTAGACTAAAGCATTTATTCCAGTTAAAGTATGCCTTTCATCAGGGTCACAGCATGCCTTCTGAGAAGGCTCTTTTCTGAGCAGAATTAAAACACGGGAAAGATTCATCTGCGAAGCAAACATCCCCTTCAGGTTAAGTCCGCTTCACAGAAGTAAATAAGCACTACACTGAGACACAGTATATTCCGTGTCACTCAGCAATGCCTGAACCGGTGAAACCTTTTCACAGGGGTTTCAGATCAGTCTGACCGGCATCATCAAAGCGAAGGCGAATCTATATTCATGGATCAAGCACAGTTAAGAGTCAAAAAGCCGAAGCTATCCCTGGCGTTTAAGGTGGCCTCTGTTTACGTCATATTCTCACTGTTGTGGATCTACTTTTCTGACCGCGCTCTGGAAAGTATGGTGCAGAACCCTGCGCTACTGTCGGAAATCCAAACCTACAAAGGCTGGTTCTTTGTCTCCCTTTCAGGCTTACTGATCTTCTCGCTGACCGCACTTGGCCTGCGCCAGAAAGAATCGATTCAGGATAAGCTCGACCGTAACGCCCTCTTTTTCCAGCAGGTCCTTCAGAACGTTAAGCATGGCATCATTCAGTATGACGCTGCAGGCAGGATTACCTTTGCTAACCGTTCCGCCTGTAAGCTATACGGCTTTGATACTGCTCTGCCTGATCAGATGAAGAGCCTCTGCCTCAGCGCCCGGGATTGCACTTATCTGACCACCAAGATCGCTGCGCTGGCCGAAAGTAACGAGCTTGAAGGCCAACTGCGACTGCCGCAAAAAAGCAAGAAAGGCCACACCTTTACGGCACAGTTCCATTGGGCTGCAACCCTTGATGATAATGGCAAACTGGAAAGCATCACCGTATCGGTAACGGATATCAGCAAACAGCAGGCTCATCAGGAAGAGATGGATCAGGCGGCGCTGGTCTTTGAGATGTCCGATGAAGCCTATCTGATCACAGATGTTCACAGCCGCATTCTGAACATTAACCCGGCTTTTACCCGAATCACCGGTTTCGAACTGGATGATGTAAAAGGCCAGACCCCGGCCTTATTCCAGTCCGGCAAACATGACAATGCCTTCTATAAAGCACTCTGGAATCAGCTTCTCAGTAACGGTCACTGGCAGGGTGAAGTGACCAATATCGGTAAAACCGGAGAAGAGCTGCTGCTTTGGCAGAAAATCGTGGCATTAAAAGACGCTGACGGTAACGTGCAGAAATACGTCTCCGTGATGTATGAGATCAACAGTCTGAAAGATACCGGACTGGATGACCTGACCCAACTGCCGAACCTGCCTCAACTGCGCGACCGGATTAATACCCTGATACCTGCAGCTGAAAAGAACAAAGAACACTTTTGTATCGCCTATCTGGATCTGGACAACTTTCAGGCCGTTAACGACAGCTTTGGCCATCAGGTTGGCGACCATCTGGTGCAGGCGGTTGCTAAAAGACTGGCAGGCATTATCGGCGATAAAGATATTCTCGCCCGTCAGGGTGGGGATGAGTTTATTATTCTTGGCCGCTGCCTGGATGACCAGCGCTGCGGCAATACATTTGCCAATAGCCTGATCACCGCCTTTAACGAACCTTTCTGTATTGATGATCACAAGCTGTTTATCACCTGCAGTATCGGTTTGTGCTGCTATCCCGATGACGGTTCAACCAGTACAACCCTGCTGAGAAATGCTGATACGGCACTCTTCCGAGCAAAAGATATCGGTAAGAATAACTTCCAGTTCTACACCTCGCAGCTGACCAGTAATGCGATTCAGAAAATGGAAGTTGAGCTGGATCTCAGACGGGCGCTAACGGAATCTCCGGAAGAGTTTGTTGTTTTTTACCAGCCCCAGATCGACCTGACCACGGGTTCTGTCTGCAGCGCCGAAGCACTGGTACGCTGGCAGCAGGGCGAAAAGCGCATTGGACCGGATCTCTTTATTCCGGCGGCTGAATCAACAGGGTTAATTATTCCTCTCGGCCTCAGAGTGCTGGAGCAATCCTGTATCGATTTTCTGAACTGGCGTTCTCTCGGGATGGAGATCAAGCGGGTCTGTGTCAATGTATCCATGGTGCAGCTGCTGCGCAGTGATTTCTATGAAGACGTTCTCTCCATCCTGCAGAAAACCGGCATGCCAGCGGCCGCTCTGGAACTTGAGATCACCGAAACCTCGCTGATGAAAGAAAATGATCAGGTTGTGACGGTACTGACGCTGCTGCAGAAGATAGGCATTCAGGTTGCCATTGATGACTTCGGCACCGGCTACTCGTCCCTTGGACGCCTGCAGAGCCTGCCCGTTGACCGACTTAAAATTGACCAGAGCTTTATGCCGGAAAATGCAGATGACCGGAATGACCACGCTCTGATCTCATCAGTTATTGGCCTTGCGAACAGTCTGAATCTGGAAGTTATTGCCGAAGGGGTGGAGACCGAGTATCAGGCAGAACTGCTGATCCGAAGTCAGTGCGAGATGGCTCAGGGTTATCTCTACAGCCGCCCCCTGCCAAGCAGTGAGTTTATTGCCTGGTGTCAGCAGCACTCACAGCCTGCGATAGCCAACTTCGATTAGGATCAGCGCTCTCTTACCTGAAAATCAGTGCGCTGCCTGAGGCTGGCATTCACCACAAAAACGACCCGCCAGCCAAAAGCCCGCCAGCATCGCCGGAATAAAATAGATCGCCTCTGCCGGGTTAATCGCAGCGGTCACCAGCGCAGGTCCCGGGCAATAGCCTGATAACCCCCAGCCGATGCCAAACAGTGCTGAACCGATCAGCAGGCGACGCTCAACCGGCGCATTTTCAGGCAGATGAAAGGCGTAGGTCAGAACCGGACGCTGTCGCTTGAGCACAAACGGAAAGCTCAGCAGTGTCACCATAACCGCACCGCCCATGACCCACATCAGCGCCGGTTGCCAGTCTCCGGTAATATCCAGAAAGCCCTGAACTTTCATAGGGTCTGTCATACCGGAAATCACCAGGCCAACACCAAATAGCGCGCCACAAAAAACAGATGCCAGAATCGATTTTATATCCGTTGTCATACTCAGGTTCACCCTATCAGGCCCGTAAAGCGCAACATCCATACCGTCATAATACCGGTTGCCATAAAGCAGAGCGTTGCGACCAGAGAACGCCAGGAGCGACGCCCCAGACCACAAACACCATGACCACTGGTACAGCCATTCGCCAAGCGGGTACCGAAACCCACCACAAAACCGGACAGGATCAGCAACCAGACAGGAAAGCCCTCACGTAACGGCTCGCTCGCCGCCGGCATCAGCTGATACGTCACACCTCCGGCCAAAATCATCGCCAACAGAAACAGAGCACCCCGGGTATTTTTTCCGCTAAAGGAGAGACTCAGCAGATTGGCACAGATACCACTGATCCCGGCAATCCGCCCCGTCAAAAGCAATAGAAAGGTTGCACTCAGACCAATCAGAATCCCGCCGGTCAGCGCGTAAGCATCAAAAAATGAACTCATTGAATATTCTCTGAAGTTTCAGGTAGGGCTGTGTCGGTGATTGATAAACCGGGGGCTATAAAAGCCCACCGGTTTTGATCAGACAGAAGGCTCAGACACTGTCTGAGACTTCCAGATCGACATGGTAAGAACTGAACTTACGGATATTCAGCACGCCGGTATCCAATATCAGGTACTGGCCTTTAATTCCCTGAAGCGTACCTTCAACTTCCGGGGTTTTATCCAAATTCAGTGCGGTTACCTTTTCAGGGTGCTGCTCAACCGGATAAGTGAAGACATAAGGCTGAGCATCCGGCAGCGGATAGATAGCATCAAGACCATGTTCCGCCTGCAGCGCCGCAATATCATCTTTCGCCAGATCCAGCAGGCGATCCCGCTCAGCTAACAGATCTATCTCCGGACTGATGCCTTTAAGCATATTGCGCCAGTTGGTTCGATCCGAGGTATGCTGTCGGATCGCATCCTCAACCAGACCCGACTGCTTACGGGTTTTAACCCGGAATATGGGCAGAGCGGTCAGCGCCCCCTGATCCATCCAGCGGGTCGGAATCTGGGTTTCCCGGGTAATACCGACCTTCAGGCCGGAAGAATTGGCCAGATAAACAATATGATCCTGAAAACAGAATTTTTCGCCCCACTCAGGTTCACGGCAGGTCCCGGCATCGTAGTGACACTTTTCCGGACTCATGATGCAGGTGTCGCACTGAGCCAGCTTTTTAAAACAGGGATAGCAAAAGCCCTGTGAATAACTTTTCTTGGTCTTACGGCCACAATGGCAGCAGTTGATAGCCCCATGAAAGCTCAGCTTGAGCTTCTTACCCAACAGATCATTAATGGCGATTTTCTCACCACCTAACTCCAGCTGATAACTGACCGGCTGAGTATCCTGAGTAAACATTTTGTGCAGCTGACCGGAAACAAGCGTCATAAATTCTCCTGAAACCTATTCTTGCGATCAGTGCATAATTTTGATGATGTCAGTGTGCTCTTTGTCGCTCTCACACTGGTCTTCCATAAAGCCAACACGATCTTTAGCCGGTACTTCATGCTGGATCTCAAACAAAATCACCGCTTCCATACACAGCTCAACCTGCTCTTCTGTCAGGCGAACACCATTGGGCCATTTACGCAGTTCAACAGCCTGACGCAGACTGGCGTAAATTTCTGGTGTCATATTCTGAATCATGTCTTGCAGGGTCATGGGGACCTCCATTGATAAATTCATGCAGGCTTACCACCGGGTAATACCTGACCATATTGCACGGATTATATCGTATCTGGCAGACAGGTGCGTAGCTCTGCTGACAGCTTTTATACCTTCAGACGGTATTTCAATATTTGCCGTAATCACTGCCTCAGCGCTATACCGAGTGCAGCCCCGGCTTTTTACCTTTACCGCTGATCTGAATCATCAGCCATGCCCAAACACTGCCACTGATGAGACCCGCCACATGAGCGGCATTGGCCACTTCGCCAAAGCCCAGCATGGATGCACCACCCACTAAGCAGAAAACCAGCCAGACCAGAAGAATAATAAAAACGGGTCGGCGAATATAAAACTCAGGTTTACGGGCAAAACGATCCCAGAACCAGCAGTATCCCAGCAGGGCATAAACCACACCGGACAGACCACCAAAAAGAATATCGCCCATCATATATTGAGCCAGATTAGCGACAACACCGCTGATCAGAAACAGCACTGCGAGATGCCGGGTGGATTGCTGACGTTCAATCATTCGCCCCATTTCCCAGACCCAAAGGCTGTTAAAAATCAGATGCATGGCACCAAAGTGCAGAAACGCCGGAGAGATAAGCCGCCAGATCTGTCCCTCCTGAAGAGTGGACCACAAAGGGATGTAAGCCAGTCCCTGGGAGACCTGCTCAAAATAAACGATGGAAAAGCGCGCCAGCCACACAGGTTCAGACTCAAAGCTGATCAGGGCGGTCACCAAACCGCTTATCAGAAGGATCGCTGCCGTCAGGGGCCATTGCAGCATGGCGGTAAGCCCTGCTTTCAGATCCACAGAGCCGCTGGCTTCCGGCTCAATCGTGTAGGCCAGATTGCCGCTCTGCCAGTCCTGAACCAGTTGCAGTAACTCAGGATAATGCTCAGGGTTGGCGAGGAGAATCTCCTGAACGTTCTGTGTCTGGCGAATCTGATGGCCTATCTTTCTGACCCAAAGCTCACGACTTAACTCTGAAAGATCCTCACCCGCAGGTAGCTCCAGTACTTTAATCATAGTGATCTCTGTCTCTGAGTCAGTTTCTGATACATTCGCTCCGCTTCTGAACAGCCCCGATATGAGATCAGGGCACAAAGAACGTATATGAATACTGACTGATACGAAATAAAAAACGTTCGGATTGTCATCCTGCAGACATAAAAAAATCCGGCAGCATGGTACGTGCTGCCGGATTAACTCGCTGGAGAAACATCCTGTAACTCTTAATAAAGGGGTGGTCAAAATAGATCAGGATAAGATGAAACCCACACTCCTGTACCTCTGTTCCGGCACCGCAGGCATATATATTCTGTCTGTATTTGAGAACCTCAGGTTATGCGGACAATCAACACTCCGCGAATAACCATACTCTTAGTATGCGTCCATTTTGCAAAGTTCCAAGTTTCTGTGACAAAAGTTCACAAAAAAGGTAGTCGAAAGACTCCTTTTGGGCAGTTAAAGGTATTCTGTTGGAGCGTTTAGAGGCTTACTGCTCCCTTTATTCAGAACTTCATCGCTTTTAAATAGCATCCCGAACACCCGATCTACAGCCGCAGATCATTTTCAGCCGTTCTCATCACGCTCCACCGAGATCCAGACAAAATTTCGGGCATCCAGCTGAGCTTCGCCACTGAACCGGTAACAGGCCAGCTTGCCATATTTCACCGCGCTATAGTCCAAACAGGCGATATTCGGTGTAACCAGAGCAGGCACGCCTTCACACCAGTAATGACCAATAAACAGAGGCCGCTCATCCCGCGAGTAATGCAGCAACGCGCTTTTTTCGGCATCACTTAAGGCATGATCCTCAAGACGTCCCGGCAGGTTGTCCGGCTGAAAAATAACATCGCCGTAGGTTTCAGGGTTTTCCGCCCAGAAATGGGTTCGGAAGGTTCGTCGTGTGAAACCATCACCACCATGAATCTCGACACCGTCCGGCAAACGAATATGACTTCCCCGGGTCAGGTGTTCCATCAGCTTAAAGCCAAAGCTGTCAGGCTGAACCGACTCGATAAGCAGGTCATAGTTAAGCTTATCGGTCTGGTAGTCATCTCTCAGGGTACGGATCAAATCTCCATCCCAACTGGCATGAACCACCCGGAACTGATCACTTTCCAGATAGAGCGGCAGCGTTTTAAACCACTGCAGATAGGTTTCCCACTCATCCTGAGCGTCCGCAAACTGATCCAGTGTTTCTTTGATCAGCCGGGTATGTCTCGGGTTATGACTGCGCAGGTAATCATCGGCAAAACCTTCAGGAGCCGGCGTACAATAAGTAATCGCGTTGTGCTCGTGGTTGCCCATAATACAGGCGGCTTCACCGGCCTGTACCATGTTGTAGACCAGTTCCAGAGACTCTCTGATACGCGGCCCGCGATCAACAATATCCCCCAGAAAAATAACTTTCCGATCCGGGTGTTGCCAGACACCGTTACTTTTCCGGTAGTCCAGCTGATGCAATAAACGCTCAAGCGTATGAGCACAGCCATGGATATCACCGATCAGGTCGTAGCCTGCGGCTTCGGGTAACCGGGTAAAGTCAGGTTTACTGATCGCCAAAACTGCTACTCCAGCCCAACTTCGTTCGGCAAATTTCGTAAAAGTTATGGTCAACCGGGTGAATCAGCCGCAGCTTGTATGGGCGTTTTTTCACATAAAGAACATCACCGGGCTTGGTCACCAGATGAGTCTGACCATCACAGCTGACATGAGGATACGCATCGTTATCTTCTGCGATGATGATTTTAACTTCGCTGTTGCCATCCACCACAATCGGGCGGCTACTCAGGGTATGCGGGAACATCGGCACCAGCACAATCGCATCCAGTTTCGGATGCATGATAGGGCCACCACCGGAAAGGGAGTAGGCTGTTGAGCCGGTAGGCGTTGAAACAATCAGACCATCAGAACGCTGATTGTATACGTACTGCCCTTCAATATAGAGATCGAACTCGATCATACGGGCCGACTTGCCGGGGTGCAGTACAACGTCATTAAGACCCACAGCATTACCAACAGGCTCACCATTACGGTACACCTCGGCATCCAGCATAAAACGGGTTTCTGTGATGTACTGTCCGTCTAACACCTCACCCACGCGCTCTTCCAGCTCGCTGGGGGAAATATCGGTCAGAAAGCCCAGGCGGCCACGGTTAACACCCAACACCGGCGTATTATATTTGGCGATAGCACGTGCGGCGCCCAGCAAACTGCCGTCACCGCCAACCACGATAACCAGATCGCTGACTTCACCAATCAGCTTACGGCTCACTTCCTGAAGTCCATGGCCGGGCAGAACTTCGCCAATCTGATCTTCAATGATAATGTGCAGATCACGGTCCTGAAGGTAGCGGATCAGCCGCTTCATAGTGTCCACAACCTTAGTGCTACCCAGTCGCCCGATTAGGCCAATATTTTTAAATTGTTCCATCTGCAGTCTTATGATTTGTTGGTGTGGATGTAAGCTTTCAGAAAGGGCTGAAAAGCTGGTTCAGACCCGGCAAAGACCAGGCTTGTGCGTATTCTCAGGGTAAACCGGTTTATGCTTAACGACCATCACTATCAACGGGATTCCATGTATACAACGGAAACATTTCAGCATCAGGCCGTCAGAGATCTGGTCTGGTTATTAACCACTCCGCAGCTATGCCATTGTACTGCAGAAAGCTGGCAAATACCCCCTCCCGACTGGGATACCTTGGTACAACTTGATACCAACCCCGGTCCTATAGATGACTGGTTGTCCGGTAAAAGCACGCAGTTACTGGGACATTATCACGAACAGTTATGGCTGTTTTACTTCCGGCAGCACCCTCAGCTTGAGTTACTCGCCAGCAATCTGATTATTCAGGGAGAGCAACGTACCCTGGGAGAGTTTGATGTCCTGCTGCGGGATCATCGGGATGGCCTGATCTGGCATCTGGAACTCGCCATCAAATTTTATCTGGGCACGGATTCCGGATGGGGAGCTGCCGATCAGTGGAGTCATTGGTTAGGTGTCGCCTGTCAGGACAGTATGGAGCATAAATGGCAGCGCCTTCTCCGGCATCAGCTTACTTTAGGTAAGGATCCGGATGTTCAGCGATTATTAGCAGCGGAAAGCCAGAAAAGGGGCTATGCCCTACAGCCGGATCGTTCCAGCTCGATTACCCGGGGCACTCTTTTTTATCCGGATAAAACCTTAAACCACCCTCTGCCACAGCCCGATAATATGAACCCCGGTCATCTGAAGGGCCGCTGGCTCACACTGAAACAATGGCTGGAGATTCATCAGGATGAAAAAGAGAAGCGATGGCGTATCTGCAGAAAGCCCCATTGGATGGCGCAGCCGATAGCACCAGAGTGGATCTGCGGCGAACAGCTTGCTGAGCGATTAATCAAAGTGCTCAGCCCGCCAGCACAAGCTAAAGCAGATCAACAAGGCAGATCAAAGAAAAGAGACAGAAAGCCTCAGCTGGGTACCGAAGGCCTCCTGCTGGAGAACCGCTCAGGTGAGCGGCTTTTTGTGGTATCCGATGGCTGGCCGGGCTACATCCCTCTGCCCTGGCATCGTCTGTAGCCAAACCAATAAGCCTGCGGTCATCAGCTTTGAGAAGCCGTCGCCAGCTTGCCAGCCAAAGCGATAAGGGCAACCCCTGTCACCCGCTCAATCCAGTGACTGATTTTACGGAAGAATGCCCGCACCTGCTCCCGTGAGAGAAACAGAGCCAGACCGGTAAACCAGAGCCCCGTCATCACTGTCATCCAGAGACCATAAACCCCCTGTATCCAGATAGGGGTTGATGGGCTGATCACCACGGAGAATAGCGATACAAAGAACAGGGTCGCCTTGGCATTCAGCGCATTGGTCAGAAAGCCTAATCGCCAGGCCTTCCAGGCTGTCGCAGCGCTTTCTCCGGCTGGTAACTCGCCAGAGTCATCATCGGCTGTCGGTTTTGCTTTCAGGCATTGCCAGCCAACCCATAGCAGATAAGCAGCCCCCAGTACTTTCAGCACAGTAAAGGCGGTGGTGGACTGGGCAATCAGAATCCCCAGCCCCAGCAGTGAATAGGTCACATGAACAAGAATACCGCTGCCAATCCCGATCGCCGTCCAGATACCGGAGCGACTACTGGCACAGAGGCTCTGGCGCAGAATAACGGCAAAATCCGGCCCCGGGCTGGCCACTGCCAGAAAGTGCACAACCACAACCGTCAAAAATTCCGGCCAATACTGAAGTAACTCAGACACAGAGACGATCTCCTAATTAAATAGGCAATTAATTTCCAACCACTAAAAACAACAAAAGCCAGCATAGCTGGCTTTTTAAACTACAGATGTGGAACGATTAAAAGCGCGTACCCACACCAATACTGATACCACCAATATCAGTACCTTCTTTAGCGACATACTTCATAAAATCTGCATTGGCATACCAGTCACGCCACACAGTGAGCTCTGCACCGACGCCATAAGACAAACTGGTATAGTTAGTTGTCTCACTATATTGCGACGCGGCAAAACCTAATAATCCCTTCATTTGCAAACGACCTAAAGGTAATGCGCCCTTAGCATAAACCCCCATGGTGTAATCATGATTCCCACCACCAAGGGCAAACTGAGCTTCAGCAGAGACAAACTCTTCAAAGCGCTGACCAAAGGTAAAACGGGTCGCCGTACCTGAATCCGTACCATCACTCCAGTTCAGCATATCGATTCCGGCATAAGCGTAAGCCTGCTGATAAATATTTACCCTGGGAGCAGCGTCCCGGGCCTGACGGTAAACCGGAGCGGCTTCAGATGGAATGGAAGCTAGGGTAGCCGCAACGGCTAAGGTGCTGGCGATAATACGCTGCTTCATCAGTTAACCTCTGTTTGTATTCTTATATCCCTGGCAGAAGATCTGCCGATTTGGCACTAGATTAACATAAATATCGGCAGAGACGCGTTTCACTTAAAGCCTAATCTGACACTTTTTGTAGTCGCCATTTATTGCAAAAGTCCTGTCGCTTGACCCTATAGTTTACTTTAGGGTTTATGATAGTAAACATTCGAAATCACTCGGGATGCCATATGTCTGACGTCTACAAAATTGGCGCTTTAGCGAAAGCCACCGGGGTTACGGTAGAAACCCTGCGCTTTTATGAAAAACAAGGCTTACTGCCGGAGCCTTACCGGTTAGAGTCCGGCTATCGTCTCTACCCTGCAAGCGCCCTGAATCAGGTTGAGTTTATCCTGCGGGCTAAAGCCGTTGGCTTTTCTCTTAAGGATATTGCCGGTCTTCTGGATCTTGAGGTCAACAGAGAGCAGGAAACCTGCCAGACCGTAAAAAACTTTGCTGAAGAAAAGCTGGCGGAGATCGAAGCCAAAATCCGGGAACTGCAACAGATGCGCAGCGCCCTGAAACAGATCACCGACGCCTGCTGTGGCGGCCCGCTCCCGGCCAGTCATTGCACCATTCTTAGCGCACTGGCCGAGGGGCATTCCGAAAAGGACAACCAACATGCAACTTGCTGAAAATTTCTACCTGCTGTTTCTCGATGCAGCACCCTGGCTACTCGGTGGTCTGGTCATCGCAGGACTTATCCATAGCTTCGTGGCCACAGATACACTGGCAAAACACCTTGGCGATGACAGTCTGATGGCAACCATCAAAGCTGCGTTATTCGGTGCTCCCCTTCCTCTCTGCTCCTGCAGTGTTATTCCGGCAGCGATCAGTCTCAGACGCAGCGGTGCCTCACGAAGCAGTACGGTTTCTTTTTTAGTCTCCACGCCGGAAACGGGTGCAGACTCTATCGCCGTCTCCTACGCTCTGCTTGGCCCTTTCATGGCGATTATCCGACCTGTTGCTGCCGTTATGAGCGCAATCGCTGCAGGCCTGCTGACCCTGACCTTCAAAGAGCGGGATGCCAGTAACCCGAACGATGACAGGTCGACCGAAAGTGCAGGCGGTTGCTGCAGCAAGAAAAGCTGCTGTGCTTCAGAAGCCGCCAATACAACAACAGAAAAAACCGGGCTTTTGAGCCGATTTGTGAAAGGACAGCGCTACGCCTTTGTCGATATTTTTAATGATATGGCGGGCTGGCTACTGGTCGGCCTGGTACTGGCAGCCATGACGCTGACCTGGGTTCCGGAGCAGTTTCTGACCCAATGGGGGGGTGGCTTTATCGCCATGGTCGTGATGGCACTGGTCGGTATTCCCATGTATATCTGCGCGACAGCATCCACACCTATCGCTGCAGGCTTACTGCTTTCCGGTATATCCCCCGGCGCCGTGCTCGTCTTTATGCTGGCAGGGCCCGCGACGAATATGGCCACGCTGGGCATTGTTAAACGGGAGTTGGGAGGCCGGGCTGTGGCCTGCTATCTAACAGGGGTTCTGGTGGTCGCCTTTATCTCAGGGATGATCACCAATGCGCTGGTTCACCGGTTTGATATTGATATTCAGGCTCAGCTGGCAGCCAGTGAGCATCTGCTGCCGGAATGGCTGATGCTCGCTTCCGCGATGGCGCTTGCCGTTCTGATCATCAACTATGGGCGAAGCAAGCTCCGCAAACAGGCCGTGCTTTAAGCCGCCTGAGAATTAACTGATAGGCTTCCCGATAATCAGCTAAGAAGTAACAGCAGAACGCCGCTCAGAATAGCGCCCATACCCACCAGCTCGATAGGAGATGGGCGCTCTTTAAAGAAGAAAACGGCCACCAGCAAAGTGAAAACAAATTCAATCTGCCCCACCGCTTTCACATAAGCCACCGGCTGCAACGTCATCGCCGTAAACCAGCCAACAGAACCGATCACACTGGTCAGACCGACAAAACTGCAAACCGGCATCTGGCTGGCCATAGCCCTCCAGTCAGAAGGAGAGCGCCAGCTCAGGTAGAAGGCACCGATCAGTGTTTGCAAAACCACCATCACAACCAGCGTCACCGCCGCCCCTAACTGAAAATCCAGCTCAAGGCTCAGGCTCGCCTGTCGCAACGAGAGTGATGTCAAAGCAAACAAAAGACCTGCAAGCAGCCCGACGCCTGCCGCCGGATCCAGGAAGAAATGTCGGATACGCTGCCCAAATGAAGGACTGCCTTGCCCAGCATCAACGGACAACAGGGACGCTTTGCCCTGCCCCATCAGAAAGATACCGACTGCGCCGAGCAGGATACTGCTCCAGGCAAGCCACGACAGGGTTTCCGACCAGATGAGGACACCCAGAACGGCCGCCAGCATCGCCTCTGTTTTTACATAGAAACTGCCAAGAGCAAAATTACGGAAACGGAACAGCCAGACCATAAGAGCCGTGGCCACCAGCTGACAGACAGCAGCAAAGAGCGCATAACCCCAGAAACGCAGTGTCGGCTGTGGCAGGCTAACATCAGAAACACTGAGCAAAACCGCCAGATAAAGCAACGCAAACGGCAGGCCAAACAGGTAGCGCACCACAGCAGCACCACTGGCGGAGAGCCCATGACCCAATGACTTCTGCCCGGCAGTCCGAACCGACTGCATCAGCGCGGCCATCAGAGTTAGCGCAACCCAGATGCTCATACTCTACCGCCGGAAACAGCGCTGTGATTGCTCATCAGAAATGCTTATCGCCGGCAGGTCGTTCACCGGACTCAATCGCATCATTCAGCTCAAATGCCCGCGCCCACTGAAAGGTATTGAGCAGTGCCATACCGGCTTCGGTCATATCCTTGCCAAAACTCATAACGCCATCTTCGTGTCCGGCCATAGCAAACACAGGACTCAACTTAAGCTGATCCTGCTGCCAGAGATTCTGCACCGCCTGTGCCATTTCAGGTGTGCCATAGGGGACATCGGCAGGAGTAGACGGCAGAAACAGACGATCCCGGCTGAGCCATATTTCCGGACTGTGCACATGAATAACCGCCTGAATCTCATCATCCAGAGCATAAACCGCACCATGAGTCAGCGCCTCAGACGAAGGCTTCACCGGCCCCTGAGCAATAATATGATTCGTCGTCGGATCACAGTGCTCAACAATGGCGTAATGCTCAGATGTCAGGCGTTCCAGCCCACCAGTTTGCGTCCCGCTAATGATAAAACCATCCCCATGACGCACGCTGATATTGCCATACCCCAGACCACCATAGCGGGCAGGATCCTGACCCATCAGGCCCAGTTGAAACAGGGTCAGCCGCCACTGCTGAATCGATTCCAGCAGCCTATCATCACAGGGTTCTGATGGCGTGTAGTCCAGCCGGTATTTAATAACGCCTTCACGCTCGGCCATTAATCTTGTCCTTCCGAATAAAATTGATCGTAGCTTCAATCTGTCGATATGCCGCTAGCGAAGCAAAGCATCTGCTGACAGATTAACGCCTTTTAGCTGCCAGACCTCTGAACCGGGCTGAATCACACCCTTGTCATCTTCCAGCCAGCTTTGCTGCAGCCAGGCCGCTTTCTGATAATCGATCTGCAACATGAGTTGTTGCTGAAAAGGAATCTGCAGCACCTGCCCAAGCAACATACGCATCACGCCGAGATGAGTCACCAGAACGCCACCTGTTCGCTGTCTGAGCCAGTCCCGCCAGGCTGACAACACCCGCTGCTGCATCTGCAGGGCGGACTCACCGTTCGGGAACTGAAACCTCAGCAGATTCTGCTGCCAGGACTCGACATTGTCCTGCCCGATCTGCTGCCAGCTCAGCCCTTCCCAGTCACCAAAATCAAGCTCCTGCCAACGGGGGTCAATATCAACGTTACCAGCGTCACGCTGGTTCATCGCCAGAAAATCAGCCAGTAATGCCGCCCGTTGCAAAGGACTGGAACAGACAGGCAGCGAACAGGTGTTCGCAAAAGATACCCAGACCGGCAACGGCTGCTCATCGGCAGCCAGATCCGATGCGCCATAGCAGATACCGGAGGCAACCTGAGGCTTAAGATGACGCACCAGAAAGTAGTCACACCGTATCACCTTCATCTTTTGCCCCTGTAAGCCGTTAATCCAACATGCGTGCTAAACCAGTGCCGCCGACAGCACCAGATAAACAGAAACTTCCGCCAGCTGCTGTGCCCCGCCCAAACAGTCTCCGGTGTAACCGCCGATACGCTTCAGCCAATAACGACTTAGCAGCCAATACAACACCAGAAGCACCAGAAGACAGGCGCAGGCGACCCCGAGAGGCAGAAACAGCAGACCGGATAAACCCACGACCAGAATAAAGCTCATCTCTTTGAAAGAGATACGGTCACTATGGCCGGAAAGTTTCCGGTCAGCCTCTTCCCGCACATAATCAAGCCTGTACATAAAACTGGCGGAAAAGCTCCGACTCAGGGTATGCCCCAGAACTAAAGCCCAGGGAATCAGATCAACAGGCAACAGATAGAGCGCCGATAATTTAACCGCTACGATTAACCCCAGCCCCAAAGCACCATAGGTTCCCACACGGGAATCTTTCATGATGCTGAGGACCTGAGCCTTACCCCAGCCACCACCAAAGCCATCGCATGAGTCTGCAAAACCGTCTTCGTGAAATGCGCCCGTCAGCATAACACCGGCAATCGTACTCAGCAGAAGCGCCAGCCAACTGCTTTGCCAGATGGCGAAGCAAGCCAGAAACGCTAAGGCGCAAACCGCTCCGACAAATAAGCCGATCACCGGCAGAAAGCGAACCGCACGGTTCAGCTGCAGGACATCATCCGGCAGCTTCTTTTTCACCGGAATACGGGTAAAAAAGATGACCGCTGCCAACAGAAGATATCCCTGACGACGCCAGAAAGAAGTACGATCAGAGGCCTGCGCCATTACTGCTCAGCATCCGCTTCTGTACTCACACCGGCATCAGCAAAAGAAGCCATCTCATTCAGAAAGGCAACGGAAGAGACCAGCAACGGATAAGCCACGGCAACACCGCTGCCCTCACCAAGACGCAGATCGAGCTGCAGCAGCGGCTGAACATTCAGATGAGCCAGCATTTTGCGATGCCCGCTCTCGTCAGACTGATGGGTAAAGACACAGTAATCCAGCACCTCAGGAAACAGAGCATGGGCCACCAGCAGTGCGCTGGTAGCGATAAAACCATCCACCAGCACCAGCATTTTCAGCTCTGCAGCCTTCAGCATGGCACCACAGATCATAGCGATTTCAAAACCACCAAAACGAGCCAGAATCCGGAGCGGGTTGTGGCTCGTCTGCCCATCATCTTCCTGCAGATAATGACTGGAGCACTGCTGCAGAACCGACAGTTTTTTCAGTACGCCTTTCTCATCCAGACCCGTTCCCCGGCCGACACATTCAGCCAGAGGAATACCGGTCAGATGATGCATCAGCAGCGCCGCCGAAGAGGTGTTCCCGATCCCCATCTCACCAAAACCTATGACATTACTGCCGCCGTTCGCCACGCGCTGAACCTGATCCGCTCCCCGCTGTAGCGCCAGCTTGACCTGATCATCCGTCATCGCTGCACCAGACAGATAACTGGCGGTTCCCCGGGCGATGCAGGCATCAAAAAGCTTAGGGTGCTCCGGCAGATCAGCGGCGACCCCGGCATTGACAACATCCAGATCGATACCGTGCTGACGGCAAAACACATTAATGGCGGCACCACCATTCAGAAAGTTCAGCACCATCTGAGGCGTGACTTCCTGAGGAAACGGGCTGACCCCTTCACTGACAATGCCGTGATCTCCTGCAAATACCAGCATATGTGGCTTTTTCAGCTCAGGTGTCAGACTTTGCTGAACCAGGCCGACTTTTAGCGCTACCGCTTCCAGCTGCCCCAGAGCACCAAGAGGTTTGGTTTTAGTATCAATTTTTTCCTGCAGGGCTGCAGCCAGTCTTTTGTCGGTTCGGGAGATAGAAAACATAGGGGATCTCGATTGTTCACAGGTCACAAAAACCTGTCACGCTAAAAGGAAAAGAGGCTGCACAGCAGCCTCAGTCATATCAGGTCGTCAGCGGTGATTAGTCTTCGTCCTTCAAACCTTTTTTACCCTCTTCAGTCAGCGTCCAGGGCAGGCCGGGTTGCTGCTTGAGGTTTTTGCTTTCATCAGGCTGCGGGCTTTGCTGCTGACGCTCATCCTCATCATCTTCCAGCATCGCCTGATAGAAGCTGGCAGAATAACGGCGGCCACCGGTATTGGTTGGCGTCACGGTTTTAACTTCAGGAGCTGCGGCCGGTTCAATCTCTTTCTTCTCGGGAGCCGGAGCCTCTTCCTCTTTTTCCTCAACCTCAGGTTCAACCGGGTTAAGAGCTTCCGGATGGGCAAACGCCTCACTGAGCGGCGTATAAGCCAGTTCGGATCGGGTCGAGTTAAGTTCCGCCTGCTCTTCTTCCAGACGTTTGGTCTCCGCCTCAACTTTTTCTTTCTTCAGCTGCTCCGCCTCAGCGGCAGCCCCCACATACTTGGCAAGAAACTCGCGGGAAGGGGCAAACAGAGCCGCCCCTGTCATCGCCTCGGTGTACTTCAGCATATGATCGTAATGGCCGTCGGCATCACTGTAGATCATGCTGGCCAGCATACGGGTAAAGTTGTCGGCAAACCGACAGTAGGAGACAAAATACAGGCCCTGAGCACTCAGGTTACCGTAGGGCATACTCTGGCGAAGAATCTCAATGGCATCGCCATCCTCATCCTTAATACCGGCGCGCTTAATGTGGGAGGTCAGCGGCTTTTCTTCACCTTCAAATTCAATATTTTCCGCCTTGGTGCGCCCGATAACCTGCTCCTGCTCTTTGACAGGAACACCGTTCCAGACCGGCATATTGTGAACATAACGCTGGATATGAACATAACTGCCACCTGCGAATGGCTGATCTTCATTACCCACCAAAGCAACACGGGCACGATCATCCCCCTGGGGATTCTCGGTTCCATCAACAAAGCCGGTCAGATCACGGGAGTCCAGATAGCGGAAGGTTGGAATCGCTTCCTGAAGGTTGGCAATTTCACCCAACATGCCATCAATACGACGGGCAACGATAAAGTTGATATCGTGCCGGTCAGAACGAATCTGAAAATAGAGATCACAGGGCGTTTCAGGGGCAGAACGACCGCCCTGCTTCATCTCCGGGAAGGATTTGAGCGCAGCCGGGCGACCTTCAGGGTAAAGACGATCCCAGGCATCGGAACCAATCGCCACCACTCCATTCAGAGAGGGCACATCAAACACACGGGCGCACTCATCAATCATCGATGGAAAGCGCGCCACCATATCTCTGATCAAAGGCAGGAGATCATCATCAGGACTGAGGGTGTAGGTGATATAGAAACCAAACTCATTGGACTCGGCCAGAATGCCAGACTGAACATTCTTTAACGTGTGATCCTGCATAAACCATCTGTCTCCTGTCATCTGAAGCGTCGTATTATGCCATCAGTTTGATGGGACTGCTGTGCTGAAAGTGATCCGGTACGCTATTTTCTGAAGAGTACAACCGTCAGGCAAGCGCTTCCTCAGCCAAAGCCCTGCCATCACGCCAGCTTAATCCGTAGCCCCTTCGCCCCTGAAGACCGCCCGTGTGGATCAGTACAATACGGCTGCCCCGGGGGATCTCATCTTGCTGTAATGCACGCCAGAAGCGACTGACCAGCTTTCCGGTATAGATGGGATCAAGTTCAGGTACAGGGGACCCATCAGCGGACTGCAGACTGTCGGACAACATCTGCATCTCCTGAAGCAGTTCCGGGGGTACTTTGCCGTATCCCCCCCAGTGTCCATCCAGCAATAGCTGACATTTTTCCGGCAAGGCCTGATGCTGATCACCGGCTTCTGCCAGCTTGTGGCAAATCTCCTGAATCAGAAAATCAGCCCCCTTTAAAACCGGAACACCCACCAGTTGATAATCACTTTTCCGGCCATTTATCAGGCCTGCAAGAGTTCCGCCGGTGCCCACTGCGCACCACACCTGATCCGGCTGCCAGTGATCACTCTGACACGCCGACTCCAACTGCCAGGAAAGCTCAGCAAGGCCGGGATTTGCAAGCGCGCTGCTGCCCCCTTCAGGAATAACGTAACTATCGGGAAATTGTTCCCGCAGCGTCGCCAGCCAATCGGGATCATCCCTTAAGCGATACGCCTTTCGGGTGACAAAGTGAAGCTGACAGCCCCAGCTCTGCAGATCCTGCAGCATCGCGCTTTTAGGGATCAGCTCTGCTTCACCACGAATAACCGCAATACAGGGAAGCTGCAGCAAATAGCAGGAATATGCCAGCGCATGCAGATGATTTGACCAGGCTCCGCCAAAAGAGAGCGCAGCGCCAGCGCCCTCTTTTAAGGCTGCCTCCAGATTATATTTCAGCTTGTAGGCTTTATTACCGGAAATAACAGGGTGTACGGCATCGGTTCTCAATATGCGCAGTTCAACCTGCTTGTCATCCAGCAATGGATGCGTCATAGCCTGCAAGGCCGGAGGCTGCAGAAGACTCTGCCAACGTTGAAAGGATGATGCTGTCATAATCAGCTGGCAGGCTTGTAATGCTTGGCCAGAAACTTATCCAGCGCATTACCAAACTCCTGACGGTCACGCTGACTTAACGCCGCAGGACCTCCGGTCTGGACACCGCTACTGCGCAGGTCTGACATAAAGTCGCGCATCATCAGGCGCTCACGAATATTGTTCTTGGTGTACAGCTCGCCACGGGGATTCAAAGCATGAGCATCTTCGTCGATGACCTCAGCGGCCAGAGGGATATCCGCCGTAATGACCAGATCTCCGGCACTAAGATTCTGAACAATATAATTATCAGCCACATCAAAACCCGGCGGTACCTGAACCGCGCGGATTTTACAGTTTGGCGGCACGCTTAAGGGCTGGTTTGCTACCAGAATCATCGGCAGATCCAAACGCTGCGAGGCCCGGAACAAAATATCTTTAATCACCTTCGGACAAGCGTCCGCATCCACCCAGATCTGCATATCAACTGCTCACATTTAAACCGTTATAAAAGTTCGGGCATTATAAGACAGCAGATTCAAGCTGACGAATATGATCCTCAATTAAGCCCCGCAATCATAAGCGCTGTAATAACGCAGGCGGCCAATAAGGGAAGGGACGCAGCAAAGCAGACTGAGGCATAAAGAACGCCATACAGTCAGCCCACTCATAATCCGCCATAAAAAAAGGGAGCCGAAGCTCCCTACAGGTATTTAAACAAGGTTCAGACTTACAAGGTTACGGCCAGGCGCAAGCCCTGATCGATCGCCCGCTTGGCATCCAGCTCGGCAGCCACATCAGCACCACCAATCAGATGGGGATTCTTACCCAATGCTTTCAGGCCAGCTTCCAGTTCACGGCAAGGCTCCTGCCCGGCACAGATGACGATATTGTCCACCGGCAGCAGATCCTGCTCGCCATTTATGGTCAGATGCAGACCCTCATCATCAATTTTCAGATAATCACAGCCCGACAGCATATTCACATTGCGCTTCTGAAGTGACGCGCGGTGAATCCAGCCGGTGGTCTTACCCAAACCTTTACCCAGTTTGCTAGCCTTACGCTGCATCAGCCAAACTTCACGGGCGGGTTCCGGGTTATGGGCTTCTACCCCTTCGATACCAGCACGATGCTGAACCGTCAGATCCACGCCCCACTCGCGCATAAATTCATCGATATTCAGGCTGGCAGATTCGCCTTTCTGGGTCAGCAATTCGGAAACATCAAATCCGATACCACCTGCACCCATCACAGCCACCTTCTGACCGATCGGTTTGGCGCCGGTGATCGCTTCGATATAGGTCACCACTTTCGGGTGATCAATGCCTTCAATCGCCGGTGTACGCGGCGTGATACCGGTTGCCAGAATCACCTCGTCAAACGCTTTCAAATCATCTGCATCAACACGGGTATTCAGTTTGAGTTCGACACCTGTCACTTCGATACGGCGCTTAAAGTAACGCAGGGTTTCGTAAAACTCTTCCTTACCCGGAATGCGCTTGGCGTAATTAAACTGACCACCGATTTCAGAACCCGCATCAAACAGGGTGACTTTATGGCCGCGCTCTGCCGCCGTAGTGGCCGCTGACAAACCTGCAGGACCTGCGCCGACAACCGCAACGGTTTTAACCTGCTGTGCTGGCTCAACAACCACTTCCGTTTCATGGCAGGCACGAGGGTTTACCAGACAGGAGGTTATCTTCATAAAGAAGGTGTGATCCAGACAGGCCTGATTACAACCAATACAGGTATTGATCTCATCTGCACGGTTTTCAGCAGCCTTACTGACAAAAGCCGGATCCGCCAGGAACGGACGCGCCATAGACACCATATCCGCATGACCTTCCGCCAGCACCTCTTCTGCCACCTCCGGGGTGTTAATTCGGTTCGTGGTAATCAGAGGAATCGACAGTACCTGTTTCATCTGCTGCGTTACCTGAGTAAAGGCTGCCCGGGGAACGCTGGTGGCAATGGTCGGAACACGGGCTTCATGCCAGCCGATACCTGTGTTGATCAGAGTGGCACCCGCGGCTTCGATACGCTTGCCCAACTCAACCACTTCTTCCCAGTTACTGCCGCCTTCTACCAGATCCAACATCGACAGGCGGAAAATGATAATAAAGTCAGTACCGACCTTCTCCCGAACCTGACGCACAATCTCAGTGGCAAAGCGGGTGCGGTTATCAAAACTGCCACCCCACTCATCCTTACGCTTATTGGTACGGGCAGCGATAAACTGGTTAATCAGGTAGCCTTCAGATCCCATGATCTCAACGCCGTCATAACCCGCCAACTGAGCCATCGCTGCAGAATTCACGTAATCCGCAATCTGCTGCTCTACTTCCTCACCGGTCAGCTCACGAGGAGGAAAAGGATTAATCGGAGCCTGAACCGCAGAAGGGGCCACGAGTCGCTGGGAATAAGCATAACGGCCCGCGTGCAAAATCTGCATACAGATACGGCCACCGGCATCATGCACCGCCTCAGTCATTACCTTGTGTTTTTCTGCCTCTTCCGGGGTGCTCATTTTGGCTGAGCCTTCGAAAACAGCGCCTTCTTTATTCGGGGCAATGCCACCGGTCACGATCAATGCAACGCCGTTCTTTGCACGCTCAGCGTAAAAGGCAGCCAATCGTTCAAAACCATTTGGGCTTTCTTCCAGATTGGTATGCATGGATCCCATCAGTACCCGGTTAGGCAAGGTGACAAAACCCAGATCGAGAGGCTGTAGCAGTGTCGGGTATGGTGAAGAGGTAGCAGTATTGGCGATTGTCATCAAAGTATCCTCGGTCGCAAACTCTCATTATTTTGCTGTTCTGCCTGTGACAGATGCATAGCTTTCTTTTTATGTTGGCTTAACTGTAAACCATACCCGTAAAAACGTATTATCCTTGAGAGACAAATTAATAACTTTAGAGAACACCCAAGCTATGAAACTTGGCGATATCAACGTCAACATCCTGCAATGCCTCTACCAGGCGGTGGAAGAACAGGGTAAAAACCCGGATTCGCTTTTTGCAGAGTTTGGACTGGGCGATCTGAAAAACAGTCACCCGGAGCGCAGGATCAGTATCCCCCGCTATATGCGACTGGGAGAAAAGGCGAGCCGGCTCACCGAACGGGATGATATTGGTATTCTGATGGGCGAAAAATGCCGCAGCCATCACTTTGGTCTGATGGGACTGGCAGCACAATCGGCAGCAACATTGGAAGAAGCCTTAACAACGTCGATTCGCTTTGAGCGCCTCTACAGCTCAAACAGCCGCGGACATAGCTATATCGTCCATGAAAAAGAGCGAACCGGTTTCTGCTTTTACTCAATCAGCCCCTACAACCGATACAACTTTTTTGTCGTGGATGCCGTTTTGGGAGGCTGGCTGAGTCTTCTTCAGGAATGGAGTGGGTTCTCTTTATCAGAACTGACTCAGGCAGGCGCTAAAATCGATATCGAATTTAATCGCCCTGCATACGCCGCATCATATCAACGCTGGAAAATACCGGTGCAATTTTCAGCACAGGGCAACATTCTCTGGTTACCTGACGACCTGTGTCGTCAAAGCTGTCGTCAGAGCAACCCTGTGACATTCCGACATCTGGAACAGCTTTGTCAGCAGGAACTGGATCGTATTCTTCAGGGAAGGTCGCTTGTGGATAAGGTTTGCGAAGCCATTGCGATGCAACTCAGTGGTCAAACCCCAACATTAGAGAGCATTGCCAGACATTTTAACCTGGAACCCTGGACACTGAGACGCCAATTACAGACAGAACATGCAAGTTTTACGGGACTACTTGATGAAACACGAAAAGCACTGGCAACCCGCTACACCCGTGACACACAGCTGACTTTAGGTGAAATAGCATGGCTGATGGGCTTTTCATCAACTCCCGCATTTCAGAGAGCATTTAAGCGCTGGCACAACCTGGCTCCGGGCCAATACAGAAAAGAGCTGAACAGGAACAAATAGCAGCCAGAAGGACTGTGGATAAATCAGGGGATAGTTTTATTCAGAGATACAAACCGGACACTGAAAACACTGTATAGAGCTTTCCGGTCATAGGGAGGAATTACAGGACTATTACAGAATTACAAGATAGGTATGTAGCAAGCAAATGGCGGACCGGACGGGACTCGAACCCGCGACCCCCGGCGTGACAGGCCGGTATTCTAACCAACTGAACTACCGGTCCGCATAAACTTGCAAATTCTTTAGTTGTCATAGAGAGAACTAAAGTGGTGGGTGGTACAGGGATCGAACCTGTGACCCCCAGCTTGTAAGGCTGGTGCTCTCCCGGCTGAGCTAACCACCCACGGGAATATCAAAACTATTTCAGACAACGCTCAGATTAAAGTGGCGGACCGGACGGGACTCGAACCCGCGACCCCCGGCGTGACAGGCCGGTATTCTAACCAACTGAACTACCGGTCCGCATATAAAATCTGATCTTACTTTCGCATAACGAAAGTGGTGGGTGGTACAGGGATCGAACCTGTGACCCCCAGCTTGTAAGGCTGGTGCTCTCCCGGCTGAGCTAACCACCCACGGGACTGCCTGAAAGGCATTCGATATAGTGCGTATCTTGCAAAAAGCTAAATGGCGGACCGGACGGGACTCGAACCCGCGACCCCCGGCGTGACAGGCCGGTATTCTAACCAACTGAACTACCGGTCCACATATATAGCTTTTATGCGTTGAACCACTTCGTTAGAAATGGTGGGTGGTACAGGGATCGAACCTGTGACCCCCAGCTTGTAAGGCTGGTGCTCTCCCGGCTGAGCTAACCACCCAACGCAGTGATGAAATTGGCGGACCGGACGGGACTCGAACCCGCGACCCCCGGCGTGACAGGCCGGTATTCTAACCAACTGAACTACCGGTCCGCATATCATCATTCAAGTTACGAGAACCATTCAAAGAATGGTGGGTGGTACAGGGATCGAACCTGTGACCCCCAGCTTGTAAGGCTGGTGCTCCCCCGGCTGAGCTAACCACCCATGGTGGGTGGTACAGGGATCGAACCTGTGACCCCCAGCTTGTAAGGCTGGTGCTCTCCCGGCTGAGCTAACCACCCCCGCAACTTGTGGCGCAAATTATAGGGATTTATCAAACCCTGTCAAATACTTTTTTGAAAAAATTTAAATTATTTTTCAGGCAGTTAGCGCACACATTTAACAAACCTTATCTCTGCATCTGCTGATCATGATCCGTCGACATTAATCTTTTTCCCACAAGACCTTACCGACTTACTTGTTCAAATCCCAAACCTGTAAAGCGGCATTAACTATTCGATTAAAAGAGGATCGCCACATACCTAATTCAGCCATATCTATTTATGCCAAACCCTCAACCAGCGACCACAGATCAAAACACCAGCCACCGATAAACGCACAAGTTAAGTTAAAGCACTGACTCAGCGACACTCATTCACCGGGCAGGGAAACGGGACTTCATCACGCCACTCCTGCCACCTGACCCGCATAGCGATGACAACAGAGACAAAACCCCAACAATTCGCAGGGTCATAATTGACGACTCAGATCAACAAACCCCTATCAGCATTAGGTTTTTACAACTTTCGGCTATGCCATCCCCTTCTATTTACTGTTAAAATCCCCCCGCCTGAAAGATTCGCTAGAGGAAGCGTTGAAGTCGGGTATGTCGCAAAAAAGCCAAGGTTTAGCAAACACAAGCCAATGCCCACGGTACGGTGCGGCGGATTGTCGCGCATCCCTTGATATGCGTCATTGCCAAAAAAGCTGTTGTCCAAGAGACTTCGGCTGGATTCCTTCACTTAAACTCGCTGTTAATGGGAACCTGACATGAGCACAGCAACTGAACAACCGAACTACAATTACAAGGTGGTCCGGCAGTTCGCCATCATGACAGTCGTTTGGGGTATCGTCGGTATGACCGTCGGTGTCCTGATCGCTGCTCAGCTGGTGTGGCCGGCACTAAACTTTGATACTGCTTGGTTGAGCTTTGGTCGTCTTCGTCCACTGCACACCAACGCGGTTATCTTCGCCTTCGGTGGTAGCGCCCTGTTCGCTACTTCTTACTACGTCGTACAGCGTACCTGTCAGGTTCGTCTGTTCTCTGACGCCTTAGCTTCCTTCACCTTCTGGGGTTGGCAGCTGATCATCGTTCTGGCGGCTATCACTCTGCCACTGGGCTGGACGTCCGGTAAAGAGTACGCAGAGCTGGAATGGCCAATCGATCTTCTGATTGCCGTGGTTTGGGTTGCATATGCAATCAACTTCCTGGCAACCGTTAAGATCCGTAAAACCTCCCACATCTATGTGGCGAACTGGTTCTACGCGGCATTCATTATCACTGTTGCAATTCTGCACATCGTAAACAGCGCGGCACTGCCAGTAAGCATGACTAAGTCTTACTCTGCATACTCCGGCGCTATCGATGCGATGGCACAGTGGTGGTACGGTCACAACGCTGTAGGTTTCTTCCTGACGGCTGGTTTCTTAGGCATGATGTACTACTTCGTTCCTAAGCAAGCAGAGCGTCCGGTTTACTCCTACCGTCTGTCTATCGTTCACTTCTGGGCACTGATCTGTACTTATATGTGGGCTGGTCCTCACCACCTGCACTACACAGCTCTGCCTGACTGGACACAGTCTCTGGGTATGGTGATGTCCCTGATCCTGCTGGCTCCTTCCTGGGGTGGTATGATCAACGGTATGATGACCCTGTCCGGCGCATGGCACAAACTGCGTAACGATCCTATCCTGCGCTTCCTGGTTGTATCTCTGTCTTTTTACGGTATGTCTACCTTCGAAGGCCCGATGATGGCAATCAAGACTGTGAACGCACTGTCTCACTACACTGACTGGACAATCGGCCACGTACACGCTGGTGCTCTGGGTTGGGTAGCGATGATCTCTATCGGTGCTATCTATCACCTGATTCCTCGCCTGTTCGATCGCGATCAGATGCATAGCGTTAACCTGATTAACGTTCACTTCTGGCTGGCGACAATCGGTACTGTTCTTTATATCGCATCTATGTGGGTTAACGGCATCCTGCAGGGTCTGATGTGGCGCGCGGTTAACGCCGACGGCACTCTGACTTACAGCTTCGTAGAAGCTCTGGAAGCGAGTCACCCTGGCTTCCTGGTTCGCTGGTTGGGCGGTATGTTCTGGGTAGTTGGTATGCTGATTATGGCGTACAACGTCTGGATGACTGTACGTAATACAGAAGCCAAACCTGTTGCACAGACAGCCTGATGCCAAGGTAAGGAACGATAGACATGAAACACGAAAATATTGAAAAGAACGTTGGCCTGATGATCGTACTGATCCTCGTTGCGGTCAGTTTTGGTGGTCTTGCCGAAATCGTGCCTCTGTTCTTCCAGAAGCAAACAACCCAACCGGTTGAAGGCCTGAAGCCACTGACGGCCCTTCAGGTTGAAGGTCGTGACATCTACATCCGTGAAGGTTGCTATGTATGTCACTCCCAAATGATTCGTCCGTTCCGTGCGGAAACTGAGCGTTATGGCCACTACTCTGTAGCTGGTGAGTCTGTATATGACCACCCGTTCCAGTGGGGCTCTAAGCGTACTGGTCCAGATCTGGCACGTGTTGGCGGCCGCTACTCTGATGACTGGCACCGTGCTCACCTGTACAACCCACGTGACGTAGTACCTGAGTCAAAAATGCCTTCTTACCCTTGGCTGTTCAGCAACAAGCTGGATGGTCGCCTGACTGCTACTAAGCTGGAAACTCTGCGTACTCTGGGTGTGCCTTACACCGACGAAGATATCGCAAATGCCAAAGCTGACGTACAAGGTAAGACTGAAATTGAAGCAATGGTATCTTACCTGCAGCAGCTGGGTACTGTGCTGAAAGACAAACGGTAAGGGTTTATGGATATCAATGATTTACGCGGCGTTTCAACCATTTTCGTAATGGTTGGCTTTATCGGCCTGGTGATCTGGGCCTATAGCAAGCGTCAGAAGAGCAGCTTCGATGAAGCCGCCAATCTGCCTTTCGCCGACGAAGATAGCCATAACTCGGGCAAATCAAAATTGGAGAATAAAGACCATGACTAGCTTTTGGAGCGCATGGATCATTGTTATCACTCTGGGTGTGATTGCAGGCTGCTGGTGGGTTCTGTTTGCCAACCGTGTCTCTGCCCCTAAGAGTGGTGATGTGAAGACTATGGGTCATAGCTTCGACGGAATCGAAGAGTATGACAACCCGATGCCACGCTGGTGGTTCATCATGTTCATCGCGACGATCATCTTCAGCCTGGTATATCTGGCGCTGTATCCTGGTCTGGGTACCTTTAAAGGTTTCCTGGGCTGGACTCAGGTCAACCAGTGGGAAGCTGAGATTCAGTACGCAGATGAGCACTACGCACCAATCTTTGACCAGTACGCTACGATTCCTGTAGCAGATCTGGCTCAGGACGAAGAAGCGATGAAAGTTGGTCAGCGTCTGTACGCGAACAACTGTTCACTGTGTCACGGCTCTGACGGCCGCGGCGCATACGGCTTCCCGAACCTGACGGACAACGATTGGCTGTACGGCGGTTCTGCTGACGCTATCAAGCACACCATCGTTAATGGCCGTAACGGTCAGATGCCTGCTTGGGGTGAAGTTCTGGGTGACGAAGGTGTTACTCAAATGACTCAGTACGTTCTGAGCCTGAGCGGTCAGGAAACTGACGCTGCTGCAGCTAAGACTGGCGGCGCAACCTTCACTGCGATGTGCGCTGCATGTCACGGTGCTGACGGTAAGGGCAACCAGATGCTGGGTGCTCCTAACCTGACTGACAACACCTGGCTTTACCTGAACCCTGAATGGGGCGTGGCGAAGTCTGTTGAACAGTCTATCCGTCTGGGTCGTAACGGCCACATGCCAGCACAGGCTAAGTATATCGGTGAAGACAAAGTTCACCTGGTAGCTGCCTACGTTTACAGCCTATCTCAGGGCAAGTAAACACCTGAAGGAATGCGACACAATGTCGCATTCCTTTTCCTCCCCCCCCTCCCCAAAATCCCGTAGAATCACGAAAACCTGAACCTGATTTTTTTGGTTCCATCTATACCTATATTTTCAAAAAGGTTGGTTAGCGATGAAGGATAGAATTCCTACTCAGGACATCACGGATGCCGCCAAAAAGCGTGCTCACGCCGTTAAGTCTGCGAACGAACGAAAAATCGAAAAGAAAGATGAGGGGGAAAGTCTTTATCAGAAACGTAAACACATCTATGTGCGTCGGGCGATAGGCTTTTTCACCAACCTGCGCACCTCAGTTAACTGGATTTTCCTGCTAGCCTACTTCACCTTTTCCTGGCTGCAGTGGGATGGTAAGCAGGCGGTCTTTTTTGACCTGCCAAACCGTCAGTTCCATGTCTTTGGCTCTACCTTCTTCCCTCATGACTTTATGCTTCTGTCGTGGGCGCTGATTATTGCGGCCTTCCTGCTGTTCTTTATGACGGTGTTTGCCGGCAGGGTCTGGTGTGGTTATGCCTGTCCGCAAAGCGTCTGGACATTCTTTTATATCTGGGCTGAACGCGTCACTGAAGGTTCACGCAACCAGCGTGTATCGCTGGACAAAGCGCCGATGAGCGGCGAAAAGTTTCTGCGTAAAACGGCCAAACATGTGATCTGGCTCGTCATTGCAATGGCGACCGCCTTTGCCTTTGTCGGCTATTTCTCCCCGGTTCGCGATCTTGGCCCGAGAATTCTATCCGGTGATTTGGGCCCCTGGGAAACCTGGTGGCTGCTCTTCTTCACCGTAGCGACTTATGTGAATGCCGGCTGGATGCGTGAGCAGGTTTGTATGTATATGTGCCCATACGCCCGCTTCCAGAGCGTAATGTTCGACCGGGACACCCTGGTTGTATCCTACGATGAAAAACGTGGTGAAGGCCGCGGTCCCCGTAAGAAGGGAGACGAAACCTATAAAGAACGAGGTCTTGGCGACTGTATCGACTGTGGCGTATGTGTTCAGGTATGTCCGGTAGGCATCGATATCCGCGATGGTCTGCAGTATGAGTGTATTACCTGCGCCGCCTGTATCGATGGCTGTAACGAGATGATGGACAAGATGGGCTATGAACGCGGCCTGGTTCGTTACACCACTGAAAACGAGCTGGAAGGCAAGAAGACCCATATCATGCGCCCTCGACTGATCGGCTATTTTGTCGCCCTGATGGCGATGATGATCGCTTTTGCCTTTGCAGTAACCGACCGTATCCCTCTGGAGCTGGAAGTCCTGCGTGACCGTAACCAGCTGTACCGGATGGATGTTGAAGGTAATGTTGAAAACAGCTTCATCATTAAGCTGGCAAACATGGATCAGACCACCCGTACTTATGAATTATCAGTAAAAGGTTTGGAAGGTCTGGAACTGGTTGGCACAAAAGAAGTCTCAGTGAGCGCCGGTGAAGTCATCAACCTTCCTGTTCGGATGAAGATCCAGCGTGATCTGATGACCGTGCCTAGTGCCGATATTAAAGTCACCGTGAAATCTACCGACGGCTCAGGTTATGAGCTGACAAAAGAATCTCGCTTTATTGGAGCCGTACAGCGGTAATAACAATGCAGAATACCAACACAAAACCGACAGCATGGTACAAGCAATTCTGGCCCTGGTTCCTACTGGTGCCCCTGATTGTCACCGTGATTGTCGGTATGACGATGCTGACATTTTCCATCCAGGTTTTTGACGGCACCGTGAACGACAACTACTACAAAGAGGGTCTGGCCATTAACCAGACCCTGGAGAGAGACCACAAGGCAGCCGAGCTTAAAATGGCTGCTGAGGTGAAGATTGATAACCTGACCGGTGATGTTCTGCTGGAACTTGACGGTCAGCTTGAAAGCTGGCCCCCTCAGCTCAAGCTGGATTTCATCAACCCGACACGTGCAGCCAAGGATTACAGCATTACCCTGACTCAGGTGACCGGGAACCACTATCGTGGTCAGGTTGAGAAAGCACCTCTGAACCTCTGGTATATGGACATCACAGCCCCCGACGGTAACTGGCGTCTGAAAGGCAGTGCTGAATTTCCTGTAGAAGAAGGCTTCAGCCTTCGTGCAGGGCAATAATACCGGCGGAACACTATGAGCTTATCCTGTTACCACTGCGGAGAGCCGGTTCCTGCCGGCTCTGCCTTCTCTGTCGTTATTGATGATGAAAAGCAGCCAATGTGCTGTCTTGGCTGTGAAGCGGTTGCACACGCTATCGTAAATGGTGGTCTCGAAAACTATTACCGCTTCCGTGATGGACCGGCGACACGCCCTGATGATCTGACCGATGAGCAACAGGCCGCTTTTGCCCTGTATGACCGGGATGATGTTCAGGAAAGTTTTGTCCGGGATCTCGGTGATGGTGTCAAAGAGGCCTCACTCGCCATTGACGGTATTACCTGTGCCGCCTGCGTCTGGCTGATTGAACATCAGGTCAGTCAGAGTACCGGCGTCGACACCATTCGCGTCAACCTCAGTAACCACAGAGCCACACTGCGCTGGTCTCCGGATAAGATCGCTCTGAGTAAACTGATGGCGATGTTTGCCGCCATCGGCTTTCAGGCCTATCCCTATCAGGCCGATGAACAACAGGAGCGTCTGGTTAAGCAGGAACGCAAGACCATTCGCCGCCTGATTATTGCCGGTTTAGGCATGATGCAGGCGATGATGTTTGCCATCATGCTCTACGCCGGGGCTTTTGAAGAGATGGAAGAACAGTATGTCTTACTGTTCCGCTGGCTCTCACTGATTGTTTCAGCCCCCGTTATTCTTTATTCCGCACAACCCTTTTTCCGTGCCGCCTTCAGGGATCTGAAAAGCCGTCACCTGACGATGGACGTTCCGGTTTCTCTGGCTATTGGTGTTGCCTTTGCAGCCAGCGCCTGGGCAACCATCACCAACAGCGGCGAAGTCTATTTTGACTCCGTCAGCATGTTTACCTTCTTTCTGCTCTTTGGCCGCTATCTTGAGATGCGGGCACGACACCGCATTGGCCGAAGTGGCAACGCACTGAATACTCTGATTCCGACCAGCACAACCCGCCTTAACCGTGAAGCAGGTCAGGAACAGGAAGAGGTGGTACTGACCCGGGAGCTTAAAGAGGGTGACATCCTTCTGATCAAACCCGGTCATACCATGCCCGCCGATGGCACCATCATTGAAGGCCAGAGCAGCCTTAATGAATCAGCCTTAACCGGTGAGTACATGCCGGTTTCCAAAGCTGCCGGTGACCGGGTACTGGCAGGCACAATGAATGTGGAAAGCCCACTGAAGATTCAGGTGGAAAAAACCGGTCAGAATGCCCGGGTCGCCAACATTGTTCACCTGCTGGATCGCGCCTTTTCTGAGCGCCCGAAGACGGCCGAAATCACCAATAAAGTCGCTCACTGGTTTGTTCTTGCCGTACTGGTATCAACCTGTGGTGTTGGCCTTTTCTGGTGGCAACACAGTCCGGAAGATGCCTTCTGGATTGTGCTCTCAGTATTGGTGGTCACTTGCCCATGCGCACTCTCGCTGGCGACACCGACTGCACTGACCACCTCTACCAACGCACTGCGCGAGCAGGGTCTTCTGGTCACCCGTGGCCATGTTGTTGAATCATTAGCCCAGGCAACGCGTATCGTCTTCGACAAGACAGGCACACTGACCGAGGGTCGTCTCATTCTGACGGAAACCCGAAGCCTGCATGACGACCTGAGCGAAGAAGAAGCGCTGAAACTGGCTGCTGCTCTGGAACGCAGCTCGGAACACCCTATCGCCAGAGCCTTCGATGAATATCGTGGCTACTATATGGCCGAAGAGGTTCACTCAACACCGGGACAGGGGCTGAGCGGCACGATTTTAGGTGATGCTTACCGCATCGGAACCCCGGCCTTTGCCACAGACAGTCATCAGGGACCGGCGCTTCCTAATGATGGCCAGTGGTTGCTTCTGAGTAAGAATCTGACACCACTTGCCTGGTTTGCCATCGGTGACCGCATCCGTAGTGATGCTAAAGAAGCGGTTCAGGCTCTGCAGGCACAGGGTCTGCAGGTTGATCTGCTCTCAGGCGATCAATCCGGCGCCGTTAATGCCGTGGCAAATGCTACCGGTATTCGCAATATACGGGCGGGTGCATCTCCGGAAGATAAGCTGAGTCATATCCGCACCCTTCAGGAACAGGGCGAACGCATCATCATGGTGGGTGACGGCGTCAATGACATCCCGGTATTGGCCGGTGCAGATATCTCAATCGCGATGGGCAGTGCAACAGATCTGGCCAAAACCAGTGCCGATGCCATTCTGATGTCGGGTCAGCTGCAGCGTATCTCTGAAAGCATCACGCTGACCCGGAAGACCCGCCGTATTATCCGCCAGAATCTGGCCTGGGCTGCAGGCTACAACCTGACAGCGCTGCCACTGGCTGCCGCCGGTATTATTCCGCCTTATCTTGCAGCGATCGGCATGTCTGCAAGCTCGCTGATTGTCGTGCTTAACGCATTGCGACTTAATGCTAAACTACCGCGACTGAAATCAGCCGAGGGGCAGGAGGAGTTAAACGTATGAGCATGTTATTTTTATTGATACCACTCTCACTTATTCTGTTGGGAGTGGCTATCTGGGCGTTCTTCTGGGCTGTGGACAGTAATCAGTTTGATGACCTGAGCGGCCCCGCCTACAGCATTCTCTATGACGACGATGTACAGAAAGGGAAGAAAAAAGCCCCTGAAGCATCGGCTGTTTCAGATGGGGACGCTGATGAATCAGCGACGTCTGATCAAACCTCTGATGCACTCCTCCCGACCTCAGAAACAACATCAGCGGATAACAAACAGGCGTGATGGAATCCTCTGGCCTTCTTCACCTGATGGGCTCTGATTTCAGCCCCATGACCCTTGTCGCCGCATTTGTTTTTGGTTTAATGGGCAGCGCCCATTGCCTCGGCATGTGCGGCGGCATCATGAGCACCCTCTCCTTTGCCCGCTCCCCATCCGGTTCCGGCCTGCCATCCCTGCTTGCTTATAACAGCGGCCGTATTTTCAGCTATAGCTTCGCAGGTTTTCTTGTAGCGGCTATTGGATCTCTGCTGAGTGACAGCCTGCTGATTATTGCGGACATCATGCGTGTATTCGCCAGCATCATCCTGATCATGATGGCTTTTTATATTGCGAACTGGTGGAAAGGTCTGGTTTATATCGAAAACGGTGGCCGATACCTGTGGAAGTATCTGCAGCCCATGGCGTCGCGGCTGATGCCGGTTCACAATAACCGTCAGGCTCTGTTTCTGGGCTTAATCTGGGGCTGGCTGCCTTGCGGACTGGTCTATAGCGTTCTGATCTGGGCCCTGTCTGTTGCTCACCCGCTGCAGGGTGCCGCCATTATGCTGTTTTTTGGGTTGGGAACCCTGCCCGCAATGCTACTGACTGGCGTTTTAGCGAGCCAGATCAAAGATTTAAGTCGTTCATCTGGTGTACGCTCCGTCGCGGCTATCACCATCATTCTTTTTGCCCTCTGGCAGTTAGCGCCGCTCTTTGGCAACAGCCATCACAGCGGACACAATGATGATGCCCAGGCTTCACATCTGATGGAAACAGAGATACATACCCCGTCAGAGTCATCGGCTCAGACGACAGATGAACACGGACATTCAGGCGATCACCCCGCGGCTTCCGAATAGCCCTAAAAGAATCGCCAACCGGGAAGCGACCATTAAACACTTATTTTGATCATGCATTAACTGATGCACTGCACGGCGATGCCGAAAAGGTTTAATTATGAATACACGGACTCAGATCCAGTGGGATCACGACCTTATCCAGCGTTATAACATCTCTGGTCCCCGCTATACCTCATACCCGACGGCGGTTCAGTTTACCGATCAGTTTGGTGAAGCCGAGTACCGTGCAGCCGCTCAGCGCAGTGTCGATGCTGATGGCCCCTTGTCACTTTATTTCCATATTCCTTTCTGTGACACCATCTGCTTCTACTGTGGCTGTAACAAGATCGCCACCAAAGATACCGCCAAAGCAGAGCCTTATCTGGAACGTGTTTACAAAGAGATTGAGATGCAGGCCGCTCTGGCCAATGCTGAAAACCGTCAGGTAAAACAGCTGCATTGGGGCGGTGGTACCCCGACCTTCCTGAGCCATGAGCAGATGCGCCAGCTGATGGCCAAAACCCGTGAGGCTTTTAATCTGCAGGGCAATGATGAAGGTGATTTCTCTATTGAGATCGATCCTCGAGAAGCGACCGGTGAAACCATGGAGCTGCTGCGTGAGCTGGGCTTTAACCGCGTCAGCCTTGGTGTGCAGGACTTTAACCCTGACGTGCAGAAAGCGGTAAACCGTATCCAGTCCGAAGAGATGACTCAGGATATTCTGGATCACTCCCGTCGCCTGGGTTTCCGCTCCCTGAATATCGATCTGATCTACGGCCTGCCACTGCAAACGGTAGCGACCTTCAGCGAAACGCTGGAAACCATCATTAAGATGAACCCGGATCGTATCTCCGTATTCAACTACGCACACCTGCCGGAACGCTTTAAGCCCCAGCGTCGTATTAAAGATGAAGAGATTCCGGCACCGGATGTAAAACTTCAGATTCTGGAACACACCATCAACCGGTTGGTAGAAGCCGGTTATGTTTATATCGGTATGGATCACTTCGCCAAGCCTGATGACAGTCTGTCGGTTGCGCAACGGGAAGGTAAACTGCACCGTAACTTCCAGGGCTACACCACGCATTCTGACTGCGATCTGATCGCCATGGGCGTATCTTCCATCAGCCAGCAGGCAAACACCTACAGCCAGAACGCTTACACAATCGATGACTACGAAGCCGCCATCGACAATGGCAAACTGGCGGTCATTAAAGGCCTGGAACTGACCGAAGACGATATTCTGCGCCGCAGTGTCATCAACCAGATCATCTGTCACTTTGAACTGAATGGTGATGACTTCAGCCGCGACTTCAATATCGATTTCGACAGCTACTTTAAAGATGAGCTGGAGTTCCTTCAGCAGCACCATCGTGATGGCCTGATTGAACTGAACGGCAACAAGCTGAAAGTGACGCCAGCCGGCCGTCTTCTGGTACGTGCCGTGTGTATGGCGTTTGATAAGTATCTGGACAAGAAAGCTCTGACCCAGTCTTATTCGCGCATCATCTGATATTTTCCGCACCATCAGACCAAACGAGTCATTGATTAGACAAAGGGAGTAAGCTGCGGCTTTCTCCCTTTTTTTGTCATAAATCATGCTATCCTGATAAACCTGATGTGCATCAAAAAAACTTTGCGTAGTCGAGCAAAATGTTCATAATGAGCTACAGCCTTTTTTGATAAAAGGCGTCCGTGAGCCATTTAGTAAGTCATTAGCCCGGAGTTCTGATATGCCGAAAGGGCAACTTAAGGGAATATGTTTTCACCCAAGCAAGGAAACAAAGTGCGTAACCTGCAGCCTGAGTTCACTCTGCCTGCCGATCTCACTTAACTTTGAAGACATTGACCAGCTGGACAAAATTATCAAACGCAGACAGCCACTGAAAAAAGGTGAACACCTTTTCCATCAGGGTGACCGTTTTGACTGCGTTTATGCCGTTCGTTCCGGTAGTATCAAAAATTACGCCATGACCAATGATGGTGAAGAGCAGATCACGAATTTCCACCTGCCCAGCGAACTGGTTGGACTGGATGGCATCGATTGCGAAACCTACCCGGTTTCTGCAAAGGCTCTTGAGACGACAACGGTTTGTGAAATCCCTTTTGCGCGTCTGGAAGAGCTGGCAAAAGAGCTGCCTGAACTACGTTCTCAGGTTCTGCGTATTATGAGTCGCGAACTGCGTGACGATAAGCAGATGATGATGTTGCTGAGCAAGAAAAACGCTGAACAGCGCGTGGCAACCTTCCTGACGAACCTGTCGACTCGCTTTAAGCGTCGTGGTTATTCGCCGTTTACCTTCCGCCTGCCGATGTCACGTAATGAGATCGGTAACTATCTGGGTCTTGCGGTTGAAACAGTAAGCCGTGTCTTTACCCGTTTCCAGAACAGTGAGCTGATCGCCGTTAACGGCAAAGAAGTTCATATTCTGAATATGGATGACCTGAGCGCTCTGGCGGGCCTGCCGGATCAGGATGAAAAAATCCCTAACGAAGCAAAAGCCGCCAGTGAAGGTTAAAACCTGTCTGATGACTTTGCATAAAAAAAGAGAGCCTCGGCTCTCTTTTTTATGCTTATCTGACAGCGTTACTAACCGGCATCAACAATTAACCCGCATCAACAATATCAATTCGTTGCGCCATCATTTTTAGCTGCTTTTCTTCCAGCGTTTTGAAATCAAAGAGTTCGGTATCACCCAGCTGGGAAGGCGCGACATTCTGCATCGCACGGAACATATTATCCAGACGCCCCGGGTGCTGTTTTTCCCAGCTTTGCAGCATCTCTTTCACAACCTGACGCTGCAGCCCATCCTGAGAACCACACAGGTTACACGGAATAATCGGGAACTCTTTCAGCTCCGAGAAAGCTTCAATATCTTTCTCAACACAGTAAGCCAGCGGACGAATCACAATGTTTTTACCATCGTCACTGAGCAGCTTAGGCGGCATCGACTTTAGTGTTCCGCCATAGAACATATTCAGGAACAGGGTTTCCAGCATATCGTCCCGGTGATGCCCCAGGGCGATCTTGGTCGCGCCAATCTCTTCAGCAAAACCATACAGAGAGCCACGACGCAGGCGGGAGCATAAAGCGCAGGTGGTTTTCCCCTCAGGCACTTTTTCCTGAACAATGCTGTAGGTATCACGCTCAAGGATATGATACTCAACACCGATGGAAGCCAGATATTCCGGCAGTACATGCTCAGGGAAACCCGGCTGCTTCTGATCCAGATTCACCGCAACCAGCTGGAAATTGACCGGAGCGCTTTTCTGCAGGCTCATCAGAATATCCAGCATGGTATAGGAGTCCTTACCACCGGACAGACACACCATCACCTTGTCGCCTTCCTGGATCATATTGTAATCAGCGATCGCTTGTCCTACATGGCGACGTAAACGCTTCTGCAGCTTATTAAACTCGCGTTTGTCTTTCGGTAATAGTTCCTGCATGGGGGCTCCTGTGGCTAGGCAAAACTGAGGGGGTCTTTTACCCAAAAACCACAGAATTGTAAACTCGAACGCATGATAAAAAAGCACAAAAAATGACAACACTTTGATGTTTAAAGCGTTTATGATGATCTTTAACTTGATTACGCTTGGATAAGGTCCCTTATCGGACACAATGGATGACAGGTAAGGCGTTAAATGAATACTCTGCAGCGATCACGTCTGCTGGATACAATTCAGCTTGTCCTTGAGGCGCATCCCCAAGGGCTTAATGAACATGCTCTGATCAAAGCGCTGGGCGAAACCGGTGTTATTGAAGTCACCCCGGCGACGTTTTCAGACACCATGACGCTATTCCGTACCCATTTTCTGGTTTATAACGCTCTTTATGAGCTGAAAGACGAGCTGATTAAAAAAGCTCACTGGATCATGGAAATATCAGCGGTCAATATTCAACTCCATCCCTACGAATTCGGTCACGACCTTCTGGAAGAGAAGGACCCCATGCGGGACTATTATCTTGATCTCAGCGCTCTGCAGGAAACGACAGAGGAAGAGCTGGATGATATGCTGCGAAACTTCTGGAAAAAGATCGATATCGAAGAGGAAAAACAGGTTAAACGCGGTTTAAGCCAGCGCGCTCTGGAATGCCTTGAACTGGATGAACCGATCACCTTTGCTGAAATCAAAAAACGATATCGTAAGTTAGCTATGCAGCATCATCCTGACCGGGGGGGCGACCCTTCAAGAATTCAGGAGATCAATGAGGCTATGGCGATTCTGAAGGCTGCTTTCCAATGAAAACCAAAACTGCTCTCTTCTCCCTCATATTGGCAGCGACACTGCTGTTCAATAGCCAAACCAGCTTTGCAGCACGTCACGCTGTTGTTCTCCAGTATCAACATATCAGCGACCGGACACCGCCCAGCAAAAGCGCCACTGAAGCGGAGTTTGTCCAGCATCTGGATTATCTGGAAAACAATGGTTTTACCGTGTGGCCGCTGGAAAAAATTATCAGCCGTGTAAAACGCAAACAAACCATACCGGACAAAACGGTTGCGATTACCTTTGATCACGCCTATATCAGCGTCTATCGTACGGCACTCAAACATCTTACAAAGCGCAAGCTGCCTTTCACTGTCTTTGTCGCTGCGGCACCTGTGATGAAAGAACATCCTCTGTATATGAACTGGCAACAGTTGCGGGAAATTCAGAAGGCGGGCGGCACCATTGGCAGCATGGGAATTACCGGTGGTAACCTTGCGAAATCAATGCCGGATGAACGTCCTGAGCAACGTCAGGAACGCATCAGCAAAGAGGTTGAACTCAACCAGACCGCGCTGAAGAAGTTTCTCGGTGTCGCGCCGAAACTGTTCGCCTACGATGAAGGCCAGGCTGATGAGATCGCCCGCAACGTGATCAAATCCAAGGGGCTTACAGGCTTTGGCCTGCATCAGGGGCCCGTGAGCCGGTACACGAGTATGCAGTACCAGCCTCGTTTCACCGCCACAGGTAGCGCCAGTAATATTAATAACCTTTCGGTAAAACTCACCAGCCTGCCTCTGCCGGTGCGTAAGGTGAAAGCCCAGCCAACCATTCTGGCCGCAGACAATAAACGCCCTCAGGCAGAAGTTGAGCTGTTATCCGGCAGCTACCAACTCAGTGGCCTGCGCTGTAAAAATGGTGACGGCCTTCCTGTCAGCACCTACACCAACGAAGAAGGTAAGCGCCCTGTATTTATGATGCAGAGTAAGCTCGGTGAAAAAAAAGGGCCTGTTGAGTACACCTGTACCGCCCCCCATGATAAATCGACCCGTTTTTATTGGTTCTCACATACCTGGATTCTGCCCGACCAGAAAGGGCGCTGGTAACCCATCCGTTGAAGCCGGAGGCATACCTCCGGCTGACCTGTAATACGTCACCCTCCCTCTTCCAAAAGATGCTCACCAGAGCCAGCCAGCCCAACTGTTCGATAAAATAGACAGAAAATCCGGTCTAATTGTAATTTTCATTCTTCGCTGAATGATTATGCTGTTATCAGATAATGTTAAAGAGAGGAATCTGCAATGGGTTTACTGGTTGATGGTCAGTGGCATGATCAATGGTACGACACCAAAAAAAGCGGCGGCCGTTTTGTTCGTGAAGACGCTCAGTTCCGCAACGAATTAGGTTCAGAGCAACATCCGGCGACAGCGGGCAGATACCATCTGTACATCTCCCATGCCTGCCCATGGGCGCACAGAACAATGATTACCCGACACCTGAAGGGTCTGGAAGAGATCATTCCTGTAACAGCAGTATCGCCGGATATGCTGTCTGACGGCTGGGTCTATGATACGCCTGAGCCAAACTACGGCTACCGATTCCACCATCAGCTCTACACGCACGCTAAAAAAGACTATTCAGGCCGTGTTACTGTGCCGGTTCTCTGGGATCTTGAAAAAGAGACCATCGTGAACAATGAGTCTTCGGAACTGATTCGCTTATTCAACTACGCCTTTAACGGACAGACCGGCAACAATATCGATCTGTATCCGGAGCACCTAAGAGCAGAAATTGATCAGTGGAATGAACGGGTCTACCCCAATATCAATAACGGGGTATATCGCTGCGGTTTTGCCACCACCCAGCAAGCTTATGAGGAAGCCTTCACGCCACTGTTTGAGGCACTGGACGATGTTGAGGATCAGCTGGGCAAGACGCCCTATTTAACCGGTGAGTATCTTACAGAAGCCGATATACGGCTATTTACCACCCTGATTCGTTTTGACCCGGTTTATGTCGGACACTTTAAGTGTAATCTGAGACGCATCGCTGACTATCCTAATCTCTGGGAGTACACCAAGGCGATCTATCAGTTCAAAGAGATCAGTAAAACTGTTCACTTTGACCAGATTAAGCGGCACTACTATTACAGTCACGCCAATATCAATCCAACCCAGGTGGTTCCTGCCGGTCCGGATCTTGCGCCACTGAACACCCCAGCCAAAAGACCAGAGCCAAAGCTGTTCCAGAGCCACACCGATTAAGACAAAAAAGGCCTGCAACGCAGTTGCAGGCCAACTCTACAGAGTAGCACTTGTCTAACGGGGTATTTCCGGCCACAACTCAGGTGGCGTATTCATTTAATCAGGTTGGTACAGGGCCTTTTAGCAGACGCACATACATCAGCGCCGTTGTAATCGCATCTCCGATGGCACTATGACGCTGGCCAACCATTGGCACACCCAGCTTCTCAGCAATTTTTTCAAAATGCAGGTCGGGTTGTAGCTCAGGATTTGCGCGCTTAACACGGTCAAGATAACGATGAGACAGCTCAATCGTCTTATTCGGCAGGCTGAAGCCAAAACGAGGGCGAATGAAACGATTCAGCACCGTAATATCATAATCGATGTAATAGCCCATAATCGGGCGATTACCGATGAACTGCAGCAACTGCTCAAGAGCATCGGGCAGCACTTCGCCACCACGCAGATCAACACCACGGATACGGTGAACCTTGATAGAGTCGCCTGTCAGACTCTCCGGCTTCTGAAGCTTAATATCCAGCTTTTCACTGGTCAGTACCTGAGTCCCTTTGATCTTAACGGCGGCGATGGAAACCAGCTCAGCTTTCTGAGGGTCCAGATCGGTCATTTCGCAATCCAGAGCGATCACTTCATCACCATCATAAGGTTCAAACAAAAAGGCGTAATCGCCATCTTTATGAGCCCATTTATCGGTAGCACTTCTTATTGTTTTTAAAACCATTTTGCTAACCTCTCACGACGAATTATTAAATTTATTCTTATCTTTCAAGATGGTAGCGGTGCGACATTCTCGACTTAAACTCTTTAACCATATGCAGCGCTTCACGCAGCAGATCCCGGTCCAGCTTGTTCAGCCCTACAGCACTGACCATATTACCCTCACCGGCTGCGGCTTGTCCTGTTTCCACTTTTAGCTGTTGCTGCAGCCTTAAGGTACTTAATACCGCCAGCGCTTCTGCCAGGTCATCCGCAAATTTTCGCTTCATCACACCTTTTTCAACCAATGCATCAATCCGTTGGAAGGTATTGGTCTCTTTAATCTTAAACTGCAGTGCCATGGTACGAATGCCATGCACAATCGGGAAAATCCCGCCCTTCTTAATATCCATACCATCAGAATTTTTCAGGCCACCGAAGAACGTCAGCGGTGTACTGAAACGACGCAATGGCATCGCAAAGTAAGAGTAAAATACCTCGTTACCTTCCAGCGTCTTAAACAATTTATCCCGCAGATTGTTGAACAGACGGGGATCACCTGCCACCGCATGTGCATCCACAAAGATAGCCAGATTCATCAGGCCGGTGCCCTCAACAGAGCTCGACCAGAGATTCAGTGTCTTGCGCCACTCGGATTCCCGCATAACCCATTCCGGGTTGGACACCATAATATTGCCCGGACAAAGCGGATAACCGAAATCCAGCAGCGTATTGGTGAACTTCTCCATCACCTTACTGCATTCATCCCAGTCCAGATCATCAGCAATAATCAGGGCGTTATCCTGATCCGTTTTCAGAACCTGTTCACCGCGCCCTTCACTGCCCATCACCAACAGGCAGGTTTTTCTGCGGATCTCTTCAGGAACTAACTGCTCATATGCCTTGGCGATAATACGTCCATTCAGCGCCGCCAGAAGGTCCATAGCAAAGCGAACCTTAACGCCCTGAGCTACCAGACCATTGATCAGCTCCGTGGTGCCTTTAGCCGCACGGGCCAGCTCATCAAGATTACTGGCTCGCTCAATCTGCAGCCCGATAACATGGGACTGACTGGAGAAGAAACTGAGTACATCAGTCAGCTCCACCAAACCGGCCAGTTCATCATGATCAAAAACAACAACCCTTTGAATTTTATGCCGGGTCATCAGAACCAGAGCGTTAAAGAGAAAGTCGTCAGTCTGAACGGTCAGCAGGTCATAACTGGCAAGATCACAAATATCGCTTTCCAGCCCCATATCCTGCAGTACCACACCTTCTAAAAGGTCGGTACGGGTAACCATGCCGTATTGACTGCCCTTCTGCACCAGCAAACAGTCTGAATGCTGTTCACGCATGGTTCGTGTCGCTTCAAGAATCGTAGTGCCGGACTTAAGAATCACCGCATCACGCAGTACCGATCCGCCCACTTTGGCCAGCATGAACGAAGACATATCGCCGCTGCCCAACTTGTCACTGCGGCGCTGTTCCAGCAATCTGGCCTTTTCAGCCAGCGTATTCTGGAAATAAGCTGCAAAGGCCTCGTTGGCTTCCAGCAGAGCCAGAAAGACTTCTTTCGGCAACAGCCAGGCGATAGTCTCTTCAACGGTCTTGAAGGTATAGCGACTGGAACCGTTAATGATACTGATCGCCCCGAACAGATCTTCATGGGCGTATTCACGAATGACACCGCCATCCGGATCTGTCTCTTTAGCCTGCGTATCAAGTTCAACCACCGCCCCTTTCAGAACGACATAGACCGACTCCGCCACCTGTCCCGCATCAATGATGACTTCGTTTTCACCGAAGTAACCGATATCTAGGCGCGACACCAATTTTTGCTGCTCGTCCGGGCTGAGCAAATCAAACGGGGGATGAGAGAGATCAAACTCATTGCTCATAGATTTTTGTCCTTATTATCAGAGCCAGAGATTATGAAAACGGCACGCATGGACGGACTGAACCCCGTCATCAGGGGCTTCAGGTTGCCATGTTAAATTATGTTATGAATGAATCTAGCAGACCCATCAGTCAGCTGTAAGCCGTACTTTAGTCTCAACGCAACAGCTGACCGAAGGCAGATCAAAGAAGGGGGAGGTATCAGATGCAAACCCGTGAGAGCAGAGGGTCGCCAGCTTTCAGAAGCTGCTTGTTATCAATGTCCAGAGATCCCTTATCACTGACAGGAACCATTTCACGGGAACTGCAGTTCAGAACAAAATGGTCAGAAGCGACCCGGTCGGTATAGTGCTTTTCAAAACGATACAACACAAACTCTGCGATATTCTGATTATCGATCATGCGGGTCGCAACACTATTTGTGTCCAACACCGTGAAGGCAGAGGTCATCGGGAAAGCATAGGTCCAGGGACGCCAGATTTTGCCCGGAGACTCGGAAGAGACAACAACAGATTCAGATGGAAGCTTATCCAGTTTGTGGTCATACCAGCCGTAATCCATATTAATCTGGTAAGCCAGCATTCCTGCACCCGCAAAAGCAGGAACAAACCATTTTGGGATCGTTCCCCGACTGAGTTTACGCAGTATCAAAGCGATACCGGCTGCGGCTAAACCCGCTGAAAACGCTGCTAATAAATGCCAGATCATAAAAACCTTTTCCTCAAAATCATATCCTGAAAGTAAAACGGGCTTCCTGTTATCCAGGAAGCCCGCTCTCACTTTATGTCCTTATGTAGAAAGAGTCTACATCCGGATTATTAGTGATCAACTGCTGCGCCAGCACCTTTAGGGTAGCGAACGCTTTCAACCAGATCTTGAATCTCTTGAGGCGGCTCTTCAGTCGCAGAGGATACTACATAGGCAACCGTGAAGTTGATGATTGCACCGATAGCACCGAAGGACAGAGGAGAAATACCCATGATCCAGTTATCAGGAGTGTCAGGCAGATTCGCAGTACCTGGGATGAAGAACCAACCTTTGTACATGAAGATGTAAACCAGGGTGATAATCAGACCAGACAGCATACCTGCAACCGCACCTTTGTTGTTAATGCGCTTGGAGAAGATACCCATCATCAGCACTGGGAAGATAGATGCTGCAGCAATACCGAATGCCAGAGCTACTACCTGAGCCGCAAAGCCAGGAGGGTTCATACCAAGATAAGTTGCGATACAGATTGCGACTGTCATGGAGGCACGTGCCGCCATCAGTTCGCCTTTCTCTGAAATATTTGGATTGATCGAGTTCTTGATCAAATCGTGACTAATCGCAGAGGAGATAGCCAACAGCAGACCTGCAGCAGTAGACAGTGCAGCAGCCAGACCACCAGCAGCGATCAGACCAATTACCCAACCAGGAAGCTGTGCAATTTCAGGGTTAGCCAGTACCAGAATGTCACGGTTGTAAGTCAGCTCGTTACCGTTCCAGCCACGATCAGACATATCAGCCTTATCGTTGTAGAACTGGATGCGGCCGTCGCCATTCTTATCTTCAAACTTGATCAGCTTGGTTTCTTCCCAAGTCTTCATCCAGTCAGGACGCTCGTCATACTTGATAGACTCAGCTTTAACGCCATCAGGATAAACAGTGTTGATCAGGTTCAGACGAGCCATAGAAGCTACAGCAGGAGCTGTCAGGTACAGCAGAGCGATGAAGATCAGCGCCCAACCAGCAGACCAGCGTGCATCAGCAACTTTAGGTACGGTGAAGAAACGAATAATTACGTGTGGCAGACCTGCAGTACCGATCATCAGAGTCAGAGTAAACAGAACCATGTTCAGTTTATTCGGAACGTCAGCGGTATAGGCAGCAAAACCAAGATCTACAACGATCTGATCCAGCTTAGCCAGCAGAGGCATGCCAGAAGCGGAGTGCTCACCAAACAGACCAAACGCAGGGATTGGGTTGCCGGTCAGTTCCATAGAGATGAAGATCGCCGGAATGGTATAAGCGATAATCAGAACAACATACTGAGCTACCTGAGTATAGGTAATACCTTTCATACCACCCAGTACTGCGTAGAAGAATACAACAACAGACGCGATCACCAGACCGGTATCTTTGTCAACTTCCAGGAAGCGGGAGAAAGCAATACCAGCACCAGCCATCTGGCCGATTACGTAAGTAACAGAAGCAACAATCAGACATGCTACTGCAACCAGACGTGCGGTTTTACTGTAGAAACGCTCACCGATGAAGTCAGGCACTGTGAACTTACCGAACTTACGCAGGTAAGGAGCCAGCAGCATCGCCAGCAGTACGTAACCACCAGTCCAGCCCATCAGGAAGCTTGAGTTTGCATAACCACCGGCAGCCAGCAGGCCAGCCATGGAGATAAAGGAAGCTGCAGACATCCAGTCAGCGGCTGTTGCCATACCGTTGGCAACCGGGTGAACACCACCACCTGCAACGTAGAACTCTTTCGTCGAGCCAGCGCGGGCCCAAATTGCGATGCCGAAGTAAAGTGCAAAAGATGCACCTACAAACAGCAGGTTGATATAAAACTGATCCATTGCAGATTACTCCTCGAGGCCCATTTCACTATCCAGCTTATTCATTCTCCATGCGTAGTGGAAAATGATGCCGATGAAAGTCAGAATTGAACCTTGCTGAGCGAACCAAAAGCCCAGATCAGTTCCGCCTACTGAGATACCAGCAAGCATAGGACGCAGAAGGATACCAAGGCCATAGGACGCAATTGCCCATACAACCAGACTGCCGATGATCAGACGAAGATTCGCCGACCAGTACGCAGCCCCTTTGGATTTATCATCTACCATAGTGATGCTCTCCGTTTATTGTTATTAAGAGTTCAGGATAAAAGCCTGAGCAATCATGAGAGGCCAGCAGCTTGTATTGATCAACGACACTCATTGTCATTTCAACCGATCGATACGCGCCTTAAGCTTCGCCCTCATTTTATTGTTATTAATAATCCTGTATTTCAGGCCTGATCGATTTTCAAAAATATCACCTGCAATGTAATCCCCGACATTAGTAGTAGAACTAAACCCTCAATAAGAAAATATCTGAAAAACCCTTTAAAAACATAACGATAAGATTTTAAATCGGTGAGTATTCAAGCTTGTTTTTTTACCTTCTACTCTCAAGGTCTAATAGGTTTCGGGACTTAAAAACCGCATTTCAGAACCCTATGGTCACACCTTTGCCATTCGAAGCTACGACAAGCCCTCTTAATTAAGCCTTTCTTATTTATTTTGCTGCAACGCATATAAAAAAAGAGATGAGCTAAAAGCCCATCTCTTTTTAGTTTATTAGTAGCAAACGGACTTAAAGCCCACCCTTTCAGGTTTATATCAGGCTATCCAACGTTCACATAAACATTATTGGCGCTGTCTTAGTGATCCTGTGCCGATCCTGCACCTCTGGGGATACGTATATCATCCACCAGCGCCTGAATCTCTTCAGGAGGCTCTGCTGTTGCACTGGAGACGATAAAGGCAACCATAAAGTTCATCACCATACCCAGGGTACCGAAACCTTCCGGCGAGATCCCCATAAAGAGATCCTCTTTCGCGCCACCCATAAATTTGAAATAGACAATATAAGCAACAGTTGTCAGCAGGCCGACCAGCATACCGGCGATAGCCCCTTCCCGATTCATACGCTTAAAGAAGATCCCCATAAAAATAACCGGGAAGAAGGTTGCGGCTGCAAGGCCAAAGGCCAATGCCACCGTCGCCGCCACATACCCGGGTGGGTTCAGGCCGAAATAACCGGCAATACAGATCGCCGCGACCGAGGCCATACGGGCAGCGACCAGCTCCTGCTTCTCATTAATTTCAGGTAGCAGGGTCTTCTTCAGCAGATCGTGCGAAATAGCCGTGGAGATCACCAGCAGGAGGCCTGCTGCAGTAGACAGCGCTGCCGCAACCGCACCCGCAGCCACCAGCGCGATGACCCAATCCGGTAAGTTGGCTATCTCAGGGTTCGCCAGCACCATAATATCCCGGTCAACAAAAACCTCGTTGGCATAGGGCTGCATGGCCGGATCAAAGCCCGGAGCCCCTTCGGTATCGATCATAGGATTTGCTGTCAGGCGCTGTCCCAAATCACCGTATTTGTCGGTAAACACCGGCTTGCCATCCATAAAGGCTTCGCCTGCGGCATACTGCACACGGCCATCACCATTTCGATCGTTCCAGGCAATAAGACCGGACTGCTCCCAGTTTTTAAACCACTGCGGCATATCAGAGTAGGAAGTCCCCTGCCCCTCCTGACCGTTGATCGTATTGATCAGATTCAACTGCCCCACCGCACCAACGGCAGGAACCGTCAGGTAGAGAATCGCGATAAACATCAGCGCCCAGCCAGCAGAAGCCCGCGCATCTCGGACACGCGGCACGGTAAAGAAGCGGACAATCACATGGGGAAGACCTGCAGTACCTGCCATCAGGGCTGCAGTAATAAAGAACATATCGATGGTGCTACGGGTTCCTGTTGTGTATTCATGAAACCCGAGATCCTGCGCGATCTCATCCAGCACAAAGAGCACCGGTTTACCGGCCCAGACCGGATTAACCGACTCCAGAACTGTCGCCCCCAGCCCCGTTTGCGGCAGGATGTGACCTGTTACCTGCATCACCAGGAAGATAGCCGGAACGGTGTAGGCAAAAATCAGAATGCAATATTGAGCCACCTGGGTATAGGTAATCCCTTTCATACCGCCCATTACTGCATAAAAGAAGACAATGACCATACCGATCAGAACACCGGTATCAATATCCACATGAAGGAAACGGGAGAACACGATACCGGTTCCGCGCATCTGTCCGGCAATATAGGTAAAAGAGATAAAGATGACACAGATAACGGCAATGGTACGGGCCGTATTGGAGTAATAACGATCACCGATGAAATCCGGCACGGTGAACTTGCCGAACTTTCTGAGATAAGGAGCCAACAGCATCGCCAGCATCACATAACCACCGGTCCAGCCCATCAGATACCCTGAAGCATCATAACCGGCAAAAGAGACAATACCGGCCAGGGAAATAAACGACGCCGCCGACATCCAGTCCGCAGCCGTTGCCATACCGTTGGCTGCCGGATGAACACCGCCCCCTGCAACATAAAATTCCTGTGTGGAACCGGCGCGGGCCCAGATCGCAATACCGATATAAAGTGCAAACGACAAGCCCACAAAGAGATAGGTGAGGACATCAAGACTCATAATGGAGGTTTTCCTCTGTAAATTCTTATTGTTTTAGCGGAGTTCCGGCTTTAGCAGATAACAGACTTTCCCGGACAGGAGCGCTTATTCATGCACATCATATTTGCGATCCAGCTTATTCATGCTGCGGGCATACATCACCAGAAGCGCCAGAAAGATAAAGATCGAGCCCTGCTGAGCAAACCAGAAGCCCATCTTGAAGCCAAAAAAGTGGATTTTATTCAGAGCATCAACAAACAGAATGCCGCAGCCATAGGAAGCTACAAACCAGATAATGAGGTAGCGAATAATCAGGCCAATATTTTCACGCCAGTAAGCAACCGATTGTTCTTCTTTCATGGATAAACCTTTTTTCTTGTTACGCCGTTTTTCTTATTATTCAGAGATAAACAACCAATCTGACAATCTACCAAATCTCAGCATTTTAAACCCTTAACTTTAGTCTTAACCAAAACGACATCACATTGTCACGCTTTGCTATCCGGCAACAGTAAACGTAAAAAGAAGATTTGCCTTGAAGCAAACACACGCCTACATGACAATATTGCCTCATTTTCCATCGGGTAATCAGGTATGTTCCAGGGCTGGGTTTTAGTTGCTATATCACTGATTTACATCGCAATACTCTTTTCTATCGCCTGGTGGGGTGATGCCAAGGCCAAACGCAGCAAGGCTCGCCTGACCTCGCGCCGGCCTTTTGTTTACAGTCTGGCCCTGGGGGTTTACTGCACCTCCTGGACATTCTACGGCACAGTAGGGCAAGCAACTCACAGCAGCTGGACCTACCTGAGTATCTTTCTTGGCCCGATTATCATGTATGTGCTCTTCTCCGGGCTCATACGAAAAATCATCCGGGTCAGTAAAAAACAGAACATCACCTCCATCGCGGATTTTATCTCCTCCCGCTACGGAAAAACCCAGAGTCTGGCGATTCTTGTCACCCTGATCGCACTGGTGGGCACGCTGCCTTATATCGCCCTGCAGCTAAAAGCGGTCACCATGTCCTACAACGTGATCACCACCTACCCGGCACCGTTAACGGACAATAGTGTCGAGTTATTCAGCGATACCGGCTTTTACGTTGCCATTATGATGGCTATTTTCGCCATCATTTTCGGTACACGTAACGTTGATGCCACAGAACACCATGATGGTCTGGTACTGGCCATCGCCTTTGAATCCATCATCAAACTACTGGCCTTTATGGTGGTTGGTGCCGCCATCACCTATGGCATGTTCAACGGTTTTAATGACCTGCTCACCCATGCCCGCTACTACCTTGAGATCGAAAAAGAGCTCAACAAAGACCCGATCAGTAATGGCTTTTTAGCGCAGACCCTGTTGGCGATGCTGGCCATTCTCTGCCTGCCACGCCAGTTCCATATGGCGGTTGTAGAGAACACGCACCCGGAAGACGCCCGTACCTCCCGCTGGGTTTTTCCCGCCTATCTGGTCGCAATCTCTTTCTTCGTCCTGCCGATTGCCGCAGCGGGACTTCTGATCTTTCCGGACGGCACCGTTGAGCCGGACACCTTTGTACTGACACTACCCATGGCAGCCCAGCAAGGCGGCCTGACCCTGCTGGCATTTATTGGTGGTTTCTCTGCCGCCACCAGTATGGTGATTCTTGCCACCATCGCCATCAGTATCATGGTGTCTAACGATATTGTGATCCCGCTGCTGCTGAAATTCCGCTGGAGCGGCAACACCTCACATCATGATTTCGGCCAGCTGGTACTGCGAATCCGACGCATCACCATTGTGGGTGTGTTAGCACTGGCTTACCTCACCTACCTTGCCATTGCGGAGTTTAACTCCCTGGCTGCGACAGGCCTGCTCTCCTTTGCAGCTGTGGCGCAATTTGGCCCCTCGCTGATTGGCGGCATGTACTGGAAGCGCGGTAACCGCTATGGCGCACTGGCCGGTATGACCAGCGGTATCCTGATCTGGGGCTACACCATGATGCTGCCAAGTCTTGCCAATGCAGGCTGGGTGGAATCCAATATTTTTGTCGACGGCCCTATGGGGATCTACTGGTTACGACCTGAGGCACTGTTTGGTGCCAATCTGGATTTTCTGACCCATGGCGTCATCTTCAGCCTGGGCATCAACCTGATCTGCTATATCGCGGTCTCAAATATCACCCGCCAGCGAGTGATCGACCGCATTCAGGCCTCTGCCTTTATCGACAGTATCGACACCCGCAACACCAAATCAGCACGTCCCTGGATGGGTTCCACCTCACTGGGTGACCTGATGGCGCTCTGTGAACGTTTCCTGGAACCCGAAGCGGTCGACAAAGCCTTCTCCGATTATTTCCTGCACAACGATAAAGAGTCGTTCCGACCGGAAGATCGCGCCAGTATTGAAGTGATCCAGTTTACTGAGCGCTTACTTACTGGTGTCTTAGGGGCGTCATCGGCCCGTATCGTGATCAACTCGGCCCTGCAGGGGAAAGAGATTCAGATCAGCGATGTGATCTCCATTGTTGATGAAGCGTCTCAGGTACTGGAATTTAACCGGGCACTGTTGCAGGCAACGATCGAGAACGTCAGTCAGGGCATCTCGGTGGTGGATCACAACCTGAGACTGGTGGTCTGGAATCAGCATTATCTGGATCTTTTTAATTTCCCGGACAATCTGATCCGTGTCGGTGAACCAATCGAGAATATCTTCCGCTTTAACGCTCAGAATGGTGAATACGGGCTGGGCGACCCTGAAGATCAGGTTCAGCAGCTACTGGATAACATCCGCTACGGCGAGCAGCACCGCTATATCCGTTACCGCAAAGATGGCACCGTGCTGGATGTGGAGGGCAACCCTATGCCCGGCGGTGGCTTTGTGTATACCTATCAGGACATTACCCAGCAGAAGCAAACCGAAGAAGCGTTGATTCAGAGTGAAAACAATATTCGTATCTACACCGATAATGTACCGGCACTGATCGCCTACTTTGATACCGAACTGCGCTACCTGTTTACCAACAAGGCCTACGAAGAGGCGATGAGCGTCGACCGGACAACCATTATCGGCCAGCCGATCTATAAGGTTCTGACCCTCAGCCAGTACGAAGCCCGCCGCCCCTATATCGAGCAGGTGCTCAGAGGCGAGCGCACGATCTTTGAACTCGAGCATATTCTTGATAACGGACGTATGCGATACGGCCTTGTAACCTATACCCCGCATAAAAATGATCAGGGAGAAATTCTGGGTTTCTTCTCCCTGTATCAGGATATTACCGAGCGCCGTAAAGCTGAAATCGCCCTGAAAGAGACCAACGAGACTCTGGAAGAACGGGTGAATGAGCGTACACAGGAGTTGTCGGATCTTAACCAGGATCTGATGCAGGCCAAACAAACCTCTGAACAGGCTAACGCCTCAAAAACCCGCTTCCTGGCTGCGGCATCCCACGATCTGTTGCAGCCGCTGAATGCCGCCCGCCTGTTCACCTCGGCCCTGGCTCATCAGGTGAAAGAGGAAAATCCGGATCAGTACCGCATGACGCGCAATATCGACAGCTCGCTTAAAGCCGCAGAAGAGCTGCTGAGCACGCTGCTGGATATCTCCAAACTGGATGCCGGTGCTCTGCAGCCCAACTTAAGCACCTTTGAGCTGGCAGACATGCTAAAGCCCCTCAAAGCTGAGTTTGGCGTCATGGCGAGTGATCGCGGACTCCAGTTTAATGCGGTCAGCAGCAAAGCCATTGTCCGCAGCGACAGCCAGATGCTGCGCCGAATTGTGCAGAACTTCCTTTCTAATGCTGCCCGCTACACCCAACACGGGAAAATCCTACTGGGCTGCCGACGTATCAAAGATGGTGTACGTATTGAAGTCTGGGATACCGGACCGGGCATCCCGGAGGAGAAGCTTTCTGAGATTTTCCAGGAATTTAAACGCCTCGATCACCCGGAACGACACAACAAAGAGGGTGAAAAAGGTCTGGGACTGGGTCTTTCAATCGCAGAACGCATGAGCCGGGTTCTGGATCACAAACTGCAGGTTCGCTCATGGCCCGGAGCCGGAACCGTGTTCAGTGTTGAAGTACCCTACGGGAAGGCTGAGGATCTGCCACAGGAGCAGGAAGAGAAAGCTACCGGTACATCCGGCAAGCGCCAGCGTAATAATCCACTGGCTGGCCTGCATATCCTCTGTATCGACAACGAACCTCTCATTCTGGAAGGTATGGAAGCGATGCTCAGCAACTGGGATTGCCGTGTCAGCAAGGCCACCACCATTGGCGGGGCAAAATCAGCAATCCGTAACTCAGGTATCCCGGATATTGTTCTGGCGGATTACCATCTGGATAACGACGTGACCGGTGTTATGGCGTTAACCGCCCTGAACGAGACCGTTGATGAGCCGATTCCCGGCATTATGATCACCGCAGACAGAACCGAAGGGGTGGCCGAAGAGATTAAGCGTGAAGGTTATACCCTGCTGCATAAGCCGCTTAAGCCTGCGCCACTCAGAGCTATGGTGACCCGCATTCTGAAGAGCCATAAGCTGAAACAGTAACGCCCCTACCGATAAGACTGTTTGGCCAGAGGCTTTCTCCGGTACTTAGTCAAACAGTGCGCCAAGCAGTGCGCCAAACAGTGCGCCAAACAGTGCGCCAAACAGTGCGCCAAACAGTGCACCGTACATCATCAGAAACGAAAAAAGCCGCTGAAATCAGCGGCTTTTTTTTAGCAGGTATCTGCTCAGATCAACAGCAGAGATCAGTCCGCAACTTTAGGCGGATCAACTTCCAGCTGCTTGGCAGCAATAACCGCCTGTGTACGGCTGTGTACGCCCAGCTTACGCAGAATAGCTGTTACGTGAGCTTTAATGGTCGCTTCAGAAACATTCAGCTCGTAGGCGATCTGCTTATTCAGCAGCCCTTCGGTCAGCATGTTCAGTACACGGAACTGTTGTGGTGTCAGTGTAGACAGCGCTTCAGCAAAACGCGCCTGTTCTTCACTCACTTCACTCAGGGTTTCAGAGATCTCAGGTGGTAACCAAACCTCACCGTTCAGAACCTCTTCAATCGCATCCGCAATGGTCTCCAGAGAAGAAGACTTAGGAATAAAACCGGATGAACCAAAATCGATGGCCCGCTGAATAACAAGAGGTTCTTCAGTACCGGACACAACAATCACGGGAATAGCAGGACACTGTCCCCGTAAGAAAACCAGACCCGAGAAGCCATGAGCTCCCGGCATGTGCAGATCCAACAGGATAAGGTCTGCATCGGAATTGTTACTGGCTGCGGTCTGCACAGCCTCCATATCTTCGGCCTCAACAATCTCGGCTTCAGGTGCTACCTGCTTTACCGCTTGCTGCAGCGCGGCACGAAATAATGGATGATCGTCAGCAATAATGATCTTCTGTGCTAATGCCATTAATCTCCTCCAACTCCCTGCTAGTCTTATATTTTTCACTCTTATTTGCTGGTCAATAATACCTTATTGTTGACACTTTTGCCTGCAAAAAAAAACTCCCATGTGGCAATCACACGGGAGTTTTTTGTCTTTCAGCTCACGAAAGTCGGGAGCTTAACCTATTAGCGGTTCAGACGGGACTCGATCAGGTTGTCTACAACACCAGGATCAGCCAGTGTTGAAGTATCACCCAGACCATCGCACTCGTTTGCTGCGATCTTACGCAGAATACGACGCATGATCTTACCGGAGCGAGTCTTAGGCAGACCGGCAGAGAACTGGATCAGATCCGGCGTTGCGATCGGACCGATCTCTTTACGAACCCACTTAACCAGCTCTTTACGCAGGTCATCAGACTCTTCTACGCCATCATTCAGAGTGATGTAGATGTAGATGCCCTGACCTTTAATGTCATGCGGGTAGCCAACAACTGCTGCTTCAGCAACGTCTTTATGAGCCACCATCGCACTTTCGATCTCGGCAGTACCCATACGGTGACCGGATACATTGATCACGTCATCAACACGACCGGTAATCCAGAAGTAACCGTCTTCGTCACGACGCGCGCCGTCACCAGTGAAGTAAGTGCCAGGATAAGTGCTGAAGTAAGTCTGGAAGAAACGCTCATGGTCGCCCCAGATGGAACGAGCCTGACCAGGCCAGCTGTCTTTCAGGATCAGACCACCTTCGGTCGCACCTTCCAGCTCAGTACCCTGACCATCAACCAGCGCAGGCTGAACACCAAAGAACGGCAGTGTTGCAGAACCTGGTTTCAGATCGGTTGCACCCGGCAGAGGAGAGATCAGAATACCGCCGGTTTCAGTTTGCCACCAGGTATCAACAATCGGGCAGTTACCGTTACCGATATTCTTGTGGTACCACTCCCATGCTTCAGGGTTGATCGGCTCACCAACAGAACCCAGCAGACGCAGAGAATCACGCTTGGTGTTGCCCATTACGTCATCACCCTGAGCCATCAGAGCACGTACCGCAGTCGGCGCTGTGTACAGGATATTTACGTTGTGCTTATCAACAACATCACCGAAACGGCTGTGAGATGGGTAAGAAGGTACGCCTTCAAACATCAGAGTCGTTGCGCCGTTTGCCAGCGGGCCGTATACGATATAGCTGTGACCGGTAATCCAACCTACATCAGCAGTACACCAGTAAACATCGCCTTCTTTGTAATCAAATACGTACTGGTGCGTCATGGATGCATAAACCATGTAACCACCAGTGGTGTGCTTCAGACCTTTAGGAGCACCAGTCGAACCGGAGGTGTACAGAATGAACAGCGGATCTTCAGCGTTCATCTCTTCCGGTGGGCATACGTCAGAAGCACCATCAAAGATATCGTGGTACCAAACATCACGGTGATCGTGCCATGCGATGTCGCCACCGGTGCACTGAACCACAACCACTTTTTCAACGGTCTTAACCTGTGGGTTGGTCAGCGCCTCATCAACGTTCTCTTTCAGAGGAACCGCTTTACCACCACGACGACCCTGGTCCGCAGTGATCACGATACGGGAATCAGAGTTGATAATACGACCGGCAATCGCATCCGGGGAGAAGCCACCGAATACAACAGAGTGAACCGCACCGATACGGGCACAGGCCAGCATCGCAACAGCCGCTTCAGGAATCATTGGCATGTAGATGGTTACTACATCGCCCTTACGAACACCCTGGCCTTTCAGAGCGTTAGCGAACTTACATACGCGGGTGTAAAGATCACGGTAAGTGATGTTTTCAGACTGCTCAGGGTTGTCACCTTCCCAGATAATAGCAACCTGATCACCGCGGGTTTCCAGGTGGCGATCCAGACAGTTAGCACTGGCGTTCAGAGTACCGTCTTCAAACCAGTTGATATCAACATTGTGCGTGTCAAAGCTTACATTCTTAACTTTGCTGAACGGTTTGATCCAGTCAATACGCTGGCCATGCTCAGCCCAGAATGCTTCCGGCTGTTCAACAGACTGCTTGTACATCTCTTCGTACTTCGCTTTATTGATCAAAGCGTTTGAAGCTACGTCTGCTGGTACTGGATACACTTTTTGTTGTTCGCTCATCTAAATCTTGCCTCTGTGCCTGTGAGGGAAAGAAACCCCGGGCGCTTTATTTTTATGATACGGAGGTTTAAAAAAAATAACCTCACCCGGAATACATATTCGCTGCAAAGTTATACTGGGCTGAGGGTCGTGAAAACATTAGACCTTGGTAGCAGTATTTTTTTCTTTTAAATCAATAGGTTACAGACTTGTTTTTTATTTGTGACCATACAGACACTTTTGGTTTCATTCTTTCGCAGGTGCACAATAGCCTTTCATTCGACTTTCGGGTCATAAAATCATCTGAAATAAAGAAAAATATTGGCCTTAATAACTACCTATATAAAAGACAGAATTTAAATCAGAAGTATTATTTAAGCCTTTCTTTGCTTTTCAAAAATGAGCTCCTGCTGACAGGCACGACATAAATATTTGATTCCCTGAGCAATTTTATTATGACGACGAATCGTCAGACCATGAATCCGCTCAGGGCAGCCACAGCGATATAAGTAATTTTGTTTCGCCGTTGTGCTGACATCATATTGATGGGTCGTTTTAGCCGGCACACCTAATACCTGCTCCATCACTCCCTTCCACTCACGACCATGGGGTTTAATCCGGGGACCAAATTCCCGGAAAGCCACCAGATGCGCCAGCTCGTGTGGCACCACATTGAGCATAAAGTCCTGATAGTTCTCCGCCATCAGCCCCAAATTAAAACGCAGCTTCCACTTTTGCAGGTAAGCCTGACCGGCACACTTGCCTCTCAGGCTAAGATCCAGTTCCGGTACAGGGTAGGTTTTACCAAAATAGGCTTCGACTTTTTCCATCCAATAGATCAGGCCAAAACGCAGGGCAACCTCAGCCTGCACCTTATCTTTGGGATCAGGACAGACCGGCAACGCCTGAGGGTGTTTTTTCAGCAGAGTCTCGGTATTCACGGCTTATTCTTACGGCCTCAGTAGGATCGATCATAAAAACGAAACGGGATGGTGGCAGCTTGTCACTGAAATCTCAATTATCTGTCGGCTATCAGCGCTGTTATCAACGCCTGCCCCACGTCAACACCAGTACACGCTGCGCAGGGACACTGGTACAATGACGGCAATTTATTAGCCTCCATTATTTATCAGTTTCCATGTGCATGGCTGTACAGATCACGCTGGCAGACATAACACAAGGCAAGCGCCAGTTTTCAGCAGGAGGCTAACTGTTGCAGGCACCCATTCAGAGGTAGTTATGAAAGAAGAATCCATCCCGGTAGCTGTGATCGACGACGAGATACTGGATCAGCTGTACGATTTTCTGGAATCCGATCAGGTTGATCCTGAAGCACTGGATGTTATCGGCCTGCACGGTTTCATGGTGGCACTGGCAGTCTGTCCTGAAGCCGTACCTACCGGCGAATGGCTACCGGTTGCCTTTAATGGCATGCCTCGTTTCGCCACGGACAGCTCCGATGAGCTCAGTGAAGAAACCGTTATCGGCTGGCTGGAAAACATGCTGGAGCAGACCCGCACGGTACTTTATCGCGGCCAGACCATTGAACTGCCTTTCGAGCCTGAGCTGGAGATCGACGAAGTTCTGGACGACAGTGAAGTCAGCGCATGGTGTGCCGGTTTTGTTGAAGCCGTGATGATGCGTGAAGAGATCTGGTTTGGTCAGAATGAGCAGGATGCCGCTGAACTGCTGCTGCCCTTTATGGCAATCTCCTGTCTGTTCCCGGATGAAGAGCTGGACGATATCGTCGCCGATCTGGATACCACCAACCGCTTAGCGGCACAGCTGCCGGAAATTCTGGTGGATCTGTACCTGCTGTTTCACGCTCCGGCGGAGAAGCCTTCCTCTTTCCCCGGCAAAGGCGGCGCTGGTAAAGGTGGTGCTGGTAAAGGTGGCAAAGGCGGTCAGGGCAAAAATCGCCGGGGTGGTAAGCGTAAATAAGCGGCGTCTCCCAAAGCCTATTTGATCACCTAAAAAAGAGCGAAGGGGTTAAGCCTTCGCTCTTTTTTTATTACCGCTATATAAAGCATAACGAGCTTAATCAGTGCTGCTGACGCTGACCATAGAGTTTATGGTAAACCCCTTGCTGCTCCAGCAGTTCATCATGTCGTCCCTCTTCAATGATATGCCCATCATCAAACACATAGACCCGATCCGCCTGCTTCACCGCACTTAAACGGTGAGCGATGATCAGCGTGGTGCGTTCCTTCAGGAAGGCGGCCATCGCTTCATGCAAACGGGCTTCGGTTTCCGTATCCAGCGCCGAGGTGGCTTCATCCAGAATCACCACCTTAGGCTCGGTCAGTATCATACGGGCGATCGCCAGCCTCTGTTTCTGCCCACCGGATAAGCGTAAGCCTTTCTGCCCCACCAAGGTATCCAGCTGATCTTCCAGCTGCGCGACAAAGTCTTTCAGTTGTGCAATCTCCAGCGCCCGCCAGAGAGCGGCATCATCATGGCTCTGTCCCAGTGTCAGGTTATCCCGTACCGTGCCATTGAACAGCGCAGGATGCTGCAATACGGTTGCCACATGGTTACGCACCCGCTGCAAACCTATGGTCTCAATCGCAGCGTCATCATAAAACACCTGGCCGGACTCCGGCTGGTACAGACCCAGAAGCGCCTGAACCAGTGTCGATTTGCCACCACCACTGGTGCCCACAAGTGCTACTTTCTCACCGGGGAGAATCTCAAGATTAACACCACGCAAGACAGGCTCGTTATCTCCGTATTTCAGATGCAGATCCTCAATGCGGATACCTGTGGTCACTTTACCGGTGAACGGATCGTTCAGCTCCGGATATTCCGGCTCCTGCTGTAATTTCAGCAGATCATTCAGACGACCTGTGGCGGCTTTAGCCGCAAACCAGGCGTACTGAATCCCCAGCACTTCCTGCACCGGCCCCATCATAAACCAGAGGTAGCCGAAAACCGCCAGCATCTGCCCCACGGACAGATCAGAATAAAGCACCATCAGCATCGACAAAGCGCGGAAAATATCAAAACCGAACAGAAACACCAGAAAGCTGAGTCGGCTGACCGCATCACTTTTCCATTCAAAGCTGGCGGAATGCTCCTTAACATCAAACGCCTTGCACACCAGACGCTTAATGTAATGCTCTTCCCGATTGCTGGTTCTCAGCTGCTGTACGACATCCAGTGTCTCACCCAATGCCATCTGGAAGGCTTCAAAGGCAGAGTTCTGGGTCTTTTTCAGTCGTTTAACATGCTTACCAAGGCGCATGGTGACCCAGATCACCACGGGGTTGAGCAACAGAATGAAGAGCGCCAGCTGCCAATGCATCCAGAACAGAATCACGGCGGCACCGATCAGAGAGAGAAAAGCCACGACAAAGCGGCTTACAGAACTGCTGATAAAGCGATCAATCGTATCCACATCGGTCACAAGATGGGATGCCACTGAACCGGCCCCCAGATGCTCATATTCCGCCATGGAGATACGCTGCAGATGTCCCAACAGGCGCTGCCGGAGCATAAAGACGATCTCTTTAGAGATCAGGGTAAATTGCCGGGTCTGCCAGACATTCAGTACCAAAGCCGCCACCCGCATCAGAACTGTCGCCAAAAGAACCACGCCGATATAAACCACCGGCAACTGCCAGTCGTCGGGGACAAAACCATTAATCGTCGCAGTAATCTGCCCCGGTTGATTCAGCAGCACCTCATCCACCAGCAAGGGAATTAACAGCGGCAGGGGGACACTGAACAAGGTGGCAGCAATAGCGATAAGATTCGCCAGCACCAGAGATCTCTTATGCTGTTTCACTACCTGCCAAAGCGACTGAGGCGTAATCTCCTGATGCATCAAGGGCGCGGCTCCCCGATTCGACTCAGGGTTTAATATCACAGCATCATTTACTTCGATCGACTCTGATTTCAAGTCAAAACTCTCCATAGGTTGAGCATCTTCTCAATAAACACCTAAAGCTGCGTCAGGCTCGGATATTCAGGTTTACGTTAAGCGATTAAGGTCTAAAGTGGTTAAAGTCTAATAAGCTCAATCAGTTATAATATGTTCAGCCAAGACAGATCCCGGCTGCAAACAGAACAGAATAACAATAGGAACATGCCAACTATGATTTACCCGGCCCGCGTCCGACAACGAGCAGACCGATTAAGACATCGTCTCATCAGAATCCTGATGGCGTTGGCAGAACGCCTGATGCTGCTGTTTGTTCGTATCAGCTTTCATCGTAACCTTCCGGCTCTGCCGGACGACCAGGGGCATTACTGCTATGCGCTGGGTAATAAAAGTCTGACAGATCGCCTGCTGCTAAGCCATATCAGCCGCCGCCATGGGCTTCCCTGGTCAGAAAAAGCCAGCGAAACACTGGAAGAAACCGCCCGTTACATCGCGCTTCACAACCATTACTACGGGCTTAAAGGGATGGCAGAGCATACGGTATCGCCCCGTCTGGTTCGCCTGATGGGCTATCTGCTGGAACATCCTGATGAGGATATCCGCCTGGTGCCTGTGACTATTTTCTGGGGACGGGCGCCGGGACAGGAAACCCACTGGCTGAACCGTTTCTCTGATCAGCGTGGCTGGTTGCGTCAGAGTCTGCAACGTCTGGCCGCGATTCTCTTTCATGGCCGACATACGCTGGTGCATTTTGCCGAGCCGGTATCCCTGCGGGAGCTGATCGCCACCAGCCCCGAATCCACTCTGATCAATCAGCATGTCCGTAAAACGGCACGCCTGCTGCGGGTTCATTTCCGCCAGACCCGAATCGGCGTCACAGGCCCGGAATTGCCGGATCGCAAACAACTGATCCGCCAGCTGATCCGTAGCCCACGGATTCAGGCTGCCATACAGGAAGCAACCCAGCCTGCCGACGACCAGCCCGCTATGAGCAGTCAGAAGGCGCGGGATAAAGCCGAGAAATACGCTGATGAGATTGTGGCCAATGTCTCCTACAGCACGCAAAAAATGTTTGATGTCCTGTTGAGCTGGCTCTGGAATCGTCTCTATGATGGTGTGCAGATCCATAATATCGAGCAGGTTCAGGAAACCGCCAAGCACAGCACTGTGGTATATGTCCCCTGCCACCGCAGTCATATGGATTATCTGCTGCTCTCTTATGCGCTTTACAATCATGGCCTGACACCGCCTCACGTGGCGGCGGGTATCAACCTGAATCTGCCGGTTGTTGGCTCCCTGCTCCGCCGTGGCGGTGCCTTCTTTATCCGCCGCAGTTTTCGGGATAACCCCCTCTATGCGGCCGTGTTCTCGGAGTATCTCTTTCTGCTGCTGAACAAGGGTTACGCTACCGAATATTTTGTCGAAGGCGGTCGCAGCCGAACCGGACGCACCCTGCAGCCCAAGCCGGGTATGCTGTCGATGACGGTACAGGGCTATCTGAGAAATCCCCACCGGCAGATCCGCCTGATTCCGGTTTATATCGGCTATGAGAAAGTGGTTGAAGGCCGCACCTATCTGGGAGAACTGCGGGGTAAAACCAAAAAAGGCGAATCGATTCTGGGTCTGCTGAAAGCCGCTAAAACGCTGAAAGAGCACTTCGGCAAAGTCAGTCTCGCCTTTGGTGATCCGATCGACCTGAAAAAGACCCTGGATCAGACCGTTCCCCAGTGGCAACGCGATAGCCAGAACAGCGATAAGCCCCAATGGCTGCCGGAAGCGGTCAGCGTGCTGTCACAGGAAGTCGCCACCGGCATCAACAACACGGCAACGCTCAACGGTGCGAACCTCTGTGCGCTGGGCTTACTGACGACCCCGAGCCTGACCATGGAGTCCAGCAGTCTGAGCCACTTTATCCACTTCTGTCAGAAGCTGCACAACCAGCTGAGACATAAAGGCGATGCACCGGTTAACCGTCAGACAGCAGAGCAACTGATCGCCGAGGCCGAAAAGCTGGAACTGATCACCCGCCTGCCACACACCTATGGCGACCTGCTGCAGCTGAACGAGCAACAGGCGCTGCTAATGACCTGGTATCGCAACAATATTCTGCATCTGTTTGCCCTGCCATCACTGATCGCGTTCTGCTTTAACCAACAGAGCCAATACACCCGCAAGCAGCTGCATGAACTGATCGCCGTGCTCTACCCTTTCGTCAGTAAAGAGCTCTACCTGCCCTGGCAGGATGAGGCATTAACCCGACAGATCGATGCTATTGTTCACTTCTTTATTGAACAGGAGGTGCTGGTTGATGACGGAGAACATCTGGTGCGGGTCAGCCCTTATCAGGAACAGGGTGCTCTTCTGACGCTGATGGCGCGTCCTATTCAACCGAGTCTGGAAAGGGGTTATCTGATGGTTGCCCTGCTACTTCACTTTGGTAGCGGCAGCTTTACCGCAGAGACTCTGCAGGCGGAGTGTCAGGTACTGGCACAACGCCTTTCTATTCTGCACGGCCTGAATGCACCGGAGTATTTCCACAAACCTCTTTTCCAGCAACTGACCACCTTGTTGCTGGAACTGAATTATCTGCAGACCTCAGAGGAGGGTCATCTGATCTTTGATCAGAATCTGGAATGGTTCTCGGTTCAGTGCCGCCCTCTGTTCGACCCGGCGTTAAGGCACAGTATCCGCCTGCTCACCCATCAGCCGAAACTGGCCGTACCGGCAGAAGATAACTGACTCTTTTAAAAAGCTTTCAGCACACTTACAGCCGAGAAACATTAAGCTGACACAGCACTGGTTTTTTTAACAGAGGGCTGTGTTAGCATCCTTTCAGAATAACGTTTTTGAGATGTCAGCTCAGGCTTAGGCTCATACTCAGAGCCCGCCAATCAGGAGTAGATGAATGAGTAAATCACAGGAAAATATGATGAGTCAGAACAAAGACTGGTTTTTGGAAAATCTGGTAAATACCGTTAACGGCAGCGACATTGAGATCGGTATTACCCTGCAAATGGATGGCTTTCTGGTATCCGGCCATATCGTAAACGGCCGCAAATACTTTGATGGTTTTTCCGGTGAGTTTATCTCAGAAACATCCGTTGCTTTCGGCAATAAAGAAGCACTGGAAAATATCCGCGAAGCATTCGATAAATACGCCAGCCTGTATGATGGCGAAGCATCTGCTGACGATAATGGTGCAAGCTTTATCCACCTGCAGGATGCGCGTTTCTTCAACACCAACGGCGCTCCAATCCCGAATAACCGTGGCATGTGGTGGCGCGGCCGTATCTCAGAAGTCAGTGGTTTTATTCTGGGTACACTGAATGCTGAAGTAGTTGAAGATTAAAGAAGCGGTTGAAGATTAAAACCTGACGGTTTGATTCTTACCACAAAAAACGGGAAGTCACTTTTAAGTAAGTGCTTCCCGTTTTTTTATCACTTCGCTAAATCAGCTTACTCATCATCCAGCTTACGCTTGGCGTATATATCGTAACGGCTGGATTTGCCTTCCAATACATAGGTCGGGGCGACACCTTCAATGGCGGGTGCTTTGCGCGGGCGTTTCACCACAACGCGATGTGTGGCCAGTTCCAACGCAGTCGCGAGCAAATCCGCCTCATCAGTATCGAAGCCTACCAGCTGATGAAACAGCTTCATCTCTTTTTTCACCGATGCGCTTTTCTCACGAGCCGGGAACATAGGATCAAGATAAATCACCTGAGGTGAGAAACCGGTATCGGCAATGGCATCTGCCATGCTCTCGGTAGAGTTACCGGGCACCAGCGTCATATGAGACGCAACCTCAGCGGCTTCCGGATCTGACAGAGCACGCTCCAACCCATCCTGCAGCAAAGCAGCCACCACCGGATGGCGCTCCATCATCAGCATCTCGCAGCCTAAGCCCGCCAGTACAAAGGCATCACCACCCAGTCCCGCTGTCGCATCCAGAACCCGGGGCTTAACACCGGTTTTAAGACCGACCGCTTTAGCGATCATCTGACTTTTTCCGCCACCATACTGCCGACGGTGCGCGGCTTTACCACCCACAAAATCAACCTGTACCGGTTTTGGCGCTTTCTTGCCCGTCTCACCCAGGGAGATGCCCTGATCATCAATATAAAGCACCAAAGCGCCAGCCTCGCGGGGCAGCTCTGCGGCAAGGGAAACCGTCAGATGCGCCGGAAGATTCGCCTTTAGCGTTACCAGCAGCGCTTCGGCCTGAGCCTGATGGCGCTCACTGCCGGGACAAAGATAGAGCGGCGTAACCGCAGCAGGTTCAGACAGGGAAGCAGAGTCAGTCATAACAGAACAACCAGTTGACCTTAAACGAAAAACGCCAGCAGGATAACACCCAAAAACAGACGATAGATGACAAAGGGCAGCATACCGATCCGGTCCAGCAAACGCAGGAACAGATGGATACAGGCAAGAGCAGCCCCAAAGGCGATCAGACCGCCTATCAGGGTATGGCTGATCTGAGCTTCTGTGCCGGTCTGATACAGTTCAGCACCTTTTAACAGACCCGCCGCCATAATCAGGGGAATCGAAAGCAGAAAACTAAAACGCGCCGCTGCCTGCCGGGTTAGCCCTAACATCAGCGCCGCGGTAATGGTAATGCCGGAACGGGAGGTTCCCGGAATCAGCGCCAGCGCCTGAGCCAGACCGATCCAGATCGCATCTTTCATGGTGAAATCATCTTCACCCCGGTTACGGCGACCTTTGACATCGGCCCACCAGAGCAACGCGCCAAACAGCAGCGTGGTAATGGCAATCACAAGGGATGAACGCAGATTGCCTTCAATAAAATCATTCAGCAGAACACCGGCTAAACCTGCCGGAATCGTCGCCAGAATCACCGACCATGCCATAAAGCTGTCCTGTGAATGCTGACGCTTAAAAACGCTGGTCAGCCAGGCCAGAATCATCCTGCGGATATCCTTGTGGAAATAGAGCATCACCGCCAGCAGGGTGCCGACATGAACCGCAACATCAAAAGCCAGTCCCTGATCCGCCCAGCCAAAGACCTGTGCCGGTAGGATAAGATGTGCCGAGCTTGAAACCGGAAGAAATTCTGTCAGCCCCTGAACAAGAGCCAGAAAAGTAACCTGAAACCAATCCACGAATGTCTTTCCTTTTACCGGAGCACCCTTACTGAGAAGGGCTAAAAGATTAAAAGCCAATAACCAGACCGGAAGAGTCTGGCTGCGAGACCTTAAGAAACCATTAAATAGCGTATGCCGTCAGCCGGTTACTGCTTCTTGTGAGGACCTTCGCCTTTCTTAAAGGCGACGTTGTCACGCAGATAAACCGGAATCGCTTCTTCTGCAGAGACGGTTTTGCCCTGTTGCCAGTAGAGTTCTGCCAAACGGGCGATATCGCCCGCCTGAGGGAGCAGTTCAGGATAGGTTTGCTGGACAAGGCTCTGCATCACAGGAGAGAACTGATCCAGCAGCTGCCAGCCATTACCGGCACCGACCCAATCGGCATCCTCAATGGGGTTGATCAGCGAGACCTGATCCGGTGCAATCACTTCAGGCTGCGCCACACAGTCAAAGCCATTGCCGTTCCAGTGATACGCGGCCCAGTAGACTTCGCCCATGCGAGCATCGAGGGAGGAGATAATGTAATGGGCATAGCGCTCGCGGAATAACGTGAACGCCATGGTTTCCAGAGTGGTAACCGGAATCACCGGCAGGTCAGCTCCAAAAGCCAGCCCCTGTGTTACGCCGGTCGCAATCCGCAAACCGGTAAAAGACCCGGGGCCATTGGCAAAGGCGATGGCATCCAGCTGTTGCAGCTTAACGCCCGCCTCGGCCAGAATCTCTTCCACCATGGGTAGCAGCAACTGGGTATGTTTACGGGGCTGAAGCTGAAAGTTTTCCAGCACCTCTCCATCCAGTTTAAGGGCTACTGAACAAGCTTCTGTGGAAGTGTCTAATGCAAGAATACGTGCCATCGGTCGTCTGCCTGGAAACAAAAAATGCGATTATACGCATTTCACCCAGAGAGAACGAATCCCATGTCAGGTTTTTGCTCTCTTTCAGGCTCGGGCTAACGGCACAATATTACTGAGGATGCAGCCTGTTTTATGCTAACTGACGTAGCAGCGTCCGGGTGTTGTCCAGGTAGATCTCAATCGCCTCAGTTGCCTGAGCAAAAAGGACACCGGCATCTGCCTTAACCTGATCACTCTTCAGCACCTGCTCCTCAACCAATCCAATAAACTGCTCTGCGGGTTGCTTAGCACAATCCGCTTTAGCCAGTGTCTGTGTAACCTGATCCATAAGGTAGATAAGTCTTAAACGCATAGCAGCTGAACATCGTCCCTGACTGGCCGTCAGAGTACTTAACCCCCGCATCTGTCCCAACTGCTCAACCAGTAATGGCAAAACCTGCAGTGCCTGCTCAGAGCCTCGGCGTCGGCCAGAATCGATATGGGTACTCAACTGATAACGCTCGGCGACAAACCAGAGCTGATCGAGAATAACTCTGATTCCATCGGAGTGAGCCTGAAAGCTATCAGCAGGGGCATTAAAACGGGCGGACAAAACATGGGCGATCAACTGATCCCCCCGGACTCTTGCGTAAGGTAACTGAGTCTCCAGTTCTGTTTTTTGCAGGCTGTCAGCCAGGCGCGACAGTTCACGGTTCAGCTCGCTTATCGGCTGAGAAAATTGTCGGTCACCGCTGAGCAACGAGCCCATCATCCCGCGCCGCTTCTGCAGCAGCATCAGAAAAGAGAGGCTTTGCCCACACCAGATAAGAGCCTCTTTGCGCAAGGTGTCTGCACGGGATCGTTCATTAAAGCGTTTCACCCCAATGACCAGCCCAACGACAACAACCAGAACAAGCGGTATATAGATCATCATGAGCGCTCTCCACGAACCTTGTTATATTCCGACGGATGAACTGTCAGTTTGCCAGCAATCTGTTCCAGGTATTCGACAATTTCCAGAGCATCACACACCTTAAGATGATGGTCGGCACTGATATCGCTGATCGCCACCATACGCTGGTTAATGCTTTCACTGGCTAACTCATGCTCTCTGCTGGCTTCTTCTACCTGTGCTATCCGGGCCTCAATCTGAGAAGAAAACTCAGCGACTTCCAGCATAGCCTCTTTCAGAGTGACACTTTTTCCAACGCCATCACCCAGCCGCTCCAGACATCGGTCAAAGGCGGTTTCCGTGAGAGCAACCGCTTCCTGCGTACTGCGAATCAGCTGATTAATCTGCTGTGAAGCATCAGAGGTTTGAGACGCAAGTCCCCGCACCTCATCCGCCACCACAGCAAAGCCCCGCCCCTGTTCACCGGCACGGGCAGCTTCAATGGCAGCGTTCAGCGCCAGCAGGTTTGTCTGATTTGCCACATCATCGATGGTGGTAATAAAGTTATCGATCTGCTGAGTTTCATCTTTCAGGCGTGACATAAAGCCTCGGGCTTCCTGAAAGATCTCCTGACAGGCTCTCAGATCTTCGCCCAGATGATGGGCATCCTGATCCCCGGAGACACTCATCGCTTTCAGTTCATTGGCAGAGCTGAGAATCTGACCAATAGAGCCGCCGATCTCCTGAACCGTCACCGAACTCTCTTCACTGGCTGCTGCGATGGAATCCAGCTGCGTTTGCTGTTCCGAAGCGCTATCAACCAACTTTCGGGACACCTTATCCAGCTCTTCCGCTGTAAAATCGATTTCACTGCCTGCAGACGCTAATTGGCGCATCAAATGCTCCTGATAGCGTGCCAGCTCATTCAGCGCATTGATCTCCCGGATCGACTCCGGTGAAGCCTGCTGCAATAAAAACCGCAGTTCAGACCGCCCTTCTGCCAGCTCACAACAGAAAGCGGTTATCTGATCAGCCCTACGTTGCAGGAGCTGATCAAGGTGTACCAGACACGTCACACCCACCAACACCATTAATGCAAGTAACGTCAGTAAGGTATAAGAATATTCAGATGACAAAACAGCCAGCAAAGTCGCCATCAGCAAACAGCTGGCTCCCAGTAACAGCATCCTGCGGGTATTCTGTGTACCCCATTGTTCTGCTGCCTTAAATTGGACTTCATTCATAGCAACGGTTGGCATAGTAACTCCCCCGTAGAAATCCCCCATATTCGCTAAAGCATAAAACCTGCCAGCTGTTGTCCATTGATTCCCGCTTATACCGCAGGTCTCAGTTTATCGGCTTTCTGGTATGCTCCCGCAGAGTGACAGGGTGACGGAAAAGGCAAGCCGAAGGCGAGTCCGCACTTTTTGGGTGCAACCCTGCTGTTTTATGCTGCAAAATTTACGGGATGCCCCATGTTCGTTCGCGCGCTCAAATATCTGCTGCTGCCCCCTGCAATCAATATCCTTCTGATCGTCATTGCCTGGTTTCTGATGAAGCCTTGGCCAAAACTCAGGCTGGCAACACTACTAAGTTCTGTTTTGTCGCTGTGGTTATTCAGCACGCCTCTGGTAGCCATTTCGCTGGCTGACCTGATGCAGAATCAGTATCCGGCACTAACGAAAAATCAGCTTGAGAGTGGCGGGTTTGATGCCATCGTTGTTTTAGGAGCCGGTCGGGATTACCGGGCGGATGAGTGGCTGGGGCTTGAGACATCGGATAAGCAGACGACCACACACACCGTCAGTAGCTTTGCGTTACAACGTCTGCATTATGGCGCGGCGCTGTCAGAGCAAAGCCAAAAGCCGATAATGCTGACCGGCGGCAGAGTGTATGGGGAGCCCTTATCGGAAGCGGAGCTGATGCAACAAACTCTGCGCCGTTGGAACAAACAAGCCCGCTGGCTGGAAACAGAGAGCCGAACCACCGCAGAAAATGCACAGCTGTCGGCACAGATACTGAAAGAGGAAGGCATTGAACATATCGCACTGGTCACCCACGGCTGGCACATGCCCAGATCCGTCGCGATTTTTGAAAAAGCAGGCTTTACGGTAACGCCCGCCCCCACAGCATTTTACGCGATGCCGGACAGCACCTGGCTGCAGTTACTCCCCAAAAGTTACTATCTCGACATCTCCAGCCGAATGCTGCATGAGGTGTTAGGCCAGATCTGGTATCGCCTGCGTTACTGAGAATGAGCCTGAAATACCGATACCGGCACTGGCCCCGGAAACAAAACAACCCTGACCAATAGCGGACAGGGTTGCTGAGGTGAAGTTATTCAGAATCGCGCCGTTCAGCGTTACTCTTTTGCACCGTGGAACTGACTGACCCGGTGGAAGATATGGTTATCACAACGATGGCAGCGCTCAATAGGGCGGGTATGGGTCACCACGACCATTTTGTCGCATTCCGTACAACTGAAGGTGCCCGCTGTTGCCAGTTCACCTTCGATATAGGTGCCGGGGTCACTTTCCAGCTTTTGCTCAAGCTCCAGCTGATCAATACGGGTTTTATCGGCAACCGATTGCAGAGCCCGGGCCAGAGACAGCTCAAGCGTTGAGAGGTCGATATTCAGCCACTCACCCAGACCGCGACCGGTCGAACTGACAAAACGTCCCAGGTCCTGAAGATCCCGGTTAAGCCAGGTCGTCAGCAACGCCACTTCATCTTTGGTCAGGCGCTCCAGATCCTGTTCAAACTCCACCGCGTCACGGATCTCTTTCTCCAGCGTCTCCAGTGTATTGTGTTCCGCTTCGGCCAGACGTTTTTCAATCCGGTTCAGGGCACTGTCATAGTGACGGGCCAGTTTTTCATTACTGTCAGGGCGGTTTTCATTCGATTGATCTGACATAACGTCTCCTTGATCGGAAAAGACAGAACATGATTCCGGTGAGCCCATAAAAGGCACTCATCGCCTTGTTATCCTTGAGTATTTACCATACGGCGTCCTGTGTCACGAACCAAGATCAGTAAAAACTTATCCACAGTGAATTTCAGGACTCAAATCCTTTTATTCCTTCGCTTTTGACTACGTTTTTCTACCCCAAGCCCCTACCTGTAAGCCGGTCACTAGGGTAGAATTAAGGGTTTAATGAAGCGCTACTCAGAATAAAGTGATCAGTGTCGCCTGCTGTCCTGCTGCCGGTCTTTAAGAATCTTATCCGGGCAGGATAAAAACCGCAGATGAAACAGACCTGACCCTATTTGTTAACCCTTCCGGCCCCCCGGAACTGGCAAGGTAACCAAGCGATAATGGACGTTCAGTACACTCCCCACAAAATCGAACAGGAAGCTCAGGCTTTCTGGGAAAAGAATCAATGTTTTAAAGCCGTAGAAGACGCCAACCGCGAAAAATTCTACTGCCTGTCTATGTTCCCGTACCCAAGCGGCCGACTGCACATGGGTCACGTGCGTAACTACACCATTGGTGATGTACTGTCCCGTTATCAGCGACTGCGTGGCAAAAACGTGCTGCAGCCTATGGGCTGGGATGCGTTTGGTCTGCCGGCAGAAAACGCAGCGATCAAAAACAACGTAGCGCCAGCAAAATGGACCTACGAAAACATCGATTACATGCGCGATCAGCTGAAGCAACTGGGTTTTGCTTACGACTGGGATCGTGAAGTCGCCACCTGTCATCCGGAATACTACCGTTGGGAGCAGTGGTTCTTCACCCGCCTGTTCGAAAAAGGTCTGGTGTATAAGAAGACGTCTGCTGTTAACTGGTGCCCGCACGATATGACGGTTCTGGCGAACGAGCAGGTGATCGATGGTTGCTGCTGGCGTTGTGACACTGAGGTTGAACGTCGCGAAATTCCTCAGTGGTTCCTGAAAATTACCGATTACGCCGACCAGCTGCTGGACGATCTGGACAAGGTGGACTGGCCTGAGCAGGTTAAAACAATGCAGCGCAACTGGATCGGTAAATCCCGTGGTGTTGAACTGCGTTTCGGCCTGAAAGACCGTTCCGAAGAACTGGAAGTGTTCACCACTCGTCCGGATACCCTGATGGGCGTGACTTATGTAGCTGTTGCAGCTCAGCACCCGCTGTCTCTGGAAGCGGCACAGAACAATGCCGAGCTGGCTGCGTTTGTTGAAGAGTGCAAACACACCAAGGTTGCTGAAGCTGACATGGCAACCATGGAGAAGAAGGGTATGGCTACCGGCTTTACCGCACTGCATCCTCTGACCGGTCGTGAAGTACCGGTTATGGTCGCCAACTTCGTACTGATGGATTATGGCTCAGGTGCCGTGATGGCCGTTCCGGGTCATGATCAGCGCGACTGGGAATTTGCAACCAAATACGGCCTGCCGATTGAGCAGGTAATCGCTGCCGCTGAAGGTGACGAAGCCGATCTGTCCAAAGAAGCTTATACAGAGAAAGGCACGCTGGTTAACTCCGGTGAATTTGACGGCCTGAACTTTGAAGCTGCGTTTGATGCCATCGCTGCCAAGCTGGAAGGCGAAGGTAAAGGCAAAATCACCATCAACTACCGTCTGCGTGACTGGGGTGTTTCCCGTCAGCGTTACTGGGGTGCGCCAATCCCGATGATCAGCTGTGACAGCTGTGGTGACGTGCCGGTACCGGAAGACCAGCTGCCGGTTGTGCTGCCGGAAGATGTGGACTTTGACGGCGTGGGTTCTCCGATCAAGAAGATGCCGGAATTCTACGAAACCACCTGTCCTAAGTGTGGCGGTGCGGCAACCCGTGAAACCGATACCTTCGACACCTTTATGGAGTCTTCCTGGTACTACGCCCGCTACGCCTGCCGTAACCAGAGCGAAGCGATGCTGGATTCTGAAGCGGATTACTGGACGCCGGTAAACCACTACATCGGTGGTATCGAGCACGCCATTCTGCACCTGCTGTACAGCCGCTTCTATCACAAGCTGCTGCGTGACGAAGGTCTGGTGAACTCTGACGAGCCGTTCCAGCGTCTGCTGACCCAGGGCATGGTACTGAAAGATGGCAGCAAGATGTCCAAGTCCAAGGGCAACACCGTTGACCCGCAGGAACTGATCCAGAAATACGGTGCTGATACCGTACGTCTGTTCATCATGTTTGCTGCGCCACCGGAGCAATCTCTGGAATGGTCTGATTCCGGTGTGGAAGGTGCTAACCGCTTCCTGAAGCGTCTGTGGAAAATGGTTCAGAGTCATGTGGATGCAGGCCCTGCACCTGAGCTGAATCCTGCTGCACTAAACGACAAACAGAAAGAACTGCGTCGTAAGACCCATGAAACCATCGCTAAGATCAGTGATGATATGGAGCGTCGCCTGACCTTTAATACAGCTATCGCAGCTGTTATGGAGCTGACCAACGCCATCACGAAAGTGAATGACGACAGCGCTGAGATGCGTGCCGTTCAGCATGAAGCGATTGAAGCCTGTGTTGTGATGCTGTCGCCTATGGTGCCGCATATCGCACACACCTTATGGCAGTTGCTGGGCCATGGAGATGCCGTCATCGACGCACAATGGCCTCAGGTAGATCAGGATGCCCTGACCCGTGATTCCATCCAGATGGTGGTTCAGGTGAATGGCAAAATGCGTAGCAAGATCGAAGTTGCTGCCGATGCACCAAAAGATGCGGTTGAAGAGATCGCCAAGGCGGATGAGAAAGTGGCTAAGTTCTTAGATGGCGTCACCATCCGTAAAGTGATTGTTGTACCGGGTAAACTGGTCAATATCGTAGCGAACTAAATCCTTCAGGATTTAATCAGCAGCTACCCTGAAACAGGCACGGCGGAAACCGTGCCTGTTTTTGCAGGTCTGAGATGAAGACCATTTAGTTGATTAGCTCGTTAATCAGTAACTAACAACTCAAGTCAAAGAATCAGGTGTTAATGCCGGATAATGGCTTTAACCCGCTAAACGGAAGTCCGATGAAGTTGCAAAAGACAAAATCCTTGTCTAGATTGAGATGGTTAGGCGCAATCGTACTGGCAATACTGGTCAGCGGTTGCGGCTTTCAGCTGCGAGGGACAGCCGGTTTTCCGGCTGAGCTCTCGCCACTTTACCTGTCCGAACAATCCTCTGTTTTCTACAATACTCTGGCCACTCAGCTGACCCAGGGTGAAGTTGTGCTCCTGAAAAGCAAAGAAGGTGCCCGCTGGCATCTCTGGCTGAGTCAGGTTCGTCAACAGAAGCAACAAACCACCTTTACATCAGGCTCTAGCAGTTACGATCTGTACGCTGAGGTCGACTTTCAGCTTCGGGATGCTGACGGTAAGCCCGTTGCACCCCAAACAACACTGAAGGCCAGTCGCACCTATACCAGCAGTGATAGCCTGTACAGTGAAGCCAGTGACCTGGCCTCGCTTCGCTTTGAGATGGAGCGTGATCTGGCCAGCCGTGTTGCACGCCAGCTAAGCCGCATCACCCTGCCTGTGAATAAAAGCACGACCGGTAGTCAGCAACCATGAAGGTTTTTGCCGACAAGCTGAATGATCAGCTTAAGTCCGGCCTTAAACCCATCTATCTGATTGCCGGTGACGAGCCATTACAGATGCGCGAGGCATCTGATGCCGTTCGCGCTGCGGTTCGTCAGGCCGGAGCAGAGGAACGCGAAGTCCACCATGTGGATAACAGTTTCAGCTGGTCTACCCTGCTGGAAGCCAACGCCAGCATGAGTCTGTTCTCCAGCCATAAGTTGATTGAGCTGCATATCCCCAATGGAAAGCCGGGGCAGGAGGGCAGCCAGGCTCTGCAGGCTTATGCTCAGGAGATCTCGGATAATCGCGGACAAAGTGATAACACTCTGATGATTATCTCCGGCAAACTGGAAGGCTCATCCACCAACAGCAAATGGTTTAAAGCGCTGGATGCCGTGGGTATCTTTGTCCCTGTGTGGCCGCTGGATCAACAACGCCTGCCCGGCTGGATCACTCATCGCCTTCGGGCAGCGGGTTTTCATCCCACCCCCGAAGCGGTCTCCCTGCTCGCGCAAAGAGTCGAAGGTAACCTGCTGGCCTGTGATCAGGAGATTCAGAAGCTACGCCTTGCCTATCCCGATCAAAGCCAACTGGATGATCAGGCGATTCTGGCTGCGGTACACGACAGCTCACGTTACGATGTCTTTAATCTGACAGATGCGCTACTGAACGCAGATCCGGTACGTACCAGCAAGATTCTTGCGGGACTGCAGGGCGAAGGGCTTGAGCCGCCCATTATCTTATGGGGTATTACCCGGGAACTCCGGCAACTGATCAATCTGAAGCACAGAGTCGATCAGGGTCAGTCATTTGACCGGACCTGCCGGGATCTCAGAATCTGGGATAAACGAAAGCCCATCTATCAGAAAGCGCTCAGAACCCATAGCAATAAGCAGCTGCATCAGCTCATTCTGATGGCCGAACAGGTAGACCAGAGAATCAAAGGGATTGAGAAAGGGAAAGCCTGGCCACTGCTGACTCAACTGTGCCTCTCGTTCAGCGGCCTTAAAGTGCTTTGATCAGAAGCACTGAACCACAAGCCTATCGATAAAAAAGCCGGGACTTCGGGTCTACAAATGTAGCCTGATCATTCCCGGCTTTATCATTTCATAGTCTGACTCAGGTTGCTTCAACAGCCTTATCAGACGAATCCTGTTTGCGGGTCAGGTGCTTAAAGATTCCGATCAGACTAATGGCGATCCAGAAAAGCTCAATGATCACTGACGAAAGGTTCCAGTTGAACAGCAGGGAGATCAGCAGAAGAATCGCACCGGTCAGATTCAGCAACGAATAGCGGATATCCCGACTATTGAGGCGCTCCGTCTGAAGCAGATAAAACGCCAGAACCACCATAAAGACACCGATGTTACCCACCAGATCAAACCACGAATAGCTCATCACTTATGCCTCTGTTTTGTGACAAACAACCGGACTGCAGAAACAGCAGGCCGAAAAAAAGCCTCCGTTCGCTTGGGCGTCAGGAGGCTTTTACATGTTATATCTGAGGCTTAAACCGATTGCAACCGTCAGCCAACGGGATTATTAATCAGCATCAACTCCAGCTAATGCTTCAGCCAGTTGCAGAGGCTCAATTTCAAGGCCTTCCAGTTCAGCATTCCAGTTAGATCCCACAAGGACACCATCTGCATCCAGTTCCGGCAACCATTCCTGAACGAAATCTTCGATCTCCACCTTGCTGACCTGGTAATCCGCCCACTCTTCAACACAGTGAGCTTCGGCATCTTCTTTGTCGGACCAGAAAGGGATCACATCCGTCTCTTCAAATTCCTGAGAGTCGACCACTACCCAACCATCTTCAGACTCAATGCCCCAAAGTTCACCGTTGAAACGGATCTCTTCAATGAACAGGGAGTGGTTGTCATCAATATTATCTGTCAGGCGTGTCATAGTCGGTTCACCAAATTAAATCAGATAGAGGCACAGGCTGCTGATAATCAAGCCGCTGAAAAATGATTAAAGCGGGGCCACAGCAGTCGCCGTAATGTTCAAGGCTGCCAGATTAGCATGGCTAACAGGAATTGCTATCTAAGATAGATCAAATTTTGCCAAAAGATAAAATTTAGGCCTACTTCACTTGACCGGACATGGCTTAAACCGGAAGATGGCGCGGTTCAGGGCCTTATCCGGCCAACTATCCGTTATCAGATCCACCTCTTTTAAGCAGACATCTCACCATGGCAAAATTTACTGCAGCAGCGAACCTTATCTGCCCTCTCGACCAGCAACCTTTGACGCTGCAGGAACGTAGCCTGAAATGTGAGTCCGGCCATAGCTTTGATATTGCCAAACAAGGCTATGTGAATCTTCTGCCGGTTCAGAAAAAGAAGTCAAAAGATCCCGGTGACAGCAAAGAGATGATTCTGGCCCGCCAGCGTTTTTTACAGGCCGGCTTGTATCAGCCTATCTCTGATAAGCTGAATCAACTGGTCAGCCAGCAACTGAATCTGTCCGATAATAAGCCTACGTCTATTCTGGATGCCGGTTGTGGTGAAGGTTACTACCTGAGTCGTTTAGCAACGGAGAATCAGCTTACAGAGATGGCGAATGTTGAGCTGCTGGGTGTGGATATATCCAAATGGGGTGTTCAGGCAGCAACAAAATACCAGCTTCCTGTTACCTGGATTGTCGGTACCAATGCCCAATTACCGGTGAAACCTGCTTCGGTTGATCTGATTATCTGTATGTTTGGATTCTGGCAGCCGGAGTGGTTTGCAAAAGTACTGAAGCCGGGCGGTAAGGTGATTCTGGCTGATGCCGGGGCGGAGCATCTGATAGAACTGCGTGAGATCATCTATGACGAGGTACGCCGCAAAGATGCCCCTGCGTTAAAAGGTGCAGAAGAAGCAGGCTTTAGCCTAACAGAGCAGCAACAGATCGAGTTTAAACCCGAGACCCTGACCAAAGAACAGGTGCAGGATCTGCTGGTGATGACGCCTCATCTGTACCGGGCTAACTACGAAGGAAAACAAGCCGCTCAGGCATTAACAGCACTGAACCTGACCGCTCAGGTGGTGTTCCGGGTTCTGGAATATACAGACTCGTCTCAGGACAGCTCAGCTCAGTAAAGAAGACTCAGGCCGACACCAGCCAGTAACGCAGGCCTGTCGCCCTGAGGAAGTTTTCAGCGTTATCCCCCTGCAATAAAGCCAGTGTCGCAATCAAACCACTTTGTACGCAGCTGGGAGCGGCTACCGTAATGGAGCGCGGTGCACTCTCTACCGGCCATCCGGTCTTAGGGTTCAGTACATGGCTGTAGCGCACACCCTCTTTCAGCAGATAACGACGGCTGTCACCGGAAGTGGCCAACCCGCCACCAGCCAGACTTAACAGGGCAAGCGAGCTTTCATCCGTATCAGGTCGTTCGATGGCAACCTTCCAGCTTTCCCCGTTCAGCCTCAACCCGCTACAGGCCATATCGCCGCCAAGGTTAACCAGAACAGAGACCGACGTTTCATCAGCCTCTGCCTCCGCCAGCATCAACCCTAAAGCACGATCCACGGCGTACTCTTTACCTATGCCACCAAAATCCAGTTCCATGCCTTCCGGTAAAAGAAGCTCAGTTTTATCGCCAACTTTGCGGTAGTCCAGCTTTGACCAGCCGATATCTGACAGAAGCACCTGAATATCAGCCTGCTCAGGGAGCTGATCACTCCCGTTGAAAGACCATACCTTTCGCAACACACCAGAGCTCAGGTCAAACAAACCGTCAGAGATCTGCCAGCCCTGATCAGCAAACTCCAATAAACGATAGGTTTCGTCATCAATCCCCTGCCAGTGGCCTGACTGTTCGTGGATTCGGGTGAAGGTATTTGCCGCAAGATATCGGCTGTACTTACGCTCAATCCGCCAAACCTCACGAACAGCGATATCTGCCAGATGTTTGGCAAAACCGATTCTCTCCTCCGGAAGATCAATCAGAAGCTCACAGTCACTGGCCATCGCCTGAAAAGAGACCTGAAAGAAGTCCTTACAGTGCTTTATCTCTGGCTGTGGGTGCGATTCATGATAAAGCGGTAGTTGCTGCAATTTTTCAGTCATTCACGGGCTCCCTGACGGCATAGACTTGCATTCTAGCCCAGCAAAGAATTTCAGACATTACCAGAACGCAAAACGCCCTGCTGACAGGGCGTAGTCTTTAATCCGGACACCTCAATGTCAGAACTTATAACCCACAGTCACCATACTCGCTGTTGTATCAGGGTAAAGTTCCTGTTCTTTAAGTTTTCCGAAGCCACTATCGCCGGAATTACTTTGCTGATAGAAGGAGACACGCGTATACAGCTCGGAATCCTGACTCAGGCGATAGCCATAACGAAAGCCAAGGGTATAGGTATCGAGATCGCCCAAACGATAATCCGCACTGACTTCATCTAACACCTGATATTCGCTGGAGGTTACATAGCGCTGATAGAAGTCAGCGGCACTTTGTGTATACCAGCGCAATTGCGGTTCGATATAGTGCTTACCCAGATCCCAGCGATATTTCAGATCAACCGTATGGGAGTTGACGCCCCAATCATCGAACATAAAGCGGTAGCTCAGATCAACAATATCGCCACTATCCAGCTGACGCTTACCTTGCCAGAAAAGGGCATGCTTGAGGCGTGAATCAGGACGTTTTTCATAGAGATAAAGATTTGAACCATTTTTAACGAAGTTACCACCATAGTTTGCGCCAGCACTATCATCGATGACAGAAACGATTTTATAAGGATCATTCAGATAACCGGAACTGGAACTTAACGAGTAATTAAATTGCATCAGCGTTTTGCGGTCGATAACCTGAGTCACCCCAAGAACTACATCGACAATCTGCTTGTTATCCGATGAACCATCGCGACTATTACTCAGATCAGTATTAAAAGTACCACTTCCGGGAACAGGAGCACGGCTCAGACCGACAGGCAGCCCCCCTTCAGGATTCAGGCTATCCGAAGACAAATTCAGCCCAAAGGTCAGAGTAGTATTATTCTGATTGAGATAACGCGAAATAGTACCGTTAGCACCGAGAGACTGGTAGTCATGTTCAGCGGATAAATAACCTCCGGCACTATACGCCCAATCACGGTTAATCGGAGCAGACCAAGTGGCGGAGAAAGCCCCCCTGGAATCACGGAAAGTATCGTCCAGGGGCTGTTCACCAGCCTTAGCTGTATAACTGCCATTTCCGGAAGGGCGTGCAAAAGTTTGCGCCTCGTCAGATGGCGTCGCACCGTTTGGAGAAGCTCCGGTTAAGGTATCGTAGGCAAATTTCAGATTCAGCTTTGTTTCACTGTCAAAGTTACGCGTAGCACTTACAACGGGTTCGAAAGCACTGACACGACCATCACCTTCAACATAGATTAATGCTGCTGTATCAAAATCCCAGTTATCCAGCTCTGCCGCCTGAGCCTGAGTAGGCAGACCTGCCAGCAACGCACAACCTGCAGAAGCCAGCATCGCTTTTAATGCCCGGTCGTTCTGAGCGACTTGCTTTTGTTTAGTTACAGCCACAACCGCCACCTCCGAATCCGCGGCCACCACTGGTCGCTTCTTTACTGAAATAAATATGATCATCCAGACCCGCTTCAACAGGGTCTGAAATCAGCTGCATCTCTTCTTTGGCAAGAACATCACGCTCCCAGGGCTTAACCCCAAGATCAGAACAGCCTGCAAACAGCATGCTGCTCATTAAGACTGATATAAAAATTGCTTTCGTCATTGTCTTCAGCCTCATTCAGCAAGCAGTGCTTTGATCGTGTCTTCGTAGTTTTTTACCCGGTCACTATGAAAGCCAATATGTTGCGCACGAATTTTGCCGTTTCGGTCAATCAGGTAACTTGATGGCATTCCCATCACCCCATACTCACCCGGTAACTGAGCATCAGTATCTAAAAGCACAGTGAATTGAGCAGGGACTTCCTGAAGAAACTCTTTTGCTAACTCGGCTTCCTGATCCAGGTTGATAGCCACAACCTCAAGGCCATCAGCCCGATACTGCTCCTGAAGTGAATTCATCCACGGAAAGGACTGTCGACAAGGACCGCACCATGAGGCCCAGAAGTCTACAAGGACAACCTTGCCTTTATAATCAGACAGCGTCGCGGAGCCACCTTTGACATCGGGAAGGCTAACCTGAGTCATCGGAGCTAATTGAGCTTTTTGAACAGGTTCCAAATCAGACGCAACGACCTGACCGCTCAGAAGAGTTAACGCAATACCTGCTGCTATAAACCGCTTTCTAAATAAAAAAGACATATCCGGACTCCCTGAATCTGCAATTGATCTTCAATTGCGAAGCATCATCGCCCAGAAAACTTAAGACTTTCTTAAGCCCGGCACGGCATTACTTAAGCAAGCCTTAAGTTTCCTGATCGAAGATACCCTCATCAACATTCCAGGGATTCGCGAGGACACGCTCATGTCGCATAACGACCACACAAGCTTTCGAATGGGATTGAAGCATCTGCTTTTTCTCATTCTGATTGCCACTCTTAGCAGTATCAGTTTTCACTCTATGGCTGGAACCTCTTCTGCTGATGAGAACTTCCTGCCTCCAGATCAGGCTTTTAAGCTCTCATATGAACAATTAACCAACGGTACTTTGCAGCTCCATTGGGAGATCGCCGATGGCTACTATCTGTATCAAAAGCGGCTGAAACTAACGGATGAAAACAAAGAGCCACTCAGTGATGTTGCGCTTCTGACCAAGGCAGAAGAGAAAAATGATCCAAACTTTGGTTTAGTGCAGGTTTTTCATCACCAGCTTGATGTAGAAGCATTACCGCACAGCAACCAACTGGTATTAAGTTATCAGGGATGCTCAGAAAATGGCCTGTGCTATCCGCCGCAGAGGAAAACGATTAATGTCCAGCCGGTATCGGCTGCACTTACCACTTCTGTGACAGACGCAAATAACCAACTGATGCCTGTCAGTGATCAACCCCTGGCCGTAGAAGAAGATGCAGGAGCCATTGCAGCACTTCTGGCAAACGCAGAAGGATACTGGGTTGTTTTCACCTTCTTCGTACTGGGCCTGGGCTTGACCTTTACCCCTTGTGTTTTGCCAATGATCCCCATTTTGGCGGGTATCATTGCAGGCCAGGGTGCCAATATCACTTTGCGGCGCGGTATCGGTCTTTCAGCCGCCTATGTGCTGGGCATGTCGATGACCTATACTCTGGCGGGTGTTCTGGTGGGCTATTTTGGTGCCAAGATGAACCTTCAGGCATCGCTGCAGAGCCCCACAGCGCTCGTTATTTTTTCCGCACTGTTTACAGCTCTTGCGTTAGCTATGTTCGGCTTCTACGAACTTCAGCTGCCAGCTTTCCTTCGTGATCGTTTAGACCGAATGGGCCAAAACAGCAGTGGTGGTAAATATGCAGGCGTTGCCTTAATGGGACTGATATCAGCACTTGTTGTATCCCCCTGTGTTTCTGCGCCACTAGCTGGGGCTCTGGTATATATCAGTACAACGGGAGATGCCCTGCTTGGTGGAGCCTCACTATTCGCACTCAGCCTTGGCATGGGTATGCCATTGATTCTGGTTGGTGCGGGTGGTGGCAAATGGCTACCAAGAGCCGGTGGCTGGATGCTTGAAGTAAAAGCGTTCTTTGGTGTTTTACTTTTAGGTGTAGCCATCAGTCTGCTGGGCCGCCTATTACCAGGTAATGTCAGTATTCTACTTTGGTCGCTTCTCGCTATTGTTTATGCGGCCCATCTCGGCAATTTTGGCCAGTCTGAGTCTCTGAACAGCTGGGGGAAAACCCGCAGAGGGTTATCCATTGCTCTAATGGTCTATGGTATCAGCCTGCTTTTGGCTGGCCTTGCCGGCCATGATGATCCGTTGAAACCGCTGGCATTCGTGTCCGTTCCGGCACAATCCGGTCCGGAGCAACAAAAACCTTTGTTTGTCCGTTATGATTCTGTTGAAGACATGCAGACAGCAATGGAGAAAGCAAGCGCTGCAGGACGCCCAGTTGTCGTTGATCTCTATGCAGACTGGTGTGCCAGTTGTAAGGTCATGGAACGTGAAGTGTTCAGCCGCCCCAACGTTCAGGCACTCGGTGATAAAATCACCTTTATTCAGCTTAATATGACAGACAACACACCAGAGCAGAGCGCTTTTCTTCAGCAACATGGGCTCTTCGGCCCTCCGAGCATACTGTTTTACAAGGCCGATGGAAACGAACTGACTTCGGCCCGGATTCAGGGTGAGCTGGGGCCTGAGCAATTCGTAGGTCAGGTAAGAAAACTTCTTTAAAACACATTTCATGCAAGGATTAAGTATGCGCATTCTTCTGGTGGAAGATGATTCAGGCCTAGGATCGGGATTGCAGCAGGCACTTAAGCCTGAAGGCTACACCATTGATTGGCTCACCGATGGTCTTCAGGCTCTTCAGGCTCTTGAAACCGACCACTTCGATCTGGTCATACTGGATCTGGGCCTCCCCCGTCTGGATGGCTTATCCGTTTTGAGACAGGTACGGGCTCAGGGTAAAGACACGCCTATTCTGATTCTGACCGCAAGAGATGCGATTCAGGACAGAATTGATGGTCTGGATAGCGGTGCAGATGACTACCTGATCAAGCCTTTTGATATGACAGAACTCAAGGCCCGTATTCGGGCCTTGCTGCGACGGAGTTCCGGACGAGCCCAGCCAACAATAACCCACAGGGGCATTGAGATTGATCCCTCCAGCCAACAGGTCAGCTTTGAAGGTAAAGCTATCCCACTGACACGCCGTGAGTACACCCTACTCTACGAAATGATCAGCCAGCCAGGGCATGTCTTCACAAGAGATAAGCTTCAGCAAATGCTTTATGGCTGGGATGAAGATGTTGAGAGTAATGCCATGGAAGTTCATATCCACCACTTGCGAAAAAAACTCTTTCCAAAGCTTATACGAACCCTGCGGGGTATAGGTTACGTCGTTGATAAGGCTGAAGAGTAATATGTTACCGACATCAATTATCAGGCGAACTCTGTTATTTGTTCTTCTGCTTCTCATCACAATGGCTAATATCATCGGCATTATTAGCTTTAAAAATGCCAGTCATGAGATCGAGGAAATCTTTGATGCCCGCTTAGCACAAAATGCCCGTATTCTTCAGGCTATCGTCATTGGCATCCATGAAAGCGATCTATCAGCCGCCCAGGAGAAACAGCTGCAACTGGCTTTTGAAGAGGCACTTCTGACAGAGGCCGATGCCAATAATGGAGGACACAAGTATGAGAGTAAAATTGCCTATCAGGTGTGGCATGGCACACAGCTGATTTTACGTTCGCCAAACAGTCCACAGACTCCCATAGGCCTTGAAACAGTTGGTTTCAGCAATATCAGGTTAGAGGGATACCAATGGACAACCTTTACATTAAAAACGCATTCATCAAGCTTTCCATTTATTGTAAGCGTTGCTGAGCGGGAAGATGTTCGTGGAGAGCTTGTCGAAAACATCGTCCTGCAAACACTTATTCCGGAAATGATCGGCATTCCTGTCCTGGCGCTTTTGCTATGGAAAGCGATTAGCTGGGGACTTTATCCTTTAAGAGAACTCACAAACCTTATTAAAGGTAGGGCACCAGATAACCTTAAACCGATACAACTCAAAGCACCTCCAACGGAATTAAAGCCTATTCAGGATGCTCTGAACCGACTTCTGATTGCAACCGAGACCCTAATATCCCGGGAACAACGCTTGATTGCCGACGCAGCACATGAACTGAGAACGCCTCTTGCGGTTCTTAAGATCCATACCGATAACGCTTTGATGGCTCAAACGGATAGTGACCGTAAAAATTCACTTCATCAGCTGGATCTTGCTGTTGATAGATCAACCCGAGTTGTCTCTCAGCTGCTGACATTAGCCAGATTAGACCCGGACTTAAAGCCAGATACCAAAACCAGCATTGATCTGTTACAGCAAACACGGCAAAACCTTGCTGAGCTAATGCCTATTGCGTGGGAAAAACAGATTGAACTTAGCCTTGAGGCTGATGAAACACTTTCCTGGCAGGCAGAGATTGAAGATGGGATGCTGGATGTACTACTGCAGAACCTGATCAGTAATGCAGTCAAATTTTCTCCATCAAAAAGCAGCATTGAACTCCACCTTGAAAAAACAGCCGGTAGTTTCCAGCTGACTGTCGTTGATCACGGCTCAGGGGTTGCTAGTGACGACCTGGAACGTATTACAGAGCGTTTTTATCGCTCCGGTAATGAATCTGGGGCAGGTTTAGGACTCTCTATCGTTAAACGAATTACTCAACGCCACAACGGGCAGCTTGCACTTAAACAAACACCCGGTGGAGGTCTGACCGTCCAAGTCAATTTACCGAAATGACATAAATGAAACCGACATATCGACAGCGGCAATTTACTGCCCAGTCCGAAACTTTGACTACACTTAGCTATATCAAAGTTTAATGCGTATTGTGCAAGGCACTTTTAAAATAAATCTTATTTTTTAGGATGTTAGCGATCATTTAGGGTCATTTAAAAGATTTAAAGCACCGTTTGGCATCTCTTTTGCTTTGTAACAACCTGAAACCATTTGTGTCTTCAGTAATCATAGATAAGAGATATGATCAGCGGAGAAAAATCATGATAGGTCAGGTCATCAGTCAAACCTTGGGCTTATCCCTGCTTAATACAGGGGCTAGCCAGTCTTCCCCTCAAGTCGAGGCCGTCAATGCGGAGGAGCAGGGGCAGTCACATAATCAGGCCGCTATTCCGCAGCGGCCTGATGTCTCCATATCGGATCTCGCTAAAGAGCTTAGCCTGAACTCCGACAGCGATGAACCTAACTGGAAACAGGTTCAAATGATGGCAAGCCAACTGGCATCTAACATGGACACTCTCTTTCTAAAGGCTGGAATCGATACGTCAAAGCCTGTCAGGATCAACATACACCCCTACACAGGCATCCCTTTCGTGGGAGAGCACCCTGACAAGGGAAGAATTCAAAGACTACTCGACGATACACCAGATCTGTTACAGCAGATTAAAAACGTGAACACGGTGGCTAGTTACAGCTATCAGGTGTCTCAGTCAAACCACGGTCTGAGTAGCAGTGCTACCCCTATGTCATCATCAACGACTCAAAGTGCGCAACCGGAATCCAATAAAGTCACCAGCACGAGGCTTCAGAACGCTTTAGAGCAGTATGAACAAACAACGCAGACAACCCGAATTTCAATGCAATACGAGCAGGATGTAGGTATCACACTGGATGTATTGGGCAGCAATAAATCCAGCCGCTAGCACCAGCTGTAGTCTTGCACATCTGCCATATTGAAACCAGAGAATGGCTATGCCTCATCGTCTTAATCTGAAACACCTCCATTACTTCTGGTTGATCGCGAAAACCGGTTCCATTACAAAAGCAGCGGATCAGCTTAACCTCACACCTCAGACTCTTAGCAGTCAACTGGCTACCCTTGAGCAGGAAACAGGTCCTCTGTTTCATCGAAAAGGAAAAAAGCTGGGGCTGACTCCTCTAGGCGAGCAAATTATCGAAGATGCGGACCGTATCTTTACCCTCGTAGAGGAATTAAGTCAGAAGCTAGCCGAGAGTAAAGATCACCAGCCTTTAACGCTATCAGTAGGGATGGCGGCGTCTATTCACAAACTAACAGCCTATCAACTGCTTGAACCAGCAATGCAAATGGATGATCTGCTACGGTTGAAATGCATTACAGGGCATCCTCCTGACCTTCTGAAGACGTTGCTACAGAAGAAGATTGATATTCTTTTTACAGACCAGATACCGTCTGAACTGGATAGTAAACAGCTTTACTGCCACTCCCTCTTCTCAACATCCTTATCTCTTTTTGCTTCTGATGCCCTCAAGCCAGAAGAACTTATGGCGGACTTTCCGGCCAGTCTAAGCGACAAACCTTTTTTGGTTAATGACCTGGATGCCCCTTACTTCTCAGAGCTGTATACCTGGCTTAAACATCAGGGGGTCAGAATAAAGACACAGCTTGAGGTAAACGACAGTGCTTTGATTAAGGTTTTTGGCCATCATGGCTACGGAATTTTTGCTGCGCCCAGTAATATTGCCCATGAGGTCTGCAGGCAATATGGTGTCGTGGAACTCGGTAAGATCAATTCCATTCAGCTGCCACACTATATGATTACCCGAACGCCAACTCCCCTCCATAGCGCTGCAAAAGCTATTTTTGATCGGTACATTCGGTAAAACCCTTTCATCGAAAAAAACTGAAAGCAGGAAACAAAAAATCTTATTTTTTCTTAGTCAGAATTCGATAAAGATGAAGCTATTACCACGAGGAGGTAAAGCTCATGAAAACAGTTCTGAAGTACCAAATCGATGAAATGACAACACATCTGAAACTGCGTGAGGGGTTCAAACTGGTTCGTTTTGAATATGTTCAGGCGGCTAAAGCCCTCTTTGCATGGTTTGAAGAACCACTAAAAGCAGACACTCCTGTGACAGAAGTCGAACTAAGAGTCATTCGAACGGGTCAACCGATTCAGGATGATTATCTCTACCTGTGCACAGCGCTGGACGCGATTGACCCGGAAGCCTATCACCTGTACCAAAAGCAGCAACAGGACAATAAAAGCCCTAAAACAACAGGAACAGGGACTGAAGCTGAGTCGGGCTTCAAACAGGTTGCATAAGCGACATAACGGGTAAGAGAGTCTGGATTGTCCTATGACGTCACCCCACCCTGTTTCTATCTGCACTTTCTTCCGGACATAAAAAAACCCCGCTTCGTATGAAGCGGGGTTTTCGTATTAGGCGCTTGACGATGTCCTACTCTCACATGGGGAGACCCCACACTACCATCGGCGCTGAGCAGTTTCACTTCTGAGT
>JBLXDJ010000008.1:0-110075 GCA_048264105.1 Oceanospirillum sp.
TTATCCTGTGATGATATCAACCATATTTATCACAACTTTCTGAAAGGTCATGTTTTAGCGGGTAGCATCACTCAACAAGAAGCGTTGAGCGCATTAAAAGAGAGCATTATGGTCTGCGGTGAGAAGTGTGACAGAGAGTATTTCTATACGACCCTTGCAGAACAGCTGGATATTGAGATCTTATAAGGGAAATTGCTCATTTATTTCAAAATTTCCTGTAGCCTCGGATATCTGCATGCTCTATAAAAACAGACAGTACCTACTAACCGTTATCATTCTATCGGTGCTTTTCTGGGCAGGGGTATCCTTCCTAATTCAAACCTTCTCCAATTTATATCAGCAACAAGTGGTGGAAGAGACTAAGTCGGAGTCTCAAAAAAGTGTTGCCTTAGTCAGGGCTAATTTCGAAGCCTTCGTGTTTCAGACTGTATACACCGCTGATAGCCTCGCAACCATCATCATGCTGAATCCTAAGCTTGCTCTTGAAAACTGGGATACCATCGCAAAGGCCCTTATAGATAAATCAAAGTACATCCGAAGCGTTGGGGTTGCTCCGAATAATATTATTTCTCATGTTTACCCCCTAAAAGGAAACGAGAAAGCCCTTGGGTTCGACCTCCGAAACCGTCCTGATCAGTTTATTACCGCTATGCGGGCAAAGGAGCTTCAGGAAGTTTATTTGGATGGACCACTGGAGTTGGTACAGGGCGGGCAAGCGCTTATTGCACGTTTCCCCATTTTTCTTGATGCCCCCTTAAGCAACGAGTATTGGGGAACCGTCAGCGTTGTCTTGGACTATGAACTCATCATGGAAGATAGCGGAATATACCGATTAGATGGCTTGGCAACGGCCATTCGCAGATACTACCAGCACTTAAAAGACCCTGTGGTCTTTTTTGGCAATGCACAGTTATTCACCTCTCCTGACTTAGTCCTCCCAATACTTTTGCCAAATTCAAAGTTTGAAATTGCCGGTCAGTACGACTTTGATGACAGCGCATCAATTGAGTGGTCAAGGGGGATTATCTTCGTCGTCGGGGTATCTGTAGCCTTAGTGCTTTTTGTATCGGCTTTGCTGTTGCTCAGAGCATTGAGTTTAGCAAGAGACGCATCGCTTCAGGATGAGCTTACCAAGTTGCCGAACAGACGTTTCTTTATGAATTACCTGGGACAAAGACTGACCGGCGACAAGAAATCAGAATTTACACTTCTCAATATTGACCTAAATGACTTTAAAGCTGTCAACGATACCTACGGGCATGATGTTGGAGATCACTTTCTGATTCATGTCAGTCAACTCTTGAGATCTTCCGTCCGATCTTCAGACTTCGTAGCGAGGATGGGCGGAGATGAGTTTATGATCGTACTTGATCGGATAGCTGAGCCAAATAAGGTCGATTCTTTGATCGAAAAACTGAAGCTTCGCTGTCAATCGAAACCTATGTGCTACCAAAGTCAGCTAATAAGGCCATCTTTGAGTATAGGCTCAGCAACTCGGTCAACCGACAGTAAAATATCTATCGAAGAATTATTGGCCGAATCCGATAAGAAAATGTACTGCGATAAGCTGCTCTCAAAGAAGGCTGATACGGATATTTCGATATAGTGCAGTTGGCGTAATTAGATTACGCGGCGTAGCTTTTGTAGGTTTTAGGGTGTTACGTACCTCGATATCAGCCAAGAGTTGGTATTTTCGGGGCCGATCTGATTTTAAGGAGGTTGGGTGTTTGTTTCTCGAATTCTGAGTAAGCTCGAAGGAATATGGCGAGTGGATGCCTTTGGTGGCTTGGTATCGGAAGTTGCCGAGAATGAAGTACCTAAGATTAGCATTTCACTTTCACAGATTGAGGCAGCTGGCATACATGCCCCTTTACGATATGGAAAAGTAACAAAGAAGCAAACTTGGATAGAAGAGCCATTAAATAGAATATCTAAGTATTTAATAGGCTCTTGCTGGGAAAATGGGATTCGAATTAATCGGCTTACACCTTTTAAGGAAAAATTTTTAATAGATACTTCGAGAATTCAGTTTTTTACCCCTGGAGAAAATCCTGGATTCATTGAGGGGTATGATGGGGCGCTACTTCCACCCATCGCAATAACTCTAGGACGTAATCTGGCGACATTATGTGATAGCTCCCTATATGCTTTAGTTCCTGTTCTTGAAAATAGGTCTACTAAGTATCTGGTTATACCCTGTGCAGAACTTTATCGGTTTTATTTTAAGGCGAGTGACAGGCTACTGAACGCAGTGGTACGAAACGATTTTGATCGCTACTTTAAATGGGAGCCGCCTTATCTCAAGGTCAATGCTCGACTCAGTCTGATAGAGCAGTTTACGGCTTATAGATCGTTCTGGACAAAGGCTGGCCGCAGAGCATTGAGCCTACCATCGGACCACTTGAAGAATGTAAAGATCTCGAATGCTAATGGTGGCAAGAAAAGACCTTTGGCGCTGAAGTCAAGTTTTCCATTTGATGGTTATACAACCTTAACTGTGGCTGGCCAGAAGTTTTCTTATGCAGTCAATGGTGAAAAGATCGGAGCCCTATTTGTTGGCAATATCATCAAATGTGACAAGCCTGCTGACTTCGATGAGGTTAAGGTCTTGAGTGATATTTACTCTAAAATACCTGAATTATGGAATAAACAAATGGGAGGGAGTGAAGACTATTCATCAAACCCATTTGATGAAGATGAACTGATTGAAGATGTTGATGATCTACCAACGGCGGGTTCTAAGCCTATCGCAATTACTATGTCTAATAATAGTTTTTCAGCCTTAAAAGGAATGAAGTTCAAACATATTCATACCGATGAGTGTCAAAATCCAGTTTATGAAAATGATTCCGGGCTTGCCGTGAAGGGGATCGCATCAGGTGAGATTGTCAGTTCAGGCGTTAACGGTATTGTTTTGCAAGAGAGTGCTTTTGAATCCCGCCAAGATACTATTGATCGGAATCTTTCAGATTTTATTTCAATGGTCATATATCTTAGAAATTTATCTTCCACCAGATCCTGGACTGTTGAGACAAGAGCGTTAGATTCCGTCTTAGAGGTTGAAGGTGAGCTCGTTACTGCTTTTCTATCAAGCAAAAACCGACAAAGGAGTTGGCATATCATAAAGGAGGATGGTCGAGAGCGTTTGAGGCAAGTCGTTTGGGTCGAGGTGCAGATTAAACCTGATGAGTTCATCTATTTAGTTGAAATGGAATTAAAGAAAGGAGATTCAGGGAGAAGTACTCAATGCATATATGCCAAAGATTTTGGCTACATGAACGATATAGATTTTCGAACCTTTCTAGGAATGACTGCTGCTCAGAACCGATGGCCTAACCCTAACCAATCTTGGAGAACTAAGGCCAATGAGCTTCGCGCCCTCAGTTTTTTTGAAAGATTTGTTAATGTTTCGTTCAGCCACGATGGAAGCTCTAAATCGGGTAGCTTGGATGGAGGGCCTTTTGAGTGGGCTAAAACTTTGGAGTCAAAGATAAGAAAACTATTGTTTGAGATTAAGAGTTAGTCGCGACCCTCTCTGAGGGTGTTCGTCCGGTGATGACGGCATAGCACTCAACTATCCTTGATCATGACTCTACTTCATCGTCGCGGTAGCGCACGACGTAGTTTCCCCATGACTTCGTGGCTTTCTAGGTATTTCTGCATCTTGGCCGGGTCTATGCGTATCTCTTCTTTTAGAGATTCCATCTTAGTCGCATACCCTGCTGCGGGTCTGTGCCATCTGGCTCTCTTCGGATGCTGACAGCTTCAATTGGTATGTTTTCATGACGCGGGTGAAGCGCAGCATGTATTGGCACTTGTTTGCCGGTGGCAGCCATTCGCTTGGACCCTTTGCGCCTTTCTGACGGTTCAGGCTAGCTTCAACACTGAGTAGGTTTGTAGGGTCGTTGGCAAAGTGCTCGCGTTGAGTGCGTGACCAGCGGTAGGCACCGTGATCCCAGGCCCATTTAAGGGGCACTAAGTGATCGATGTCTATCTTGCTCGGATCATGGATGACAGTGCCGGTGAACGGCGAGATCCAGCGACCAGCCGTTACACGACACTCTCTGCCCGTTTTGAAGCGTACCGGCCCAGTTGATTGGTTGATTAGAGCTTCATGCCTAGAGTTCTGGCAGTCGCCGTCCGTATCGGCCCAGCCCCTGCCGAACTGTTCGCGGCTGTATCCTGATTCTGCTGCAATCTTTCCGCTGCTTATCTGGCTGGCTCGATTTATTGGGAGTCGCCCGCCTGAGTTGATGCAGGTCGAAAGATCAGCGTAAGACGTGAAACTTTTAATGCGGTCATAGTGTGGACTTTCGTCTGAATGACAGATGTCAGATGAGCTCTTTTTAACCGGCTCGTTTGCAACGGTGGACAAAGAGAACAACAGTGAAAACGTAAATACGAAAAGTTTCATAACACACCAACCCGTTAAAAAATAACGTTAATCATTAAAATGAAACAGTGGGCTGAGTGAGTGCTGTGCTTGCAACCAATAGCCAGAATGGCAGTCTTTAATCGCAAGATCCGCAGCGGTTACTTCGACAAAATTTGTGCTGCGATCGACCAAGCCTATCGAGATGGTATTGTCTGCGAAAACCCAGTTCAAAGTGTTAAATTATCTCCATGGACTCGTTAATGGTAGCCTCTGGTGCTACTCTGGATAGCTCGGAATCAAAGGCCATAGGTGATTATTGCTGGTCACATGCGATTTTCACTTGTCGCCCCGAAGAGGCTCCGTCCGGAACAGATAAATTTGAAACTCTGGTGGGCGCTGAACTTCAGGGTTTTCTGCAACCTCTAAATCTCTCAAGACATATCTTATTAAAGCGCGCCGAGTAGTAATGCGTCTGCCAATTGCGCCTTTGAACAGCTCGTCTCGTATCAACTTTGCTTGTCCTTCGTTCAATGATGGGTGTGGTCGTAACTCGAGTTGAACTTTTTCTTCCCAATTGATATCCGTGGGTGTTTCTACATCCTTAGGCGCTGATTCCGCATGGAATATTCGGGCTAGGTTAAAGTCCCTATGCTCTTCAGTGAGCTCATCGTAGCCTCTCACATGCCACCTTCTCCCGGCGAACACAAACGCCAAGGGATGGATGATACGTTCAATACCATCTGGGTTGTTCATAGATCTGTAGATGATTCTGGAGGCTGCCTCTTGGTTCATCGCTGAGTGAATAACTCGAAACAGTGCTGGATCAACGTTGGTAAAGTCTCTCTGGGTCTCCTCCAACTTGACATGAGTAACTTGGTCTTTTACCGATCGGAAATAGGCCTCAATACTAAGACTAGCGATTTCTGGCTTGAATCGAGTCGTAGGAGCATATCGCCCACGGCCTTGTCCTTTCAGAGTTTGGGTATTGGATGGATATGCTTCTCGATACGAAGCCAATACCCGCGAGGCTTGCACGCTGGTTACTCCAAACTTTTCCCTAAGGCGCTGATTGGTTATCTCCCCTTCATAAGCAAGTAACATCTCAATGAACTCAAACTGTAGTCTCGTGCGGCTATCCAATGGCGTAACTCTCTGCTGGATTTGTATTAACACAGGTGTTAATTTAACATCTATGTTAACTGTGAGTCTAGGAAGATTAGGTGGCCTATGCCTGAAGATGCGGACAACCTATTTGATCGTGTACCTGAGCATATTTTTAGACCGCTCGGGGCGCACGAGCACGCGCGCCGCAACTGGTCGCTCCTAAACCATCTATATAACGACTTCTTTGCACCTGAGGCTGATCCTCCAGAGGGAGAAGGCTGGACACAGAAGCGTGTGGTAGCATCAATTGAGCGTTTCTTGATCCGGTGGGATGAGCATGAATCCAATGTTGAGGAGCTTGGGACTCCGATAAACATACGCGCCCATGACGCTCTTTCAAGCTTCCTGGATAGTGGCTGGCTGAGCATTGATCGAGTCGGCTTTACCCAATTTGTGATCATGCGGCCCACAGTCCAAAACTTGTTTGAGTTGCTTAAAACCTTTGCTGAGCAAGGTCCCGAGTTTATCGGTGGGCGTGTGCAATCGGTTCGGAATAACTTGCTGCAAGTGCAGGCAGATCCTGAAAAAAATGCCGCTGTATTTCAGGTTGCTGCGAAAGAATGTTCGGCACTTCTGCGAATGTTGAACACTACCCGCATGCGCGTTCGGGAAGCTAGCGAATACTTGCGCGCTCAGGAGTCAGCTGATCTCTTTCTCGAGAGGTTCTTTGGTGACTATATCTCCAGTTTGTATATCGGCGACTACTCAGACCTGTTCTCCCGCAATCATCCTCTCGCATCCCGCTGGGATATTGTTGATATGGCTTCCCGAGTTACAGAAGAACCAGAAAGTCGTGAACAATTGCGTAGGTGGTATCGCAAAAACTTACGTTGTCGGTCTACTGAAGAAGCGGATGCATTAATTGAGAATGATACGGCCCGCGTTATGGCACTACGCGAGGTCGACCGTTTACTCGCACGCCTTAAGGATGCCGTCACCCGCGCTAACGACCAAGCCCTCGGATATCTCGAATACAAGGTCCGTTCTCAGGGTAATTTCGATACGAAGACCGACCAGGTCATTAATGCAGTTGTTCGCGCAGCTGATTCGCGACCTAATGATAAAAATCTGGCTCTACCCACAGGTTGGTCTCAAGGAAGACTCTTAAGTGAAGACGCCCTGAAAATGCCGAACAAGAAGCCACGAAAGCGCAGAGGTGCGGTTATCCAGAAACGTCGGCTGTCACCTGAGGAAAGAGCACGACGATTGGTCCGTCAAATTATGAAGGGGAACCGAGAGGTTTCGGAGTCTCGCATTATTCAGTACATCGATCGTCATGTGGACCCTGGAGGTGTTTTGGAAAGCAGTTCCATGGATGTGGCTTCCATCAACGACCTATGTATTTTGGCAGCATTCTCTCGGCTTGGGTTGATAGCCGACCGTACGGAAAGGAATGCTCGGGCCGGTATTGTTCGACCAACACTATTTAAGGAACTCAACAGATATATCGAGATTGAGCTGACAGGTGAGCGATTTGAGAATGAATACATTGAGGCACCTGTTGTGAGGATTCGTCGCCGAAAGGACGGGAGTACAAATAATGCCAACTAGCTGGAAACGTATTGCAGAACAAGACGAGGCTCATACTGTTCGGGATTTTCAAAGGGCGGCACAACGTCTAATCATTGACCAAGTTCTGTACCAGGCAAACCCGAAACAGAGATCAGACTATGACTTGGTGGCAGCCCACGAAAATGCATTCGCGGAAGCGCTTGATCTATTTGGTTGCATACTCGATCTCAATGTCCAGGAGCGATATGTGGCTGCTGTTCCGACAGTTACGGAAGTTAGCAAGATTCCTTTGATGCACACTTTATTGGCTTTGGTGTTGCGCAAGCTGTATGACCATCACATGAATAGGGGATCACTCAATGCAGGCGTCGCGGGGGTTAGCTTGCCTGAACTTGAGGCGGCGTTCCTTGAATCAACAGGACGTGAATTACCAATGAAGCCTCAGTTGGAGCTTCAGGGGATCATGGATGCAATGAAAAGGTGGGGAATTGCTCGTTTAGTCAGAACTGAGAACTTAGGTGAGGCGGCATGGTTTGCTGAGATTCTGCCCGGTATACAAAGCCTGATAAACGAACGAGCTCTCGCCATGCTGAAATCCCATGCAGAATTGTTATATGAGCCTGACGGGTTGGTCGATACGACAGAACAAAAGGAGAGTTCTTTGTGAAACAGCTCAAACGCATCGCACTGGTCCAGTTCTATCTACACGAAGCGGTTGATATTGAGGTAGCAGGAGCAACAGCCTTCTTAGGGCCAAATGGCTCTGGGAAATCGTCGACGCTCGATGCAATACAAATCGCAATGCTCGGGGGAAATCGGAATTACACACATTTTAATACCCAGTCGGTATCAACCAAGCGGCGGCGAAGCTTAGCTGGCTATTGCCTTGGCATGCTCCGCAATCCAGAGAAAGACAGTGAAGTGATCGGGCGGGCGCGTGATGAGGCTCGAACTTACATCATGTTGGTCTTTGGCGATGATACGGAAACTGAATGGGTTTCTGCCGGAATTTGCATCGAGGCTGATGCAGAAACTGATGGGCACGAGGTTAAAGGCCTTTTCGTCCTTCCTGGGTTGGCTTTAAAAGCAGACGATTGCATTGTCTATGACGGCGACGACCAACGCCCCATCCCGTTCGCAGACTTTCGGGAAAATGTCCGGGAACAAGCCCGGAGCAAAGGGCGGACGCCCATCTTTACCGATAAATCGAGTGAGTATGTTCAGGAGCTGTTATACGCTCTGAATGGCGAGCGAATGCCTAATGCGCGACGGTTTATGTCGTCTTTCGTGAACTCGATGACCCTGAAGAATGTTGATTCAATCGATCAATTTGTCCGAGATTACGTGGTTGAGTCCAATCCAGTTGATATTGCAACGTTTCGCAAGCAGGTCGAACAGTTTATCGCATTGCGCGATTTGATCATGAAAACAAAGGCAAGAATCTCGCGGCTCGAAGACATCATTAATGGCTTTGAGCGCGCGCGCCAAGCGGAACGTCGAATCGCAACTCTTGAAGCCATAAAAGCGATTTTTAATGCCGAATGGCTGGGTGAGAAGATTGATGATATCGAAACCCAGATCGATACATTCCAAGACCAAACAAAAACAGCAGAAGGCCTTGCGGCTGATGCGAAAGAACAGCGAGATCACAAACAAGAGGAAATTACCAAACTGAAGGTTCGCTTGGAGAGCGACCAAAATGAGCAGCTTCGGCAACGCCTCGAAGAACAGATTAGCTTTCAGCGCCAAATAATTACAGCCTACCAACATTCGGATATATCTCGAGCGAACCGACTGATCTCTTCGCTAAGAGAATTGATCGACGAACCAGTTTTTTCTGAGATTCGAAGTCTTATGAGTACCGTAGTTGATGAGCTAGTCGAGGCTCGGGGAAATGAAAACTCGGGTAGCGCACTGAGCGAATCAATTGGGAAGCTCGACGGGGATCTCGCACATATTCGGGTCTTCTCTCAGTCTAATCTGGTCTCGATCCAAAAGAGGCAAAGTGAACTGGGTGAGGAGCGTGATGCAATTCGACGTCGGATTTCAGCAGCAGCTCAAACTGGGCGATTGTTGAATGATGGCGCAGCGCGGTTATTGGAGATACTTAATCACGCTGGTATGGAAGCTAAGCCCTTGTCGGCATTATTACGCATTTCGGATCCAACTTGGGCACCTGCGCTGGAGGCGTATTTGGGTGCTGATCGTGATGCTCTGATTATAACGGAAGGGAATACCCGAGAGGCAGTCAAGCTGTTGCGTCAGGCAAAGCAGCAAGGCATCCAGGTAAACGGCGCAGCTATCATTCAGCCATTTCACCTACGCAATGTCGATACTTCCGCTAAAGGTGAGGAATTCGCATTGGGTGTTTTTGAGACCAATGACGATACGGCTCGTCGTTTCGTTTGGCAGAAGTTCGGAAGCATGCGCTTAGTCGATACTGAACTAGAACTCGAGACTCATTCAAGAGCAATCACCCGCGACGGAATGTTGAGCCAGGGAGGTCTAACTAAATCCATCCGCATCGCACCGATAAGCGATCTTCGTATAGGCAGGGAAGTTCAAGATACATCGCAATTATCGCGACATGCAGCGGAACTCCAAGGAGAGCTGGAGCAGCTTGAGAAGCAAAGGAAACGCGTTGAAGAGCTAGAAAAAGCTCTAGCCACGAACGCCAACGATGACGATCAAGGCATCACTGAGAAGCTTGCAGAGGCCAATAAGGTGATCAACCAGGCATATCAGCAGCTCAAGGGCCTCGATGTCTCACACCTGGATGAGTTGCGATCTCTCCTTAGTGCTGCTGCCTTGCAATACTCAGAATACGACAATCAGTATACGGAGCATCATGGACTCGCGGCAGGGTTGAAAGAGAAAATAGATCAATATGGGACGCTGAAAGAGCAACTAGAACAAAAGATACCTGTAATTCGCCAAGCTGAACGAGAAGCTGTAGCCAATGTTTTAGTCGATAAAGAATGGCTGGACAGCATGAAAGATGAGATTGAGCGTGCCGAAACCAGCTATGATCTTCGGCTTAAAGAGGTGGATAGGAAACTTGAATACCACACCCCCCGCTTGAGGAATGCCGAGGAAAGCGCTTCTCTTGAACTTGCCCGCTATGTCCAGGACGAGCGTTTGGATGTGCAAGTTCCCAATATGGAATGGCATGAACGTTATGAATGGACACTAGAGGAAAAGACGAAGCTTTTTAATACCAAATTGCACCGGTACGAGGAGGAAGCTGAGTTAGCCCGTCAGGCATCCGAGGAAACGTTGCGCTCAGACATTGCCATGTCTCTTCATGACCGATTCAAAGAAATGGAGTTGGAGCGCCGAGAGCGAAATAAAATACTTGAATCATGTCCGTCCTTCACCGGCGGAGAGCGTTACAAGTTCTCGGCCAAGGTTGTGCCGCAATACGAAGCCTTTGTGCGATACATCAACCAGATAGCTCAAGACGATAACAATTTTTCTTTGTTCGCCGAAAACCCCGATGAGATTGATGAAACACTCCGCAATCTCGTGGACGCCGCTGCTGAATCTGGTAATGCTAGTGGCATTCTAGATTACAGACAGTTTTATACCTTTGATTTAGATATCTTGGTCGATGGTAAAAGAGTGGATCGTATGAGTAATCGGCAAGGGGCAGGTTCCAATGGTGAACACATAGCGCCGATGTATGTTGCCGCAGGGGCTGCTCTTGCAAAAGCTTATAGGCTACACAGTAACAAAGGAAAACAACGGGGTATTGGCCTGATTTGTCTTGATGAGGCTTTCCATGGCATGGACACAATCAACGCTATCGCCACAGCTCGTTTCCTTCAAAGCATCGGCTTGCAGCTTATTATGGCGGGCCCGGAGCTTGAACGCACCAAGCTGGCACCTGTAACACAGACCATCTATGACCTGGATCGAGAAGGGCTGGATCTCCAAATGGAACGAACCAAATTCAAGGAAGCAGCCAACAAACTGATGGTAAGTGATATGCCTGATGAGAACCCGGAAGTTATGAAAGGCGCTTACCATCAACTTGGACTTGAACATCTTACAGAAAATGTAGTTCCGAACAATGGTGGACAATGATGCTGCGCTCAGGAGCAGATGCATGTGATGAGAGTATGCGTCGCCTTATCAAAAAAGCTGCTCGTGCTGTTTTCGCTGATGGCAAACTTGAACCGTCAGTAGAAAAAATTTCGGTAAGCTTTCCTGCGACGAATTCGAGTTTGAAGGAGTACTATTGCCTCGAGCGCTTTGCAGACCGGGAAGAGTATCATGCGCGACTTCAGATCTACTCAAATGCAAAAGCAATAAGGATTGATTGGGACGCCGGCGCAGGAGAGAAAGGGCAGCTTTCGAGAGTAACGTTGCTAGATCCTAAAGCAGTGGTGAGTGTTCTTGGCGAAGAGTTACCCTGGGACGTTGCCAGGCGAGCCATCACAAAGATAGCGTCTGTAGCTAAAGAAGGGCTTCCTGACGTTGACCATATTATCGAAGCCTGGCGTCTGGGTAAGTCTCCAGCAGGTGTGTCAGCGGAGCGTGCTGATCAACTGACCGACAGCATGAGGGTCATTGGTGCTGCGCAAAAACTTTGTGAAAGTGGGCAGGATGTACTGCTCCGCAAGCTAAGCGCCAGATTATTCAGTGATAGTAAACGGATAGAAACACTCTCTCGCCAGCTTGCTTTCCTTCTTGGAGAGCCCGCAGAAACCGAAGAAGAGGATGTTTTTGCGCGGTTAGGCCTAGTAAAGCATCCTCAGCCTATGCTTCTGACCGGCCCACCGGATTGTAGCATTCAAATTGAAGGGGGAGTTATTCCTCTGGTATCCCCCTATCTAGGCTTACGACCGGACACTATCAAAGGTCTGGTCACTTCAAATGGACCTATTCGACGTATTCTCACCATTGAGAATCTTGCGAGCTTCAACGAAGCAGCTGACAGTGCAAAAAAAGAGAAGGACTTGCTGATCGTTTATATTGCTGGAAACCCTACACCATCTTTTCTCGCGGCTTACAATCGAATAGTTGCTTCTTTGGAGCTCTCCGAGCTCTTGCATTGGGGCGACATTGATGTAGGAGGGTTTAGGATTGCAGCAAGATTAGCCGATAGCATCAAATCTACCGGCTATAGTCTTAAGCTTTGGCGGATGAACCCATTGGAAGTAGCTCTGGATCAGCAAAAGACTGTCCCAGAAAAGAAAGTCGAAGAAGTATCAACAATATGCAGGGATTATGGATGGTGGGAGGAAGATGAAGGAATCCAGAGTAATCCAGTGTTTCAGGAGCAAGAATTCCTCGACTGGGTTCCTCCGCAAGATTAAATGAGAACATAGTTTACTGATAGACGCTGAAAACTTTCCTGTCTACAAGCTTTCAAGCTTAATTTTAAGGCCTCTTGCGGGTTGTGAATGGGTATTGATCTTCTATACACACATTAGTTCGCGCCTAATCATTATCATTTATCGATATATATAATCAATTTGCTATATGCAGTATCAAGGTAAACTGTTTCTTACACCGCCTCCGACTAAGGCAACGCCGGAGGCGGTGTGATGCGGGCTGCGGAAGGGGCGTTGTCCCCATTCATCCATGGAAAAACGACCGGATACGGATGCCAGCGCCATCACCTCCAGCGCATCCTGCTCACTCATTTTTGGCAGGATGCCACCGAGGCGGCTGGCGAGCAGGGTTTTCCCCGTGCCCGGCGGGCCAACCAGCAACAGGTGGTGATTTCCCGCAGCGGCGATTTCCAGAGCGCGCCTTGCCTGAAACTGACCTTTCACATCCGCCAGATCCGGCTGGTCTTTTAACAGGGTGTAGCGTTTCTGAGATTCCAGCTGATGCAGGGGCAGTTCATCCTGCCCATGCAGCATAGCGGTGACCGCTAAAAGGTGAGGGGCGGTCATCACTATATTGGCTTCCGGAAGTGAGGCTTCATCGCCATTACCGGAAGGCACCAACATGGTTCGTCCCGCCTGAGCGCAGGCTAAGGCTGCGGGAAGAATGCCCGATACAGGACGAAGTTCAGCAGAAAGGGAGAGTTCGCCATAGCATTCAAACTCGGTCAGGCGCTCGGCGGGAATCTGGCTGGAGGCGGCCAGAACACCCAGTGCGATGGCCAGATCGTAACGACCACCCTCTTTGGGCAGATCAGCCGGAGCGAGGTTGACCGTGATCCGGCGCTGGGGATATTCAAAACCGGCATTGATCAGGGCGCTGCGCACACGGTCTTTACTTTCGCGCACGGCGGTTTCCGGCATGCCGACAATGGCGAGACCGGGCAGACCGTTGGTGAGATGAACTTCGATGCGCACTTCCGGGGCGTCGATACCCACAGAAGCGCGGCTATAGATGACAGCCAGTGTCATAGCACGACTCCTTGTGCGTTGAGGTTGGGTTGTCTGACCCGCTTCTTTCTATCCGTTAAAGAAGCTGCCGTGTGAACGGCTCGGTATTTACCGGACAGTAAAACCGGATAACAACATTAACCGGCCAACAACAGAGGTTACTTCTGCTGCTCTTTATCGGCTAACTGAGCAACGATCGTTTCCAGTTGGGCGACCTGAGCTTCCAGTGCATCGGCTTTAGCGCGGGTGCGCAGCAGAATTTCGCTCTGAATATCAAACTCTTCCCGGGTCACCAGATTCAGTTTAGCAAATACGTTCTCCGCCACGGATTGCATCTGACGTTTCAGTTCAGCTTCGCCGGGGAGACCGGCACCGGAGAATTTTTCACCCATCTGGCGGGTCAGCTCAGAGATCATTTCAGGTTTTAACATCGTGGACGCTCATCAGTTGCTTGATTTCAGTGGTTCAGCGGCTTCTGTTCCGTGCCAAAAGCCTGCGGTGCAGTGTATCACTTTACGTGCTTTTGCTCCGTTCCGGTTTTGCCCTGTTATGCGGCTTTGTGGTGCGCAGTTCGTGCACAAAAACAGTGCGCAATAGGTTTGTTTGGAAATTTGTCGGTGCAGTGTTTTTTCTGTTTCGGTGCGATCTGATCGGCTTGATCGGTGGTTTTAACTCCTAGTGTTATGAAAAACATAGGTTTTTTCTTATTGGCACACCCTATGCAAAACCCGAGGTATGTTGGCGAGAGTGCATTGAGCAAGCGGTGCACCGCGAGAAAGCCACACCTTAGACCAAAAATTATGGACAACAATTCAATCTGATAAGCACGTTAAGCGTGCCGTAGGGGTAAACCAATGAAGCTGGTCACTGCAGTCATTAAGCCGTTCAAACTGGACGATGTACGTGAAGCCTTATCCGATATCGGTATCCAGGGGATCACGGTCACTGAAGTTAAAGGTTTTGGCCGCCAGAAGGGTCACACCGAGTTATATCGCGGTGCGGAATACGTGGTGGATTTTCTGCCAAAAGTAAAACTGGAAGTTGCGGTTTCCGGTGATCAGGTTGACCAGGTGGTTGAAGCGGTCACTAACGCAGCGAACACGGGCAAGATCGGCGATGGCAAGATTTTCATCACCGCTCTTGAAGAGATTGTTCGTATCCGTACCGGCGAACGCGGCACAGACGCTATCTAAGTCGCTTACTAGCTAAAAAAGAATTCAGCCTTCGGAGGGCCTTCCAATGGAAGATTTAGTACAAGTCAAGTATGCACTTGATACCTTTTATTTCCTGATCTGTGGTGCGCTGGTGATGTGGATGGCGGCAGGTTTCGCCATGCTGGAAGCCGGTCTGGTTCGAGCCAAAAACACGACAGAGATTCTGACTAAGAACGTCGCGCTGTATGCGATCGCCTGTACCATGTATCTGCTTTGCGGTTACTTCATTATGTACAGCGGTGATGCTGGCGGCATCCTGCCTAATCTGGGTTTCCTGATTGGCGAAGAGAATACAACTGAAGCGGTTCTGGCCAGCGGTGGTGATACTTACTACTCAGCACGTTCAGACTTCTTCTTCCAGGTGGTATTCGTAGCGACTGCGATGTCTATCGTATCCGGTGCGGTTGCTGAGCGTATGAAGCTGTGGGCTTTCCTGAGCTTTGCGGTTGTGATGACAGGCTTCATCTACCCTGTTTCCGGTTACTGGACCTGGGGCGGCGGTTTCCTGAGCGAAGCGGGTTTCTCTGACTTTGCAGGTTCCGGTATCGTTCACATGGCAGGTGCTGCTGCTGCTCTGGCTGGTGTACTGCTGCTGGGTGCCCGTAAAGGCAAATACGGTCCGAATGGTCAGATCAATGCGATTCCGGGCAGCAACATGCCTCTGGCAACGCTGGGTACGTTCATTCTGTGGATGGGTTGGTTCGGCTTCAACGGTGGTTCTGAGCTGAAACTGTCTGATGTGGGTGAAGCAAACGCGGTAGCACAGGTTTTCGTAAACACTAACGCAGCGGCTGCTGGTGGTGCGATTGCGGCTCTGATCCTAGCTCGCCTGTGGTTCCGCAAAGCGGATCTGACCATGGTACTGAACGGTGCACTGGCTGGTCTGGTAGCGATTACTGCTGATCCTCTGTCGCCAACGGCTTTCGCTTCTACCCTGATCGGTGGCATTGGTGGTCTGCTGGTGGTGTTCTCCATCATCGCTCTGGACAAGCTGCGTATCGATGATCCTGTAGGTGCGATCTCTGTACACGGTGTTGTGGGTATCTGGGGTCTGCTGGCTGTACCACTGAACAATGTTGATGCGACCTTCTCTGCACAGCTGCTGGGTATCATCTCTATCTTCGGCTGGGTATTCGTAGCAAGCCTGATCGTATGGAGCATCCTGAAAGCAGTGATCGGCATCCGTGTCTCTGAAGAAGAAGAGTACGAAGGTGTGGATATCGCTGAGTGTGGTCTGGAAGCTTACCCTGAGTTCACTAAAGGTTAAGTTAAGAACACAAAGAGCCGAACGCTCTGTAAGCAAGACAAGGTTTAATCACTGAGAGTTAAACCAACAAAAATAAGAGCACGACTCAATAAAGAAAAAGACAAGATTAAATATATAGAGGTTTAGCCTCAAAAAGCTTAAGGGTACCGGTCTGGTACCCTTTTTTATTGTCAACAATAACAGTATGCTATTGGCAGATTAAACAGGGGATGCACACCAGACCTGTCCACTAATTCTTACCGGCTCGCGAGCTGGGACCGTTTTCACAGGAGTACAACAATGAAACTGGTTACTGCAATTATTAAACCGTTCAAGCTGGACGATGTGCGTGAATCTCTTTCTGAGATTGGTGTTCAGGGTATTACCGTAACGGAAGTTAAAGGTTTTGGTCGTCAGAAAGGTCACACTGAGCTGTACCGTGGTGCAGAGTACGTTGTGGATTTCCTGCCGAAGGTAAAAATTGAGATCGCAGTGGGTGATGATGTGGTTGATCAGGTGATCGAGGCGATCACTAAAGTGGCCAACACCGGTAAGATCGGCGACGGTAAGATCTTTGTGTCTGCACTGGAACAAGTGATCCGTATCCGTACCGGCGAAAGCGGAACTGACGCCGTTTAATCAGTCTGCTGATACGACCCGATATAAAAAAACGGCTCAGAGTGAAAACTCTGAGCCGTTTTTTTGTTCGTTATCGAACGGGGTGATGCTGAGCTTAGTGCGCTGAATGCTTCTTCATGCCCACCATTACTTTTTTGATCGGCATCTCAACCACGGACATCGCGCCATTGCTGAAGTAGAGTTTTACCGAAACTTTCTGGCCTTCAAACAGGTTCTGCTTCAGGCCGATCAGCATAATGTGATAGCCACCCGGACGCAGCTGAGCCATGCCGTTACCCGGAATACGGATCTCAGAAACCTGACGCATCTTCATTACGCCCTGATCCATAGTGTGAGTGTGCAGTTCGACAGCATCGGCAACACCGCTTTGAGCGCGAATCAGGCTGATCTCTTTAGCGGAATTGTTTTTCAGCATCATAAAGATGGCTGAATTCGGCTGACCCGGAGGTACGGCGCGGGCATAAGGATTAACAACATCGACCGTGCTGGCTGCCATCGCCATCGGTGTGATCAGTGCGAAGATCAGTGCGGTAAGCCATTTTTTCATCATGATTCCTTTTTATTCTCAACAGTTGTTCTTAACGGTTTTAGTCGGAGCAGTTTATGTTCGTGATCAGTTCAGCTGGCGCTTGAGGGCATCCAGCAGGGCATCCGGGGATGCGGAATGATTGACGGTTTCCAGCACTTCACCCTTGTCATTGGTCAGGTAAAAGATCGAGGTGTGATCCACGGTGTAGCCCATGGCGCTGTTGTCGATCTGAGCCTTCTGGTAAAACGCACCATATTTGCGTGACAGAGCCAGAATCTTCTCCGGAGTATCGGTCAGGCCGATAATCTGCGGATGAAAGAACTGGGTGTAACTTTTCAGGTGCTGAAGCGTGTCACGTTCCGGGTCAACGCTGATCAGGATGCCCTGAAGCTGAGACAGCTCATCTTCCGGCAGCTGCTTAAAGGCATGTGCCATGACGGAAAGCGATGTCGGGCAGATATCCGGGCATTGGGTGTAGCCAAAATAGATGATATTCAGTTTGTCGGGATGATTGCTCAGGGTATAAGCACCATCCGCGGACTGCAGCGTGAAGTCACCACCAATCTGCATCACCTTAGCGGCAGTTTTCATCTGATACTTCTGGTACATCTCCATGCCACCAATCAGAGCAACCACTGGCAGCAACATCAGAAGGGCTTTGAGAAAGTGCTTTTTAAAGCTGTTGAACATAAGTCGTTTCCATCGTTAAGAGAGGCGTCCGAACCGGTATCTTACCTTAATGGCATTCCCGCTCTTAATCCGCGTCATTATTTGAGGTTGTTTTAACGGCGGTTGTTTAACCTGCAGGTAAAAGAGAACCTTTTCCCAGTAAAAAGTTGCCGGATTGTTTTACCGGCTGGTGTCGGCTTACATCTGCAGCACATCAAAGTCGAACCAGATCTGCCGGGGGCCGCTGGCGGTTTCAAGTTCGACACGGCCACGCCATGGCATCACCTTTTCGGTGCAGACGCTGATGGTGCCTGTAACGCTCAACCCGCCGTTCTGAGCCGAGGGCAGCAAGGTGTACTGATGTATGCCCATATACATGGTGCGGCCTGTCAGCGCGAGCTTAGCCGAGCTGAGACGCAGGTTGTCGGCGATGATCCGGAACTCCACCGGCTTCAGTGCTAATACCGGCCAGGGGGAGACGGACAGGCGAACAGAATCACCGCTGCTCAGGGTCACGGTGCAGCTGCCCTGTTCCATGACACAGCCGGGCATCTGGCTTTCATCGATATCCATCAGGGCATTCAGGTGGTTTGCCAGATAGATCAGCATGACCAGCAGTGCTGCGATGGTGAGTGTCCAGAGAAGTTTAAGTTGCTTGGTCGACATAAATTACGGTTTTGCCCGTTTCAGAAACTGTGTACTGGCTGATGCGCTCATGGAACACAAAGACCCATTTAAGTGGCGTAAGTCTAACCAAATGCGGGGAAAAAACCGTGTGACCAATTGCCGCATATTTTTGCCCGCTGGCATAAAGTGTCTGAAACTTGCTCCGGGTCAAAAAAGTGCCTGTTTTATGTTTGGTGCTGACTGGTCTGAGGGTGCATCAGGCAGGCTTGGTCTTGATGCAGGGCTTAGGTAGACTGCGCCATCGTCATCAATCGGTCTTTAGGGCGGACGCATTTTTCTAAGAGGTAGCTATGTTAATTCTTGATGCATTGGTTCCGGTATTTATGGTGATTATGGCCGGTACGCTGCTGCATATTTTCCGGTTTCCCGGTGGTGATTTCTGGCCATTGGTTGAGCGCTTCACCTATTTCTTTCTGTTTCCGGTGATGCTGGTCAGCAAGATGGCCAACGCCAGCATTGATGAGGTGGCTGTCGATAAGGTAGCGATGGCTATTGTGCTGCTTCTGATCGCCATGACAGCGCTTGTTGTGGTGTTGAAACCGCTGCTGACTAAGTCCGGTCCTGCGTTTACATCGGTTTATCAGGGGGGCTTACGCTTCAATACCTACGTGGTGCTGGCCGCCGCGGAAGCCCTTTATGGTGAAGCGGGTCTGACCATTGCGGCCGTTGCCATGGCGATTATGATTCCGCTGATCAATGTGTTCTGCGTCTGTATCTTTGCGGTTTATGTGGGGCAGAGTGGCAGTGGTGTTGTCGGCACCCTGAAAGCGATCGCTAAAAACCCGCTGATTGTCGGCTGTGTGGTGGGTATGGCGCTGAATGTGACCGGTATCGGCCTGCCGGGCTGGAGTGCCGCAGCCTTCCATATTGTCAGTAATGCCGCGCTGCCGTTGGGTCTGTTGGCGGTGGGCTTCGCTCTGAATCTGAGTGCAGTTAAAGAGGCGTCCTGGCCGCTGATCTCGTCCAGTCTGATTAAGCTGCTGCTGATGCCGGTGGTAGCGACACTGATCGGCTATCTGGTGGGGCTGAGTGAGATGGAGATCGCGGTACTGCTGCTGTTTGCTGCCATGCCGACCGCAACCTCATCGTATATTCTGGCCCGTCAGCTGGGGGGGCATGCGCCTCTGATGGCTGCGATCACCACGGCTCAGACCCTGCTGGCGATGGTGACCCTGCCGATTGTGCTTCAGCTGCTGCCGAACAGTTTTGCGCCGCTGTTTAACTGAGACGCTTCTGACGTTCTGACTTAACTGATGGTGTGCGTCAGCTCGTTATCGCAGGGCTGACCGCTGGTCAGGCAATCCAGATTGCCCAGGGTGACGCTGGCGATCTGGGTCAGCGCTTCTTCGGTGAAGAAACCCTGATGACCGGTAATCAGGACATTAGGGAAGCTCTGCAGACGTTCAAACAGCTCGTCATCGATGATCTCACCGGAATGGTCATGGAAGAAGAGCTGGCTCTCCTGTTCGTAAACATCCAGTCCCAGTGCCCGAACCTTACGGCTTTTCAGACCAGCGATCAGGGCGCGGGTATCCACTAAGCCGCCCCGGCTGGTGTTGATCATCATGACACCCTCTTTCATCAGGCTGATCGCTTTTTCATCAATCAGGTGATGGCTCTCTTCGCTCAGGGGGCAGTGCAGGCTGATGATATCGGAGCGGCTGTAAAGCTCATCCAGCTCAACATAGTGGCCGCCCAGTGCGAGATAATCCTGATTCGGATAGGGATCATGGGCGATCAGTTCACAGCCAAAGCCTTTCAGAATTTTGGCGGTTGCCAGACCGATCTGGCCGGTGCCGATCAAACCTACCGTTTTTCCGTGCAGATTAAAGCCCAGCAGGCCATTCAGGGTGAAGTTGCTCTCTCTGACACGGTTGTAGGCGCGGTGGGTTTTGCGGTTCAGGGTGAGGATCAGCGCCAGTGTGTGCTCGGCGACCGCTTCCGGTGAATAGGCCGGAACGCGAACCACCGGCAGCCCCAGAGATTTGGCCGCCAGCAGATCGACATTATTAAAACCGGCACAGCGCAGGGCGATAAAGCGCACGCCGGCCGCTTTCAGTTTCTCCAGTACCGGTGCGCTCAGGTCATCGTTGACGAAGGCGCAGACGGCATCGAATCCCTTGCAGAGTTCAGCATTGGTTTCATTCAGCAGCTGATCAAAATAACTCAGCTCATAACCGTGCCGGCCGTTTTCCTGTTCCAGAAACTGTTTGTCATAGGGTTGGGCGCTGAAAACGGCAATACGCATGCTCGGGATTCCTTTTGCTTTCTGTTGTCTTACTTTCTGTTGTCCGGATAACGGGCTTTCCTGACGGGGAAGGCCGGTTATCAGGCCAGCCAGGATAAAGCGTTATGGCGAATCGCCACACCCACAATATAAGCGATAACACCGAAGGCTGCGACCAGAGCGATCACCCGAGTACCTTTGGTTTTTCCGCGTTTCAGGGCGATGGTGCCGATCACAATGTAGGCGATCAGGCCCAGCAGTTTGGCGGTCAGCCAGCCATCAGAGAAAGGATACTGTTGAATCTGGAACATCAGGCCGATGGCGCTGACCAGCAGCAGGGTGTCGATAATATGCGGGACGATCTTTACCCAGCGCTTCTGCAGCTTGTCGGAATCCAGCAGCATCCAGACACCGCGCAGAGTGAACAGGCCGAGACTCAGGGCAACGGTAAGCAGGTGGATATGTTTAAAAGCAGCGTACATGGTTCATCCTTTCTTAATGATCGTTAAATGGATACGGAATCGTCAGCCCTGAGGTGGTTGGCACACTCTTAGGGAGCGGGCTCTTTCTAACGAAGGGCCTGACATTGGGGGCAGAAGACGCTGCTCCGGTTGCTCTGACGAATCTCTTTAAGTTCAGTTTTGCAGTGCAGGCATTCAGACCCGGCACGGCCATAGACGTTCAGTTGCTGGGCAAAATAACCGGGCTTGCCATCGCCGCCGACAAAGTCTTTCAGGGTGGTACCGCCCTGCTCAATCGAACGCTGCAGCACCATGCGGATATTGTCGGTGAGTCGGGCCAGTTGATCCGGTTTCAGACTGCCTGCGGCCTGCTGAGGGTGAATGCCGGAAAGAAACAGCGCCTCATTGGCGTAGATGTTACCCACACCCACCACTACCTTGCTGTCCATAATCAGGCTTTTAATGGCGGTTTTGCGTTTCGCACAGCGTTTGGCCAGATAGTCTGCCGTAAAGTCATCGGACAGAGGTTCCGGTCCCAGATGGGCGATCAGCTTATGCTCTTCGACAGGTTCGTTTGTCCAGAGTATTGCGCCAAAGCGTCTCGGGTCGTGATAGCGAAGGATATCGCCGCTTTCCATGATGATATCGACGTGATCATGCTTATTCACCGCTTCGCTACCGGCATTGGACAGTAAAACCCGGAGGCTGCCGGACATTCCCAGATGCACCAGCAGGGTGCCATGGTCAAAACCAAACAGAAGATACTTACCCCGGCGTTCGACATGGCGGATGCTTTTACCGCAAATCAGCTGGTTCAGATCATCGGGGATCGGCCAGCGAAGGGAGGGCTGGCGAACAATCAGCTGCTCTACGGTCTGGTTGAGACAGTAGGGGCTGACACCTTTGCGTGTGGTTTCAACTTCCGGTAATTCAGGCATGGCGGGCTCTTAAATGGCAATATCGGGTTGGGATAAGCCGTCCCAGACAGGGCGGATAATAACCTAGTTAAAGAGTGGGATATTATGCAGGCATAAAAAAACCCGGACAAGCCGGGTTTTTTTCAGAAGAAAAAATCTTATTTGATTTTAGCTTCTTTATACATAACGTGCTTACGAACAACCGGATCGAATTTCTTCATTTCCAGTTTGTCTGGCGTAGTACGCTTGTTTTTGTCTGTGGTATAGAAGTGACCTGTACCAGCAGACGATACCATTCTGATTTTATCACGCATGATGAGTCTCCTTTATTCAGTGCTTACAGCTTAACGCCGCGTGCACGAATGTCAGCCAGTACCTTTTCGATACCCTGCTTGTCGATGATGCGCATGCCTTTAGCAGATACGCGCAGTTTCACAAAACGCTTCTCGGCTTCAACCCAGAAACGGTGCGTGTGAAGGTTAGGAGTAAAACGACGACGCGTTTTGTTTTGTGCGTGAGACACATTATTTCCGGTTACAGGACGCTTCCCGGTAACCTGGCAAACTTTGGACATTTTCTAGCCTCCAGCCGCTAGCTAGGCGTCTTAACTATTCAAGAAACCTGGGGGAATCAGCGAATCAGCCGGAAAAAACGGCGCCCTGCTTCAACCCATCAATTTAAAGGCGCACTGTTATATCAGAATGCCCACTAGCTGACAAGTTATATGTGGTTTTGCGGCTGTTTTTCTATGTTTTTCACAGATCTTCTGTGTTTCGGCACAGAAATACCAGCCAGAAGTGCGTCATTATCTACATCAGGCCGCGTTGAGCAAGCGAAACCGTGTCTCCGTTACCAATTATAAAGTGATCGAGCACTCTGACGTCGATCAGATCGAGTGCTTTTGTCAGTTTATGGGTGATTCTTTCATCGGATTGGCTGGGTTCTGCGATACCGGACGGGTGGTTGTGAGCGAAGATGACCGCGGCGGCATTATGAGCCAGAGCGCGCTTAACAACTTCTCTGGGATAAACGCTGGCGCTGTCGATGGTGCCCCGGAAAAGTGGCTCAAAAGCCAGCACCTGATGCTGGTTGTCCATAAACAGGCAGGCGAAGACCTCGTGGGGTTCGTGACGCAGTTGGCTGATCAGATAATGCTGAGCCAGTTCCGGGCTGGTCAGAGCATCGCCGCTTTCCAGCCGTGCCATCAGATGACGCCTGCTCATCTCCAGAACCGCCTGCAGCTGAACAAACTTGGCGGGCCCCAGTCCGTTGTGACTGCAGAAGCTTTTCAGGTCAGCCTCCAGCAAGGCTCTCAGGCCGTCAAAGCCCTTCAGAAGGTCTCTGGCAAGTTCTACGGCATTTTTACCGGGAATACCCGTACGCAGAAAGATCGCCAGCAGCTCAGCATCACTGAGCGCTGAGGCTCCCTGCTTCAGGAGTTTTTCTCGGGGCCGCTCCTGTTCCGGCCAATCCTTCAGGCTCATCGTCACCTCCCTGATGACTGATTGCGCTTCCTTTTGCTATCCGTTTTGCAGGACAGAGCTTATTTTCCATCGTGGTTAGTTTTGACCCGATTAGGGCTTTAGGCAAGTGCTGAGGATAGCTGACGCTAAACAGCGTGCATGCTATCGTGTTGCGCTTTGTGATGGCGTCAGTCTGTGTTTATTTTGCGCATGAATGTAGCGAGCAGACTCCCGTGCCGGTGGCATTCAGAGACAGAGGTGTTTTTTCATGTTGGCAAAGGTTCGTGTGTTGCTGGGGATCAGTGGTGGTATCGCTGCCTATAAATCAGCGGAGCTGACCCGCCTGTTGGTTAAAGCCGGAGCTGAGGTACGTGTGGTGATGACAGAGGGCGCACAGGCCTTTATAACGCCACTGACCTTTCAGGCTTTGTCCGGTAATCCGGTACATACCCACCTGCTGGACCCTGAGGCGGAAGCCGGAATGGGACATATTGAGCTGGCAAAGTGGGCAGATCTGATTGTGGTAGCTCCGGCCAGTGCCGATGTGATGGCGCGGCTGGCGGCGGGCATGGCAAATGATCTGCTGACCACGCTTTGTCTAGCCACCGATGCCAAAGTGCTGCTGGCTCCGGCGATGAATCAGGCGATGTGGCATCATCCGGCAACACAGCAGAATGCACGTCAGCTGGAAACATACGGTTATCAGCTGATGGGGCCGGGACAGGGCGAGCAGGCCTGTGGCGATGTCGGTTTTGGCCGCATGCTGGAGCCGGAACAACTTGCTGATCTGATTACGGCTGCAGCCGGTGAACTGCAGTCAGTACCCAAAGCGCTGATGGCACCCAAGGGTTCGCTGTCAGGCAAAACCGTTACCATCACCGCAGGGCCGACCCGTGAAGCGGTCGATCCGGTGCGTTACATCAGCAACCACAGCTCCGGAAAAATGGGCTTTGCACTGGCCGAGGCAGCGCTGAAAGCCGGTGCGAAGGTGAATCTGATTGCCGGCCCGGTTCAGATTCAGGCACCGGAAGGGGTGAATCTGATCTCTGTGCAGAGCGCCCAGCAGATGCTGGAGGCCAGCCTGTCGGTGATTGAGCAAACCGATATCTTTATCGCAGCCGCCGCCGTTGCGGATTATCGCCCGTCAGCGGCAGCAGACCAGAAGATGAAGAAGCAGCCGGGTCAGAATGATCTGGTGCTGCATCTGGTACAGAACCCTGACATTGTGGCCACGGTTGCCAGGCATGAAGCGCGTCCTTTCACCGTGGGCTTTGCGGCCGAAACTCAGGATGTGGAGGCTTACGCGGCCGATAAGCTGGTTCGGAAAAATCTGGATATGATTATCGCCAATGATGTCTCCCGTACCGATATAGGCTTTAACAGCGATCAGAACGCCGTCACGCTGCTTTGGCGGGAAGAGAGCACCCTACAGTCCCTCAGTCCTGAACAGGCCGCTAAGCAGGATCTGGCGCATGATCTGATGCATTGCATCGCCAGTCGCTTTCATCTGGATCAGTCGGATGATGCAGAAGTTTAACAAGCAGTCAGCGCTGAAATCGTTATAATACTCAGCCACTGAACGGCGGTGTTTTTTTAAAAAAGAGCGGCAGTGCTTCTGCGTGAAGCGTTGCCCTGTTTTGATGCACTTTTTAACAGCAGATTGCATCAGAATACCGCCGGCGTTACCGGTTAATATTCCCTAATTTCTGAAAGAGCACGGTTACCCGATGAGCACACTCGACGTTAAAATCCTGAATCCTAAAATTGGTAATGAGCTGCCGCTGCCACACTACGCAACGGAAGGTTCAGCGGGTATGGATCTGCGTGCGTGCATCGATGAGCCAGTGACCCTGCAGCCCGGTGAAACTCAGCTGATCGGCACCGGCCTTGCGATCCATATTGGTGATCCGGGACTGGCGGGCGTGATTCTGCCGCGCTCCGGTCTGGGCCATAAACACGGTATCGTACTGGGTAACCTAGTGGGTCTGATCGATTCCGACTATCAGGGTGAACTGATGATCTCCTGCTGGAACCGTGGTCAGACGGCATTCACCTTAGAGCCCGGCGAGCGACTGGCCCAGTATGTGCTGGTGCCTGTGGTTCAGGCTGAGCTGAATATCGTTGATGACTTTGATGCCTCTGAGCGTGGTGCCGGTGGTTTCGGCCACTCCGGTCGTCAGTAGCGCAGCCATCATCAAGCCTGCGTTCGGGATGAGCGGCAGGCGCTGAAACAGACAAATAAGAAAAATACCCGCCCTGTTACCCATTATGTCAGGGCGTGTATCCAAGAGCATAACCAAGAGGTTTTACAGGTACTCCCATGAGCGATACGGCCAATACTGAACACGCTATAGAAGTTGTTAAGGTCCTTAGCGAAGCCCTGCCTTATATCCAGCGTTTTTCCGGCAAAACCATCGTGATCAAATACGGCGGCAACGCCATGACCGATGAGGCTCTGAAAGCCTCTTTTGCCCGTGACATGGTGCTGATGAAGGAAGTTGGTATCAATCCGGTGGTGGTTCATGGTGGTGGCCCTCAGATTGGTGAGCTGCTGGAAAAACTGAAGATCGAATCCCGCTTTGTAAACGGCATGCGCGTCACCGACGAAGAAACCATGGATGTGGTGGAGATGGTGCTGGGCGGTCTGGTGAATAAAGAGATCGTCAGTCTGATCAATCAGGCCGGTGGTAAAGCCGTGGGTCTGACCGGTAAAGATGGCGGTCTGATACAGGCGAAAAAGCTGAAAGTCACCCACAAAACACCAGAGATGACCGCACCTGAAATTATCGATATCGGCCATGTTGGCGAGGTTGATAACGTTCAGACTGATGTGGTTGATATGCTGGTACAGCGTGACTTTATTCCGGTTATTGCACCGATCGGTGTCGATGATCAGGGTCGCTCTTACAACATCAACGCCGATCTGGTGGCCGGTAAAGTCGCCGAAGCCCTGGGTGCCGAAAAGCTGATGTTGCTCACAAATATCGCCGGTCTGCTGGATAAAGACGGTGATATCCTAACCGGACTGAGTACCGCTCAGGTTGATGAACTGATCGAAGATGGCACTATTTACGGTGGCATGCTGCCTAAAATTGGCTGCGCTCTGAGCGCTGTTAAAAATGGCGTGGTAAGCTCTCATATTATTGATGGCCGGGTTCCTCATGCGACCTTGCTGGAGATCTTCACGGATGCCGGGGTGGGAACCCTAATCACAAATCAGGATTGATGCCGGCACTGGCACTGATAAAACCGCTGGGAAAACTGGAAAGACCATGACGCAGGATAGTAATCAGAAGCATACAAAATCATCTCGCCGGGAACAGATTCTTCAGGCACTCGTTCAGATGCTGGAGAACAACCCTGGTGCCAGAATCACCACGTCAAATCTGGCGAAAGAGGTTGGCTTATCTGAAGCTGCGTTATATCGCCACTTTGCCAGCAAGGCTAAGATGTTTGAGGGGCTGATTGAGTTTATCGAAGATGCGGTGTTCAGCCGTGTGAACCGCATTCTTCAGGATGAGCCTCAGGCGATCTACCGCTGTGAACATCTGCTGACCCTGGTTCTGGCCTTTGCTGACCGTAACCCGGGTTTGTGCCGCATTCTGACCGGCGAAGCGCTGGTGGGTGAGAATGAACGCCTGCGCAGCCGGGTTTCCCAGTTCTATGAGCGTCTGGAAACTCAGCTGAAGCAGATTCTGCGTGAGGCTGAGATCCGTGATCAGATGAAAACCCGTATGCCGGTTCCGGTAACGTCCCAGCTGCTGCTCTCCATTGTTGAGGGTCGTATTCTGCAATACGCGCGAACGGGCCGTTCACCGGTAGAACACTGGCCGGAGCAGTGGGCCTATCTGGCCAATGACCTGATGACGCCGGTTGCCGTTGGCGTTTAAGTCATATCGTCCTAAGCTGATAAAACAAAAACATAAAAAAGTTAAGCAAAAGGTCGCACTATGCCCCCCAAGCATCGCCTGCTTATTGTTGATAACTCGATTTTCTTCCGCGATGTTTTAGCCAAAACATTGATGACCGAATTGCCGGGCCTGCTGGTTGATTCTGTTAAAACCTTTAAAGCTGCTCAGGCGCTGATTGCCACCCATGGCAAGGCGTATATGGGCATTCTCAGCGGTCTGGTGCTGGAAGATGCACCCACCGGTGCTGTGCTTGATCTCGCTGCTGAATATAAAATCCCTGCCATCGCTCTGACCGGTTCTCTGGATAGTGAAACCCGGCAACTGGTGATGGATCGGGATGTTATCGACTATTTCTTTAAAGATCAGGACGGTTTGCACGACGTTATCACCCTGGTGAAGCGTCTGATGAATAACGGCAAGCACAAGGTGTTGGTGGTGGATGACTCAACCACATACTGTGCCTACCTGACCGTACTGCTGCAGCGACAGCATTATCAGGTGATTGTCGCGAATAGTGGCGAAGAAGCGGTCGACCTGCTGACGACCGGTCACGATATCTCTATGGTGCTGCTGGACTATCAGCTGCCCGGTATGAGCGGCTACGATGTGATTCGTCGTATCCGTAAGCAATATAACTCCACCGAGTTACCTGTGATTGGTATCTCCGGCCAGATTGATCAGCTGATCCCGGCTCAGATTCTTAAGTGCGGTGCCAATGACTTTATGTACAAAGGCTTCACCGTGGAGGAATTCTACAGCCGCATCAATAACATGATGGATCTGCTGCTGAGCGTCCGCGAGCTGAAAGACGCTGCATATAAAGATTTTCTCACCGGTATGCCCAACCGCCAGTATTTCTACCCGACAGCCGATGCCCTGATCGCTCAGGCGGATGAAAAGGGGCTGCCGCTGGGTCTGGTCATGATGGATATCGACTTCTTCAAGAAGGTAAACGATACCTATGGCCACAGTGCCGGAGATGACGTTCTGAGAGTGGTGGCAGACTGCATTCGGGAAGAGAGCCGAAGCGATACTCTGATGGCCCGTTTAGGAGGCGAAGAGTTTTGTCTGCTGATTCAGGGCGCTTCTGAGCAGGATATTCTGGCGCGTATGGAGACGTTGCGTGCACTGATTGAATCAACAGAAGTGACGCTGCCGGATGAGCAGGTGCTGAAAGTAACCCTGAGTATGGGCGTGTGCATGCGGGAAGATCATAATCTTGAAGCTTTGCTGGAGCTGTCTGATCAGGCACTGTACAGCGCGAAAGAGGGTGGTCGTAATCGTGTGGTCAGTTATAAGGCCGGTTAACGGGCTGATCTCCGCGTCTTAACAAGGCAATAAAAAAACGCCGCAGGGGGTTAACCGCTGCGGCGTTTTTTATTGCCTAAGGCTTCTGGTTTAAGAAGCCTTAGTTGATTACCGGTCAGGCCTCAGCTTTGTTGACGGTCTGATCCAGATCCTTAATACGCTGTGGTGCAAAGGCGTAGTACATCACAGGGATCACAATCAGAGTCAGCAGTGTTGAGACGGTCAGACCGAAGATCAGTGCGATCGCAAGACCGTTGAAGATAGGGTCATCCAGAATAAAGAGCGCCCCTATCATCGCCGCCAGTGCGGTCAGAATGATCGGCTTGGCACGTACCGCGCCGGACTGAATCACCGCTTCCTCAAATGACATGCCTTCTTCCAGCTGCTGGTTGATAAAGTCCACCAGCAGAATGGAGTTACGCACGATAATGCCCGCCAGTGCGATCATGCCGATCATAGATGTTGCTGTGAACTGTGCATCCAGCAGCGCATGACCCGGCATCACACCAATCACGGTCAGGGGGATCGGCGTCATAATGATCAGAGGGACACGGTAGGAGCGGAACTGAGCCACCACTAACATGTAGATCAGGATCATACCGACACCATAGGCGATGCCCATATCGCGGAATGTCTCGTAAGTGACCTGCCACTCACCATCCCATTTTACCGATGGCACCAGCGGCCATTCCGGCTGCTGAATAAAGAACTGCTCCAGCGGCGTGTCTTTAAACAGCGGCTCATCACCCAGCTGACCGATCAGGTCGAACATACCGTACAGCGGGCTGTCCAGATCACCGGCCATATCTGCGGTCACAAACGTCACCGGCAGCAGGTCTTTGTGGTAGATGGTTTTTTCCCATTGGGCGTCCACCAGATGAACCACTTCAGACAGGGCAACCAGATCACCGCTCATACTGCGTACTTTCAGTGTCAGGAACTGTTGCAGATTACTCTTATCCGCTTCGTTCAGCTCAAGACGGATCGGCAGCGCGTATTTCTGATGGCTCTCGTGCAGGTAGCTGATATCTTCGCCACCCAGCGCGGCTGTGATCGCGGAAACGATACTGGCCTGAGGCACACCCAGCAGAGATGCTTTATGACGATCCACCTGCAGCAGATATTTCTGTGCCGGCGCTTCTATCATATCGTCAACATCAACAATGCTGTCGGTCTGTTCCAGACGGGCGCGTAATGCTTTTGCGGTTTCAGCCATCGCTTCCTGATTCGGGCCGTAAACCTCAGCCACAATCGGTGCGATAACCGGTGGTCCCGGTGGCACTTCAACCACTTTCACATTGGCGTTGTAACGCTCACCAATCGCCTGCAGAGGTTCACGCATGCTCAGAGCAATATCGTGGCTCTTACGGTCACGTTCGCCCTTATCGACAAAGTTCACCTGGATATCACCGGAGTGCGGATCGGTGCGCAGGTAATACTGACGAACCAGGCCGTTAAAGTTGATCGGAGCGGCAGTACCGGCGTAGGTCTGGTAGTGCGTCACTTCCGGAACCGTCTGCAGGTATTCGCTCAGTTCCAGCAGTACACGCTGGGTCTGTTCAACCGGCGTACCTTCCGGCATATCAACAATAATCTGAACCTCTGATTTGTTATCAAAGGGCAGCATCTTCAGTACCACCGCCAGAGTGGCAGGCAGAGCAACGGATGCCATCATCAGGGCAACAATGCCTGCGCCCAGTGCCATACGTTTCTTGCGGCCTTTTTTGCCCTGCAGGAAAGGGCCAACCATTTTGCGGAAGAAGGTCAGCATCTTGGTGCTGGTCACATCATGTTCCGCTTCGGCGCAGTGTTCCTGTTCCTCATGTTTCAGCAGTTTGAAGGCTAACCAAGGTGTTACCACAAAAGCGATCACCAGAGAGATCAGCATACCCATACTGGCATTGATCGGGATCGGGCTCATGTACGGGCCCATCAGGCCGGTTACGAAAGCCATCGGCATCAGTGCTGCGATTACGGTAAAGGTTGCCAGAATCGTTGGGCCACCCACCTCATCAACCGCCTGCGGAATCGCTTCACGCATCGACTTACCGCCCATGCTCAGATGCCGGTGGATGTTTTCCACCACCACGATGGCATCATCCACCAGAATACCGATGGAGAAGATCAGAGCGAACAGGGATACCCGGTTCAGGGTGAAGCCGTAAGCCCAGGATGCGAACAGGGTGATCATCAGGGTGATGACAATAGCCAGACCCACAATCAGCGCCTGACGGAAACCCAGTGCAGCCAGTACCAGCACCACAACGGCACCGGTGGCAAAGATCAGTTTTGAGATCAGAGTATTGGATTTGTTGTTAGCGGTTTCGCCATAGTCACGGGTCACCGTTACCTGAACATTGTCAGGAATCGCAATATTCTTCAGCTGCTCGATACGCTTGTTAACGCTCTCGGTAATATCGATCGCGTTCTGACCGGGCTGCTTGGCGATCGCCATCGTCACGGCCGGATAGAGGCCGGGTTTGCCATTCTCAGCAAAGGCAGGGCCGGTGCCCATAAAGACACTTTGCTCCGGTACATCGGCACCCAGAGTGACATCGGCCACATCTTCCAGATAAACCGGTGAGCCGTTATTCAGACCAACAATCAGACGTTTAACGTCATCAACGGTTGATAGGAAATCACCCGCCTGAACCGGAATCACCGTATTGTTGCTGACGATACGGGTTTCAGAACCTGTGGTGTTGCCGGATTGCAGCGCATTACGCAGGTCATCCAGACTGATGTTAAAGCCGGACAGACGCGCAGGATCCAGAGCAACCTGAACCGTGGTATCCGGGCCGCCCAGGGTGTAAATATCACGGGTGCCTTTGACGCGCTTCAGCTCAACTTCCAGATTATGGGCGATCTTTTTCAGCTCATGGCTGCCGATGGTGTCGTCATCTGACCAGAGTGTCAGAGACATAATCGGCACATCATCAATACCCATAGGTTTGATCAGTGGCTGACCCACGCCCAGATTCGGTGGCAGCCAATCCATATTGGAGAACACCTGATTGTACAGGCGCACAATCGCCTGCTGTCGGGTGATACCCACTTCAAACTGAACCGTCAGCACCGACATACCGGCGCGGGAAACCGACATGGTGTGTTCCACGCCTTCGATTTCGCTCAGTACCTGTTCCGCAGGGGTGGACACCAGTTGTTCCACCTCAACCGGTGACGCACCGGAGAAAGGAATAAAGACGTTGGCGAAGGTTACATCGATCTGAGGTTCTTCCTCTTTCGGCGTAATCAGAATAGCCAGCAGACCCAGCAGCATACCGACAATGGCCAGCAGTGGTGTGATCTCGGTGGTCTGAAACGCCTTAGCCGTGCGGCCGGAGATGCCCAGCGGCTTCTGTTCAGGAGCCTGATTATCACGCATCTTGTTCAACCCTCGCAGCATTGATCAGTTTCAGGGCTTCATTGGGATCAAGGGCAACCTTATCGCCGGCCTGAAGACCTGAGAGAATCTCGATCTCACCATTTTTCTCGTAGCCGGTACGCACCTGACGCAGACGGGGCACATCCTGACCATCCAGCACATAAACCGCGCGCAGTTCACTGCGGGTGATCAGTGCTGAAGCAGGAACCGTCAGGGCTTCTCCGGTCTGAATCGGCAGGGATACTTTCACCATCATGCCCGGATACAGACCCGCCTGACGCTCCGGCAGATGCACCCGCACCCTGAAGTTATGGGTTTTCGCATCGGCGTAAGGGAAGATGGTCAGCTCTTTGGCCGGAACGACATTACCACCGGGCAGCGTAACTTCAGCCAGTTGATGCTGGCGCACGGTATCGGCGTAGCTTTGTGGCAGATTGATGTTGACCCGCATCTGGTCAAGATCGATACCGGACATCAGTGGAGAGCCGGGGGCGACCACTTCGCCAATCTCAACAAAACGCTCAGTGACCACGCCGCCATAAGGGGCGATCACCTTGGTGTAGGACATCTGTTTCTGTGCTTCTTTCAGCGCGCCCTGAGCACGGCGGTAGGTCGCGCGGGCACCGTCCAGCTGGTTTTTTGCCTGATCGTACTGGGCTTTAGATGCCAGCTCTTTACGGTAGATCTCATCAATACGGTTGAAAGCCTGCTCGGCATCACGCTGGTTAGCCAGCGCAGCCCGTGCGGCAGCCTGAGCCTGATCAAGACGGGCCTGTTGCTCCGTATCGCTGATCTCAACAATGACCGATCCCGGCTTTACCTTGTCATCCACATCGTAATAGATGGCAGTGACGGTGCCTGCGGTCTGTGCGGCAACCGTACTTTTGCGCACCGCTTCGACAATGCCATCGAGCTTGATTGACTGGCTGACCGCTTTAGGCTGCAGGGTAACTGTCTCCAGAGCGTGAGCGGGCAGGGACAGCGCACCGAACAGGCAGATGGCCGAAAGCCAGGGTTTGAGGTGTTGATTGGACATGAATCGTTCTCCTGCTAAGCCCGCTGAGATTGGGCCTAAAATTAGATTTTCTGTATATTAGCTTAACCTAATTATATAGGCAAATAAGAGATAGCTTTTTGCTGCAATTCTTTACGGCAAAGTTGTCTTTCGAGTGTAACGGATATTACAGCACATGCTAATGAGGATAGCGTGACACAGTCAGCGTACAGCGAATGGTTTCTCAGAGGGTGCTGGGGGAAACAGGAGCAATGGACATGCTAACGGGATAGAAAAGTCGTGTAGGGAAAAACGCAAAAAGGCTGCCGGAGCAGCCTTTTAAAGGGTTCTTAAACTTTGGATGTCAGGCCTCTGCCGCTTCTTCCATAAGTTTGCGAACTTTGTTCATCGCATTCTTTTCCAGCTGTCGGATACGCTCAGCAGATACGCCGTAAACGTCAGCCAGCTCATGCAGGGTCGCCTTGTTGTCTGTCAGCCAGCGTTGCTGAAGAATCGCCTGACTGCGTTCATCAAGTTGCGACATCGCATACTGAAGGCGGGAAGAAGCATCGGCTGCCCAGTTGGCATCCTCCAGCTCAGTCGCCGGATTGAAGCGATGGTCTTCGAGGTAATACGCCGGTGCCTGATAAGATGAATCATCATCGTCATCGGAGTAACCATCAAAGGCGGCATCATGGGCGCTGAGTCGGCTTTCCATCTGGCGGACCGTTTGCGGTTTTACGTCCAGATCTTTGGCAATCGCTTCAACTTCACCGTTGTTCAGCCAGCCCAGACCTTTTTTGGCGCTGCGCAGGTTAAAGAACAGTTTACGCTGAGCTTTTGTGGTGGCCACTTTAACGATACGCCAGTTACGCAGCACGTATTCGTGAATTTCAGCTTTGATCCAGTGGACCGCAAAAGAAACCAGACGAACGCCGACATTTGGATCAAAGCGTTTTACCGCTTTCATCAGACCAACGTTACCTTCCTGAATCAGGTCTGCCTGTGGCAGGCCGTATCCGGAATAGCTTTTTGCGATATGCACGACAAAGCGCAGGTGAGACATCACCAGCTGGCGTGCAGCCTCAAGATCACCCTCTTCATGCAGTTGGCGAGCCAGTTGCTGCTCGCGCTCAACAGACAGAACAGGAATGCTGTTAGCAATCTGAATATAAGCGTTTAGGTCCTGTCCGGGGGACAGGTGGTCAACGGTTTGCAGGCTAGTATTCATATTACCTCGAAGAAGCAGCTATTTATTACCGACAGGGACGGTTGTTTTCGACAAGCGATTGTCGACTAAAGCAAGCGTACCGGTTTGGATAATAGTACTGATCCTTGTGATTTACAGTTAAGCCAAAAGTTCAATCAGGAGATTAATATAAAATCTTCTGCATATTTTGCAAGTATCTAATCACAGTGCCGACTGAGGCGTCACCGTTTTAATTGATCATGAGGTCTCTGCTGATTATCTCATCGACCTGTCTGGCGCGGTTAGCGCGGTTCAATATCACCAAGATGACGACCCACCGCAACCCAGGCACCGAGCCAGCCCAGCAGTGTACCGGACATAATAAGCAGCAACGAATCCGCCATGCCCAGTCCCACCAGTTCAAAGCTGCTGGAGTACACGCTGGCCAATGCCCGCACGGGGCCAGCCAGCCAGATCAGGCTGAGGTTAATAATCATCCAGGCCATTACGCCACCACCAAGTCCGTACCAGATACCGGTATACAGAAAAGGGCGACGCACAAAGGCGTTTGTGCCGCCAACCAGCTTCACAATCACGATCTCATCGCGACGGTTCTCAATGGCCAGACGGATTGTATTACCTACTACGAGTAAAACCGCGATTCCGAGCAGTACCGCCAAGGCACTGACGGCACGCTGGGCAAGCTCCATAATGTAGTAGAGGCGTTTAACCCAGGCCAGATCCAGTTGTGCTTCGTCCACTTCCGTCAGGCTTTGCAGTTCACTCAGCAGTTGCTCCTGCTGGTTAACCTGTCCCGCCGCCGGGCGTACAACCAATACGCTGGGCAGGGGATTGCCATCCAGATAATCCAGAGCCTCACCAAAACCGGAGAACTCTTTGAACTCTCCAAGGGCCTGTTCCCGCGAGATGTACTGCACGGAGGCGATATCGTCCCGCTGGCGCAGATCTTCAGCCAGCGATTCGGCGCGCTGTTCCGAAACATCGGTTTTCAGAAACAGAGACATCTGAGCTGCGCCATCCCAGTTACTGGTGACCAGCTGGGCGTTGTTCAGAAAGATATAAAGGCTGGCAGGCAGTGCCAGAGCGATCGCCAGTACCGCCCAGGTCATCAGGCTGGCAAAAGGCGTTCGCAGGACGCGCCAGAGACTGTCGGTTGCCATCAGGCGGTGATGACGTAGCCAGCTGCTCATCTTCTGATTGGTCTGAACCTTGTGTTCACTGGCCCCTTCAGAACCCGGTCGTTTGCTGCTGGGCTTACGGGGTGTCTGGGTGCGTGCCGGTGTTGCTGCTTTAGGTGCGCCTTTGGGGGTTACACCGCGGCGTGCGCCGAGCGGGGTTGCACCGGTTGCGCCACGGGGAGAGGCACCACGGTTATGGGGTTTGCCGACTTCACTCATAGCGCACCTCCGTCAGTCACCAGTTGTCCGTCGCTCAGGGTCAGTACCCGGTGTCCCATGCGGGCGATCAGACTAAGATCGTGACTGGCGATCAGTACGGTCACACCCACTTCGTTGAACTGTTCAAACAAGTGCATAATTTCCGATGACAGCTGAGGGTCAAGGTTACCGGTCGGCTCATCCGCCAGTAGAAGCGGCGGCTTGTTAACCACGGCGCGGGCGATACCGACCCGCTGCTGTTCACCACCGGATAACATGATCGGGTTCAGCTTCTCTTTTTTCAGCAGGCCGACCTTATCCAGTGCGGCACGTACCCGGCGACCAATATCCGCAGGGTCTGCACCTTCAATCATCAGCGGCAGGGCAACATTGTCGAATACCGAGCGGTCAAACAGCAGTTGGTGGTTCTGGAATACTACGCCGATGTTGCGGCGCAGATACGGCACCTGACTGCTGCTCATGCGGGAAAGGTTCTGGCCGTTGATAAAGACCTGACCCTGAGACGCTTTCTCCATCCGCATAATCAGCTTCAGCAAGGTACTCTTACCTGCACCGGAGTGACCGGTCAGAAAGCACATTTCGCCTTTTTCAACGGAAAGATTGAGTTGTTTTAGGGCTTCATGCCCGTTCTCATAGCGTTTACTGACGTTGTCGAAGCGGATCATGGCATCCTGCATTTGAATGTTCGGGGAAGCGGTCGGGCAAGCATGGTGTTGCCGGAGTGCTTCCGGGTTAAATCAGAAGAGTAGCCGCGCAGCCCGAGGGGGCTGCGGGAGATGGCTGTTTAGCCTTCGTTCTGGTCGAACAGTGCTTTAGTGAACTGATCCGCATCAAACGGACGCAGATCATCCACCTGCTCACCAACCCCGATAAAGCGGATCGGAATCTGCATTTTCTGCGCCAGAGCGAATACGATACCGCCTTTTGCGGTGCCGTCCAGTTTGGTCAGTGTGATACCGGTTAAGCCGACCGCTTCATCAAACAGGTTGGCCTGAGACAGAGCGTTCTGACCGGTTCCGGCATCCACCACCAGCATGGTTTCGTGAGGTGCTGAGTCATCCAGTTTTTTCATCACGCGGGTGACTTTCTTCAGCTCTTCCATCAGATTACTTTTGTTCTGCAGGCGGCCTGCGGTATCGGCAATCAGTACATCGACGTTACGGGCTGTGGCGGCCTGAATCGCATCAAAGATCACAGACGCACTGTCTGCCCCTGTGTGCTGAGCGATTACCGGTACGCTGTTACGCTCACCCCAAACCTGCAGCTGCTCAACCGCAGCAGCACGAAAAGTATCACCGGCGGCCAGCATGACGCTTTTGCCTTCCTGCTGGAATTTCTTCGCCAGCTTACCGATGGTGGTGGTTTTACCCACGCCGTTAACACCGACCATCAGAATCACATAAGGTGTTTTCTGGTTTTCGATGTTCAGCGGCTTATTCGCCGGTTCCAGCATGGCGCGCAGCTCTTCCTGCAGAGCCGCGTAAAGCGCCTGTGCATCGGTCAGCTGTTTGCGTGAAACACGGTCGGTCAGGCGGTCGATAATCTCGGAGGTGGCTTCTACGCCGATATCGGCAACCAGAAGCTGAGTTTCGATCTCTTCCAGCAGGTCATCATCGATCTGCTTCTTGCCCATAAACAGGCTGGCCAGACCCTCGCTCAGATTCGCGCGGGTGCGTCCCAGACCTTGCTTGATGCGACCAAAGAAACCAACTTTTTCTTTCTTCGGTTCCTCAGTCTGAGCTGGCGCTTCAGCAGGAACGGCAACGGCGTCTGCCTGAGGCGTTTCCGGCTCCGGCTGAACCTCAACCTCTGGTTCGGCAGGCTTTTCTGTTGGTTCCGGGTCCGTTACGGCGTCAGCAGATGTTTCTGACGTAGCCGGTTCGGCATCATCGGAAGCGGTCTCAGGAGCGTCCTGCTCGGTTACTGTGGCAGAAGAGGTCTCCTGACCATCAACAGGCAGTTCCTGCGCCTGGGTGTCAGATGTTTGAGTATGAGTCTCTGATAAGGGCGCTTCGGTGGCGCTTTCTTCAGATGAGGTCGTCTCCGGAGATTGTTCCAGAGGCGTTTCCGGCTGATCCGGCTGCTTCTTGTTACGCTTGAAGAATCCAAACATGGGATAAATTCTGTCTCATTAGAACGGAAAATGGCAGGCGAGACCCTGCCTCTTATGGCGCTCTATCCTACCACTTGTCGCCCACGGGGGGTACAATCCACGGCGCTTTGACCGTTATCTTTTATGTGCACACCTTCACCGATTAATCTGAGTTCTGGAAAGCCCCATGCCAAGATCCCGCCGCACCTCTTCCCGTCCTTCTTCCGGCTCGCCGAAATCTGCCAGGTCATCGGCATCGTCTGCCGGACGGAACCAGCTGCGGATTATCTCCGGTGAATGGCGCGGGCGTAAGCTGCCGTTTCCGGATGGTGAAGGTCTGCGCCCCACCGGCGACCGTATGCGGGAGACGTTGTTTAACTGGCTGAGTTTTGATCTCTATAGTCGTCGCGTGCTGGATCTGTTTGCCGGAAGTGGAGCGCTGGGGCTGGAAGCCTTGTCCCGTGGCGCGAAAAGCGCGGTCTTTCTGGATAATCATCCGGGGGTGGTGCGCCAGATGCGGGAGAACCTGCAAACACTGAAATGTGATCAGGCGGAGGTGTTTCAGGGGGAGGCGTTAAGCTGGATTGCGACCCATGAGGATCGTTTTGACCTGATCTTTCTTGATCCGCCCTTCGGTAAAGGTTTGCTGGCACCGGTTTGTCAGGGGCTTGAGCAGCAGAAACGGCTGAACGATGGTGCGCTGATCTATCTGGAAGCGGAGAAGGGGTTTGATTTCGCGGAGATTCCGGTCAGCTGGCAGCTGGAGAAAGAGAAGAAGGCCGGGCAGGTGATCTGCCGCCTCTACCGTCGGGTTGAGGCAGCATAACCGTCACAGAGAAAAGACTCAGGCTGCGTTGGGCCCGAAGGTTTCCATCAGTTTCCGGGTTTCTTCTTTGGTGGCGTCGGTCAGGTATGGCATCTCAAGGCAGGTCATCTGGTAGATCACCTGATTGAGCTGTTCCCGGGTCAACTGATCTTCCGTGATGCCCAGCGCTGTACGCAGGTAGGTAGTCCAGCTGGTCACCAGAATCCAGATATTCAGCGCCAGAGGTTTCAGCTGATCCTGAGGAATATCCATAAAACCGGATTCGCACATTCTGACGTAAACCTGCTCAGTGCTTTTAATGCCCTGAGTGGCAAAAGCCTGATAGCGTTCTTTCAGCTCAGCATCGTTGGCCAGCATGCCGACCAGATCGCGATGCATAAAGCGGTATTCCCAGATCAGATCCAGCAGCATGTCGGTCAGTCTGGCGCGATCTTCCAGCGTAATGTCGCGGTCAGCGGGCAGATCAAAGAGTTCTGATACCGCCTGCTCGTACTGATCGAAAATACGCGCAATAATGTCGGACTTATTGCGGTAATGGTAATAGAGATTGCCCGGTGAAATCTTAATATGGGCAGCGATATGGTTGGTTGTTATAGAGCGTTCTCCGTGGAGATTAAACAACTCTAAAGAAGCCTGAACGATTTTGTCTTTTGTTTTCACGGTCAATTCTCGGGGGGTCGCTTTAGCTGCTTGTAATGAAATTTTAGCGTCGTCTTCCGGCTTTCTTTGTGAGCAGGTAAGTCTTCGCAATCAGATCATCTCAAATTGAGACGTAAGCATTAAGGCCTTTGCAGGTACTTATTTAGTCGTAACAGTGACTCTGAATATAGCACTGTTAGAGTAATAAGTCTGTTTTCAAAGGTGGGCGATCCAGGCCGCATTTGTGCTGTCATAATCGGGCAATAGCCGAAAGGCAGTCTATCAAGTCCCTAAAAAGTGTGATGCTATTACAGCTTAACGCTTTTGGCTGCTTAGAATTAGCTATAACCTTATAGCGAGAGAAGTTTGTACCGGTGAGGCAATTTGTTTACCATTCTGCCTCTCCAAAATCCGCGCATAATCAGGAAAATGCGATGACGACGGTAGTTTATCCCGGAACGTTTGACCCTATTACCAACGGTCATACCGATTTGGTAGAGCGTGCCAGCAGGATTTTTGACAAAGTGGTTCTGGCTATTGCCGCCAGTCCGCGCAAAAAACCTTTATTGTCACTGGAGCAGCGTGTTGCTTTGGCTGAGTCCGTGTTGTCTCAGTACAGCAATGTTGAAGTCTGCGGTTTTGACTGCCTGTTGACCGAGTTTCTGGAACAGCAACAGGCGCGTGTCATTATTCGTGGTCTGCGCGCAGTATCCGATTTTGAGTACGAGTTACAGCTTGCCAACCTGAATCGGGCGATGGCTCCGGATGTGGAGAGCATTTTCCTGACCCCGGAAGAGCGTAACTCTTACATCTCATCTACGCTGGTGAGAGAGATTGCCTGCCTGAATGGTGACGTCAGTAAGTTTGTTCACCCGACTGTCGACCAGGCGCTGAAAGAACACTTTGCAGTTAAGAGCTCTTAGTTTGCAGTTTAAGAACTCTTAGCAAGAACACTTAAAACGACTAATAAGTTAGCTTTTTGATGAGGTAAGCGTTATGGCTTTGATGATTACCGACGAATGCATCAACTGTGATGTATGTGAACCTGAATGTCCTAATGGTGCAATCTCTCAGGGTGACGAGATCTATGAGATCGACCCGAACCTGTGTACTGAGTGTGTTGGTCACTATGATGAGCCGCAGTGTGTTCTGGTTTGCCCGGTAGAATGTATTCCGGAAAACCCTGAGCACGTTGAGTCTAAGGACGAACTGATGGAGAAATACAAAATTATCCAGGCTTCTCTGGGTTAATTCTGTTTCCTGTCAGAAAGAATGCAGCACTTCGGTGCTGCATTTTTTTTGCCTGCACTTTCCTGTCTGCCGCCTGATTTCTTATCCTGAACCTTTCCTGTTGATCACTCTGCGGAGCTATCGTGACGTCATCTTCTCTGTATAAGCAGATCTTTGCGCTTTCCCTGCCGATCATTATCTCCAATATCAGTGTCCCTCTGTTGGGGCTGGTGGATACCGCAGTGGTTGGCCATCTGAGTGATGCGTCTTATCTGGCGGGCGTCACGCTGGGGGCGACCCTGTTCAGTTTTTTGTTCTGGGGCTTTGGCTTTTTACGCATGGGGACAACCGGAGCGGTATCTCAGGCTGCCGGGGCAGACGATTGGTCGGCGGTTATCCGGTTGTTGCAGCAGGGTGTGGTGATGGCGCTGGGTATCGCGCTGCTGTTACTGCTGTTTCAGTTCTGGCTGGTGCCCGCAGGGCTGGCGCTGTTGGCGGATGCCGGGCCAGCCAGAGAGCAGGCGGCATTGTATGCCGGGGTTCGTATCTGGTCCGCCCCTGCGGTGCTGATCAACTATGTGCTGATGGGCTGGTTTCTGGCGCAGAAAAACAGTCGCTTTGCCCTGCAGATGCTCTTGCTGGGTAACGGCATCAATATTTTGCTGGATCTGGTTTTTGTCATGCTGCTGGGCTGGCAGGTGCAGGGGGTGGCGTTTGCCTCTCTGATTGCGGATTACAGTGTGCTGATCGCCGGTGGCTGGCTGGCGTTCAGGCGTGTGTCTCAGTTGCTGCCGAAAGGTGCGCAACCCTGGCAGTCATGGGTTGCGGAGGAGTTTAAAGCGCTGTTTCGGGTTAATCATCAGCTGATGGTGCGTACCTGGCTGTTGCTGGGCAGCATGGCTTACTTCACCTCTCAGGGAGCAGCCTTTGGCAGTGAGACACTGGCAGCCAATGCGATTCTGATGCAGCTGATCATGATGGCGTCTTACGCCCTGGACGGTTACGCCCATGCTGCAGAAGCCCTTGTCGGGCAGGCGGAAGGCGCCGATAACGCCGGGTTACGCCATAGAACCGTATGTGCCGGTGCCCTGATGAGTGCTTTGACCGTTGCGCTGATCAGCCTTTGTTATCTTCTTTGGGGGGCGCAGCTGATCGGTTTGCTGACCGATCTGTCTCAGGTCAGACAGTTGGCGCAGGACTATCTGCTCTGGGCGGTGCTGATCCCTTTGCTGGCATCAGGAAGCTATCTTCTGGACGGCGTTTATATCGGCATGATGCGCAGTGATGTGATGCGTAATGGCATGCTGCTGGCCTTTGCAGCCTTTCTGTTGCTGGAGTGGGGATTATCCGGTTGGGCTAATCAGGGGCTTTGGGCAGCCTTTGCCGGTTTTATGCTGTTACGCTCTCTGGTGATGGCGCTGCATTATCTTTTTGTCATTAACCGCCCTGCTGGTCATCAACCGCCAGCCTGAGCATCATCAATCAGAAGGCAGCGGATTACATCTGTTGGGCAACGCCTTCGCAATGGGGCAGAAAATTCGCCACGATATAGAGTTCACCTTCACGATGGATGGTGCCCTGAATGATGCCGGAGGCATCCTGATTCGGTGGTGGCTCAATGCTGCTGTCATCAAAGCCCAGAATCGCTTCCACTTTATCCACCACAATGCCGCACAGGCCATCGTCGGTTTCGATGGAGATGATGCGCGAGTCTTCGGATCTCGGGTCTTCAGGCAGCGCCATAAGCTTACGCGCTGAGATTACCGTCAGTACCTCACCACGGATATTCAGAATACCATCAACATCATGCGGTGCTCCCGGAACCGGAGAGGGTTCCTGATAGCGCAGCACTTCCTTGATACTGCCTACGGGGTGAGCATACTTTTCGCCCGCCAAACAAAAGCTGACCCATTGATCATTCATTGATTCAAGTCTCTCTGAAATGCGATACAGAACAAAATATAGTTAGAGAACTATATAATCTAATGGCATTGAATAAAAGTTAAACCCCCGGAATGTGTCATTGTGTTGCTTGTTTGTGCCTTGTTGCAGAGATTTTTCCCCATAAAGCCCTCTCGCCAATGGTCTTGTTTAACAAATGATATGTTTAGAGATATAATCTTTTTCGATTCGGGCAGGTCAACGCCTGCATAACTGAAAAACATTAAGGAGGCAGCTGCTTTTGTTACGGTCCTTTACGGGATCAGAAAGCTGAACCTAAACAATGAAAAGCCATACGGTAGAGAAGATCGGCGGCACGTCGATGAGTGATTACGCCGCAGTACGAGATAACATCATTTTTCATAAGCAGGCCGGAAAAGAAGGCTATCAGCGAATTTTTGTGGTATCTGCGTACGGTGGTGTAACCGACCTGCTGCTCGAGCATAAAAAGTCCGATAAAGCAGGGGTTTACGCCTCTTTTTCCGGTGCTGAAGATGGCAGTGTATGGCGCGAAAAGATGACTCGTCTGCGCGCTAAACTGATGTCGATTAACTATGAGCTGTTCGGTCAGACACCTTTGTGTCAGCTGGCGGACAACTTTATTGGTGACCGTCTGGATGAGGCGGAACAAACCCTGAGTGATCTTGAGAGTGTCTGTCAGCACGGCCACTTTGATCTCAGTGATCACCTGATGACCGTGCGTGAAATGATGGCCAGTCTGGGTGAAGCCCACAGTGCCTGGAATATGGCGCAGCTGCTGAAACGCGACGGTATCAATGCGATCTTTATCGATCTGACTGGCTGGAATGCCGAGAAACACCTGTCGCTGGATGAGCGAATTGAAGCAGCATTCAAAGATGTGGATCTGGCGAACTGCCTGCCAATCGCCACTGGCTATGCTCACTGCACCGAAGGCCTGATGCAGACCTTTGATCGTGGTTACAGTGAAATGGTCTTCAGCCGTGTTGCGGTGCTGACCGATGCCCGTGAAGCGATTATTCATAAAGAGTATCACCTGAGTAGTGCGGATCCCCGTCTGGTGGGTGTGGATAACGCCGTTCCGATTGGCCGTACCAACTATGATGTGGCAGATCAGCTGGCGAATCTGGGTATGGAAGCGATTCACCCGAAAGCCGCTAAAGGCCTGCGTCAGCAATGCCTGCCGCTGCGTGTGATGAACACCTTTGAGCCGGATCATGCCGGTACGCTGATAACCGCAGAATATGTCAGTGAGAAGCCAAGCGTTGAGATCATCGCCGGTCGTCAGAATGTTTACGCACTGGAGTTCTTTGATCAGGACATGATGGGTAGCATGAGCCGTTACGGCCGTGAGCTGCTGGGGATTATCGAGCGCTTTAAAGTGCCGCTGATCACCAAAGATAACAACGCGAACACCCTGACACACTATATGGCCTCTAACCTGAAGACCATTAAGCGTCTGCAGCGAGCGATTCAGGAGCAGTTCCCGGGTTGTGAGATGAGCTTGAAGAAGGTAGCCATCGTATCTGCTATCGGTAGTGATATGCAGGTGCCGGGTATTCTGGCGCAAACCGTTAATGCGCTGGCGTCTGCCAATATCAGCGTGCTGGCGCTGCAGCAGTCGATGCGTCAGGTTGATATTCAGTTTATCGTTTCTAACGATGACTATGATCTTGCGGTTCAGAGTCTGCACCGCAGCCTGATCGAAGTGCATAATCACGGTGAAGCGATCTGCGCGGCCTGATATTTGGCCGGTGAAGCCTTAGCTTCCCGCTGAGTAAAAGATGGTAACGGCCATAACCCACAGGGTTATGGCCGTTTTTTTTGCGCCCTGCTTACGCTCTGTTGTTTTGTGTCTTAACTGTCATTTATGGCTGACATTTCTGTCTTTTGCTGTCCTAAGTGTTTATTCGGCCTGATAGCCGGAAAGATAGATTTTCCCTTTAAAAACAATGGCTAAGTTAATCTTTTAAGCCTTTGAGCCTGGTTGGCACCCCCGTTGCAATATCCTGAGTGTAAAGCGTTAAACGCTGATTCCTACGGATGCAAACAGGAGTGACCAAAATGGCACATGCTGAATCCCACGATTATGAAACCATTGGTGTAGGTGCAACGCTGCTGATGGCAGCTGCAGGTCTGGTTATCGGAATCCTTCCGGTGCTGACACAGATCTGGGTGTTGCTGGATTAAGATTTCTGACGTTCCCGGAGCCGGCTGTTTACCCGGCTCCGTGTACATCACGCTCAATAGCTCCGCTTTGTCGGGGCTATTTTTTTGTCTGCTATTTATCGACTGAGCGATACCTTTGGCTATTTTTTAAGCGATGGTTTTCTGATTAAGACCAATGAAGGGCAAAAAATTGATCTTAAAAACAGGATTAGAAGACTTTCTGAGGTAAGATTACAAAAAATAACACTAAGGAGCAGAGCGGATGGCTGAGGCCTCTGTAAAGCTGGGGATACGAGCGAAGCTGGTCGCTCTGTTTCTGCTGATTAAAGTGATACCTCTTATCCTGCTGGCCCTGATCGCCTGGCATGGGGTGGTTTATCTGGGCGAGCGTCTGAATGATGAAACCCACCTGCTGAGCGATGAGGTGCGTTACACCGTTGAGGATATGGGAAATACCTTCAGCGAGAAGGCGGAAGAGGCGCTTAATAATCGCGCCCGTGAAGAGCTGGAGCGTCTGACCACGGATACCGCCCGCAACGTTGCCCGCTTTCTTTACCAGCGTGATGATGACCTGAATCTTGTCGCCGCCATGCCGCTGAACGAAGCCAGCTTGCGTCGTTTTGTCGAGAACCGTAAAGGCCGTGTCACTCCAACCGGACAGTGGCAACTGGCAGAAGATGGCAGTAGCTGGTTACCAGTTGACCCTCTTGTTTCAAATGCAGCCGATGTGGCGTCCAGCAACGCTGAAAACCAGCAGGACTTCCATTACCGGACTCCGGAAGTGGTTCAGCCTTCCCTGCAGATTCCCCTCTATCATGAGATCACCTTTATTGGCCTTGATGGCCGTGAGCGCATCAAGGTGCAGACCTCAGATCTGTTGCCCAAAGCTCTTAACGACGTTTCCAGACCTGAAAACACCTACGCCAAAGCTGAACACTACTTTGCTGAGTTGCAGAAGCTTGAGCCGGGTGAGATCTATGTCTCTGAAGTGATCGGTCCCTATGTACCGTCACGGATTCTTGGGCCTGCGACACCTAAGGCAGCGGCCAAACGTAATATTCCTTTTGAGCCGGAGCAGGAAGCCTACGCGGGACGGGAAAACCCGGTGGGTAAAAAGTTTCGTGGCATTATCCGCTGGGCAACCCCTGTGGAGCGTAACGGCAAAAAAATCGGCTATATCACCCTGGCGCTGAATCACGATCATATTCTTGCGTTCACCGATAACCTGAAACCGACAGAAAAACGCTACGACGTAATTGCCGATGCCAGCAGTGGTAATTACGCCTTTATGTGGGATTACAAAGACCGCAATATCGCTCATCCACGCCATCACTCCATTGTGGGTTTTGATCCGGAAACCGGCGAGCGTGCCGTGCCCTGGTTAGAGGCTTCTATCTATGAAGGCTGGCAGCAAAGCGGCCTGCCGTTACGGGAATATCTGGCGGATGTGCCGATTTTTGATCAGCAAACCCGCAGCAAAAAACCGGCCTTACCGCTGATCCGGCAGGGGCAGCTGGGGCTGGAATGTCACTATCTCAATTTTGCCCCTCAGTGTAAGGGGTGGAATGACCTGACCCGCGAGGGTGGCTCAGGTTCTTTCCTGATTCACTGGACAGGGGTCTGGAAGCTGACCACCGCAGCGACTATCCCCTATTTCACAGGCCATTATGGTGACTCTCCCCGTGGCTTCGGCTTCGTGACGATCGGTGCCAACATTGATGATTTCCAGCTGCCGGCAAAAGAAACCGCCGCCAGTATGGAAGCTAAGCTGGAGGAGTTCACCGGTATTCTGGCAGAGCGCCAGACCGAGCTGAGTCAGCTGATCAACAAGATCATGGCTGATGTCGCTATGGAGCTGACGGTATCCACCGCACTGATGGTGATCGTCGTGGTGATCATCGCCGTCTGGATGGCGTCCATGATTACCGGGCTGGTGCGTTACTTCACCTCGGGTCTGCACCGGATCGGCCGTGGCGAATACAGCTTCCGTTTTGGGGCTAAGCGAAACGATGAGATCGGCCAGCTGAGCCATGCGCTTAACGGCATGGCAGACAGTGTGGAGGCTTCTTTTGAGATCTCTGATAAGGCGCGGCAGGAAGCGGAAAAAGCCAGTCAGATGAAGAGCGACTTTCTTGCCCGTATGTCCCACGAACTTCGCACCCCGCTGAATGGCATTATGGGCTTTGCTGAGATTCTGCAGCTGGATGAGAAGGATGAAGAAACCCGGGAATACGCCGGTATTATCCATCAGAGCGGTAATCATCTGTTGAGACTGGTGGATGATATTCTGGATCTGGCCAAAATGGATGCCGGACAGCTGACCCTGACACCCCATGAGATACGGTTGCAGAGCTGGCTGAATAGTTTTGCCAATGCTCACCGACGCGCTGCCACAAAAAAAGGACTGACACTGGAGCTGGATACCGAAGCTATTTCGCCGGAAGCCGGCCTCTATATTGATGACACCCGCCTGCGTCAGGTGCTGAACAATCTGGTAGAGAACGCCATTAAGTTCACCCCTCAGGGTAAGGTCAGTCTGCAGGTTTCTGAAACCGGACACAGCGTTATTTTTGATGTGCTGGATGAGGGTGAAGGTATCCCGCAGGATGCCCATGATCAGGTATTTGAAGCCTTCCGTCAGGCTACCGAATTTGTTAACCGCTGCCATGGTGGTACAGGGTTGGGGCTCAGCATTGTACGGGAGCTGTGTCATGTGATGGGTGGTGAGGTTGAACTGGTGCGCTCGGTTGAGGGTGAAGGCAGTCACTTCCGGGTTGAGCTGCCCAAGCGTGAAGTACCGGAAGACGAGCGTATCGATCTGGTCTGATCGCACCGATTCAGGCTTCCCTCCGTAGAAGGGGGGAACTGAATCGGGAGCGAAACCATGACCATCAGCCTTAAAACCCTGCAACAGCAGCCGGACATTGAGAAAGTTATTATTCACTCACTGGACTGCGCGCTTTATCAGGTTTCTGCCATCATCGAAGGGCAGGAGCTGTATCTCACCGATGAGCAGGGAACCCTGCTTCGTAGCCACAACAAACTCAGCCTTCAGGCCTTGTTTGAAGGTTTGCCGGTTCGTCAGATGGTGTTGCGTCAGCAAAGCGCCTACGACGAGATGGTCGGTCAGCCCCTCCGTCAGGAAGATAACTTTATGGAAGTCCCTCTCGGTAACGGTGCTATGGGTGTCACGGATCGATAATTCCTCTCCTGCGACAGATCCTTAAAGCTGCATCTGCGACTCTGGCCGATTACACTGTGACCTGACTTTTTACAGCAGGCAGGAGCAGTCATGAAGATTCTGGTGGTGGGCGCAGGTGCCGTAGGCGTTTTATTTGGTAGTCAGCTGCAACAGCAGGGCGTGTCGCTCTCGTATCTGGTGCGCCCGAAACGGGCTGAAGAGCTGAGTCAGCAGCCCCTTGATGTTTGCCTGCCGGAATCCGTCATCAGCCTGACACCTCACTGCCTGACCCAGCCGGAACTTTCATCGGCTCCGGCCTTTGATCTGATTATCCTCACCAATAAAGCCTATGGTCTGTCACAGGTGATCGATGATATCGCGCCTGCTGTGGGCGAGCACACCCTGATACTGCCCCTGCTGAACGGCCTTCGCCACCTGGATCGGTTAGATGATGCCTTTGGTGCGGGTAAGGTGCTGGGTGGTATCGCCAAAACCGTCGCTACCCTGAAAACACCGTGGCAGGTTAACGTCGCCAGTGGCTATAACAGCATCACCGTTGCTGCCCGTGAAGCTTCACAACAGGCTGCCGTGTCTGAGATTGTTCAGCTGTTTCAGCAGTCCGGTCTTACGGTTGAGCAGACCGACGACGTCATGGGGCAGATGTGGGATAAGTTCTGTCGCATGGCAGGCTTAGGGGCGGTGAACTGTCTGCTGCAGGGGAATGTGGGTGAATATATGAAGAGTGATCGCGGCGGCGAAATCGCCCTGCAGATCTTTGATGAATGCTGTCAGGTTGCCGCAGCCTCTGGTCATCCGCTGGCCGAGGATTCGGTACAGAGCTTCCAGCGTATCCTTACCAACCCCAAATCCAGCTTCAACTCCTCCATGTATCGCGACATGCGAAATGGCCTGCCCATCGAGGGTGATCACCTTGTCGGTGATATGGTTGCCCGGGGCAAAGATGTTGGAGTCGCCACCCCAATGCTCGAAATCGCCGAAGCTGTGTTGCAGGTTTATAGCCGTAGATAATCAACAAAAACAAAAAAGGCCCAGCTGTTTCCAGCTGGGCCTTCGATGTTTGGTGGAGGTGGGGGGAGTCGAACCCCCGTCCGCCAGTCCTCTGCCATCGGATCTACATGCTTAGTTTCGTTTTTTGGTTTAACACCCGGCACTCCAACGAACAGGATTGCCTAGCGCGAGTCTCGTAAAGTTTTAGAAGCGCGGTCTGAGACGGACGTTGCTTCGAGCCTGTTTCGCGGGCTCATACCTCGTCTAGAAGATACAGGCATCTTCCGTCTGAGGGAGCAGCATTAAGCTGCTAGAGCGTAGTTTTCGTCGTTTGCGACTATAAAATTGTAACGCTGGATTTACGAGATACGTTACCCTCTCGACATGCACCTCAGGGTTTGAAACCGGCGTCGAAGCCATGTCACCCCCAAAGAAGTCGGGCATTCTAACAGAGTTGCCCTTTGTTTGCCTAATTACTCAGGCCTGGCTAATTTATCCGGCGTGCTCGCGCACAATACGCTGCTTCTGACGACCCCAGTCGCGGTCTTTCTCAGTTGCCCGTTTGTCGTGCAGTTTCTTACCGGTTACCAGTGCGATCTCACATTTCACTTTGTTGTTTTTCCAGTACAGCGCGATAGGCACACAGGTGTGACCTTTCTGCTGAATGGCAGCAAAGATTTTTGCGATCTCTTTCTTATGAAGTAAGAGTTTCCGATTGCGGGTTGGTTCCGCAAGAACATGAGATGAAGCGCTGATCAGCGGTGTGATGTGCGCACCCATCAGCCAGACTTCTCCCTTGTGCATAATGACATAGCCCTCGGTAATCTGGACTTTGCCGGCACGGAGACTTTTTACTTCCCAACCACCCAGAGACAGGCCCGCCTCGAACTTTTCATTGATATGAAATTCGTGACGTGCGCGCTTATTCAGGGCGATAGTTGAGCTGGTTGCTTTTGCTTTCTGTTTCTTAGCCATAGCGGGCATTATAAGACTAAGAAAGCCAAAGGGCTATCAGGCGAAACCGTTAAAAATCAAAATCATGCTACAATTCTGCCTTTAAGTGGACAGCGGCGTCTGCGGCTGCCCGGTTTTGCTACAGATTTGGTCTGTCTGCAGCCGGTGTTTTCCGGTTTGGCCAATAATGAGAGAGCGAGAGCGTCATAAATGACAACGGTGACCCGAAGCGCGCTGGTTATGCACTCTGCCCGAGAGATGTATGACCTGGTAAACGACTGTGAGTCCTATCCTCAATTTTTGCCTTGGTGTGGTAATGCTACGCTGATTGAGTCTTCCGAAACCCATATGGTGGGTAAGCTGGAGATCTCGAAGGCGGGGATTAAGCACAGCTTTACCACCCGTAATACGCTGGAAGCGCCGCATCATATTCATCTGCAGCTGGTTGATGGCCCGTTTAAAAAGCTGGAAGGCGACTGGAAATTTGAAGCGCTGTCGGAGGAAGCCTGTAAGGTCACTCTGACGATGGAGTTTGAGTTTGCCGGTAAGCTGCTCAGCATGGCATTGGGCGGTGTCTTTAATCAGGCGGCCAATACGATGGTAGAAGCATTTTGTAAGCGGGCGGATGACGTTTATGGACGATAAGAAGATTCGGGTAGAAGTGGTGTACGCCCTGCCCAATGAACAGCGTGTGGTGGAGTTGTATGTGCCGGAAGGTACAACGGTGCAGCAGGCAGCAGAGCGCTCTGGTCTGGATCAGCATTATCCTGAGATCGATCTGGCGACAGCCTCGTTGGGTGTCTTCAGCAAGTTGTCGAAGAAACCGGCCGAGCAGGTGTTGCGGGAAAATGATCGGGTTGAGATCTACCGGGCACTGATTGCTGACCCTAAGAAGGTTCGGGCGAATCGGGCGGCCAAACAGAAGAAGGCCTGATCACGGCTGAGGTTTAACCTGCGGATCATTTCAATTTAAAAGCACCAGACTATTAAATTGAAATACCAGATAAAGAAACATCAGACAAAAAAATGGCCCGTCCGGAGCACTCCGGACGGGCCATTTGCTATTCAGTAAACCCGTTAAGGGGTTTTGGTGATTTCCGCGAGACGGTCGTTTTCAAACGTCAGGGAAACACGCTGCTGGGTGACGTCATCCCGTGGGGATTTTGACCAGTAGATATAATCCCAGCGGTTCTGATCCAGACTTGAGGGCGTCAGAGGGTTGCCCATCACGTAGATCACCTGTTCCCGGGTCAGTCCGGGGCGGAGTTGATTGATCATCTCATCGGTCATTACGTGACCTTGCTGCAGTTCCCTTTTGTAGACGCCGGGGAAAATACAGCCGGAAAGTGTGACTAACGACGAAAAGATGACTAAAATGATCAGTCTTTGCATATGAGAATATCTTTCACCTTGTTGTGCAAGTCTGGGATAATACCGGAAATAAGCACCGACTGCGAAGTGAGACCGGAAAAACATGGCAGATGAAAATCAGGAACTGAAAAAAGCAGGTCTGAAAGTAACCCTACCGCGCATTAAGATTCTTCAGCTGTTGGAAAATGCTGAAGCGCACCATATGAGTGCCGAGGATGTTTATAAAGCGCTGCTGGAAGCGGGAGAGGATGTTGGCCTGGCTACCGTGTACCGCGTTCTGACTCAGTTTGAGTCCGCAGGTTTGGTGGTTCGTCATAACTTTGATGGCGGTCATGCGGTGTTTGAGCTGGCGAAGGATGAGCATCACGACCATATCGTCTGTGTTGATAGCGGTGAAGTGATTGAGTTCTTTGATCCTGAGATTGAGCGTCGTCAGCATGAGATTGTTGCTGAACACGGTTATGAGCTGGTGGATCACTCGCTGGTACTGTACGTGCGTAAAAAAGACAGCTGATCAGCCGTATTTCAGCCGTTATGTAAGTGCCAAAATACTGGCATTAAAAAAGCCTGCCCTGATTAAATCAGCGCAGGCTTTTTTGTGTCTGTAGCTTTTCGATAAAGGCAGGCGGGAAATCAGGCCTCGGCTTTCTGGCGGCTGATCTCCAGCATCTCGGCGGCATGAGCCAGCGTCTGTTCGGTCAGATCTACCCCGCCCAGCATTCGGGCCAGTTCCGTGGTTCTGTCCTGATCCGCCAACCAGTTCATCTGTGAACGGGTGGAGTCTTCGGTGCTGTGCTTACTGATATGCAGATGCTGATCGCCCTGAGCCGCCACCTGAGGCAGGTGGGTTACCGACAGGATCTGTCCTTTCTTCGCCAGATTGTGCAGCAGCTTGCCGACAATCTCGGCGGTGCCACCACTGATGCCCACATCCACCTCATCAAATACCAGCGTGGGAATGGTGGAGGTTTGCGCGGTGACCACCTGAATGGCCAGACTGATCCGCGACAGTTCACCACCGGAGGCGATTTTAATCATCGGCTTGGCGGGTTGGCCGGGGTTGGTGCTGATCAGAAACTCTACATCATCGGTACCGGTTGGCTGGAACTGTTCAGTGCTTTTTATCGAAACTTCAAAGCGGGCGTTGCTCATGCCCAGTTGTGCCAGTTGCTCGTTGATACTCTGGTTTAGTTTCTGGGCAAACTGCTGGCGCTTCTGGTTCAGTTGCGCGGCATGTTCGCGGTACTGGTGGGTGAGTTCGTCCAGTTGCTCCGCCAGCTGATCGATGTTCTGGGGGCCGCTTTCAATATTGTCCAGCTCTTCGCGCAGCGCCATGCTGTGGCTGTACAGCTCTTCCGGTGTGATGTGGTGTTTTCGGGCGAGCTGGTAGATCGATGAGAGACGTCCTTCAACAAACTGCAGGCGTTCCGGGTCAAGTTCACAGCGTTCGATAAAGAAGCTGAGTTCCCGGGAGGCTTCCTCGACCTGAATCAGGGCGTCATTCAGCATCTGAGCGATATCCGCAAGGCGCGGGTCCTGAGACGGAATCTGGCTCAGGCGCTGGCAGGCGTGATTCAGTGCCGGACGGGCACCGCCATCATCGCCATCGCACAGGTCCAGTGTCGCCTGACCTTCGGAAATCAGGGTTTCGGCATTGGCCAGTTCCTGTTGCTCGTTTTCCAGCTCCTGCAGTTCGCCCTCTTCAAGACCCAGTTGTTCCAGTTCTTCCACCTGATAGCGCAGCAGCTCAAGCCGAGCCTGCTGTTCACTGTCCTGGGTTTTCAGTTGTTCCAGTTGTTTGCGAACCTGTTGCCACTCTTTATAAAGCAGGCGCTGATGGCTGACGTCTTCGGTGAGGTGACCGAACTCATCCAGCAGTACCAGATGGGTTTCTTTACGCAGCAGTGACTGGTGCTCATGCTGGCCGTGAATGTCGATCAGGTGGCTGCCCAGCTGTTTCAGCAGTTGGGCGGAGCAGGGTTGGCCATTGATCCAGGCTTTGGAGCGACCATTCGCATGAATCACACGGCGAAGTACGCATTCACACTCATGCTCTTCATCGGTCAGTTCCTGCTCCTGCAGCCAGCGTTGAGCCTGAGGCAGAACGGTAATATCAAAGTGCGCATGAATCTCGGCTTTGGCCGCGTCGTGACGAACACTGTCGGCGTCGGCGCGATCGCCTAAAGCCAGCCCGAGGGCATCCAGCAGGATCGATTTACCGGCACCGGTTTCACCGGTGATCACGGTCATGCCCGGAGGCAGATCCAGTTCCAGATGTTCCACAATGGCCAGATTGTTGATCGCTAAGTAGGTCAGCATCAGTGCATCCTCGCGCCGGCCGGTTCTGCCGGTAATAAAAAGACGTTTCAGGTCTCGCTGTTCAGGCGTTGTTTCGGAGATGTTGTCTCAGCTGCCGTGGCTGCTAAAACGAATATGGCTATTTATACAGTATTTTTGCTGTAAGGAGCAAATGCTGTGAATCACCTGAGAAACAGTATTCATGCTGCTTTAGGCGTAGCGGTATCCGTTTCAGCGGCTTTTTTTAATCAAAAACACAGTTTATAGGGAATTAGCCCTGAAAAAGGGTTGAAAAAAAAGTGGCTAACCCAATATAGCCAAGCAATTGGTGATAACAGATCTGAAGCGAGAGAAGCAGACGAAATGACAACTGAAGAGCAGAAAAAGACCGCACAGGAAGAACTGGATCAGGCTCAGCAGACCGCCGAAGAGGCGCAGGCTGAACAGGAAAATCTTGTTGAGGGCGATGTGGTAGAAGAAGCCGCAGAATCTGATGCTGTTGCCGAACTGGAAGAACAGCTGGCTCAGGCTAAAGATCAGGTGCTGCGTGCTCACGCTGATGCTCAGAATGCCCGTCGTCGTGCTGAACAGGATGTTGAAAAAGCGCATAAGTTTGCTCTGGAGAAGTTCACAAAAGAACTACTGCCAGTACTGGACAGCCTTGAGCGTGCGGTAGAAGCGTTTGATCAGAACGAAGCACCGGAAGCACTGCGCGAAGGTGTTGAAATGACCCTGAGCATGTTTGTCAGCACGCTGGGCAAATTCAATGTTGAGCAGCTGAACCCGCAGGGCGAACCCTTCGATCCTCAGTTCCATGAGGCGATGTCTATGGTTCCTAACCCAGAGGTTGAGCCAAACACTGTTATTGCCTGTATGCAGAAAGGTTACCTGCTGAACGGTCGCCTGGTTCGTCCGGCGATGGTGATGGTTGCAAAAGCGCCTTAACCCGCAGCGAAAAAATCTGCAAAAAATTAAATTGCAGGCCTTGAAAGAAAATATGAAGGCCGCATATAGCAGTTAAATGCAAAGAAAAGTGGCGAAAAGCACAGCTAAAGCCGCTAACTCTACAGAATTAGATTGAAAGACCGGAGAAGAATTATGGGCCGCATTATCGGTATCGACTTAGGTACAACCAACTCTTGTGTTGCTGTAATGGATGGCGAAAAAGCTAAGGTGATTGAGAACGCTGAAGGCGATCGCACCACCCCATCGATTATCGCATTTACTGAAGACAACGAGATTCTGGTAGGTCAGTCGGCTAAGCGTCAGTCGGTAACTAACCCGAACAACACTCTGTTTGCGGTTAAGCGTCTGATCGGCCGTCGGTTCGAAGACGATGTTGTACAGAAAGACATCAAAATGGTGCCTTACTCCATCGTTAAAGCGGACAACGGTGACGCTTGGGTTGAAGTAAAAGGCGACAAGAAAGCGCCACCACAGATCTCTGCAGAAGTTCTGAAGAAAATGAAGAAAACTGCAGAAGACTATCTGGGTGAAGAAGTAACTGAAGCGGTAATTACCGTTCCTGCATACTTCAACGACTCCCAGCGTCAGGCGACTAAAGACGCCGGTAAGATCGCAGGTCTGGAAGTAAAACGTATCATCAACGAGCCAACCGCTGCTGCACTGGCATACGGTATGGACAAAGCCCGTGGTGACCGCACTGTAGCGGTATACGATCTGGGTGGTGGTACGTTCGATATCTCTATCATCGAAATCGCTGAAGTAGACGGCGAGCACCAGTTCGAAGTACTGGCGACTAACGGTGACACCTTCCTGGGTGGTGAGGATTTCGACCTGGCAGTGATCAACTACCTGGCCGACGAATTCAAGAAAGATTCAGGTATCGATCTGCACAACGATCCTCTGGCACTGCAGCGTCTGAAAGAAGCCGGTGAGAAAGCGAAGATCGAACTGTCCAGCAGCCAGCAGACTGACGTTAACCTGCCGTACATCACTGCAGATGCGACCGGTCCTAAGCACCTGAACGTGAAACTGACCCGTGCGAAGCTGGAATCTCTGGTTGAAGATCTGGTTCAGCGTTCTCTGGCGCCATGTGAAATCGCGCTGAAAGATGCGGGTCTGTCTACTTCTGAAATTGATGACGTGATCCTGGTGGGCGGTCAGACCCGTATGCCTCAGGTTCAGGCTAAAGTTGCTGAGTTCTTCGGCAAAGAGCCACGTAAAGATGTTAACCCTGACGAAGCGGTAGCAATCGGTGCGTCTATTCAGGGCGGTGTACTGGCCGGTGACGTGAAAGACGTACTGCTGCTGGACGTAACCCCTCTGACTCTGGGTATCGAAACTATGGGTGGCGTTGCGACTCCGGTTATCGATAAGAACACCACGATTCCTACTAAGAAATCTCAGGTGTTCTCAACCGCTGACGACAACCAGACTGCGGTAACCATTCACGTAGTTCAGGGTGAGCGTAAGCAAGCGACTCAGAACAAATCTCTGGGCCGTTTCGATCTGGCTGATATTCCACCAGCGCCACGCGGTGTGCCTCAGATCGAAGTAACCTTCGACATCGACGCGAACGGTATTCTGAACGTAAGCGCGAAAGACAAGGCGACTGGTAAAGAGCAGTCCATCGTGATTAAAGCATCTTCCGGTCTGTCGGATGATGAAGTAGAACAGATGGTTCAGGACGCGGAAGCAAACGCTGAAGCGGATAAGAAGTTCGAAGAGCTGGTACAAACCCGTAACCAGGGTGACACCATGCTGCACGCTACCAAGAAAACTCTGGAAGAAGCGGGCGACAAAGCCACTGCTGAAGAGAAAGAGAAGATCGAAGCGGCGATCAAAGATCTGGAAGAAGCGCTGAAAGGCGATGACGCAGAAGAGATCAAAGCTAAGACTAACGCTCTGACTGAAGCTTCCGGTGAGCTGGCGCAGAAACTGTACGCCGATCAAGCTGCTGAAGCACAGCAGGGTGAAGGTGGTCAGCAGGCAGATGCACAGGGTTCTGCAAAAGCAGACGACGTGGTAGATGCTGAGTTTGAAGAAGTGAAAGACGACAAAAAATAAGTCGCCTTAAGCTAAGGAATGCAGGAACGCGGGAGACTCTCCCGCGTTCTTGTATCCGAACCTTTTTCAGACCCTTCCCTCTTTTATAACCTATGGTTAGCTAGCAATGTCAAAGCGTGATTACTACGAAGTTCTGGGTGTCTCCAGGGACGATGACGAGAAAGCGATTAAAAAAGCTTACCGTCGCCTGGCGATGAAGTACCACCCGGACCGTAACCCAGATGACGAAGAAGCCGCACAAAAATTCCGTGAGGCAACCGAGGCTTACGATGTTCTGACCACCGCTGATAAGCGTGCCGCCTACGATCAGTACGGCCATGCCGGTGTTGACGGTCAGGCTGGTGGCGGCTTTGGCGGCGCTGGAGCGGGTGGCTTTGGTGATATCTTCGGTGATGTTTTTGGTGACATCTTTGGTGGCGGCGGTGGTCGTCAGCATGATCCGAATGCGCCACAGCGCGGTTCGGATCTGAGATATCGTCTGGATCTTAATCTGGAAGAAGCGGTACACGGCACAACGGTCAGCATTAAAGTGCCGACGTTGGTTGAGTGTGACAGCTGTGACGGAACTGGTTCGGCGGATAACTCCGCACCTGTCACCTGTTCCACCTGTGGCGGCCATGGTCAGGTGCGTATGCAGCAGGGCTTCTTCTCTGTTCAGCAGACCTGTCCAACCTGTCACGGTCGCGGTTCTCAGATTAAGAACCCATGCCGTAAGTGTCATGGCGATGGTCGTGTTCAGGAACAGAAAACTCTGTCCGTTAAGATTCCGCCGGGTGTTGATACCGGTGATCGTATCCGTCTGTCCGGTGAGGGCGAAGCGGGTGCTAACGGTGGTCCGGCGGGCGATCTCTATGTTCAGGTCAGTGTGCGTCAGCATGCGATCTTTGAGCGTGATGGCCGTGATCTGTACTGCGAAGTGCCGGTATCCTTTGTTGATGCGGCCTTAGGCGGTGAGCTGGAAGTGCCGACACTGGATGGTCGTGTCAATCTGAAGATCCCTGCGGAAACTCAGACCGGTAAGATGTTCCGTCTGCGCGGTAAGGGTGTTAAGCCGGTTCGCGGCGGTGCTCAGGGGGATCTGATGTGTAAGGTTCTGGTGGAAACGCCGGTGAATCTGACCGATCGCCAGAAAGAGCTGCTGCGGGAATTCCAGGGCAGTATGGAAGATACCGAAGGCCGTCATTCACCAAAAACCAACAGCTGGTTTGATTCGGTGAAAAAGTTCTTTGAAGACTTCAAGAACTAAGCGTTAGAATCAGCGTTCTGCAGGAAGCGATGCCCGGTCAGTGATAGCAGTCTGTTGTCGCTTGTTGGGCCGCTTCCTGTTTTTATTTCTGGACGGTTCAGTTCTGCGCTTATTGTGGCGTGGTTGAATTGTCCGGTCAGCGTTTTACTTCCCCTGACGGGATATCTGATTAGAGGTGAGTTATGGCACCTGTTCAACTGGATTCACAGGCTCTGTGGCGCGAGATTCAAGAGGAAGCGCGTCTGGAAGCGGAGCGTGAACCTTTTCTGGCGAGTTATTTTCACAGCACCATTATCGGTCACAACGACTTTGCCAGCGCCCTGTCCTATCTGCTGGCGGTTAAACTGGCAGATGATGTGATGCCTGCGGTCAGTCTGCGAGAACTGATCGAAGAGGCGTTCACCAGTGAGTGTCAGATTATCCGTTCCACCTGTCAGGATATTGTTGCCGTTCGTGAGCGTGATCCCGCGATCACTCAGCTTTCAACGGTACTGCTCTATCTGAAAGGGTTCCATGCCCTGCAGGCCTATCGTGTTGCGCACTGCATGTGGTGTCATGGTCGTCGCTCCATGGCGCTCTATCTGCAAAGCCGTATCAGTCAGGTGTTTCAGGTTGATATTCACCCTGCGGCCAAGATCGGTCGGGGCGTGATGTTCGATCATGCAACCGGTATTGTGATCGGTGAAACCTGTGTGATTGAAGATGATGTTTCTATTCTGCAGAACGTCACCCTGGGCGGAACCGGTAAAGAAAGCGGTGACCGTCACCCGAAAATCCGTGAAGGTGTGCTGATTGCAGCCGGTGCTAAAATTTTCGGCAATATCGAGATCGGAGCCGGTGCCCGTATTGGTGGTGGTTCCGTGGTGCTGAGTGATGTGCCGCCTCATACTACTGCGGTGGGTGTGCCCGCTAAGATTGTCGGCAGCTCCGGCTGTGAAAAACCGGCGCTGGATATGAATCAGCAGATCTCGGAATCAAAAAGTTAAGCGCTGGTCGCTGATCCGATTTCGCATCAGAAAGTGTTTGGATATTGGCTTTCTGAGCTACAGAACCCTGTCAGGCGCTCTGCGTCGTTAAGAAAGAATAAAGGAAAGCAAGATGATCAAAGTAGCCGTAATCGGTGCAGCCGGCCGCATGGGCAAAACCAATATTGAAGCGGTCACTCAGGCAGAAGGCGTTCAGCTGGGTGCTGCCATTGTAGAGCCGGACAGCAGTCTGATCGGTGTTGATGCCGGTGAAATGGCAGGCGTTGGTAAGCTGGGTGTGGCGGTTGTCGGTTCTCTGGAAGACGCGAAAGATGACTTCGATGTGCTGATCGATTTCACAGCGCCTCAGGTCACCCTGTCCAATCTGGCGTTCTGTGCCGAGCATGGCAAAAAGATCGTGATCGGTACCACAGGTCTGAACGACGAAGAGAAAGCCGAGCTGGAATCCTTTGCGGATAAAGTAGCGATTATGTTTGCGCCTAACATGAGTGTTGGCGTGAATGTGACCCTGAAGCTGCTGGAGATGGCAGCCAGCGTGCTGGGTGATGACTACGATGTTGAGATCATCGAAGCGCACCACCGTCACAAGGTTGATTCTCCATCCGGTACAGCGCTGCGTATGGGTGAAGCGGTGGCTGATGCTCTGGGTCGTGATCTGAAAGAGTGTGCGGTTTATGGTCGTGAAGGCCAGATCGGCCCACGTACTCAGAAAGAGATCGGTTTTGAGACCATCCGTGCCGGTGATGTGGTTGGTGATCACACGGTTCTGTTCGCCACTGAAGGCGAGCGCGTAGAGATTACCCACAAAGCATCCAGCCGTATGACCTTTGCTAAAGGTGCCGTACGTGCCTGTAACTGGTTGGCAGATAAAGAAACCGGCCTGTTTGATATGCAGGATGTGCTGAACCTGAAGTAAAGTTTGGTACGCCGCTAACTGGCTGCAGGCCCGATGTTTTCGGACTTTGGCAAAAATTAGGCAAAGGAAGTCGTGGACGCAGCGGGCTAAATTGCCTAAAATACGGCGGATTACTGGCCAGACTAAGGGCCGGATCACACCAAATTATAAAAAAGCGGGATGGAACTATGTTTCATCTCGCTTTTTTGCAGCTGTAGGCCGGGGTTTTGCAGTAAAAACCCTTACAGTTCAGAGCTTATCAGATCAGAATCGCGCGACGGGAGGAGGTTGACTTGAACAGACCAGCCATATTGGCCCTTGAAGACGGCAGTGTATTTCAAGGTGTAGCCATTGGTAATGATGGCATCACCAGTGGCGAGGTGGTATTTAACACCTCAATGACCGGATATCAGGAAATCCTGACTGATCCATCCTATACCAAACAGATTGTTACCCTCACTTATCCCCATATCGGTAATACCGGCACCAACAGTGAAGACGTCGAATCCGACAGTGTTTGTGCTTCCGGTCTTATTATTCGTGACCTGCCTCTCATGGCCAGCAGCTTCCGTAATCAGAAATCACTTGATGACTATCTGAAAGAGAACGGCATTGTTGCGATCGCTGATATTGATACCCGTCGTCTGACCCGTATTTTGCGTGAGAAAGGTTCTCTGCGTGGCGCGATTGTTGCCGGCAGCGATATCTCTGAACAACAGGCACTGGAAGCGGCTAACGCCTTCCCGGGCCTGAAAGGCATGGATCTGGCCAAAGAAGTGACTACCCGTCAGTCATACCGCTGGAACCAGTCAAGCTGGGAGCTGGGCAAAGGCCACGCTCATCGCGATGACAGCGAGCTGCCAATGCATGTGGTTGCTTATGACTACGGTGTGAAATACAACATTCTGCGTATGCTGGTCGAGCGCGGCTGTCAGCTGACAGTAGTACCGGCACAGACGCCTGCCAGTGAAGTTCTGGCGATGAATCCGGACGGTATCTTCCTGTCCAATGGCCCGGGCGATCCTGAGCCATGTGATTACGCGATCAAAGCGATTCAAGAGATTCTGGAAACTGATATTCCTGTATTTGGTATCTGTCTGGGTCACCAGCTGCTGGCTCTGGCCAGTGGTGCCAAAACAGAAAAGATGAAGTTCGGTCACCATGGCGCAAACCACCCGGTTCAGAGCCTGGACGACAAAACGGTCATGATCACCAGTCAGAACCACGGTTTTGCAGTGAAAGAAGACGCACTGCCGGCGAACCTGCGTGCGACACACAAGTCGCTGTTTGATGGTTCTCTGCAGGGTATTGAGCGCACCGATAAGAAAGCGTTCAGCTTCCAGGGTCACCCTGAAGCCAGCCCTGGCCCACGCGATGTAGCGCCACTGTTTGATCGTTTTATCGACAACATCAAGGCCTATGTGGAAAAACGCGGTTAACAGTATCTGACACGACCCGGTGAGCCGGGTCAGCGATGCTGAACTGATACCAACCGAATTTTTAGTGTGTGAGTGACCATGCCAAAACGTACCGACATAGAAAGTATTCTGATTCTGGGCGCAGGCCCAATCATCATTGGTCAGGCCTGTGAGTTTGACTATTCCGGCGCACAGGCTTGTAAAGCCCTGCGTGAAGAGGGTTACCGTGTAATTCTGGTGAACTCTAACCCGGCAACCATCATGACTGATCCGGCGATGGCTGATGCGACCTACATCGAGCCTATCACCTGGCAGACTGTGGCTAAGATCATCGAAAAAGAGCGTCCGGATGCGGTTCTGCCGACCATGGGTGGCCAGACCGCACTGAACTGTGCACTGGATCTGGAAAAGCACGGTGTTCTGGCAGAGTTTGGCGTTGAGATGATCGGCGCAAATGCTGACACCATCGACAAAGCGGAAAACCGTGATCGTTTCGACCAGGCGATGAAGAATATCGGTCTGGAGTGCCCGCGCGCTGAAATCGTACACACCATGGAAGAAGCCTGGGATACACAGTCCCGTCTGGGCTTCCCGTGCATTATCCGTCCTTCTTTCACCATGGGTGGTACCGGTGGCGGTATCGCGTATAACAAAGAAGAGTTCGAAGAGATCTGTACCCGTGGTCTGGACCTGTCGCCAACCAACGAGCTGCTGATCGACGAATCCCTGATCGGCTGGAAAGAGTACGAGATGGAAGTTGTTCGTGACAAAAACGACAACTGCATCATCGTATGTGCTATCGAAAACTTCGATGCGATGGGTGTACACACCGGTGACTCTATCACCGTTGCACCGGCACAGACTCTGACCGACAAAGAATACCAGATCATGCGTGACGCCTCTCTGGCGGTACTGCGTGAGATCGGCGTAGAGACCGGTGGTTCCAACGTACAGTTCGGTATGGATCCTAAGACCGGCCGTATGGTTGTGATCGAGATGAACCCGCGTGTATCCCGTTCTTCGGCGCTGGCATCCAAAGCAACCGGTTTCCCGATCGCTAAGATCGCAGCCAAACTGGCGGTGGGTTACACCCTGGATGAGCTGCAGAACGATATTACCGGTGGTCGTACTCCGGCGTCTTTCGAGCCGTCTATCGACTACGTGGTTACTAAGATTCCTCGTTTCACCTTCGAGAAATTCCCGCAGGCCAATGACCGTCTGACCACTCAGATGAAGTCTGTTGGTGAGGTGATGGCGATTGGTCGTACCCTGCAGGAATCTCTGCAGAAAGCCCTGCGCGGTCTGGAAGTTGGCGTATGCGGTTTTGATCCGATTCTGGACACGTCCGAAGAAGGTCATCTGGAAAAACTGAAAGGCGAACTGCAGAACCCGGGTGCGGACCGTATCTGGTACATCGGTGATGCATTCCGTCTGGGTATGAGCGTTGATGAGCTTTATGCCGTAACCGGTGTTGATCCATGGTTCCTGGTTCAGATTGAAGACATCATCAAAGATGAGCAGCGTGTTGCCAAAATGGGCATGGCTGAGCTGACTGAAGATGTGATCTTCCGCCTGAAGCGTAAAGGTTTCTCTGATGAGCGTCTGGCAAGTCTGCTGGATGTGTCAGAAAAAGAATTCCGTAAGCTGCGTCAGAAAATGGGTGTGCGCCCGGTTTACAAGCGCGTTGATACCTGTGCGGCAGAATTTGCCTCTGACACCGCTTACATGTACTCCACTTATGAAGAAGAGTGTGAGGCAGAGCCAACCAACCGTGAGAAGATCATGGTTATCGGTGGCGGCCCTAACCGTATCGGTCAGGGTATTGAGTTTGATTACTGCTGTGTACACGCAGCACTGGCAGCGCGCGAAGATGGTTACGAAACCATCATGGTGAACTGTAACCCGGAAACGGTTTCCACCGACTACGACACGTCTGATCGTCTGTTCTTCGAGCCGATCACGCTGGAAGATGTGCTGGAAATTGTTGATAAAGAGCAGCCAAAAGGCGTTATCGTGCAGTTTGGTGGTCAGACGCCACTGAAACTGGCCCGTGAGCTGGAAGCCGCTGGTGTACCGATTATCGGTACGACTCCTGATGCGATCGATCGTGCAGAAGACCGTGAGCGTTTCCAGAAGATGATTGAGCGTCTGGATCTGAAACAGCCGCCAAATGCGACGGCCCGTAGTCAGGAAGAAGCTGCGCTGCTGGCTCAGAAGATCGGTTATCCGCTGGTTGTTCGTCCATCCTATGTACTGGGTGGTCGTGCGATGGAAATCGTATACAGCGATGAAGAACTGAATCGCTACATGACCTCTGCGGTTAAAGTATCCAACGACAGCCCTGTGCTGCTGGATCACTTCCTGAATGCAGCGATCGAGATCGACATTGATGCCGTATCCGATGGTAAGCAGGTTGTGATCGGTAGTGTGATGCAGCACATTGAGCAGGCGGGTGTTCACTCCGGTGACTCAGCATGTTCTCTGCCTCCGTACAGCCTGCCATCTGATGTACAGGATCAGATGCGTGATCAGGTTAAGCGTATGGCGCTGGAGCTGGGTGTTGTTGGTCTGATGAACGTTCAGCTGGCTTGGCAGGACGGCGAGATCTACGTGATCGAGGTTAACCCTCGTGCATCCCGTACTGTACCGTTCGTGTCCAAGTGCATCGGCACCTCGCTGGCGAAAGTGGCGGCACGTTGCATGACAGGTATCTCTCTGGAAGAGCAGGGCTTCACCAAAGAGATCGTACCGACTCTGTACAGCGTGAAAGAAGCGGTATTCCCGTTCAATAAATTCCAGGCGGTTGACCCGATTCTCGGCCCTGAGATGAAGTCTACCGGTGAAGTGATGGGCGTTGGTGATACCTTCGCTGAAGCTTTCCTGAAGTCTCAGCAGGGTGCTGGTGAGCAGCTGCCTCAGAACGCAGGTCGTGCAATTCTGAGTGTTCGCGAAGCGGATAAAGCCGCCGTTGTTGATGTGGCGAAGTCGCTACAGAAACTGGGCTTTGAGCTGCTGGCAACACGCGGTACTGCTAAGGTTCTGGAAGACGCAAATATTCCGGTTGAAGTTGTTAACAAGGTAAATGAAGGTCGTCCTCACCTTGTTGATATGCTGAAAAATGATGAAGTGGCGTACATTGTGAACACCACTGAGGGCCGTAAGGCGATTGCAGATTCTTCTACAATCCGTCGTACCGCTCTGCAGCATAAAGTGCCTTACACCACGACTCTGGCAGCAGCCCGGGCGGTATGTATGGCTCTGGAATTTGGTAATGAGATCACGGTACGTCGCCTGCAGGACATCCATTCAGGAGTAAAGGCATGACCCGTTATCCGATGACTGTCGAAGGTGAGCAACGCCTTCGTACAGAACTTGAAGATCTGAAAACGGTTCAGCGTCCACGGGTTATTGAAGCGATTGCTGAAGCCCGTGAGCACGGTGACCTGAAAGAGAATGCTGAATACCATGCGGCTCGTGAGCAGCAGGGCTTTATCGAAGGCCGTATTCAGGAGCTGGAAGGCAAGCTGTCGACCGCTCAGGTGATTGATATCACTTCGATTCCGAAAAGCGGCAAGGTTATCTTTGGTTCAACAGTTGATCTGTACAACCTGGATACCGAAGCTGAAGTACGCTATCAGGTTGTGGGTGATGATGAAGCGGATATCAAAGCCGGAAAGATTTCGGTGAATTCGCCTATCGCACGCGCGCTGATCGGCAAGGAAGAGGGTGACGTCGTCGTGGTGGTAACACCGGGCGGCGAGGTGGAGTACGAGATTTCGGAAGTACACCACATCTAAAAAATAAGGGGGCTGATGCCCCCTTATTTAGTTTCTACCGTAGAACATCTGTGCAGCAGGAAAAGTGTGGCTATTGCTCACCGCCTGATCCGTGTCTGCAGATGTTTGACGCTTCAGATCGTGATGCTTAGCGTTGCAGGTAGTGTTCAAAGCGAACCAGATTGGACAGCTTAGCGTTTTGCTCTTTCGATTTACGGAAGAGAACCGCCATCTTGCCAATCGTCTGAACCAGCTCTGCGCCAGTCTCTTTACGGATCTCTTCGATCAGTAATACTTTACTTTCACGATCTGCAACACTGATGCGTACCTTGATCAGCTCGTGATCGGTCAGTGCACGGTCAACTTCGGCCAGAAGTCCGTCGCTCAGACCATTTTCAGAAACGATCACCACTGGATCAAGGTGATGGGCGATAGAGCGGTACTGTTTTTTAACTGCAGATGTCAGGGACATAAAACTTCCAGATGTGCTTGCCTTGAATTTGGCTTGAGTAAAACCCACATTGTAGCTAAGTGCAGAGCGGATGGTAATCTCTGACCGACGTTTGTTTACAGGAAATTGATGTAGTTGGATTAAGTCGGGCGCCTCAGGATGTCTCTGGTGGAACTTGCACTTGATCTGGCATCACGTACGCTTAAGAAAGATGATGTCTTTCTGGCTAAGGTGTTTCAGGGGAAAGGCTTCGATGCTGACTTGAAACAACCGAGAGAGCAGTTTAAAACCGTTATTACAAGAAAGCCGGATGCCTCACGGGCAAGATCCGGAGAAGTTTATCTTCTCGCAAAAGGATTTAAAGGCTAAACCCTGGTCGGATGGTTGAACCGATTGGAGTATAGTATTGTCTATTAAGGATCCTGAAATGCAGGCAATCAAAGCGATCAAACAGAGGGTGAGCCCTTGAACGATATGGCAAAAAATTTAATTCTGTGGCTGATTATCGCTGCAGTTTTATTAACAGTATTTAATAATTTCAGTGTTGATTCATCACCACTGCGCATGAACTACACCGACTTCATTGAAGAAGTGCAGCGTGATCAGGTGCGCAAAATTGTGGTCGACGGTTATGTGATTTCCGGCGAGCGCATCGATGGCAGTCGTTTTGAAACGATTCGTCCGTCGGTTCAGGATCCTAAGCTGATGGATGATCTGATTAAGCATCAGGTTACCGTAGAAGGCCGTCAGCCTGAGCAGCAAAGTGTCTGGTCCCGTCTGCTGGTGGCCAGTTTCCCTATCCTGATTATCCTGGCGATTTTCTTCTTCTTTATGCGCCAGATGCAGGGCGGCGGTGGTGGCGGTAAAGGCCCCATGAGTTTTGGTAAGTCCAAAGCGCGTCTGTTGGCTCAGGATCAGATCAAAACCACTTTTGCTGACGTGGCGGGTGTTGATGAAGCCAAGGAAGAAGTAAAAGAACTGGTGGATTTCCTGCGTGATCCGGGCAAATTCCAGCGTCTGGGCGGTAAAATCCCTCGCGGCGTACTGATGGTGGGTCAGCCGGGTACCGGTAAGACCATGCTTGCGAAAGCGATTGCCGGTGAAGCCAAAGTACCTTTCTTCACTATTTCCGGTTCTGACTTTGTTGAGATGTTTGTGGGTGTGGGTGCGTCCCGTGTCCGTGACATGTTTGAACAGGCTAAAAAGCAGGCACCTTGTATCATCTTTATCGATGAGATTGATGCAGTAGGTCGTCAGCGTGGCTCCGGCATGGGCGGTGGTCATGATGAGCGTGAACAGACTCTGAACCAGTTGCTGGTTGAGATGGATGGTTTTGAAGGTAACGAAGGTATTATCGTTATCGCAGCAACCAACCGTCCGGATGTTCTGGATGCCGCTCTGCTGCGTCCGGGTCGTTTTGACCGTCAGGTGACCGTTGGTCTGCCTGATATCCGTGGTCGTGAGCAGATTCTGAAAGTACACATGCGTAAAGTGCCGATCGCAGATGATGTCGATCCTGCAATTATTGCTCGTGGTACGCCTGGCTTCTCCGGTGCGGATCTTGCCAACCTGGTGAACGAAGCAGCTCTGTTCGCAGCGCGCAGCGACAGTCGTCTGGTGCGTATGGTCGAGTTTGATCTGGCGAAAGATAAGATCATCATGGGTACTGAGCGTAAGACCATGGTGATGTCTGAGAAAGAGAAGCTGAATACGGCTTATCATGAGGCGGGCCATGCGATTGTTGGTCGTGTGGTGCCTGAACATGACCCTGTGTACAAGGTGAGTATCATTCCGCGTGGTCGTGCGCTGGGTGTCACCATGTTCCTGCCGGAAGAAGATCGTTACAGCCAGAGCCGTACCGGTTTGCTGAGTCAGATCTGTAGTCTCTATGGTGGTCGTATCGCTGAAGAGATGACGCTGGGCTTTGATGGCGTTACCACAGGTGCTGCCAACGATATCAAGCGTGCTACTGAGATCGCTCATAGCATGGTGACCAAGTGGGGTCTGTCCCGCGAGCTTGGTCCACTGATGTATAACGAAGATGAGTCACATCAGTTCCTGGGTGGCCCTGGTGGCGGCGGTGCCGGTAAGTTCTCCTCCGCAGAGATCTCCAGCAAGCTCGACAAAGAAGTTCGTAGCGTGATCGATGAGTGCTATGACCGGGCGATGCAGATTCTGACTGAGAATCGTGACAAGCTGGATATGATGGCTGAAGCTCTGATGAAGTACGAAACCATCGATGCCAAGCAGATTGATGCCATTATGGAAGGCCGTGAGCCGGATGCACCTGAAGGTTGGGTGGAGAAGGGGCACGATGCCGCAGCAGAAGCTGCTACCGAGCCAAAGGCTGAGTCCAATGTTGCACCGATTCGTCCTGTGGATGAAGAGGAGCAGAAACCAGCGGATTCCGCATCAGATGATGCTGATCAGAGCGGTAACGATCAGGATAAACCGAAAGAATAAGGTTTATCCTGCGAACCTCTGATTCGCTTGCCTAACCTAAAGGGCGTGATTTAAAGTGTTTGATTTTAAAGCGGGAATGCTTGATGTCGAACCTTGAATCACGCCCTTTTTGTTTTGGCCGCCATACACTGGATCTGAACCGGATACAGGTTATGGGCATACTGAATGTCACGCCTGACTCTTTCTCCGATGGTGGTTGTCATAACGAACTGGATGCTGCTCGTTACCACGCAGAGGCGATGATCAAAGCGGGTGCCAGCCTGATCGATGTCGGCGGAGAGTCGACCCGCCCTGGCGCTGCTATCGTTTCAGAGCAGGAAGAGCTGGATCGGGTGTTGCCGGTTGTTGAGGTTCTGGTACGTGAATTTGATGCTCTGGTCTCTGTGGATACCAGTACGGCGGCGGTGATCCGTGAATCAGCCATAGCCGGTGCGAGCCTGATTAATGATGTCCGAGCTTTAGAGAAAGAAGGCGCTTTGAAAGCCGCAGCAGACAGCGGTTTGCCCGTCTGCCTGATGCATATGCAGGGGCAGCCGCAAACGATGCAGGATGATCCCTCTTACGGAAATCTGCTGAAAGAGGTGACGGGCTATCTGCGGCAGCGTGTCGATGCCTGTCTCGAGGCGGGTATTGGAAAAGATCAGATCATTCTTGATCCGGGTTATGGTTTTGGCAAGAGTGTCGAGCATAATTGCAGTCTGATCAAGCACTTAAGTGATATATCGGCAATGGGATACCCCTTGCTGACCGGAACCTCCCGCAAAAGTATGTTGGGGGCGATCACCGGAAAAGAGATTCCCGCAGAGCGTGTCATCGCCAGTGTGGCCAGTGCGCTGATTTGTGCGCAGAGCGGCGCCTGGATTTTGCGGGTTCATGATGTGGAAGAGACAATTGATGCACTGAAAGTTTATCAGGCAGTGCAGGGAGCAGAATAATAATGAGTCGTAAGTATTTTGGTACCGATGGTATCCGTGGGCGTGTGGGTGAAGGTGCAGTAACGGCTGAATTTATGCTGAAGCTGGGTTGGGCTGCCGGTAAGGTGTTCAATCAAAAGGGGCATAACAAGATCCTGATCGGTAAAGATACCCGTATCTCCGGCTATATGTTTGAGTCGGCGCTTGAGGCGGGCTTGTCGGCAGCGGGTGTCGATGTCTATCTGCTGGGCCCCATGCCAACACCGGGTATCGCTTATCTGACACGTACCTTTCATGCTCAGGCAGGTATTGTAATCAGCGCTTCCCACAACTCATTTGAAGATAATGGCATCAAGTTCTTCTCCGCTCAGGGCACTAAGCTGCCGGATGATATCGAAGCTGCTATTGAAGCGATACTGGATGAGCCTATGGTGACGGTGAGTCCGGATAAGCTGGGTAAGGCTAAGCGTATTGAAGATGCAGCCGGACGTTATATCGAGTTTTGTAAGAGCACCTTCCCGAACGAATATGATCTGCATGGGCTTAAAATTGTGCTCGATTGCGCTCATGGCGCGACCTATCACATTGCACCGTCTGTGTTCACCGAGCTGGGTGCAGAGGTTGTCTCGATTGGCGATAAGCCCGATGGACTGAACATCAATAAAGGGGTAGGTTCGACATCCCCTGCCGCTTTGCAGGCTGCTGTTGTTGAGCATCAGGCTGATCTGGGTATCGCTTTTGACGGTGATGGCGATCGTGTTGCCATGGTGGATAAAGAGGGACGTCTGCTGGATGGTGATGATTTGCTGTATATCATTGCGACCGATATGCAGGCGCAGGGTACTCTGTGCGGTGGTGTCGTCGGTACTCTGATGAGTAACTTCGGTCTTGAAAAGGCTTTTGCTGAGCTGGATATTCCGTTTACCCGCGCTAAGGTCGGTGACCGTTACGTGATGGCGGAGCTAAAGGGTAACGACTGGCGTGTCGGTGGTGAGAACTCTGGTCACATCGTTTGTCAGCATGTTCAGACCACCGGTGATGGTATTGTATCAGCGCTGCAGGTGATGGCGGCGGTGGCCCGTAGCGGCAAATCGCTCTCTGAGCTGTTGGCACCGCTGAATAAACTGCCCCAGATTTTGGTAAACGTGCGCCTGGGCAACGCTTCGGCGGCTGACGTGCAGAACGCCCCTTCTGTGAAGGCTAAGATTGCCGAGGTAGAGCAGGCACTGGAAGGTCGGGGTCGTCTTCTGTTGCGTCCATCCGGAACGGAGCCTCTGATTCGGGTGATGACAGAAGGTGAAAACGAAGCTGAAGTGACCGCGCTGGCGGAAGGCTTAGCTGAAATAATTAAGCAAGAAGTCGCCGGATAAGGCGGCTTCACCTTGTCAGTCGGGTTGGCATGAAGTAATATTTTGCGCCCTGAAATACAGGAATTGATATGCGTAAGAAAATTGTCGCCGGTAACTGGAAAATGAACGGCTCATACGAGCTGTTAAATACTCTGGTTCCTGCTCTGGCTGAAGAGGCCAAACAATCAAAAGCCGATATTCTGGTTTGCCCGCCAGCCCTGTTTCTGGGTGAAGCGCGTCGGCTGGCTGGTGATCATCTGTTGATTGGTGCTCAAAACTGCCATGAGGCGGCGTCGGGGGCTTATACAGGCGAGATCGCCACAGGCATGCTGGCTGAAATGCAGCTGAGTCATGTGCTGGTTGGCCACTCAGAGCGTCGTGCTATTTATGGCGAGACAGATGCGTTGATTGCTGAGAAAACAAAAGCAGCAATCGCCTCCGGCCTGATTGCGGTTCTTTGTGTTGGCGAAACGCTTGAAGAAAGAGAATCCGGCCGCACGTTAGATGTTGTTCTGGGGCAGGTGAAGGCTGTTGTTGATCAGCTCTCATTGGCCGACTGGGATCGTCTGGTTGTGGCTTACGAGCCGGTCTGGGCGATTGGCACAGGCAAAACTGCAAGTAGTGAGCAGGCTCAGGAAGTCCATCTGGCGATTCGTGAAGCACTGGCTGAGTACAGCCAGGAGCATGCGGATGCAATGCGTATTCTGTATGGTGGCAGTGTGAAGGCGGCAAATGCAGCAGAGTTGTTTGCCTGTCCTGATATTGATGGTGGCCTGGTTGGTGGCGCATCACTTAACGCAGACGAATTTATTTCAATTTGCCGCGCGGCGAATTAAGCATAGGTCGATATAATGGAAACCGTAATTCTGGCAGTACACGTAGTTCTGGCGATTGCTCTTGTGGGTCTGGTTATGATTCAGCAGGGTAAGGGTGCAGAAGCAGGCGCTTCCTTTGGTGGCGGTGCTTCGCAAACTGTTTTCGGCAGCACAGGAAATACTAGCTTTTTAGGTCGTATTACCGCTATACTTGCGGCCCTGTTTTTTGCGACAAGCTTGGCTTTGGCTTTTTATGCCAGCCAGCAGGCGAAAAGCAGCAGTCAGTCTGCAGACACGGGTATCGTGACTGAGCAGGCGCAGAAAGAAGCTGTTGGTGGCCTTCCTGTACTGGAAGATAATGCAGCGCCTGCTGATGGCGATGTACCTGCAGAGCGATAAGATTAAGTTTTACGTGCTGAGTTTCTGACTTGGCACGCGCAGAGCCCTCAGCGGTTCTGTCTGATTCAGAATATGCCGAAGTGGTGGAATTGGTAGACACGCCATCTTGAGGGGGTGGTGACCTTATGGTCGTGCGGGTTCAAGTCCCGCTTTCGGCACCAAATTAGCGCAGCAGTCTGCCAAGACTGTGTTTATGGCTTGTTTGAAAATAGTCGGTTGACTATTGGATGCATTGCCCATAGAATGTGCACCTTCATTGATGCGGGGTGGAGCAGCCTGGTAGCTCGTCGGGCTCATAACCCGAAGGTCGTCGGTTCAAATCCGGCCCCCGCTACCAATTTTCTATAACAAAAAGCCCCTTTTATAGGGGCTTTTTGTTAGCTGCAAAAAAAGTTCAGCTTTCTTATTTTTTCAGGGTGATTAGATGGCAAAGAAAGAGACTTTGCTGATCGATCTGGCCAAGCCAGTTGTCGAAGCACTGGGGCTCGAGTTTTGGGGTTTGGAATACAAACCTCAGGGCAATCATTCTATGTTGCGGGTATTTATCGATGGACCGGATGGCGTCACAGTAGACAACTGTGCAGAAGTCAGTCGTCAGTTCAGCGGTGTTCTGGATGTAGAAGACCCGATCAGTAGTGAATATACGCTGGAGGTATCATCTCCGGGTATGGACCGTCCTTTATTTACCCTGGATCAGTTTGCTCGTTATAAAGGCTATACCGTAGCCCTGAAGCTGAACCTTGCGTATGAAGGAAGACGTAAATTTTCCGGCATTCTGAATGGCATCGAAGAAGATGAGGTGCTGGTGATTGTCGATCAGGAAGAATACTGTTTTCCAATCGAGAATATTGAGCAGGCTCGGATAGTGCCGCAGTTTGATAACTAAGGACTTTTTGTTGAGGCAATGGCATGAGTAAAGAGATTCTTCTGGTAGTAGATGCCGTTTCAAACGAGAAAGGCGTTTCCAAAGAAGTGATTTTTGAGGCGATCGAATTAGCTCTGGCTAGTGCCTCCAAAAAGCGTTTCGAAGGCGAAGAGGCGGACGTCCGCGTAGCAATTGACCGCAGAACCGGCGAATATGACACCTTCCGTCGCTGGACAATTGTAGAGGATATTGAGCTGGATGATGTGGACTATGAGATCTCATTGACCAATGCTCAGAAGAAAGATCCTTCCCTGAATCTGGGCGATGTGATTGAAGAGCAGATCGAATCTGTTGCTTTCGGTCGTATCGCTGCACAGACCGCTAAACAGGTCATCGTACAGAAAGTACGTGAAGCTGAACGCGCTGAAATTGTACGTCAGTACTCAGAGCGTGAAGGCGAAATCGTTAACGGTACTGTCAAGAAAACCACCCGTGATGGCGTTATCGTAGACCTTGGCAACAATGCCGAAGGTTATCTGCCGCGTGATGAGATGATCGCTGGTGAAAAGTACCGCATGAATGATCGTGTTCGTGCGCTGCTGGCAGAAGTTCGTCCCGATGCACGTTCCGGTCAGCTATTGCTGAGCCGTGCTCGTCCGGCATTCCTGATTGAACTGTTCCGTATTGAAGTACCGGAAATTGCTGAACAGCTGATCGAGATCCGTGGCGCCGCACGTGATGCGGGTTTACGCGCTAAAATTGCGGTTAAAACGAACGATAAACGTATCGACCCTGTTGGTGCGTGTGTAGGTATGCGTGGTTCCCGTGTACAGGCGGTTTCGTCTGAACTGGGTAACGAGCGTGTCGATATCGTCATGTGGGACGATAACCCTGCTCAGCTGGTTATCAATGCGATGGCTCCTGCTGAAGTAGCATCCATTATTGTTGATGAAGACAAGAATGAAATGGATGTTGCGGTAGATTCTGAGAATCTGGCGCAGGCGATCGGTCGCAACGGTCAGAATGTTCGTTTGGCAAGTGAGCTGACGGGCTGGAAGATCAATGTGATGACCGAAGAAGAAGCTGAAGCCAAGCAGGGCGAAGAGTTCGACAGCGTAGTTCAGGTGTTTATCAACCATATGGATGTTGATGAAGAGCTGGCTCGCGTACTGGTGGAAGAAGGTTTCACCAGTCTGGAAGAAGTGGCCTATGTGCCAATTGATGAAATGTTGGCCATTGAAGGCTTTGATGAAGATTTAGTTAAAGAACTGCGCAGCCGTGCGAAAGATGAGCTGCTGAATCTGGCGATTGCTGACGAAGAGCAACTGGAAGATTCTGAACCAGCCGAAGATCTGCTGAATATGGAAGGTATCGACAAACACCTTGCATATGTATTGGCAAGTAAAGGTATCTGTACCATGGAAGATCTTGCTGAACAGTCCATTGACGACTTGCTTGATATTGATGGTATGTCTGAGGAGAAAGCCGGCCAGTTAATTATGACGGCCCGTGCACCTTGGTTTGAGGGCGGCGAGTAGCGCAGCAAAGTCACAGGAGAAGAATGAATGGCAGAATCAACCGTTAAAGAGTTTGCTGAAAGTGTTGGCCGACCTGTGGAACGTTTGCTGGAGCAGATGAGCGAAGCAGGCCTGCCCCACAAGAAAGCGGACCAGCCGGTTTCAGAGCAAGACAAACAGACACTACTGAACCACCTGAAAGAAAGTCACGGTGGTAAAGCAGCAGAGCCTGGCAAGATCACCCTGAAGCGTCGTACCACGACTAAGCTGAAAGCGGGTGCTGGCAAGAAAACTGTCAATATCGAAGTGCGTAAGAAACGTACTTACGTGAAGCGTCCTGAAGTAGATCAGGCGGCAGAAGAAGCTCAGAAGAAAGCTGACGAAGAAGCAAAACTGCAGGCAGAGAAAGAAGCCAAGCGTCAGGCAGATGCCAAGCGCAAAGCCGATGCGCCTAGGCCAAAAGCACCTGCCGCTAATGAAGCACCGGCAGCTCCTGCTCCGGCCGCTGCACCTGCAGAAGCACCTGCTAAGAAATTCCGCGATGAGAACAACGCGGGCGGTGCTAACAAACCAGCAGGCAAAGGTAAAAAATCTTCCGCTAAGCCAGAGTATGGCGAGCGTAAGAAAGAGAAAGAAAACGCACCTCGTCGTGGTAAGAAAGAGATGCGTAGCGCCAAGAAAAACTCACGCCGTGGCGGCAACCGTGATAACGGTCCTAAGCGCGAACACGCTTTTGAGAAGCCGGCAGCTCCAATCGTACGTGAAGTAGCGATTCCGGAAGCGATCACCGTTGCAGAACTGGCCGATAAAATGGCCGTTAAAGCAGCTGAAGTGATCAAGGTGATGTTCAAGATGGGTGCCATGGTTACCATTAACCAGGTTATCGATCAGGAAACCGCACAGATCGTTGTTGAAGAGATGGGCCACAAGTTCAAGCTTCTGAACGACAACGCTCTGGAAGACGACGTTCTGGACAACATCAGCTACGACGGTCATGAAGTAACCCGCGCGCCGGTTGTTACCGTAATGGGTCACGTTGACCACGGTAAAACCTCCCTGCTGGATTACATTCGTCGTGCCAAGGTTGCTTCCGGTGAGTCCGGTGGTATTACCCAGCACATCGGTGCCTACCATGTAGAAACCGGTCACGGCATGATCACCTTCCTGGATACTCCGGGACACGCGGCCTTTACCGCAATGCGTGCTCGTGGTGCTAAAGCAACTGACGTTGTTATTCTGGTTGTAGCGGCTGATGATGGCGTGATGCCTCAGACGGAAGAAGCGATCCACCACGCGAAAGCGGCGGGCGTTCCTATCGTTGTAGCTGTGAACAAGATTGATAAAGAGCAGGCTGATCCGGATCGTGTTAAGACCGAACTGGCTGCTAAAGACGTGATTCCTGAAGACTGGGGCGGTGATGTTCAGTTCATCCACGTATCCGCTAAGTCTGGTGAAGGTATCGACGCACTGCTGGATGCGGTACTGCTGCAATCTGAAATTCTGGAACTGAAAGCGGTTCCTGAAGCACCGGGTAAAGGTGTGGTTGTTGAAGCGCGTCTGGATAAAGGTCGTGGTCCTGTATCCACTGTTCTGATTCAGAACGGTACCCTGCGTAAGGGTGATATGGTTCTGGCTGGTCTGAACTACGGTCGTGTACGTGCTCTGATTGATGAGAACGGTAAGCCGATTGATGAAGCCGGACCTGCGATTCCTGTTGAGATTCTGGGTCTGGATGGCACGCCTGATGCCGGTGACGAGTTCACCGTTGTACAGGATGAGCGTAAAGCCCGCGAAGTTGCACTGTTCCGTCAGGGTAAATTCCGTGATGTGAAACTGGCACGCCAGCAGGCAGCGAAACTGGAGAACATGTTCGAGAACATGGGCAAAGGCGAAGTCGCTAACCTGAACATCGTACTGAAAACTGACGTACGTGGCTCTCTGGAAGCGATCACTGCAGCGCTGCTTGATCTGTCTACCGAAGAAGTGAAAGTGAACATCATCTCTTCCGGTGTTGGTGGTATCGCTGAGACTGACGCTAACCTGGCTCTCGCTTCCAGCGCGATTCTGGTTGGTTTCAACGTCCGTGCTGATGCAACAGCCCGTAGCATTGTTGAACGTGAAGAGATCGATCTGCGCTACTACAGCGTGATCTATGAACTGATCGACCACGTTAAGCAGGCTATGACCGGTATGCTGGCTCCTGAGTATAAAGAAGAGATTGTGGGTATCGCCGAAGTGCGTGATGTCTTCCGCTCTCCTAAGCTGGGTGCAATTGCCGGCTGTATGGTTGTTGAAGGTACCGTATTCCGCAACAAGAAGATCCGTGTACTGCGTGACAACGTTGTAATCTATGAAGGTGAGCTGGAATCTCTGCGCCGCTTCAAAGACGACGTTAACGAAGTTCGTAACGGTGTTGAGTGTGGTATCGGTGTTAAGAACTACAACGATGTTAAAGAAGGCGACAAGATCGAAGTCTTTGACAAAGTTAAAGTTGAGCGCACCCTTTAATTACCCTGCGTAATTTAAGTGCGCCAAGGATCAGTCTGAATGTCCCGTGAGTTCAAACGAACTGACCGAATTTCCGAGCAGCTCCAGAAGGAGCTGGCTCGGATAATTCAGTTTTCGATTAAAGACCCTCGTCTGGGGATGGTGACCGTTAATGATGTGCAGATCAGTCGTGATCTGAGCTTTGCTAACGTCTACATCACCGTTCTGGGTAAAGATAGTGCTGAAGAAGCCAAAGAAGATCTTGGCGTGTTGAACCGTGCTGCAGGCTTCCTGCGTCGCGAGATCGGTAAAGCGATCAAGTTGCGTATCGTGCCGCAACTCAAGTTCGACTATGACTCCAGCCTGGTACATGGACGCAAGCTGTCCAGCCTGATTGAAGAAGCCGTAGCGGCGGATAAATCACGTACCGATTCAACCGACCCCGAAGGTCAAAAAAACGATACAGCGGAGGATTAAGCTCCGGTGGCTCGTCGTGGTAAAGGCCGGAATATCTCCGGCGTCCTTCTGCTGAACAAACCTAAAGGCATCTCCAGCAACCGTGCGCTGCAACGTGTACGTGCGATGTTTAATGCCAGCAAAGCCGGTCATACGGGCAATCTTGACCCTATGGCAACCGGACTTTTGCCGTTATGTTTTGGCGAAGCGACCAAATTTTCCAGTTACCTGCTTGATGCTGACAAAGCCTATATCGCCACCGCCCGTCTGGGTCAGGTGTCTGATACCGGCGATGCTGAAGGCACTATTATTCAGGAGCGCCCTGTTCCGGAACTGAGTGATACTCAGGTTCGTGAAGCCATGGCCGGTTTCCTGGGTGATATTGAGCAGGTTCCTCCTATGTATTCCGCCCTGAAGCAAAATGGCCAGCCGCTGTATAAACTGGCTCGGGAAGGTAAAACCGTTGAGCGTAAGGCTCGGGCGGTCACCATCTTTGAATTAGAGCTTCTGGAATGGAACGCACCTGATCTGACCTTCTCTGTCTGCTGCTCCAAAGGCACCTATGTACGCACTTTGGCAGAAGACATTGGAGAGACCCTGGGTTGTGGCGCACACCTGGTGATGCTGCACAGAACCCACACCGGTGGTTTCGATGCTACCGAGATGCTGGATTTTGACCGCCTGCAGTCTGAAAGAGATCTGGAACAATCTCTTGACGGTTATCTGCTGGATACCGATGTATTGGTGGCTCATTTTCCTAAGAAAGATTTGTCTGCGGAGGAAACTGCGCGTATCCTCCACGGCCAGGATATTGCCTGCGACCAGGTGTATCCTGATAAAGTTCGACTGTATGACGAGCAGGAACGGTTTATCGGTCTTGCAGAATCAACGGAAACCGGCCGACTTAAGCCTCGCCGGTTGGTCGTGTTCGAAGAGCAGTGATCCTGCTCCTTGAACTGCAGCTGACACTTTGTTCAGTGGAATATATTCCCCCTGAACAGCTCTAATCCGGAGCAAAATTAGGCTAACTGTAAATATGCGCGGTTAGCCTGAATTTATGATTCGCATATTTTATCAGGAGAAGCATCATGGCTTTAACTGCAGAAAAGAAAGCAGAAATCGTTAAAGACTACGCACGTGGCGAAGGTGACACTGGTTCCCCAGAGGTTCAGGTTGCACTGCTGACGTTCAACATCAACGGTCTGCAAGAACACTTCAAAGCGAACAAACAGGATCACCACTCACGTCGTGGTCTGATTCGCATGGTTAACCAGCGTCGTAAGCTGCTGGATTACCTGAAGAAAAAAGATCTGTCTCGTTACAGCGATCTGATCAAGCGTCTGGGTCTGCGTCGCTAATAGCTGACGTTGTCCATCGGACACTGGCAAAATTTGTCAGGCCACAGAATTGTGACTGATAAATGATTGCCCTCTGAAGCCCGCTATCGCTTTGATAGCGGGCTTCTTTGTGTGAAAATAGCGCACACATGAAAGCAATAGATATTGGAAGGAAATTACCGTGAATCCGGTTACTAAGACATTTAATTACGGCGATCAGGTCGTAACACTCGAAACGGGTCGTATCGCACGCCAGGCTACTGGCTCAGTTATGGTCACTATGGGCAGTACTTCTGTACTGTGTGCTGTTGTTGCTAAAAAAGACGCAGCTCCGGACGCGGCATTTTTTCCATTGTCTGTTCACTACCAGGAAAAAACCTACGCAGTAGGTAAGATCCCTGGTGGCTATTTCAAACGTGAAGGCCGTCCGACTGAAACTGAAACCCTGACATCACGACTGATCGATCGTCCGATCCGTCCGCTGTTCCCGAACGGTTTCATGAACGAAGTTCAGGTTGTTTGTACCGTTATGTCTGCGGACAAGGATAACAATCCTGATATCGCTGCTCTGATCGGTACTTCAGCTGCGCTGGCGGTTTCCGGTGTTCCGTTCAACGGTCCTGTAGGTGCAGCGCGTGTTGGCTTCACTGACGAAGACGGTTACATCCTGAACCCAACCAACGAAAAACTGGAAGAGTCTCTTCTGGACATGGTTGTTGCGGGTACAGAAAACGCAGTACTGATGGTTGAGTCTGAAGCTGAAGAGCTGACCGAAGACGAAATGCTGGGTGCTGTTCTGTTTGCTCATAAAGAGATGCAGGCTGTTAACACCGCAATCAAAGCGTTCGCAGCTGAAGTTGCAACTCCTGCATGGGACTGGCAGCCAGCGGCAGAAGACACTGAAACCAAACAGCTGGTTTCTATGGCTTACGCTGACAAGATTAAAGACGCGTACAAGATCACTGTTAAGCAGGATCGTTACGCTCAGCTGGGCGAGCTGAAAGCAGAAGCGGTTGAGAAACTGGCTAATGAAGAAGGCCCAACTGCTGATGCCGTTAAATCTGCATTCTCCAGCATTGAAAAACAGGTTGTTCGTCAGTCTGTTGTAAATGGCGAGCCACGCATTGACGGACGCGATCAGGACACTGTTCGTGATATCCGTGTTGAAGTGGGCATGCTGCAGAAAACTCACGGTTCCGCACTGTTCACCCGTGGTGAAACTCAGGCGATCGTTACTGCAACTCTGGGTACTGCCCGTGATGCACAGATCAGTGAGTCTCTGGCTGGCGAAATCCGCGACCCGTTCATGCTGCACTATAACTTCCCTCCATACTCTGTAGGTGAAGCTGGCTTCATGGGTGGTCCTAAGCGTCGTGAAATCGGTCACGGTCGTCTGGCTCGTCGTGGTGTTCAGGCGGTTCTGCCGACTGAAGAAGAATTCCCATACTCCATCCGTGTGGTTTCCGAGATCACTGAATCTAACGGTTCAAGCTCTATGGCTTCCGTGTGTGGTGCGTCTCTGGCACTGATGGACGCTGGTGTACCTCTGAAGGCACCTGTTGCCGGTATCGCTATGGGTCTGGTTAAAGAAGGCGAAGGTTTCGCTGTACTGACCGACATCCTGGGTGACGAAGATCACCTGGGTGACATGGACTTTAAAGTAGCCGGTACATCTGAAGGTATCACTGCTCTGCAGATGGATATCAAGATCGAAGGTATCAACGAAGAGATCATGGAAGTGGCTCTGCAGCGCGCTAACAAAGCCCGTCTGCACATCCTGGGTGAGATGAACAAAGTGATCAGTGAAGGTCGTGAAGATCTGTCTGAGAACGCGCCTGCGATGACTACTATCAAGATCGATCCTGAGAAGATCCGTGACGTTATCGGTAAAGGTGGTGCAACTATCCGTTCACTGTGTGAGCGTACTGGTGCTTCTATCGATATCGACGATAACGGTCTGGTTAAGATCTACGCAGAAAACAAAGCAGCAGCACAGATGGCGATCAACGAAGTTGCCGGTATCACTGCTGAAGCTGAAATCGGTACTGTGTACAAAGGTAAGGTTGTACGTCTGGCTGACTTCGGTGCATTTGTTAACTTCCTGCCGGGTCAGGATGGTCTGGTGCATATCTCTCAGATTGCACAAGAGCGCGTTAACGCAGTGAGCGATTACCTGAAAGAAGGTGACGTAATTGCTGTTAAAGTGCTGGACGTAGACAACCGTGGTCGCGTTAAGCTGAGTGTTAAAGAAGTAACCGAAGAAGAGAAAGCAGCAACTCTGGCTGAAGAAGCCGCTGAGTAATCTGTGATCTTCTGACCCGGTGTACCTTCTCAGTAAGGTGTCACCGGATCAGGGTTCCCTGATGATCTCCTAAGGTTTTCATCAGGCACAAAAAAACCTCGCAGTGTTTTGCTAAAAGCGAATCTGCGAGGTTTTTTTATGCCCGGGTTTTAGTGGTTTTCGGCCATTAAAACCGGGAAAGCACTAAGCGCAAAGCTTAGTGCTTAACAGGAGGCTGGCTTAACGTTCAACCGCCAGCGCAACACCCTGACCACCACCGATACACAGGGTTGCCAGACCTTTCTTGGCATCCTGCTTAATCATCTCGTGAACCAGGCTGACCAGTACGCGACAGCCGGAAGCACCAATCGGGTGACCCAGTGCAATGGCACCACCGTTCACGTTGACTTTACCGGTATCCCAGCCCAGTTCTTTGTTCACACTCAGAGCCTGAGCGGCGAAAGCTTCGTTGGCTTCAACCAGATCCAGATCGTTGATATCCCAGCCCGCTTTTTCCAGACAACGCTGAGTTGCAGGTACAGGACCAATACCCATGATCTTAGGATCAACGCCCGCATTGGAGTAAGCAGAGATCTTAGCCAGAACCGGCAGACCCAATTCTTCAGCTTTCTTAGCGCTACACAGCATAACCGCTGCCGCGCCATCATTCAGAGTCGAGGCGTTACCCGCAGTGACGGTGCCATCTTTCTTAAAGGCAGGGCGCATACCGGCCAGTTTTTCTGCGGTAGTACCGAAACGGGCATTTTCATCGGTATCGAAAACAACCGGATCGCCTTTACGCTGAGGAATGGTTACCGGAATGATCTCGTCAGAGAAACGGCCACCTTTGATCGCTTCTTCAGCTTTCTGCTGAGACTGAGCAGCGAACGCATCCTGCTCTTCACGGCTGATCGAGTATTTCTCAGCCAGATTCTCTGCAGTGATACCCATGTGGATATCGTTAAAGGCATCCCATAGGCCATCAACAATCATGGTGTCCTGCAGTGCCCAGTTACCCATGCGCTGACCGTTACGGGAGTTCGGCAGGATGTGTGCAGACTGGGACATGTTTTCCTGACCACCTGCTATGATCACATCAGCATCGCCACAGCGAATGGCCTGAGTTGCCAGATGCAGTGCCTTCAGGCCTGAACCACAGACCTTGTTGATCGTCATGGCGGGAGTAGATTCTGTCAGGCCACCTTTAATGGCAGCTTGTCGTGCAGGGTTCTGACCTGCACCTGCGGTCAGTACCTGACCCAGCAGTACTTCGTCGACTTGTTTTGGATCGATGCCGGTTTTTTCCAACAGGCCTTTAATCACAACAGCACCCAGATCGCTGGCAGAAACAGAGCTCAGACCACCGTTAAAGCTGCCGATAGCGGTACGACCGGCCGCGACGATAACAACGTCTTGCATAAGTATTTCCTTTTTCATCAGATAGAGATCTATTATTGTGCTATGCAGCATAGCACTTTTTCGCAGTTCCAGAGACAGAATACGCCTAAATGATGACAAAAAAAAAGCTGACCTTAGGTCAGCTTTTTCTGAATGCGGTGTCGCGGTCTGCTTTTATGCAACCTGAACAGGAATCGCATTACTGGTGTGGCTTACTTCGTTGCCTTCTTTCATATAGATAAGAGACGGTTTGAAGTTGGCCAGTTCGGCTTCAGTGTAGTTAGCATAAGCGCAGATAATAACGCGATCGCCAACGCTCGCCAGGTGAGCAGCCGCACCATTTACAGAGATGATGCCAGAACCTTCCTCGCCACGGATTGCATACGTGGTGAAGCGTTGACCACCTTCCAGGTTATAGATCTGGATCTGCTCATATTCACGGATGCCGGCCATATCCAGCAGGTTTCCGTCAATTGCGCAAGAACCCTCATACTCCAGTACCGCGTGAGTGACACGAGCCTGATGCAGTTTCGCTTTAAGCATGATGGATTGCATGATGATTAACCTTTGATTCTATAATTGCTTGTAAAAAGCAAACTTAAAAAATTCGTATAAAGCATACACGATGGCTGCAGTTAGCAGCTAAGTCGCGCAGTATGCCCCAATGTTATTTATGATTCAACGCAAATGCGATGTTATCAATCAGTCGTGCCTTGCCCAGATGAGCAGCTGCCAGAATGACAAGCTCCTGATCGGACGGCAGAGCCGACTTCAGGTCAGACTGTCGACGAACGCTGAGGTAGTCAGGCGTAAAACCTGCGGTTTCCAGATCTGCTTTACCCTGCTGGCAGAGTTTATCAAAATCTGTCTCGCCACTTTCGATCGATTGACGAATTTTGACTAATGTCTGATACAGAGCCGGAGCCTTAGAAAGCTCATCCTGTGTCAGATAACCATTGCGCGAGCTAAGCGCCAGACCGGATTCGCCACGTACAGTCGGCACGCCTATGATTTCCAGTGGCATGCACAGATCCTGCGCCATTTTGCGGATAACCGCTAACTGCTGGAAATCCTTCTGACCGAACAGTGCGATGTCAGGCTGAACAATATTAAACAGCTTGCTGACCACTGTGGTCACGCCGGTAAAGTGTCCCGGGCGTGCCGCGCCGCATAACTCATCACCCAGCTCAGGTACATCAACCTGAGAGTGGCTTTGCAGGCCGTTCGGGTAAATCTCGTTGGCGGAAGGTGCGAAAAGAATATCGCAACCGGCTTCGGTCAGTTGCTCGCTGTCGGCGCTCAGCGTACGGGGGTAGGAATCCAGATCTTCGTTCGGACCGAACTGCATCGGATTCACAAAAATACTGCATACGACAATATTGCCGACGTTACGGGCTTCGTGAATCAGCTGAATGTGGCCGGAATGCAGGTTGCCCATGGTCGGAACAAATGCGACCTTGCCGCCGTCGTTTTTACGACGCTCGGCAATCAGGGCGCGAAGCTCAGCAATGGTATGACACAAAATCATTGGAAACAGTGCTCCTCCGCAGGGAAGGTATTGGCTTTCACTTCCTGATGGTAGTTGCTCAGTGCTTCCTGAATGGTGGAGGCATCAGCCATAAAATTCTTTACGAATTTAGCGGTGTGGCCAAGGGTGATACCCAGCATGTCCTGAAGAACCAGAATCTGACCATCCGTGTGAGGGCCTGCACCGATACCAATAACCGGTACGGAAACCGCTTCTGTGACCAGTCGGCCCACTTCAGAAGGAACACATTCCAGCAGGATGATACTGGCACCGGCATCCACCAGCTTTTGGCTGGCTTCAATGATCGCCTGAGCAGCGGCTTCGGTTTTACCCTGCACCTTGTATCCACCAAACTGATTCACCATCTGAGGGGTCAGACCCAGATGCGCGCATACTGGTACGCCACGGCGGGTCAGTTCGGTAATGCCTTCCGCAAGCCAGGCTTCACCTTCAATCTTGACCATATGCGCGCCTGCCTGCATTAGCTTGCCGGCGTTGATCAGCATCTGTTCGGTGGAAGCGTTACTCATAAATGGCATGTCAGCCATAATCAGTGCACCCTGATTACCGCGGGCAACGCATTGGGTGTGATAAGCGATATCATCAACGCTTACCGGCAGTGTGGAGTCGTGTCCCTGCAGAACCATACCCAGAGAATCACCCACCAGCAGAACTTCAATGCCTGCCTGGCTGGCTTGTCCTGAGAAAGTTGCATCGTACGCAGTCAGGCAGCTGAATTTATCACCGGCCTGCTTTAGCTTATTCAGTGTACTGATTGTCACTGTCTTCATTATTATGTTCCGCCATTACAATAACGCCCACTGCTTGTGGCGGTGGGCGTTTCGGAATGTGTTACTTTGACGTTACCTGCATCTAAAGGTAACAAGCTGCGGTAACTTTACTCTGACTTTGTCAGTATCTGCAAGTCATCTGTAGCGATATTAGGCAGAATGTCTGTAATAGAACCTTTACCTGGCAGGGACAAATTGGGGCTGATTTCGGCTAAAGGTAACAGTACAAAACCCCGTTCATGCATGTGTGCGTGGGGTACGATTAGCCGGGGATGATCAATGACACTGTCATCATACAGTAACAGATCAAGATCCAGTGTCCGTGGTCCCCAGTGACGCTCACGTACCCGTCGATGGGACTGTTCCAGAGCCTGTAGCTGATCGAGCAATTCAAGCGGTTCAAGGCTTGTTTCCAGCATGGCGACCGCATTGACGAAATCCGGCTGGTCCTGAGGGCCAACCGGTTTACTGCTGTAGAGTGAAGAAGCGATGATCAGACGGGTATCCGCCAGTTCATTCAGCTCCTTTAATGCGGTTTTCAGCTGTTGTACCGGATCTTCAAGATTGCTGCCAAGGCCGATGTAAGCCGTATGGCTTTTCAGGGCGTTAACACTCATTCCTGATGATTCCGGTTCTGACTACCTTTATGGTTGCTGCGACGACGGCGACGGCGTTTTCTCGGAGCCGGTTTCTCATGCTGCTCGCTATGCTGAACCAGATTGCGACGTGAGTGCGTATCGCTCTCCTGAAAGTCAGTCCACCAATGAGCCAGTTCCTGAACATCCTCACCGGTTTCGCTACGCAGAACCAGAAAATCATAAGCCGCACGGAATCGTGGGTGCTCTGCGGTCTGATAAGCCCGCTTACCCTGACGTCGTTCAAGCCGTAACTGGAACTCCCAGATTTCGCGCATCGGTTGACTGAAACGCTTGGGAATTGAGGTGAAGTCGACCTGAGCGGCAGCGGATTGTTGTCCCGCCTGCTGCATCGCCGGCACCGGAGGAATACCGGAACGAATCAGCTCACCAAAGGCGCGTTGAACAACCGGCCAGAGAATTGCGGCAAAAAGAAAGGCCGGGGTAACCGGTTTGTTCTGCTGAATCCGCTTGTCCGTATTGTGCAGCGCCTTAATCACAAAGGCTTCCCGCTCAGGATTTTCCTGAAGGGCGTCTTCGGTATAAGGGAACAGCTGTCCGAACAGGTTGTATTCGCGAAGCAGTTTAAAGGTTTCAACCGCTTGTCCTGACAGGAAGAGTTTAAGTACCTCTTCAAACAGGCGTGCTGCCGGGATCTGTCTTAGCAGTGTTGCGGAAGAACGAATAGGTGCTTCAGTGGCGCTTTCAATATTGAAGTCCAGCTTGGCGGCAAAACGGATCGCCCGCAGCATGCGCACCGGGTCTTCCCGATAGCGGGTTTCCGGATCACCGATCATGCGGATCTGACGCTGTTCAATATCGCGGAGGCCACCGGCATAGTCGTGAATAGAAAAATCACGAATATTGTAATAGAGGGCATTGATGGTGAAGTCGCGACGCATCGCGTCTTCTTCAATGGTGCCGAAAACATTATCCCGAACCAGCAGTCCCTGATCGGTCTGTGAGGCATGTGACTTGGCATCAGACGTATCATGAGGGGCGCGGAATGTCGTCACCTCAATGATTTCACGACCATAGCGGACATGCACAATACGAAAGCGGCGGCCAATGATACGGGCGTTGTGGAACAGGCTGTTAACCTGCTCTGGCGTCGCATTGGTCGCTACATCAAAATCTTTCGGATGAAGGTCTAAAAGCGCATCACGAACACAGCCACCAACCAGAAAAGCATCATAATTAGCTTTTTTCAGACGATAGAGTACTTTCAAAGCGCTTTCTGAAATGCCGGAACGGCTGATTGGGTGTTCGTCACGGGAAACGATGCGCAATTCGTGTTGTTCGGATTGCTTGGGGCGCTCTGATTTAAGCAGCTGCCGAATTGAATCGCCGGGACGCTTTAGAAAAGAAGGAATTCCTTTTAGCATCGCTGGGTCTTGAATCTCTGAATAGGAGAGGGGAGTGTACCCTAAAAATAAAAGCGGGGCCAAATTGGCCCCGCCGGAACTGTCCGCTTCCATACGGACGGTATGTCAGACTTCGGTAAATCGCCCTGAATACGCAATGACAGTCTATCGGTGACAAACCTTGGTGGCTTATGCCTTATTATTTTTGTTTTCCAATGCGAAGTATCACTACTTCTGGTTTGGACCGCCTCGTATTCAAAACAATTAATCCAAGGATTTTTTCTCAGCCCGGGTTTTATTTTTGTTGTTTCGGGCTGGCATCTTAAAGCATCGTTTTTTTATTGTTGTTACGAGCCTGAGATGCATGAGTTCGCTGTGGTTAACTTCGACCTGATTTATTATTGTTGTTTCAGGTTTGGCATTCTGTCCGGACAATTATTTTTGTTGTTTCCGGTGATGCTTGATCTTTTCCGCTCAGCTTTTTGTTTTTGTTGTTTGAGCGTTACAAAATCTGCCAGTTATTATTTTTATTGAGTTGGCTGTCAGTTAACCGTGTTCTTGTTGTTCTTGCCCGTATAGATTGCACTTGCTGTGCCACTTTTTTAAATTACCTTTAAAAACAATGGCTTATGCTGTTGCGTATAAAGTTCGCCTGGAACCAAACAAAAGATTGTTACCTGTGAAACCATTCTTTCTGTGGTTGCCTGTGTGTTACGGTAACACTCGCAATGTGTCACCTTGACCTTAAGGTCAACGGGCCTTTGATCAGGGTCAAAAAAAAGAGCGGGGGTTACCCGCTCTTCTTAGATGCTGCTTTTTTTCTTGGAATTCCAAGGCGTTGCCGACGCTCCCAGAGACACTTCCGGCTGATGCCCAGTCGTTGTGCCAGCTCCGTTTCACTCATCTGATCCTGATGTTCCAGCACAAAGTGCTGGAAGTAATCCTCCAGCGAAAGGTCTTCCGGTGCTTTGGTGCCATCGTTACGTGCCGCGGAACGTTGAGGCTGAGGAGCCATGCTGACCGATGGCAGTGCAGATTGTGCCTGAGGAGGCATGCGTGCCGGTGCAATCGTTTCCGGTACGATCCCCATATCATCGGTATGAATCAGATTGCCTTCTGCCAGAATCACGCCACGCTCGATAGCGTTCTCCAGTTCACGCACGTTACCCGGCCAGTCATGCTGCATAATGGCATCGGAGGCGTGTTTGCTGAATCTGAGGTTCGGCCGGTCCATGCGTTTGCAGGCTTCACCCAGGAGAAAGTCCGCAATTTCCAGAATGTCCTCACCGCGCTCACGTAAAGCAGGCAGAGCGATCTCCATGACGTTAAGGCGGTAATAAAGATCGAGACGAAACTCGCCTTCGCTGGAGAGCTTCTTCAGATTACGGTGTGTTGCTGCCACAAGGCGCACATTCACTTTCTTTGAATGTACCGAACCGATGCGGCGGATCTCACCTTCCTGCAGGACACGTAACAGGCGTGCCTGAGCTTCCAAAGGCAGTTCGCCGATCTCATCAAGAAACAGGGTTCCGCCATCGGCGGCTTCCACCAGACCGCTACGGTTGGTGTTTGCGCCGGTAAAGGCACCTTTCTCGTAACCGAAGAGTTCGGATTCGATCAGGGTTTCAGGGATTGCGGCGCAGTTTACCGAGATCATCGGCTCGCCTTTACGGCGGCTGTGGTTGTGAATCGCTTTAGCCACCAGCTCTTTACCGGTACCGGATTCACCCTGAACCAGCACGGTTGCCTCAGTTGGGGCAACTTTGCGGATGCGCTGATAAACCACCTGCATCGGTGAGCAGTGGCCGATCATGCCCATGGTGCCCGGTTCGGTAGAGGCGGCTTCTGTTTCTGCTACCGTTTCCTGGGGCTGTTCTGACTGACGTTGTGCCAGAATCCGGTTCACGGTTTCCAGCATCTCATCATGATCAAAGGGCTTGGCGATATAGTCCACAGCACCCTGTTTCATCGCATCCACGGCGGAGCGCATGCTGGCGTAACTGGTCATAATAAGAACCGGTGTACCCTTGGCCAGTTCGATCAGGTCGGTTCCCGGTGCTTTTGGCAGGCGCAGGTCGGAAATCACCAGATCATAGCTGTTACTTTTCAGATGGCTCAGGGCATCATCAACGGATGCCGCTTCGCTGACGGTGAAATTATGGCGTTCCAGCAATCTTTTCAGAGCGGAGCGGATAATATCTTCGTCTTCTACTATCAGAATCTTGCTCATTTAGTCATTCCACGCGGATTCGCTTTTGGCTTCAGCATGGTAGAGAGGCAGGGTGATGGTGACCTCTGTCCCACGACCCTGCGTCCGGTCTGCCGGGCTGTTGATCTGAATATGACCATAGTGTTCTTCTATGATGCTGTAGACCAAGGCTAAGCCCAGACCGGTTCCTTCTCCGGGATCTTTTGTGGTGAAGAAGGGCTCAAATATATGCTCTAACTGTTCTTCAGGGATGCCGCAGCCACGATCGGTAACGCTTACCTGGGCAGTATTGTCCTGAACGGTAGCAGTTATAGTAACACTATCCCCCGCATCTGAGGCATCTCTTGCGTTACCTAATAGGTTAACAAATACCTGAATCAGCTTCTGAATGTCGCCAATAACATAGAGATCATCCGGGCATTGGTTGTCGAATTCGATATCTTTTCCCTTTGAACTCAAGGAGATAAGGTTAGCCGCTTCGGTAACTGCGTGGCTAATCAGTAAGGGTTCCTGTGCGGTCTGACTGGCGTGGCTTCCGGCGTGAGCGAAGCTGACCAGTGAATGCACAATACGTGTTACCCGTTTGGTCAGCTGCAGGATCTGATCGGCGGTTTCACCAATCACTTCCGGGTTGTCGGTTTCATATTTCAGGTTCTGAACCAGAGACGAAATACCGGTAATCGGATTACCAATCTCATGAGCCACACCCGCTGCCAGACGACCGATGCTGGCAAGACGTTCGCTGTGCACCAGCTCCTCTTCCAGCTGTTGGGTTTCGGTGTGATCTTCCAGCAGAATCACCGAGCCCCCCATGTGTGACAGGGGCTCCTCGATATGTGCCTTGTGCAGTGAGAACCAGCGTGGTTTACCGTTATCCTGCTGTACCTTCTGAAACAGATGAGGCGTCTGGCTGCCAACAAATTCACCCAGCAGCCCTTTCCAGGGTTCCGGTAAGCTGTCAAAACGGGACCCCACTACCTGATCCATAGGAATACCCGTCAGCTCAGACATGGTGTTGTTCCACATCAGAATCTCGTAATCGTTACCGAGGGAGCAGACACCGATGGGCAGATATTGCAGGGTCTGCCGGTGGTAGCGTCGCAGGGAGTCCAGTTCTTTCGCCAGTCCGGTCAACTGATAGCGATAGTTTTCCAGTCGGGTTTCAACAAAGTGGATATCTTCCGAATTGTGGCTGCTGCCGTTGGCCTGATAGGGCAGATACTGATCGACAATCTCCTGAGCGATGGCCGGTCCCATCAGGCCCGACAGGTTGGCCTGAATCCGATCCCTGAGGCGTCGTAAAGAGTAGGGTCTGCCATCATCGGGACTCAGTTGCAGATCATGCAGTGCCGTTTGCACCTCCCGCTCAGCGGTCATCTTGCCAAGGGGTATCGCCAGAAAACCGATAAAGTCTTCGCAGGTCCGTGCATTTAACTGCAGGCGGTGGGGGCGCGACAGAGCATCGACCGAACAGGAGCTGGCGCCGGCCTTCTCTTCATCGCTCGGCTGCAGAAACAGAGAGGTAAAGATAAAGACCACAATATTGAAAATGATGGAGGTGAGGGCAACCTCATACCAGCCATCACTGCCGGAGTGGAAGACCAGATTGGTTGCCGGCAGGGTAACCTGCTCGATGTTGTAGATCAGCGGGATTACCTGCCCGAAGATCCAGATACCGACACCGGCGCAAAGACCGGCGATCAGGCCGATACGGTTGGCCGTTGGCCAATAGAGGACGGCGAGAATCCCCGGCAGAAACTGCAGAATACCGACAAAAGAGGTTAATCCAAGACTGGCCAGATCATGTTTGACCCCGAGGGTGCGGTAAAACAGATAGGCGGCCAGAATAATCAGGCCGATCAGCAGGCGACGGAACCAGAGCAGCCAGTTGTAGATGTCGAACTTGGCTCCCGGCTGATAAACCGCCAGTACCAGATGGTTCAGGGTCATCGCCGCCAGTGCCAGTGTCACCAGAATGATGGTGCCGCTTGCGGCAGACAGTCCGGCAATAAAGGCAAAGATACCCACCCAGTTTTCAGCCCCGTTAATCCCGATGCCCAGTACCATATATTCCGGTTTGAGGGGGTTACCCTCTGCCATGCCTGCCCAAAGAATCAGAGGCACCGGCAGACTGAGCAGTAACAGATAAAGCGGCACCGCCCAGCTGGAACGAAACAGCACATCGGTGGATTGGTTCTCGGTAAAAATAATGTGGAACATGTGCGGCATCGCCACGGCGGCGGCAAAGAACAGCAGCAACATGGTGCGCCACTGGCCCGCTTCCAGCGGCTTTTGCAGTTCCTGAAGTTGATCGGCATGGGCGGTCAGCCAGACATCCAGCCCCTGAAAACCACCAAAGATCTCAAACAGAACGTATGCGCCAATGGCCAGCATCAGCACCAGTTTGATGATCGACTCGAAGGCGATAGCCACCACGAGACTTTCATGCTTCTCGCGCAGGGAGGTATGGCGCGCACCAAAAAGAATGGCGAATAGAATCATCACCATACAGAAACCCAGCGCTAAGGTGTGTGGCGAGGCTTCATTGGTCAGAATATAGATGGAGTCGGCCACCGCCTGAATCTGCAGGGCCAGCAAGGGCAGAGCGCACATCAGCATAAATACGGTGACTAAACTGCCGATCCAGCGGCTGCGGAAGCGGAAGGCAAACAGATCTGCCAGTGATGACAGCTGATAGGTTCGGGTGATGCGCAAAATAGGCACTAAAAGCACCGGTGCCAGCACGAAAGCCCCGGCAACACCCAGATAGTAAGAGAGAAAACCAAAACCGTACTGATTGGCTAAGCCCACAGAACCGTACACCGCCCAGGCGCTGGCATAGACCCCCAGCGATAAGACATAAACCAGCGGGTGACGGGTGACTTTGCGGGGTAACCAGCGACGCTCGGTCGCGTAAGCCGCAGCAAATAGCAGTAACAGGTAACCGACGCCGATGGCGGAGACCTGTCCCAGACTGAAACTAAAGTTCATCCAATTTTCTCTTCTGCTCAAGCCAGATAGAAATGCCGATCAGAGCACCCCAGACAAGATAGGGGCGGTACCAGCTGCCGTTACTGTCTCCCCACCAGTCCATCAGAACCGGGGAGAAGAGATAACCGGCAAATACCAGAAAGAGAATCAAACGGTACATATACATGGCGATTTCGCTGTGTTGTTTTTATTCAGACGGTGTCGTTTTTTAAACGTTGTTGATATTTCAAACGGTGTTCGCTGACCGATGGCCGGATGCTATCGCGTTTCTTCGTCATTCCCGCAAAGGCTGGCCTCGTGAATCTCCTGCTGACGTGCCAGCCGCTCAGGCTGCCATTGGCCGATAGCCCAACGAAGAATATCAGAGTAAGAAGCGGCCTGTATCTCCCGGTCAGGAAATATCTGCAGTGCCGCCAGGGCCCGAAGTAATAATTGATGTTTTTCGGTGCTGTCGATGGCCGGTGCCAGATTCTGTTTGCTCAGCTTTTGTCCGTTAGCCTGAACAATGACCGGAATATGGGCATAGGCCGGAGGTGTGATCTGAAGGTGTTGCATCAGCTGCAGCTGGCGCGGGGTGCTCTCCAGAATGTCATATCCCCTGACCACCTGATTCACGCCCTGCTCAACATCATCCAGTACGACCGCCAGCTGATAGGCAAAGAGTTTGTCCCGACGCTGAATAATAAAGTCACCCACCTGATCCATCGGCCACTGGCAGTGTCCCTGAATTCTGTCCTCAATGCTGAAAATGCCCTCTGTTATAAGACGGATCGCACATTCTGCATCGGCGGGAGGGGGATTTTTACGACAACTGTTTGGATATACAGTATGGCCTTTGAGCTGCTTCCGGCTGCACTGACAGCGGTATGCCAGTCCCTGTTCAAGCAGCTGATCCACCTGATGCTGATAGCGTTCATTCTGCTGGCTCTGATACATCACGTCGCCATCCCAATACAGCTCAAAGGCTTCGAGTGACTGCAAAATAGTATCGCTGGCGCCCGGTTGTTCCCGGGGCGGATCGATATCTTCAATCCGCATCAGCCAGAGGCCGTCATGGGCTTTGGCATCCAGATAACTGGCAAGAGCTGCCACCAGAGAACCAAAGTGCAGCGGCCCGGATGGTGTGGGAGCAAAACGGCCGACGTAGGGCTGATCAGATATGGGGGATGAGGCATGCGTCATAGAGTATCCGTTTGTCTCGGTAGCAGGGGCGTGGGTCTCATTTTGTTTCGTTATCAGGGAGTTGTATTGCTATCAGCAACAGACAACAGAGAGGTTACGCAAACAGCAGGCATAAAAAAACCAGCCGTAGCTGGTTCTTTTATTACAGAGCCAGTGGCTTAGCCACCGATCTGACGCTCTTTGATCTCCGCCAGAGTCTTGCAGTCCACGCACAGGGTAGCGGTTGGACGTGCTTCGAGACGGCGAATACCAATTTCGATACCGCATGACTCGCAGTAGCCGTAGTCTTTTTCGTCGATATCGTTCAGGGCTTCGTTGATCTTTTTGATCAGTTTGCGCTCGCGGTCACGGGTACGAAGTTCCAGACTGAACTCTTCTTCCTGAGTTGCGCGGTCCGCAGGGTCGGCAAAGTTGTTTGCATCTTCCTGAAGGTGCTGAACCGTACGGTCAACCTCTTCCATCAGCTCTTGTTTCCACTTCAGAAGGATCTGGCGGAAATGCTCCAGCTGATCATCATTCATATATTCTTCGCCGTCTTTAGTTTCGTACGGCACGAATGATTTCAGCTCTAGGTTGTTGGTTGCATTGTCTGGCATACGACTGCCCCATCATATTATGTTGTTGGTGGTCTGGGGGATGCCCGCCGATAAATAGTCCATCATTGGCACCCTCAGCAACGGACAAAACCTGTCACGTTTTTGAAAGCCTTGCTTATTTAGCGGAAAAGTAGAGAAAAAGCAAATTTAGCGGCCTTTTTTATTCTTTTTTTTGCCGGAATCGCTTCAGGTTTTTACCGGCAGAGCTGCATATCGGTTCGCTTTTCACTATGATGTTCAGCCCCCTAAGAGTGACTTTACGGTGGTTAATCACTGTATTCAGATTCAGGAGTAGTGTATGTCGCTGTCGGATTTCCAATGGGCAAGCCGTGTTGCGGATATTGCGCCTTTTCATGTGATGGCTTTGTTGGCCCGTGCACGTCAGTTGCAGGCGGAAGGTCGCGATGTGATTCATATGGAAATCGGTGAGCCGGATTTCTCCTCCCCACCTCAGGTCATAGAGGCGGGTCATCAGGCGTTACGCGATGGCCATACCGGCTATACACCGGCGGCAGGTATTCCTGAACTGAGAGAAGCGATCGCCGGACATTATCAGAACGCCTACGGTGTTAGTGTCGATCCGGCACGGATTCTGGTCACACCCGGTGCCTCAGGCGCTCTGTTGTTGCTGGCGGCTCTTTTAGTGAATCCCGGTGATCAGGTGATGATGGCGGACCCGACTTATCCCTGTAACCGCAATTTTATGCGCCTGTTTGAAGGTCAGTCTCAGCTGATACCTGTGGGGGCCGACAGTCACTTCCAACTCAGCGCTGCCCATATTGAGCAGCACTGGAATGATAAAACCCGTGCCGCCATGCTGGCGACGCCATCGAACCCGACCGGTACGTTGGTGAGCCTGGAGCAACTGGCGGAGATCTCTCAGGCGGTGAGCGCGAAAAAAGGGGCGCTGATCTGTGATGAGATCTATCAGGGGCTGACCTACGGTGTGGAAGCGCAAACGGCACTGGCAGTGAATGATGACGCCTTTGTCATCAACAGCTTCTCGAAGTACTTTGGCATGACCGGCTGGCGTCTGGGTTGGCTGGTGGCACCTGAGTGCGCCATGCCGGAACTGGAAAAGCTGGCGCAGAATGTCTTCCTGTCCGCAACAACGCCATCCCAATATGCGGCTCTGGCGGCGTTCCAGCCGGATACCATCGCTCTGCTGGAAGAGCGTCGGGCTGAGTTTGCCCGTCGTCGCGATTATCTGTTACCGGCACTGCGGGAGCTGGGTATGTCGATTCCGGTCACACCTGAGGGGGCGTTTTATATCTACGCCGGTATCGACCATCTGACTGATGACAGTTTCCAGTGGTGTCAGGATCTGCTGGAAGAAGAGGGTGTAGCCACAACGCCGGGTCTGGATTTTGGTGTGGAAGGTGCCCGTACTACGGTTCGTTTTGCCTACGCTGCCAGTATTGACAAGCTGGAAGAAGCGGTTGAGCGTATCGGCCGTTTTATTCAGAAGCGCGCCTAAACTGAAAACGGAACAGGAACATCAGATATGCGTTGGTCATCATCCCTGCAGCCTGCCACGCTGATAAAACGCTATAAGCGTTTTATGGCGGATGTCGTGCCTGAGACCGTACCGGAGACTATGTCGGAGAAAGCCGGGGAGGCTACCTCTGAGCCGCAGAGTCAGGCTGGGCAGATAACCCTGCACTGCCCCAATACCGGCTCGATGAAAAACTGTATGGGTGAGGGCTGGCGCGTCTGGTATTCCGATTCCGGTAATCCCAAGCGCAAATACCCCTGTACCTGGGAGCTGTCCGAAACCCCGAGTGGTGACCTGATCTGTGTTAATACCGCGCAGGCTAACCGCATTGTCAAAGAGGCGCTGGAGCAGAACGTCATTTCAGAGTTGGCCGTCTATGACTCCGTGAAAGCAGAGGTGAAATACGGTACGGAAAACAGCCGTATTGATTTTCTGCTGACACAGGACGGATTACCGGATTGCTATGTTGAGGTGAAAAGCTGCACCTTGCTGGATGAGTCTTTCGGTGAAGGCCGGGGATTCTTTCCGGACGCGGTAACTGCCCGGGGGCAAAAGCATCTGCGGGAGTTGCAGCAGATGGTGGCGGACGGTCACAGGGCGGTACTGCTGTTCTGTGTCAATCATACCGGTATTGAGCAGGTGTCCGTGGCGGATCATATTGACCCGGCCTACGGTAAGGTGCTGCGTGAAGCGCTGCAGGCAGGTGTTGAGATTCTGGCATATCAGGCCGAGATTAATGCCGACGCGATTACCCTCAAGCACCCCGTCCCTGTTGTGATCGCCTGATCGCCCTTATCCGGCGCTCTCGTCTGATGGCTGAGAGCGACTGACGCTTTCAGCGGTCATCAGCATCACCTCACCTGCCTCATTGATCTCGTGGGGGATCGCCCGCAGCTTTTGTCCTGAGCAGGGGCCATGGATGCACTGTCCTGAGTCGATCAGAAACTGAGCACCATGCATGGCGCACTGAATCAGCTGCTTGCTGCTGTCCAGAAACTGATCCGGCTGCCACTCCAGATTTACCCCCAGGTGCGGGCACTCATTGGCGTACAGGTAAAGCTTATTCTTCTTTTTGACGGCGAAGATAGGGCCGATGGGAGTCTGAAAGCCTTTGCTGGTCTTGTTGTCGATCTCATCCAGAGTGCAAAGTAAGTACATGATCTCTCTCTGTCCGGGCATAAAAAAGCCGTTTGCAAAGCAAACGGCTGAAAAGGTGGTTAGTTGCCTAACCTCGAACACTAGATAACCCCTGTTCGGACAACGCCATCATAGTGAGTTGCTATGACACAAATATGACAGCGTGCTGACCCATTGGCTTGTCTTGCATCCGATGGGATTAACGGTTGTCGTATCGCATTCGGGTGCCGTGATTCAGAGACATCACCAGTTCATCGGCGGATATCTCTTTCGGGAACAGGCAGCCGGAAATATTCGCCTGAGCGATGCTGGAACCCTCCAGCCGGGTATGGCTGAAGTCGATACCGCGCAGATCGGCACCGCGGAAATAAGCGTTGCTCATATCCAGACCGTGGGCATCGATATTTCGCAGGTCGAGTCCGCGGAAGTCCCCGCTGCGCAGATCTGCCGTTTCGCCACTGGAACGGGCCCGGTTAAAGCCTTCGATATCCTCATCCCGCAGCAACTTGTACAGGGTGTTATCTAACAGATGGGGTTTCTGACTCATAACCGGCTCCTTGTGGCCATTTGGCTCAGGCTGATGTTATTAGTGCTGCAGACCAAACTGACGGCGGATGCTCTGCAGTAGTTTACCGCTGGCATCTTCTTCGTCGGTGTTAATCGTTACAGTATAGTCGGCTTCGTCCGGTGCAATCGCTTCCTGCTCGGCCAGCTGCTTATGCAGAACGGCAAGATCGGCTTCGGAGGCATCGTTACCGGCGATATGACGTTTCTTAACCCGACGTTCCAGTGTTTCCTGACTTGCTGTGAAGGCAAGTGTCAGAGCCGGTACGCCCAGTTGCTCCGCCTGATCCCGCAGAGAATCACGTTGCCAGCGCTTAAGGTTGGTCGCGTCGATAATCACAGGTGTTGCGGAATGAATCACATAATCCGCCAGCTCGGTCAGCTTCTCATAGGTTTGCTGAGTCGCTTCCGGCGTGTAGATACCGGTATTCAGCTCGGAGTGACTGCTTTGCTCAGCGCTCAGACCGAACAGACGTTTACGTTCAACATCGGAGCGGATGCGAATCACGCCCAGTTCTTTGATCACTGCGCGGCTGATAGAGCTTTTACCGGAGCCGGACACACCATGGGTGATCAGCATAAAGGGCTGTTCAAATACGGTGTAGGATTCCGCCAGATCGATATAGCGCTGGTAGTCGGCTTCCAGTGCAACCCGACCGGCTTCATCAATGGATGGATCCAGCAGCATAAAACGGGTGACTTTAGCGCGAACCATGGCGCGGTAGGCTTTGTAGAACGGCAGTAACTGAATACCTTCGTAGTCGCCGGTCAGTTCCAGATACAGGTTGATAAAGTGACGGGCCAGTGCGTTTTCGCCGCGGGACTCCAGATCCATCACCAGGAAACCGGCATCGCAGATCACATCGATCCAGCGGAACTCATCGTTAAATTCGATGCAGTCAAACAGGGCAACCTTGTCTTCACCGTTATCCTGAATCAAAGCCACGTTGCCCAGGTGGATATCACCATGACACTCGCGGATCATGCCACCGGCTTTACGCTTGGCAAACAGGGGTTCAAGACGGGTAAAGGTATCCTGCATCCAGCCTTCCAGTTGAGCCAGCTGGTCCAGTTGCGGCTTTTCACTCAGCATCTCGCGGATCTGATCGAAGTTCTGCTGTGCCGGAGCCAGCACTTCTGCCGGGCTGCCCAGAACCATGCTGTCATCCGCCTGACGGATATCGGCGTGGAAATCGGCGATCTGGTGCGCCAGGGAATCGATATGAGCCGAGGTCACCAGACCTTCTGCCTGCAGGTTGCTCAGCAGACGGTCACCATCAAACTGCTTCATGCGGATGGCGTATTCAAAGGGGGCGGAATCATCACCTAAAAGAGGTGCGTCTTCGCTACCGGAGATCGGCAGGACATCCAGATACAGATCCGGAGCCAGTCGCTTGTTCAGCTTCACTTCCTGTTCGCAGAAGAACTTACGTTTTTCCAGCGTGGTGAAGTTCAGAAAGCCGAAATCCATCGGCTTTTTGATTTTGTAGGCGTAATCGCCTGTAAGCAGCACCCAGGAGATATGGGTTTGATACAGTTTAAATTCCCCGGTGTCATGGTTGAACAGAGCAGGGTTCTGAAGTGCCTCAATCAGCTGTTGGCTCACAGGCGATCTCCTTAAAATTCATAATTCGTGCTGTATACCTGATAACGACGGTCATCGTGTTGTTGTATCAGGGGACAGCATGGGTTCCGGCTGATGGCATCAGCCGGAACTGTCCTGATATCCGTAAGGTAACGGATTAGCTCAGTGCTGCAAACGCTTTACGGGCAGCGGCCAGAGTTTTCTCAATATCTTCATCCGTGTGAGCAGACGATACAAAGCCCGCTTCGTAAGATGCCGGTGCCAGATAAACGCCCTCTTCCAGCATGGTGTGGAAGAACTTGTTGAAGTGGTCGTTGTTGCATTCCATCACATCAGCAAAACCGGTAACCGCAGGTTTGTCGGTGAAGAATACGCCGAACATGCCGCCCGCTTTCTGGGTGATGAAAGGTACACCGGCTTCTTTAGCCGCGGCTTCAAGACCGGCACACAGCTTGTCGACTTTGGCGAACAGTGCATCGTGGAAACCCGGCTCGCTGATGCTGTCCAGCAGGGCGATACCCGCCGCCATCGCCAGAGGGTTACCGGACAGAGTACCTGCCTGATAAACAGGGCCCAGCGGTGAGATATGAGACATGATCTCTTTCTTGCCACCGAAGGCGCCTACCGGCATACCGCCACCGATGATTTTACCCAGTGTGGTCAGATCCGGTTTGATGTTGAATCGCTCCTGAGCACCGCCCAGAGCAACACGGAAACCTGTCATTACTTCATCAAAGATCAGTACGGTGCCGTTTTCATCACACACTTCGCGCAGGCATTCCAGGAAACCCGGCTGAGGCGGGATGCAGTTCATGTTACCGGCAACAGGTTCTACGATGATGCAGGCGATCTGATCACCGATCTGTTTGAAGCACTCACGCACGTTGTCGATATCGTTGTAAGTCAGGGTGATGGTGTGCTCAGCCAGAGCTGCCGGTACGCCCGGAGAGTTTGGCTCACCAAAGGTCAGAGCGCCGGAACCGGCTTTAACCAGCAGGGAGTCAGAGTGACCGTGGTAGCAACCTTCAAACTTCACAATTTTGTCACGGCCGGTGTAACCACGAGCCAGACGGATCGCACTCATGGTTGCTTCAGTACCTGAGTTCACCATGCGCACCATTTCGATGTTCGGCATGATCTCGCAGATACGCTGCGCCATAGTGGTTTCGATGGCGGTCGGTGCACCGAAGCTCATACCGTCATCCAGACGATCTTTAACCGCCTGCAGTACTTTGTCGTTGGCGTGACCTGTGATCATAGGACCCCATGAACCCACATAGTCGATGTACTCTTTGCCATCTTCATCAAACAGGTATGCACCCTTCGCACGCTTGATAAATACCGGAGTACCGCCGACACCTTTAAACGCACGTACCGGAGAGTTTACGCCGCCAGGAATAACGGTCTGGGCATTGGCAAATAGCTGTTCTGACGTAGACATAGGATTCCCTATAACTGTTGTTGCTAAAAAAACGTATTGAAAACCTCTGCTCATGCAGAGGCTTCGGAACCTGAATATTTACTGATTACGGAACATCGGCAGAGGCCGTTCAGTAACAGAGGAAATTCCCCTGAGAATCAATCGGCTCATCATACCTAGGCATGGCGGCGTGATACAGCGTTGCTGCATCTTATTAAAGATTGATTCGGCTTAAACTTTGATCTGTACCGGCGGATTCAGCCCCGTGGAAACTGTTTTAACGCATCCGCAACCTGATCATGGCCAAACAGGCTGTTAACGACGGCGACCATGTCAGCACCCTGTTCAAACACTGAACCGGCATTTTCCGGGTCAATGCCGCCGATGACGACAACCGGACGCTGAAAATGTGCTTTGGCCTGAGCGATCAGTTCCAGTGGAGCCGGAGGCGCATCAGGTTTGGTTGAAGACGGGAAGAAGCGGCCAAAGGCCAGATAATCTGCTCCGGCATCCTGCGCCTGTTGTGCCAGCTCAAGAGAGGCATGGCAGGTGGCACCCAGTATTTTATCCACACCCAGTTTACGGCGCGCATCAGTCAGTGAGCCGTCACTTTGCCCCAGATGAACACCGTCGGCACCGATGGTCAGAGCCAGCTCCAGGTCGTCATTGATGATCAGAGGGGTGTCGTATTGGCGGCATAGGGTCAGCAGGCGTTCTGCCCGTTGCTGCTTTTCATCCGGCGAGGCATTTTTTTCACGATATTGCAGGCAGCCGATACCGGCTTTTAATGCGGCTTCTGCTTTTGCAAACAGTTGTTCACCGGGCATCAGCTTGCTGTCGGTGATGGCATAAATAGCGGATCGCTCAAGGGCTTGCAGAAAACGCTGCTGTGATGTTGTTGGTTGAATCGGGGTCATACCTGTCGGGGTATCCTGTAGATAATATTTCGGAGCGCAGATCAGGACCTGTCGCTCCAGAAAAAGCGGTTGGGCAGATGCTGGCCGGCACTGAGTTTGTGGGCCTGCTCAAGGCTCTTCCAGGTGAAGTTCTGTGCCATCTCGACGGCGTTGCAGATATCGGCACCCTGAGCGATCAGCGCGGCGCAGGCGGCGGCGAAAGTACAGCCGCTGCCATGGTATTCGCCTGCTAATCTGGGCCAGTTTTTGCTTTGCATCTCACCGTGGCGGCCAAAGAGTTTGTTGACCACATCGGTGGTGTCGGCATGGGTGCCGGTCACCGCAACATGCTGACAGCCCTGACTGATCAGGTGATGGGCCTGGGCGGCAACGGAATCCGCATTGGGGCTGAGTTTTTCCAGCTCCTGTGTATTTGGCGTCAGCAGTAATGTATGGGGGAGCAGCAGATCTGAGACAGCGGCAACCATCTCCTGCGAGGTCAGTTTTTTACCGCCACCGGCTCTCAGTATCGGATCAAAGATCACCGGCAGATCGGGGTAATCCTGCAGTAAGGTATGAATCGCTTCGATATTGTCGATACTGCCCAGCAGGCCGATTTTGATGGCGGCGATGGGCAGGTCGTCCAGAATCATCCGGGCCTGTGCGATCAGGTCATTGGCGTTAACCGGATGAATATCCTGCACGTTATGGGTGTTCTGGGTGGTAGTCGCCGTAATGACGGTAGCGGCATAGCCACCTAATGAACGTATGCTTTCAATATCAGCCTGAATACCTGCCCCGCCGGAAGGGTCATGCCCGGCCAGTACGAGGGTTACTGCAGGTTTCGCGGTTGAGCTCATAATCTGCCTCCCGAAATGGATCAGCCTGAGAAGGGTTTTACCACAACCAGAATGATGATGCCGATCAGGGTGAAGACCGGTAATTCATTGAATACGCGGTAAAACTTGTGGCTTTTGGTATTTCTGTCTTCGGCAAACAGCTTGCGGTAATGGCCGCAGGCAAAGTGATAGCCGATCAGAAGTACCACAAGAGTCAGTTTAGCGTGCATCCAGGGTTGGGACAGGTAATAGCTGGCGTTCATGCTCAGCAGCCAGAGTCCCAGTGCTACCACGACAATCATTGAGGGGGTGGTAATACCCCGATACAGCTTGCGTTCCATAATCTTGAAACGCTCATTACCCGCTTCGTCGGTGGTCTCTGCGTGATAGACATAGAGCCTTGGTAGATAGAAAAGGCCGCTGAACCAGGTCACGATCGCCATCAGGTGAAAGGCTTTAACCCAAAGAAAATCCATTGTTGCTCCTCAAATGTGCCATCGACAGATGTTGGCATTTTAAATCGTTGGTTTGTTGCTATCGGTAAAAAGATTCGATCATTTCCGGTGTCACGATGCCCATTACCTCGCCATCTGGGCCGGTAATATACAGTGCGTCGGTGCGCATATCGGCCATCCGGGTCTGGGCTTCAGCCAATGTGGCGGTCTGGGCTAAGGGGCTGGCGCTCAGACGGTCTTCCGACGGTACTTCGTTCAGTAATATATTGGACGGCTCTTCCAGTCCTTCCTGTTCCCGCAGATAAAGAAAGTTAGCCAGATCGGCTGTGGGCATCAGGATGAAATGGTTGTTGTCGTCTTCATGGATCATCAGCCAGCGGGGTTTTGCGGCAAGGATGGTTTTGGCAAGGCCACTGCTAATGCTCGATTTACAGCGTTTGAAGTCCCGGCTCATAGCGGCGCTGATTCCCGTCCGGCTGAGTATCTGAGACAACGCAGGGTCATGAAGTTTCAGGCCTTTCAGCTCCAGTGCGTACTGGAAGACAGAAGGGTGATCCGGTAGCAGGTAACGACTGGTCAGAGTGGCAGACACCACCGCCAGCATGCCGGGCATAATGATATGGGGGTTTGCGGTTAACTCCATCAGCGCCATCAGGGCGGCCAGAGGAGCCTGCAGCGTGGCGGCCATCATGCTTGCCATACCTATCATGGCGTAAATGCTGATATCCGATACCTGGGTTCCGGCCAGAAAGGCACCAATATGTCCGGTGGCGGCACCGAACAGACCGCCGACCACCATGATGGGGCCGATAATGCCGATAGGGACACCAAGGCCAAATGTGGTGGCGGTGAGAAACAGTTTGCAGATAGCGAGAAAGATCAGCAGGCCAAGACCTAAATCACCACTGAATGACAGATTGAGCAGATCGAAACCGCTGCCCATCAGTGTCGGCAAAAAGGCTGCAGCAACGGCGGTTAACAAGCCTGCCAGCAGAAAACGTATCTCCACCGGCCAGTGGTGGGTGCGGAACAAAAGACCTGAATAACTGATAAACAGAGCGGCAAAAACACCGACAATAATGCCGCTTGCTGATACCCAGGGTAGTTCAGCCAGCGTGTACAGAGCGGTTGGGGTCGCGTTAAACAGGCTTTCACCACCCAGTAGCCACTGGCTCAGAGCTGTACCGCTGACCGAGGCAAGAATGATCGGGGTAAAGCCCACCAGGGTGTACTCCGCCATGATCACTTCCATAGCAAAAATGACACCAGCGATGGGGGTGTTGAATGAAGCGCCAATTGCCGCAGCAGAACCACAACCCACCAGCAGGCGGATGCTGTTATTGGGTAGTTTCAGGTGTACCCCCAGCAGGCTGCTGATGCTGGCGCCCATGTGCACTGCAGGTCCTTCGCGACCGGCAGAGAGTCCGCTGGCAAGGCCTGTAATCGCGTTTAAAAACTGAGAGACCGCATTGGGCCAGGGCATGTGCCCCTGATTAAAGGTAAAGCGCTCGATCACATGGCCAACGCCCGAAGCCCGCCAGCGTTTTTTGGATAACCGGTAGATAACCGCCAGTATCAGGCAGCCCAGTACCGGTGCCAGCACGCGGGTCATCAGAGGCAGATCCTCGTGGTTTTCAGGCTCAATGCCCAGTACCAGTTCCGTGATCAGATTGAGGCTGACAATAAAAAGTACCATGACGCCACCGGTTGCTATGCCGGAGATTAAACCCAGTAATGCAAGTTGCGGCAGGGCATCAAGGTGAGCCAGTCGCTCACGAAAATGCTGTAATGTCAGCCTTTTGAAAAGGCCTTTCCGGAACAGTTTATTAGCCAAAATGACGTCCAATGATCAGGCGGGGTAGCATACATACCCCCTAAGTTTTGTGTATTATACCGGGATTCGATTCAAGAGTTCGATTCAGGACTGAACAGTGGAGAGCGACAGTGATTAAAGTCGGTATTGTTGGCGGAACCGGGTATACCGGTGTTGAATTATTACGTTTGTTAGCGCAACACCCTGAAGCACAGGTAGAGGTTATCACCTCCCGATCTGAGGCTGGTGTTGCCGTCGCTGATATGTATCCGAACTTGCGCGGTCATTACGATCTTAAGTTTACCGTTCCTGATTCTGATACTCTGGCCAACTGCGATGTGGTTTTCTTTGCCACTCCGCACGGTGTGGCACATGGTCTGGCGGGCGATATTCTGGCTCGTGGTGGCCGCGTTATCGATCTGTCTGCGGATTTCCGTATCCGTGATCCTCAGCTTTGGGCGGAATGGTACGACCAGGAGCACGGTGCTCCGGAACTGCTGAAAGAAGCGGTTTATGGTTTGCCGGAAACCGGCCGTGAGCAGATCCGTTCTGCGCGTCTGGTAGCCGTGGCGGGTTGCTACCCTACCGCTGTTCAGCTGGCGGCTTTACCCCTTCTGGAAGCGGGTCTGGTTAAGCCTGAGATCATTGCGGACTGTAAGTCTGGTGTCAGTGGTGCAGGTCGTGGTGCCAAGGTGGGTTCTCTGCTTTGTGAAGCGGGTGAATCTGTGATGGCCTATGGTGCATCCGGTCACCGTCACCTGCCTGAAATCTCTCAGGAGCTGGATCGTATTGCCGGTTGCGATGTTGGTCTGACATTTGTTCCGCATCTGATGCCGATGATTCGTGGTATTCATGCCACTGTTTATGCTGACCTGAAAGAGGGTCAGGATGTTGATCTGCAGGCGCTGTACGAAGAGCGTTATAAAGATGAGCCTTTCGTTGATGTTTTACCTGCGGGATCACACCCAACTACAAGGAGTGTAAGAGGTGTAAATATGTGTAGAATTTCGTTGCACAGGCCCCAGAACGCCAACAAGATTGTGGTACTATCCGTGATCGATAATTTGGTTAAGGGTGCTTCCGGACAGGCCATTCAGAATATGAATCTTATGTTCGGCTTTGAAGAGAATACAGGCCTCAACCAGGTAGGATTGATGCCTTAACCATAACAAGAATGAGTTACCAGGTATGACAATGGTCAAAGGAAGCAAACAAGATCAGTTAGAAATTGTCTCGTACAGCCCGATGGAGCGATTTCTGCGTCGCGCGGCTTTTCTGACGTTTCTGATCGTGATTGTTCTTGCCGGGTTTGGTTACGGCCAATATCAGGGGTGGGAAGAACGTCGTTCAGCCGTAATCGAGCGCGATGAATTGCGCGAAACTCTTACTGATTTAGAAAAAGAAAACGAAACACTGCGTCAGAAGGTTGCCGTTTTATCTCGCGGTAATCAGATCGATCAGAAAACATACGCAGAGGTTCGTAATACTATTACGGACCTGAATGCCCGCATCGCACAGCTTGATAACGAAGTGACCTTCTACAAGCGCGTGATGGCTCCGAGCAGTGAAGATAAAGGCCTGAGGGTAGAAAGCTGGACAGTGGGTAAAACACTTAACCCGTCACGTTTCAGCTTTAAACTGGTTCTTACTCAGGTAGCAGACAACAACAACTATATTGAAGGTCGCGCACTGGTCAGTGTGGTAGGACTGCAGGGTACAACCCGTCGCGTCCTGCCTCTGCGAGACCTCTCACCGGATGTTAAAGACCTTGGTGTCAGATTCCGTTTCCGCTTCTTCCAGAACGTAAGTGGCGAAATGGTTCTGCCGAAGGGCTTTAAACCAGAAAAAATCGAAGTGATTCTGCAGTCTACTGGCCGAAAGGCAATGCGGGTTGAGAAGAATTATGAATGGTCAGTTCAGGAGGCCGTTTAAGCATGTTTGGAAATAGCAGCAAACCAAGTACACACCATTTTGATACCTTGGTGTCAGGGAAAGCAGAAATCGTAGGTGATCTTCACTTCAGCGGTGGTTTGCATATTGATGGCAAAGTTTTCGGCAATATTATTGCTGATGACGATTCAAAAGCCGTTATTCGAATCAGTGAGAAAGGTGTCGTTGTGGGTGAGATCTCTGCACCACACGTCATCGTCAACGGTCAGGTATCCGGCGATATTCACTCCTGCGAGCATATCGAGCTGGCATCACGAGCTACCGTTAACGGTAACATCTTCTACAATATGATTGAGATGGTCATGGGTTCTCAGGTTAGCGGTAACCTGATGCATCGTTATCGTGGTAAGCCGGAAAATCGTCCGGCAATGCCAAAGAATGTGACCCATGAAAAACCAGCGTTTGATGATGGTAAAGCAGACTCAAATAGTGATGCAAAAGCGAAGCCTGCAGCAAACGCAAAAGATGCAAAACCTGCAGCGGCGGGTTCTCCTGCTGGCGCGACACCTTTGGTGACGCCTGCTGCGAAAGATAAGAAGACAGAAACGGCTGCTAACAGCAAAGCTTAATTCTCGTCTTATCCGGGAGCCCGCACTTCATTCGGAGTGCGGGCTTTCTGCTTTTTGGCTTTTGGAATAGCCGGGCTTTCAGTTATAGTAGTTGACTGTTTTAGTGGGTTAAGAAGATAATCTACTCAGATTACCTTATTCGGAGCGAGCAATGACGGCGGACGTATATATTCCCCAGGCCATGACATTTACCGATTCAGCGGCTAATAAAGTTCGTGAATTGATTGAGGCTGAACAGAACCCGGAGCTTAAACTGAGAGTTTATGTTACCGGTGGCGGCTGTTCAGGTTTTCAATATGGCTTCGATTTTGATGAAACCAGCCAGGAAGACGACACCGTGATCGAAAATGATGGCGTCAAAATGGTGGTTGATCCGATGAGCTATCCCTATCTGGTGGGCTCTACGGTTGATTATCAGGAAGGGCTGCAGGGTTCTCAGTTCATCGTGCAGAACCCTAATGCGACAACAACCTGTGGCTGTGGGTCATCTTTTACGGTTTAAGTGTGCCAACGACGCAGAATGAAAAAAGACAGCCTCGGCTGTCTTTTTTGTTTTGGGCTTGTCGGATTCAGGCGGGGTAAATGGCACCGAGAATCCGCTCTCCCCTTGCTCCGGTTGCGCTTGGAAGGTTTCCCGGGCGCTGATTGAGCGTCTGATGTGCCAGCCAGGCGAAGGCGGCAGCTTCTATCCAGTCAGGCTCAATGCCAAGATCGGATGTGGTTTTCAGCTCGGTTTCCGGAGCGTATTGTTGTAATAGTTCTGTCAGCAGTTGGTTATGACTGCCACCTCCGCAGATAAAGACTTCCCGGCAATGATGTTGGTTGAGCTGATCGGCAATCACTTTGGCGGTGAGCGCCGTCAGCGTATAGGCGACATCATGCCAATCAATATCCAGCGGCTCATGTTGTGCTGCAGCTTTTAAATGATGCTCAAGCCAGGCCTGATTGAAATATTCACGGCCGGTGCTTTTAGGTGCCGGTTGGGTGAAATAGTCATCGCCCAGCATAGAGGTCAGTAATTCCGGCAGTAAAGTGCCTTTGCGCGCCGTCTGACCCTGGTGATCGAATGCTTCTGAGGTGTGTTTGTGGTGCCAGTAATCGATCAGACAGTTACCCGGCCCGCAGTCAAAACCCAGTCCCTTTTTAAGCAGTGTCAGATTACTGATGCCGCCAATATTGATGAAGGCTTGTTCGTAACCATGATGGCTTTCAGGGTGTTGTGCGAACAACCACCGATGAAAGGCGGGAACCAGTGGTGCGCCCTGTCCGCCTGCTGCAACGTCCCGGCTACGAAAATCGCAGACAACACTGATACCGGTTTTCTCGGTTAAACGTGCATGGTCGGTAATCTGCAGAGTGTAAGCCAGCGGGTTATTGGGAGCGTGGTCGATGGTGTGTCCATGGCTGCCAATGGCACGAATCTGTTGGGGAGAGATATCACACTTCAGTAGCAGCTTGTGAACGGCCTGAGCAAAGAGGTCGGCGAGCTCGCCACTGATCGTTGCGAGCTGATGTTTGCTGCAGTGATCGTTAAGAGCTAATTGAAGCAGTTGTTCCCGAAAAGCCCCTGAATACGGAATATCCAGTGCATCAACAATTCTGAAGCCGGGCTGACCTGATTCCGGGAAATCAACCAGGGCTACATCGACACCGTCGGCACTGGTTCCGGACATCAGGCCGATATAGAGATTACTCACTGTCCAGCTGAGCCAGCTGACGGTTCGGGTAGGTTTCCAGGTTGCTCAGCAGGTTGCTGGCGTACTGCTCGAAACGTTCGCGCTCTTTTTTGGCGATAGGCTCAACATCCGGGAACTTGATCGCTACCGGATTCTTGTGGATACCGTTTACCCGGAACTCATAATGCAGGTGTGGGCCAGTGACCATGCCAGTCGCGCCCACATAGCCAATAATCTGTCCCTGTTTAACAGTTTTACCTTCTTTGATGCCGCGACCGTACTTGCTCATATGGGCATAAAGCGTGGTGTAACGGGTGCCGTGTTTCAGGATCACATGATGACCATAGCTGCGGCTGTAGCGTGACTTAATCACTTTGCCGTCACCGGTTGCTTTAATCGGGGTGCCGGTACGTGCTGCATAATCGGTTCCGCGGTGAGAGCGGAAGCGGTTCAGAACCGGATGGAAACGACGCTTGGTGAAGTGAGAGCTGATACGTGTGAAGTCGACAGGAGAGCGCAGGAACTGTTTGCGCATGCTGCGACCATCAGGGGAGTAGTAATCTGTTCTGCCATCCTGATCGGTGTAGCGAACAGTCTTATGGGTTTGTCCCTGAGTGGTGAACTCTGCAGCCAGAATATCACCGTCGCGGAAACGAACGCCGTCGAGATACTCCTGATAATAAAGAACCTTGAAGCTGTCACCCGGGCGGATATCGAGAGAGAAGTCGATATCCCAGCCAAAGATGTTCGCCAGCCCCATAATCGTTTGCTGGCTCATGGCAGCATTTTCACCGGCGGTGAAGAAAGCACCATTAATAGTACCTTCAGAATAACGAAGTACTTTTTCCGGTTCGCGGGTGAGTTTCTCTTCAACGAAATTGCCCTGATCATTACGGGTAAACAGGGAAAGGGAGAGTGGTGATGTGTCCAGGCGAACAGATTTTAAATTCTTGTCGTTATCGTATTTGAAATGAATACTCTGACCCGGCATTAGCAGAGAAAGATCGGTTTTGACCTGCTTGCTGTGCAGAATCCGGTATAGCTGAGCGGCGGGAATGCCAGCACGATCAAACAGTTCTGAAAGTGTTTCACCTTTCTGGACAGTATAGGATGCCCAGTCATCGGTAAGACGTGGCCAGCTCTGGGTCTTTTCTTCAATAGTAAGGTCCAGTGGGATGTCGATGCGTTTTGCGGACACGTCCTGACTGGAGATAAGGGCTATTACAACGGCTAACAGAACGATCAAGCCAAGAATGATATGGTGTTTCAGTTGTTGAGCGCGTCTAAGCATAAGAAATAAAACCAGAAACTGTAGGTGAAATCGTTGGGTAACCGTACCTGAATGCTATAATGTACGCCATTTTTTCCAAGTTACAATTGGTGAAAAACATTCGATATATGTTGCTGAAATTGACATAGGATAGATAGATGACTTCCGTTGCAGAAGCTTTGGCGCTGATTAAGCGTGGTACAGAAGAGATTTTGGTTGAAGACGAGCTGGTCAAAAAGCTCGAAAGTGGGCGTGTTCTTCGCATTAAAGCGGGTTTTGACCCTACCGCGCCGGATCTCCACTTAGGCCATACAGTGCTTATTAACAAACTGCGACACTTTCAGGAATTAGGGCATCACGTGATGTTCCTGATCGGTGACTTTACTGGCCGTATTGGTGACCCGACCGGCAAGAACGTGACCCGTAAGCCGCTGACGGAAGAAGATGTAGCGAAAAATGCCAAAACGTATACCGAGCAGGTATTCAAGATTCTGGATCCTGAGAAAACAGAAGTTTGTTTTAACTCGGACTGGATGGGCAAAATGAGTGCATCCGAGATGATCGAGCTGGCAGCGCAGCAGACCGTAGCGCGTATGCTTGAGCGTGATGATTTCAGCAAGCGCTATAAAGGTAATCAATCTATCTCCATTCATGAGTTCCTTTATCCGCTGGTGCAGGGTTATGACTCTGTCGCTATGAAGGCGGATGTAGAGCTGGGTGGTACCGATCAGAAGTTCAATCTTCTGATGGGGCGTGAGCTGCAAAAAGGTGCAGGTCAGGAACCGCAGATCTGTATCACTGTACCTATTCTGGAAGGTCTGGATGGTGTCCAGAAGATGTCCAAGTCTCTGGGCAACTATGTGGGTATTAATGACGCGCCAGGTGAAATGTTCGGCAAAATCGTTTCCATGCCGGATTCTCTGATGTGGCGTTACTTCGAACTGCTCAGCTTCCGTCCAATGAGCGAAATTGATGAGCTGCGTCGTTCTGTAGAAGAAGACGGTGCTAATCCACGTGATATTAAAATGGAGCTGGCTCGTGAGTTGGTTGCGCGTTTCCATGATGAAGAAGCTGCAGCCAATGCTCATAAAGGTGCGGGTAACCGTCTGAAAGATGGAGAGCTGCCAGAAGATCTGCCTGAAGTGACAGTGGATTTTGAAGGGCAGGAAGAAGTACCTGTATCTGCCGTGATCAATAAAGCAGGGCTGACCAAGAACTCTAAGGCAGCGCGCGATATGCTGACCGCCGGTAGTGTCAAGATCGATGGTGAGGTTGCCGATCCGGCAATGAAGCTGCAGAAAGGCAAAACCTATGTTTGCCAGGCTGGTAAGAAGCAGTTTGCTAAAGTGACCCTAGCTTAAGGTTGCACAGGCTATCAGTTGTCGATGGCGGCTGGCCTGTTTAATAGAGCGTCTTACGCATCTTCATGTTTAGTCTTAAATAAGAAAGGTCTGTCAGGTGGAGAGATATCTCACATTTTGGCAGGCCTTTTTTAGTTTATGATGGTATTCGGGGTGTGTGGGGCAGGGTGGTTGCTGTTTTGCGTAGGGTGTATAGAGTTTCTTCTGAGGTGTGTGCCCCGTCATCCGTGGCCTACAGGCGGGTGCTTGTAGTTAATTTACAAAAAATGCCATTTATTTGTAATTAAGGGTTGTGCTGTCCCGTTTTGTGCGTATAATTCGCC
>JBLXDJ010000009.1:0-90703 GCA_048264105.1 Oceanospirillum sp.
CAACACTTTATTTTGAATTCTTTTCGAAGCGTCCAATCGGACAGTTAAGAAAAGAACAAGTAAAACAAGGAGTTAACCGCTATCCGAAGACTTGCTCCGTGACAACGAGGGCGAATTATACGCACAAAACGGGGCAGCACAACCCCTGATATGCAAAAAGATTGAAAAAAGTTAAATAATTTCAAAAAGATGCGCTTCAGCCCCCTGAAGTTAACAAAACGACATACTAAGGGTCTTGCTTTCCCAGCCTGAGCTCTTAATCTAGCTAGTCGGATGACAGTGAGGTTGTTGTGAATCGAATTCTGTTAAAGCTAAAAGAATCAGCACTTGTTCCTTTATTACTGCTGCTGATAACACTGCCTGTAGCTCATTTTGGCTACAGCGCCTTCTCGCCGACAATTAAAGACCTGATCTCTCTTGCGCCTTATATTGTCTTTACCGCCGCCGCGACACTTTGCCTTGTATATGGGCGGCTTCGCGTCCTGATGACGCTGCTGACGCTGGTTACTGCATACTGGTGCTTTACTACCCTGCTCAGCACTGTGGGTCAGTCATGGAGCAAGTTCTCCATCGAGATGGTCTTCAATGCCGTCACTATCCTGGGGCCGATCAACCTGATCCTTTTTGCTTTCTGGCAGGAGAAAGGCTCAATGGTAACGGACCTGCCGACCAAGCTTATGGTTCTGGGTGCTCAGATCTTCGCTATCTGGCTGGTTTGCGAATATCAGCATCAGCCGACTTTGTACTTCATGACGCAAATGCTGTGGCCGGGCCTGCACCCTGACTGGGCGAACATAGCGCCTATTGCATACTATCTGTTTATTGTTGCCTTCCTCGCGATGTCTGGACTGATGCTATGGCAACCCTCAACCATCAATGCCGCGCTTTTTTCTGCACTCATTATTCTGTTTATCGTGAGCCAGCAGCTTTTAATACCCGGCTACCTTTCGGTCTTTATGTTTCTTGCAGGCCTGCTTCTGGTCGGCGCCATTATCCATGAAACCTTTAATATGGCCTTTAAGGATGACCTGACCGGACTTCCGGGGCGTCGCGCTCTGAATGAGCAACTGGCCAAGCTGGGACGCAACTACACCATTGCCATGATGGATGTGGATCACTTTAAGAAGTTTAACGACACCTATGGGCACGATATCGGTGATCAGGTACTTAAAATGGTGGCTGCTAAGATCAAACGGGTTTCCGGTGGCGGCAAAGCGTTCCGCTATGGCGGTGAAGAGTTTACGATTCTGTTCCCGAACCGGGATGTGCAGTATGCCCTGCCCCATCTTGAGAGCGTTCGCGAAACCATCGCTAACTATGCCATGAAGATTCGTGACGACAGTCGTCCTGAGGATGACAAAGCCGGCAAGAACAAGCGCGGTAAGAACACTCAGGATAAGAACACCGTATCTGTCACCATCAGTATTGGTGTCTCTCAGCGCGAAGGCGCTAACAAAACGCCGGAGCAGGTTGTTAAAGCCGCTGATGATGCACTTTATCGTGCGAAGCATGCCGGTCGAAATAAGGTAAGCACCTAATGCCCGGTCGTCTGATCGTTACTCCTTTTAATACCGATACCCTATTAGATGAACCGCTGGTGGTTCGTCAGCCACTGATTACCAGCTACAACCTCCCCCCCCGGGGCTTTGTCAGTGTGATCAGACAAGGCGTGGTCGACATCGAGCTTTGCGAAGGCTATTGGGGATACAGTCCTCAATGGCTCAAAGTGCTGGAAAACAGCCCTTACTCCGCCCGCGTGGAGTCCCTTAATGAAAAAGCGATGTTTAAGGATGCATTAAAGAGTCGCTGTCTGATCCCGGTATCCGGCTATTACGAATGGCAGCAATACACTCGGCACAAACGTCCTTTCGCCATTCGCCGCCCGGAAAACCGAACCTTTCTTCTGGCAGGCATCATGACCCGCTATGCGACATCAGAAGCTACCGGCTACGACACCTTTGCTCTGCTGACTCTTCCCAGCAATCAGATGATCGGCAATATCTCAGAGCGTATGCCTGTGATCATTCCGAAAGAAGCGGCTGCAGACTGGCTGAACCCGGAGTCAGACCCGCAGCCTTATCTGCAGGTGCCGGATAATGATTATCTGGATTATTACCCTGTCGCCCCTCTGGTTAACAATCCGGTCAACCGATCCCGTATGGTGGCAGAGCCCAGTGGACATCGCTTCCGCTACTCCAATGACGCCTGAACCACGTACAGATTTCATCACTTGCCTTGATGTTGCGCGAACCAGCAACCATCATCAGGGTCAATACAGACACACTCTATTGATTCGTGATCGACGACAGCGGACATTCCGCTTAAACCAAAAGCGAGTATTTCATGTCACCAGCACGCTTTATTCTGCAGCTTAAGCCTAAAAAAATATGGCTGACCTGCACCCTTGTCTCTTCAATTCTCCTGACGGCCTGTAACCCTATGCCCCAACAAAGCAATTCAACCGCTCAGCCTACAGACCAGCCGATAATCACCAGCCAGAACGATCAGCGCAGTTACCGCACCCTGACTCTGGACAACCAGCTCTCGGTTATTCTGGTCTCAGATCCGAAAGCCGATAAAGCGGCTGCCGCAATGAATGTTGCGATCGGCAGCGGTCAAGACCCTGAGGAATTTGCCGGACTGGCTCACTTCCTGGAGCACATGCTGTTCTTAGGCACAGAGAAGTATCCCGAGGCGGGCGAGTACCAAAGTTTTATCAGTAAGCACGGCGGCAGTCATAACGCGTTTACCTCCTATAAAGACACCAACTATTTCTTTGAGGTCGACAACCGCTATCTGGAGCCCACCCTTGATCGCTTTGCCCAGTTCTTCATCGCCCCTCTTTTCACCGAGGAGTATGTTCAGCGCGAAAAGAACGCCGTACATTCCGAATACCAGTCAAAACTGCGGGATGATGGTCGCAAGCAGTTCGACATCCTGAAACAGGCACTCAACCCGGAACATCCTTACAGCGGCTTCAGCACCGGCAGCCTGGAAACCCTGGCCGACAAAGAGATCAGCGCGCGTGATGCCATGATCGACTTCTACCAGCGCTACTATTCATCAAACAGAATGTCGCTGGTCGTTTTGGGCAATCACTCTCTGGACGAGCTCGAGGCCATGGCCCGCAGTAAGTTCAGCCCGGTGGAAAACCGAAGTGCGAAGCCATTTACCGTTGAAAAGCCTCTCTTTAAAGAAGGTGCACTGCCACTTCAGCTGGATATCAAGCCACTGAAAGCCCGACATGCGATCAAGCTCCAGTTCCCGACGCCTGATCCATCCCGCTTCTTTGAGAAAAAGCCTGCCAGTTACCTCGCCAGCCTGATTGGCCACGAAGGGGAAGGCAGCCTGCTCTCTTATCTGAAAGCAAAAGGCTGGGCGACCGGCCTTTCTGCAGGCAGCGGTCTGAGTACCGGTGAGGAATCGCTCTTCTCTGTCACCATCAACCTAACAGAGTCCGGCTTTGAAAACTCAGACGCTGTGATTAACGCTCTCTTTGGCTATATCCGACTCCTTGAAAGCAAGGGCATCGAATCATGGCGCTTTGAAGAACAAAAAGCGCTGTCAGAGCAGGCCTTCGACTTTATCGAGCCCAGCTCTCCTATTCATTTTGTCAGCTCCGTTGCCTACAACATGCCACGCTTCTCGGTAAAACAAGTGCTGCATGCGCCTTATGCCATGACGACCTTTGATGCCAGTCTGATCCGCCAATACCTGAGCCAGCTGACACCGGACAACCTGTTGCTGACCCGCATCAGCCCGGATCTGAAAACAGAACAGACATCTCCTTGGTTCGAGGGCGACTACACTCTGGGTCGATTCAACGCTGATCAGGTTAAACCGCTTTCCGGTGAGCACTTCCAACTGCCCGCGCCCAACCCGTTTATCGCCGATACCCTTGGTATGAAGGCGGGGCTGGAAACCATGGACAAGCCGGTTAATATCAGCGACTCACCTAATATCACGCTCTGGTACAAAGCAGATACCGAGTTCAACACACCGAAAGCTCAGCAATATTTCAGCCTGCAGTCACCGGTCAGTGCCGTCTCTGCCGAAAGTGCAGCATTAACACAGCTGCTGGCCAGCTGGCTGAACGAAGCCAGTAATGAGTTTGCTTATCCCGCCAGTCTGGCCGGGCTGGATTACACCGTCTACAAGCATGTTCGTGGCATCACCTTCCAGCTGGGAGGATACGACAGCAAGCAGGCGGTTCTGATGGAACGGTTACTGAATACGTTAACCGGTGAGTCCATCAACCCTGATCAATTTGCTCTGGTGAAACAGAGTCTGATCAAACGCTGGCAGAATGCCGATAAAGCACCGCTGTATCGCCAGATTATTGGCGAGGTCAGCTCAGTGATGATGCAGCCGGGCTGGAATGAAGAGCAACTGCTGGCAGCGATAGAACCTCTGAAAGTTCGGGATCTGGAAGCATTCCGCCAGCGCTTCCTGTCCCAGCTACACCTTGAAGGCATGATTGTGGGCAACTTCACCGAAGCGGAAGCCCGGGCAAATCTGGAAAAAGTCCGCGAGATACTTCAGCCGCAGCTGACAGAAGCCGAGGTTCCCCGCCTGCAGGAGATGAATCTGGGCAGCAAAAAACTGCAGCACACTCCAGCACTGCAACACAATGACAACGCCTGGCTGAAATACTATCAGGCCGATACAGCCCAATCCGGTGCCGCACCCTACAAGGAGCAGGCACGCTGGATGCTGCTGGCTCACATACTGCAAAGCCCCTACTATCACGAGATGCGCACCCAACGACAGCTGGGGTATGTGGTTTTTGCCAGCTACCATCCGACACTCAAAATTCCGGGACTCAGCTTGCTGGTACAGTCACCGGAGCACACGCCGGATGAGATCCGAAAGCTGAGCGACGCCTTCATGAACACCTTCAGTGACCGCTTTACAAGCATCAGTGAGCAGGAGTTCACTGAACAGAAAGCGGGCCTGCTGGCCAATATTCTGGATAGTGATGACCGCCTGCAGGCGCGCGTCCAGCGACTATGGCGCGAGATGGCGATGGATGAAACTCACTTTGAACGCCGCGAACGACTGGCCGAAGCCGTCAGAAATCTGACCGCCGAAGAACTGCGCCAGCTGCTGCAACAACTCTCGGATGATCAAACCGGCATTCTGACGGTACAGTATCAGTCTGGCAGCACGACGTTTACCGACGCAGAAACACTGCGCGCTGAATTGAACCCTGTTAGCCGTTAACGCCTGAATGCGGGCACAAAAAAAGCGATAACACCTTGAGTGTTATCGCTTTTTTTATGGTCTACGCATGCAGCAAAAGCCGCGCGCTATCACATAGAATGTGAAGCGGGCCTGGACAGACGTGATGATCCGCTTAAAAGAGATGCGAGGGAACTAACGACTCGACGTAGAGCACCACATCTTCAAGAATGACCTGATCCCGCTGGGATAATTCGGTCTGACTCAGCTCAACCAGTCGCTGATTAAACTGCTCAGGCGTCAGGCTACTGACCGCCGGATCATTGATTCGCTGCCAGCGGTATTCATCCCATTGCTGCAGCTCTTCACCCGTTAGCCAATCTCTGAAATTACGAGCCTTGTAACGGAAGAACATCTCATCCAGCCGGGGATCCTGAAAAGTCGGCGTCAGCTCGGGCAAAGCCTCTGCCGGCGTTTCCCGAATCATCTCCATCTGGTCTTTATCATGGTGACCAAAAAAGCCGCCACCATAAAGCATCAGATCCGGATCATCAGAACCACCTTCAAATTCAGGCGCACTGAATACCGCCTGCAGCTTGGATGTCAGATCACCCAGCCCCGCCAACACCTTCCAATGCTCACGACAGGTCTGAAGGTTAACCCCGGTACGGGCTTCCACTTTCTCATCGACCATGCTCACCGGCAACACCACAGGGCAGCGGTTAATATGGATCACTTTGAGCGGTATACGTGGCTGATCAAGCTCTGTCTGAGCAGTAAAGACCCGATGCTGAATCTCTTCAGCCGACAGACTACCCAGTTCGGACGGATCCGCCATCAGGTCATAACATATGACGCCGTTTTTGTTGGTCGGATGCTGCGCCAGCGGGACAACAACTGCGGCATTCCCCCGGGCGGCACCAAACATACCGGAGATATGCAGTACCGGCTTACGGCTGACCAGATCCAGCTGATCCGATACCTTGTGCTTATTACGCAGGGCAAACAGGTGCTCGTAGAGCTTAGGCTGTTTCTCACGGATCAGACGCGCCATGGCAATCGTTGCCCGCACATCGGATACCGCATCATGAGCACCTTCATGGGCGATGCCATTAGCAGCGGTCAGGTGTTCCAGTTTGAAACTTGGCAACCCCTGATCATTTAACGGCCATTCAATGCCTTCAGGACGTAATGCGTAGGCGGTTCTCACCACATCGATCAGATCCCAACGTGAATTACCGTTCTGCCACTCGCGGCCATAAGCATCATAAAAATTACGATACAGCGTATAGCGCGTCATCTCATCATCAAAGCGCAGCGAGTTATAGCCCAGTGAACAGGTATTGGGACGGCTCAGTTCATGATGGATGTTCGCGATAAAATCCGCTTCAGGAATACCGTTACGCTGAGCATCCTGAGGAGTAATTCCGGTAATCAGACAGGCATCAGGATGCGGCAGAAAATCATCTGCCGGCTGACAAAACCACTCAACGGGTTCCTCAATCTCATTCAGATCAAGGTCTGTACGGATACCGGCGAACTGTGACGGCCGGTCACGGCGGGGATCGGCACCAAAACTTTCGTAATCGTGCCAGAATAACGTAGGCTGTGAACTCAAGGTTCAGGTCCTTATATCTTCAGGGCCTGCAGCCCGTAATACCCCTGATGCTCAGGGCGTATTACGTGGCCAGGAAACATTTAACTCAATCTGAGCGCGTTGCGGCAGGCAGTGATAGTGGATCTGGATATCATCCTGGTCAGAATGGGTGTAGCGACGAATCACTTCAACCAGCTCGCTCTGCAGGCGAGGCAGAAAGTCCGGTTGATTGCGCTGTAAACGATCCTGACCGATCATCACCTTCAAACGCTCGCGGGCGATATTAGCTGACGGACACTCTTCTTTCTGGAAAAAATCACGTAAACGCTTCATCGCCGACCTCCAAACATCCGGCTGAATAATCCTTTTCGTTCAAGCTCTGTAAAACGCATTGGTAGCTCTTCACCTAAGAAGCGGGCCACCATATCCGAATAGGCTTGTCCGGCATCGCTCTCTGTATCATGCACAACCGGTATCCCCTGATTGGATGCTCTGAGAACAGCCTGAGACTCGGGAATCACTCCGACAACCGGAATAGCCAGAATCTCTTCGATATCACCTACAGACATCATATCTGCATGCTCAACCCGTTCAGGATCATAACGCGTTACCAGCAAATGGGCACGCACGGATTCACCCTGTTCTGCACGACGGGTTTTGGAATCCAGAAGACCGATAATCCGGTCAGAATCCCGTACCGATGAAACCTCAGGGTTGGTCACCACAATAGCTTCATCAGCATAGTACATCGCCATAACCGCACCACGCTCAATACCGGCCGGTGAGTCACAGATGATGAAATCAAAATCGTTTTTCAGTTCTTCAATAACCTGCTCAACACCTTCATAGGTCAGAGCGTCTTTATCACGGGTCTGGGATGCCGGAAGCATGAAAAGACCGTCAATACGCTTATCTTTGATCAGCGCCTGACTCAGCTTAGCTTCGCCGGTGGTGACATTGATCAGATCGTAAACAACCCGACGCTCACAGCCCATCACCAGATCCAGGTTACGCAAACCCACATCAAAATCAATCAATACGGTACGGTGTCCCTGCATCGCTAACGCGGTTCCGATGGAGGCACAACTGGTGGTCTTACCGACACCACCTTTACCGGACGTTACAACCACTACCCTAGCCAAACGCCTTCTCCCCTGTAATATCCATGATTTATTATTTTTTCCTGCAGATCATCCGGGCTGAACAGATTATCAACTGATAACCAGCGCCTCATTTTCCAAACGTACTTCAACCGGAAGTTCGCTGTCCTCAGGCCAGGTATAAGCATCGAACGTCTGGAAAGTTCCGGCAATCGACACCAACTCAGCGCGGATCTGCTGACACAGCACTCTGGCTTCCAGATCGCCCTGAGCACCCGCAATCGCCCGCCCCCGTAGCGAACCCCATACCTGAATATTGCCGTCAGCAATAACTTCTGCGCCTTCATTAACCGAGCCAATGACCACCAGATCCGCACAATCAGCATATACCTGCTGACCGGAACGCACCGTGCCACGGACAATTCTGGTTGGCTTGCGATTAGGGCAACCCTTCTCACGGGCAACCTCTTTCAGGCGACGGTCAGCCTGCGGCGGAAACCAGCCCAGCCCCAACGCCCAGGCGGACTTTTTGATCGTATCCTGGGAACAGCGGACAGCGATAGGAATAAGACCATTACGCTTGCAGACATCCACAATCATCTCCAGGGCAACAGAGTCCTGCTCCAGACGATCAAAAGCCAGAATAACGGGGGTCTGATGGAAAAACGCAGGCGCTCGACGGGTTTGCTGCTGCAGCTCCCGCTCGATAGAGGAGCAGTCAGCACTGTTCAGTTCCAGAGAGGTCACCGTCAGGTTTCCCCCTTTAAACTGAAAGGCCGCTTGCTGTTCGGAGTTCTGTGATTGCACGGATCGCCTGCTGTTGACTGAATTCAGAAAATGTAAATTTATGTGTCGCAGATCAATTATACAAGATGATATTGAACAAGGCGTAAAAAAAGCCGGCAATAACCGGCTTTTCTTATTCACAGAGCCATTAGCTCATGTGCTGACCACCATTTACCGACAGATTTGAGCCGGTAATAAAGCCACCATCTTCTGCGGCAAGGAAAGAAACCGTACGTGCAATCTCTTCCGGCTTACCAAAGCGCCCCACAGGAATGCCTTCCATAATCTGATTACGAATCGGCTCATCGATCTTCATAATCATATCAGTAGCGATATACCCCGGGGAGATCGTATTTACCGTAATACCTTTGCGGGCCGTTTCCTGTGCCAATGCCTTGGTAAAACCGTGCATACCCGCTTTAGCTGCAGAATAGTTGGTCTGCCCCATCTGTCCCTTCTGACCATTAATCGAAGAGATATTGATGATACGGCCGAACTTCATCTCCAGCATATTATCCAGACAGGCCTTACTCATATTGAACACACTGTCCAGATTGGTTTGCAGAACCTGATGCCACTGATCCCAGCTCATCTTCTTCATAAAACCATCACGGGTAATACCCGCATTGTTAACCAGTACTGAGATAGGGCCTAAGGTTTCTGCGACCTTTTTGCAGCCTTCCTGACAGGATTCAAAATCCCCGACATCAATATGTACGGTTTCAAAATCATAACCTGCGGCTTTTTCCGATGCCTTCCAGGCCTGAGCCTTTTCCTGATTGGTCGATGCAGCAACTACCGCAAACCCGTCATCCGACAGACCACGACAAATAGCTGTACCGATACCGCCAGTACCACCTGTTACTAAGGCGATTTTCTTACTCATCTTACATTCCCTCTGCTTGTAGATGTCGCTTTCGCATTTCCTGTTTTACTCATTCACGGTGACAACACCGTGACAAAACAGGGTTTTGCCCCCTGTCCGGTCTGTCTGCGACACCCTATGCCGACACCACGTCCGGACGGACAAAATTCTCATATCACCTGCCAAAAACACTTTTAAGAGATTATTTTAGTTATTGGCGTAAAAACTTTTGACATTCAATTATTTAGCTCTATAATGCAATGCATCTGATGCGGGGTGGAGCAGCCTGGTAGCTCGTCGGGCTCATAACCCGAAGGTCGTCGGTTCAAATCCGGCCCCCGCTACCAAATTCAGAGAAAGCCAGATTCTTCGGAGTCTGGCTTTTTTTATGCCTGCTGTTTCTGAACATCAGAATCTAACCCCACCTTCCGTCCGATACATTTCGACCGGATACCTTTGCGCACCAACAAGACTCCCTGTCTCCTCAATATAGTGCACAGATAACCAATACCCTTTAACACTATGTGGCTTAATCCCTAAGCTATCAGAAGGCCCCTGTACTCACAACAGCCAATGACCGACTGGTCATACCAGTTTCTGAAAACCACGCTCAATCAACAAGTTAACCTATTGTTTTGCCTAGGCATTCCCAAAAATGATCTTTAGGTCTTATTGCTAATCACTTAATGTTAGAGTCACCTGATGAGCCTAAGACCTAAGCAAACCGGAGGATCACCGTGGAAACAAAAACTGCCAGCCAGCCATCTGAGTTACTGCAATATCTGAACCAGGCTGTTGCAATCGCCCGTCAGGCCGGTGATCTGATTCGGTCTGCCCGGGAGCAACAAAGCTTCACGCAGGACTACAAAGACGGTCACGAACTGGTTACCAGTGCCGATCTTAAATCAGATCAGCTTATTCGGGCTCTGCTACAGCTCGCCTTCCCGGAGCACGGCATTCTTTCAGAAGAATCCTCACCGGATTATTCCGATACCTCAGCACTGCATAAGCCCATGTGGATCATCGACCCTATCGATGGCACCGTAAATTACGCTCACGGCCTGCAGCAGGTCGCCATCTCCATTGCCTATGCAGAACAGGGCGAAGTCAAAGTCGGGGTTGTGTATAACCCGTTTCTGGATGAGATGTTCACAGCCGTAGCCGACAGTCCGGCACAGCTTAATGGTGAAAATATTCAGGTCAGCGATACCCGCGAGCTAAAAAAAGCCCTGGTCGCCACGGGCTTCCCTTACGATAAATCCCTGATCCCGACTCTGCTGCCCCGGCTGCATCAGGTGCTGAACAACTGTCAGGATATTCGTCGCATGGGTTCAGCAGCCATTGATATCTGCTACGTTGCCGCAGGGCGTCTGGACGCTTATTACGAAACCGTCTCTCCATGGGACTTTGCTGCCGCCCGTCTGATTGCACTGCAGGCCGGTGCGCTGGCGGGACATCTCGATGGCTGCCCCGACGACGTTCCGCCATCCCTTTACGGGGAACAGATGCTGGTCGCTAATCCAACGCTTTATCCTCTGTTGCAGAATTTGTTACAGAAGAAATGAAAACAGTTTTTCAGGCAATAGCGATAAAAACACCGAGCTGGCTGACGCACTTAAGCGGCAACTGCAGTGAAAACAATAAGTTATAAAAGCCCCGTTTCTGAAGGCTATATGAGCCTTCAGAAAAAAACCAAAGTGTTACATCTTTAAACATTTTAAAGATCATCAGGGCCGATAAAACCTTATAAAATCTGTGACTAAGTGCTAACTTCTACCTTCTTCTTTGTCACCAATTCCAACAACTTTGCCTGGGTGCATCATGCTTGCCGCTTCACCAACATCTTCCAATTCAGAAGAGATCAAACTGCTGGCTACGGCATTTAACTCCCATCAGCCGATCGCCATCATTGATCGCTCCGGTCTTATCATCAAAGCAAATCAGGCGTTCTGTGAACTCACGGGATACCGCCTGACAGAGCTGACGGGCCGAAACATCAGAATGCTGCGTTCCGATAAGCAGAACGATAACTTCTACAAAGAGATCTGGCTGGGCCTGAAACGGGAAGGGTTCTGGGAAGGTGAGATGTGGAACAACACCCGTAACGGCGATGTTCCTCATCATGTGAATATTACTGCGGTCTCCGACGACAACGGCCGCTTTACTCACTATGTTGCGTTTTATGAAGATCTGACCAGAATCTACGAGCATCAGCACCTGCTCGAGCGTAAAGCCAAAGAAGAAACCTCTCTGAGTGTGCTGATGGCGCTGAGCCTTGATGACTCGGATATGTTCAGTTATCTGAATAACTCTCAGGCTCAGATCCGGCATCACCACAACTGGCAATGGCGCTATATGGCGCTCTATCAGCCAACCTCTATCGGGCTTAAAGCTCAGGTTCAGCACGGCGACTGCGTTAACAGCCCCTGCGTTAAAATCCCCATGACCCTTGAACTCTGTCAGCGGGTGATTGAGCACGGCGTACCGCAGATTATCCCCATGACCGGGGAAACCGAGAGCAGCTGCGTCATCGAGTACAGCCATGTAGCTTATGCCGTACCCCTGCAGCATGCAGGTCAGCCCTCGGTTCTGGTGCTGTATCTGCCTAAAAAGCAGCTCAAGAATCTTGAATACAAAACCTTTATCCACCGGATCGTTCATGTTCTGGGGATGGGCATCAACAAGCGCCTGACCGAACAAGCCCTGATCGATGCCCGGGACAAAGCCGAGAAAGCCAGTCAGGCCAAATCCAATCTGCTTTCCAGTGTCAGCCATGAGCTAAGAACGCCTCTGAATGCGATTCTCGGCTTTTCTCAGCTGCTGCAGGATGACGCACTGGAAGAGCACCAGCAGGAATCCGTCAACGAGATCAACACCGCCGGTAAGCACCTGCTGGCGATGGTGAATGACATTCTCGATCTGGCGCGACTGGAATCCGGCCGTGTACGCCTGAATACAGAAGTGATTCTTCTGGCAGACAAACTGCAAAACACTCTCTCACAGCTGATCCCGCTGGCTGAGGAAAAAGGCGTCACCATGGCGGTCAACATCTCGGCCAATCCGGAGCAGGAAGTTCTCGCCGACCGGATCAGGTTGCAACAGGTGTTGTACAACCTGCTTTCCAATGCCATCAAATACAACCGCAAAGCCGGTCATGTCGAGATCCGCCTGAGTACACCGGACAGCGGCTTCGCCCGCTTAGAAGTGGTTGATACCGGTATCGGCATCCCGGAAGACAAACAGCAGGATCTGTTCAAAGCATTCAATCGCTTAGGTGCCGAAGGTACCAATGTGGAAGGAACCGGCATCGGCCTTGCGCTGTGTAAGCGGCTTTCAGAAATGATGCACGGCCGCATCGGTTACACCCCTAATCCTGAGGGCGGCAGTATCTTCTGGGTTGATCTGCCCGATGCCAATGCCGAGCTGCAAAGCCGTCAGGCGGGCAGCCGCTTCAACATTCTCTGCGTGGATGATGATCCGATTCATCTCAAGTTGCTGGAAAATGCCCTGCAGGCTCGGGAAGATATTCGTCTGTTCACCGAAAACAACGCCAGTTACGCCGTCGATCTGGCACAGAAACATCCTCTGGATCTGATACTGCTCAATACCGATATGCCGGATCTGAGCGGTCTTGAAGTGCTGGAAATTCTTCAGGTCAGTCCGCAAACGGCCACCATTCCGATTATCGCCATCGCCCACGACAGTCAGCCCGACAAGATCAATGAGCATCTGCAGGCAGGCTTTACCGAATATTTCAGCAAGCCGCTTTCCATGGACAAACTGCTGCTGATTATTGAGCAACTCCAGACTGAGCAGGAAAACCTGATCGCGGTCAGCAGCAGCTGACCGCTCCATCCAGAACGGTTCTCCGAGCTTTATGCCGTAAAAAAACAAAACACTGTATAAATATATAGATCACTTTCTTATACTAACCGGATCGACATCTCCAATAAGGTCCGGCCTGATATGACATCCCTTTCCAACCTTCTGTTACCTGCCCTGCTTCTGATCTCTGCACTGGCCGGGGCACTTATCAGCATAACGCTTTTGCGCACCCGCCATCAGAAACAGCTGGAGCACGAACTGGAGCTTCAGGCCGAACAGCACCAGCAGCACTATCAGTCAGCTCTGCAACAGATGCAGTTACAGCAACAGCATGCTCAGGAAACCGTCACCGACCTGCGCCAGCGTCTGCAAACCAGCGAAACCGAACTCAACCGACTGCAGCAGCTCCAGCAGAGTCAAAGCCAGCAGATCGCCGAGGCGAAGGCCAAAAGCCAATACACCCAAGAGTTGCAGCAGAAACTCGCTCAGACCGAACAACGCTATGAGCAGGAGCTGGAACGCCGTCAGAATGTCGAACAGGACAGCACCGCCCAGCAAACAACCCTCGATAACCTGCATGAAGTGGTGGAACGCAGCCAAAGTCAGCTCACCGCCAAAGATCAGCAGATCAACCAGCTACAGAAACAGCTGCTGACACTGGAACAGCAGCTGGCCACCACCCGCACCCGCTTAGAGGAAGAACAGAAATCCTCTCAGGAGAAAATTCAGATCCTGAACAGCGCGGAACAGAAACTCAGCCAGCAGTTTGAGAATCTGGCCAACCGTATCTTTGATGACAAGAGCAAACACCTGAACCATCAGCACCAGCAAACCCTCACCAGTCTGCTGAATCCTTTTAAAGACCAGCTCAATCAGTTCCGCCAGCAGGTGCAAGACAGCTACGGTAAAGAGGCGCAGGAACGCGCCATGCTCAAGCAGGAGATCCACAGCCTGAAAGCCCTGAACCTGCAGATGAGTCAGGAAGCCCTCAATCTGACCAAAGCCCTGAAGGGCGACAAGAAAGCTCAGGGTAACTGGGGCGAACTGATTCTGCAGCGGGTACTGGAAGAATCCGGCCTGCGGGAAGGCCACGAATATGAACTGCAGGCCAGCCGACGGGATGAAGAGCGCCAGCTCTATCAGCCGGATGTGATCGTACATCTGCCGGACAATAAAGATGTCATCATCGACGCTAAGGTCTCCCTCAACGCCTACGAATCCTTCCACAACAGCGACGATAAAACCGAGCGCCAGCAGTACCTGAAAGCTCATGTTGCCGCTATCCGCAGCCATATTAAGGGGCTGTCTGCCAAAGACTACCGTGAGCTGAAAGGGGTTCGCAGCCTCGACTACGTGCTGATGTTTATTCCGGTGGAAGCCGCCTTTATGACCGCCTTTGATGCTGAACCGGATCTGTTCCGCGAAGCCTTTGAGCACAACATCATGATCGTCAGCCCCACCAGCATGATGGTGGCTCTGCGAACCATTCAGAATATCTGGCGTTACGAACGCCTGAACGAAAACGCCCAGCTGATCTCCCGCCGCGCCGGACGCATGTACGACAAGCTGCGCGGCTTTGCGGAAGATATGCAGAAGCTGGGCAATCAGCTCAGCAGCGCCCATCAGACCTACGACAACGCCCTGAATAAGTTCAGTCAGGGGCGCGGCAGCCTCGTGGGACAGGCCCAGCAACTGGCCGAGCTGGATATCAATATCAAAAAGCCCCTGCCCCAGGAGCTGACCGATATGGCTTCCGTTGATCTGCCCACTCTAGACCAACAGCCTGACAAGGCCAGGTCGTAGCCTGAAAACCTGTGTTTGAATCTGAATTTTTTTCATTAAAACAGGCAATTAACGCTGAAAAATATGACAGAAAAAAATCAGCGCACTTCAGATTCTTGGCTATAGTTAGGTTGTGAGCGGGGCAGCCTGATGCCGAAAGCACCTCTCGGGAGGTGACATGGTTTGATAATCCGATAATCAATAGTTGCGACCACTCACTTCGCACCGGCAGTATGCTCAGAGCGGTTCAGTAGGCTCTGAATATCAACGTCGGATCACTCACCGACTGACACAAAAGCAGTACCAGTATTAAGCGATACACAAGCGTTAAAGAAATACCCATGAATTACACTGAACGTTTTGATTAGCCACTTTGTTGTCAGCAAGACTTTTTCACTTCCGTCCATACGCGTTAAAGACAGAGAAGAGAAAAAGCAGCAGAAACGATCCGGAGGGAGCGTTTATGTTAGAGGCGATGCTCACTGAAGTTTACGGGCAATGTCCCTATTGCGGGTCTGCACTGGAAACAGCGGTTGATACCACAGGAGGTGATCAGGATTACTACGAAGATTGTCAGACTTGCTGCGCTCCTATACACATGCAGGTACACGTTAATATGGAGGGCGAACTACTCAGCGTAGAGCTGAAACGCGAAGATGATTCCTGAATATTTTGTGATAAAGCACGTTAACTTTTCAGCACACACAACTTTGTTTGGATGTTTAAGGTACAACAGAACACATTTAACTCAGCTACTTAACTCAGTCACAACGACGTCTCAGGGAGTTTGATCCACTTTATTTAGACAGAAAGTAAGATCCTAAATCCTATAGATAGAATAGATAGCCAGAGAGAAAAAAGAGCAAACCAAACAGGGAGTAAAAGGTAATTTGTAAGAGAAAAACCGCTAAGCAGTTCGTTACAGCGGGTTGTTCGAGAGAAGAAGCAAAGCTCATTCACTAACGCAGGAGGTTCGCTTTTTTGATTAACCAAAAATTATCAGGTATTCCACATTGATCGGTATTTTACTGTGATGAAGGTACAGCCTTTCAAGTCTGTACAGATAAGACATGATTTTAAAGTAAGTAAGCCAAGTTAAAAGTCCCGTACAGCTCACGCTTGCGGGACTTTCTTATTATCGGTACCGCCAGTCATCGTTTTTCCCTATCCCCATTATCAGCCCTGCCCATTGGTCTCAGCGACAAATGCCCGGTTAAAATTACCTTAAAGCATCACGCAAGGTTTCAGACTCTGTTAAGATTTCGCCATCACACTGACAGAGCGTTGGCGTCAGTACAGGCAAGTCCGGTATCAACACTGGTAATTGCGCCTGCCGACCCCATATAGATCTGCAACGAATAAGATCATCTGTATTTTACGTATTCACAGCCGCCAAACACGCGGCTCGCTGGGAGAGCATCATGAGCGAAAACCGTCACGAGAAACTGATTATTCTGGGTTCCGGCCCTGCGGGTTACACCGCAGCTGTTTATGCCGCCCGCGCCAACCTGAAACCTGTGATCATCTCAGGTATGCAGATGGGCGGTCAGCTGACCACCACGACCGACGTGGATAACTGGCCCGGTGCATTTGACGGTATTCAGGGCCCTCAGCTGGTTGAAGATATGCGTAAACACGCCGAGCGCTTCGACACCGAAATCGTTTTCGACCACATCAACGAAGTGGAACTGACCCAGCGCCCCTTCACCCTGAAAGGCGACAGCGGCACCTACACCTGTGACGCTCTGATTATTGCCACTGGCGCAAGCGCACAGTATCTGGGTCTGCCAAGCGAAGAAGCTTTCATGGGTAAAGGTGTTTCTGCCTGCGCCACCTGTGATGGTTTCTTCTACCGCAATCAGGAAGTAGCGGTTGTCGGTGGTGGTAACACCGCTGTTGAAGAAGCCCTGTACCTGTCCAACATCGCCAAGAAAGTTACCCTGATCCACCGTCGTGACACCCTGCGTTCTGAGAAGATTCTGCAGGACAAGCTGATGGAGAAGGTTGCCAACGGCAATATCGAAGTGATCTGGAATCACACGCTGGACGAAGTTCTGGGTGATGACATGGGCGTTACCGGCCTACGCCTGAAAGCCACCGAAGGCGATGCCACCCAAGAGATCAGCGTGATGGGCGTGTTTATCGCCATCGGCCACAAGCCAAACACCGGCATCTTCGAAGGCCAGCTTGAGATGAACGGCGGCTACCTGAAAGTACAATCCGGTCTGGAAGGCAACGCCACCCAAACCAGCATCGAAGGTGTTTATGCTGCCGGTGACGTTATGGATCACGTGTACCGTCAGGCGATCACCTCAGCTGGCACCGGCTGCATGGCAGCACTGGACGCAGAACGCTTCCTGGACAGCCAGGGCTAAAATCAGCGTCTTCTGCTGAACGCCAGAAACAAAAATCCCCGCTCATTAGCGGGGATTTTTTTATGCCTGATGGAAACAGACTTTATCGATTCAACCGCGCTTCCACCTCTTCCCGAAGACCACGGGATTCCGCATAGCGGCGGTTAAAGGCGGCGAAGTAGTTTTCCACGGCATCTGCCGCTTCACTTTCCCCGGCCTGTTTTAACAACTCGATACCCACTTCCACGGTACACAGGTGCTGATCGCTGGCAGGTTTGCGCAGGGCGTAACGGGTCAGGCGGTCGGTTTTTAACGGCAATACCGGCAGGTTATCCAGATACGGGCTCTTGCGGAAAATACGCCGCGCCTGTCGCCAGGTGCCATCCAGAATAATAAACACCGGAATCTTCTCCGGTGACTTTTCCCGCTCCGGTTCAAAAGACACCACCCGATGAGCGTAATCGTCCATATCATCCGGGAAGATAATAAAGGGCTGATACTGCTCGTCTGCTAACAGCGCCAGTAACTTAGGATCAGGATTGGTCCGGTACCAGTAAAACACCTGAGTCTCCGGCAGGCAGTCCGCCAGCAAACGACCGGTGTTGGTCGGTTTGTAGATCTCCTCCGGGTGCATAATCAGCCAGACCTGAGCACGACAGCTGACGTTTTCCGGGCGCAGATCACAGATGCAGAAATCCTTCGCCATCAGACAACCGGTGCAGCGGTTCACCCGGGAACCACGGGCGGAAAAAGGCTTACGCGGCATATCCGGCGCAGGGGGCATGGGCAGAGAAAACGGCTTGGACATTCAGTAATTTTCCGGGGGATGAGTTTTATAGGATAAGTGTTAGCGGTTAAAACAGCTTATGCGTTCCCACGCGAACGTGGGAACGGGTTAAACGTGGGAGCAAACTGCCGTCGTCCGTTAACAGGCCTCAGTCGTGCAGCAGACCGGGAATGCCGGACAGATCTTCAATACCGTTCTCCAGCAGATAATCCACCAGTACCGGCATAGCCGTGCCCGCAGGCTCGCGCAGATAAAACGCGGGGGTATCCGCCGAGGCTTTCGGGTCTACCACAATACGCGCTACATGATACGGCGCGGCGCTGGCCAGAAACGAGGCCGGTTGTACCTGCAGCGATGTACCCACCACAATTACCAGATCTGCCGTTTGCGTGATCTCATGGGCAACGGGATACATGGGCACATCTTCGCCAAACCAGACGATATGCGGGCGCAGCTGACTGCCCTTGTCGCACATATCACCGGGGTAGATATCGCTCTGCCCCAGATTCACCACCAGACGTTCATCCAGTGTGCTGCGGGCTTTGCCGATCTCGCCATGCAGGTGCAGCACTTCGGATGAGCCACCGCGCTCGTGCAGGTCATCAATATTCTGGGTGATGACGGACACCTTAAAACCCTGCTCCAGACGGGCGATCGCTTTATGAGCGTCATTGGGCTCGGCCTTGCGGATCTGCTGGCGACGCTCGTTATAAAAGCGCAGCACCAGTTCAGGGTCGCGCTGCCAGGCTTCAGGGGTAGCAACATCCTGAACATTATGGTTTTCCCACAGGCCATCACCATCACGGAAGGTTTTAATACCGCTTTCCGCACTGACACCAGCACCGCTTAACACCACAATATGTTTTTTATCCTGACTGCTCATACGCTCTTAATCCTTTGCAGCTTTAACCTTATCTCATCAAGCCTTCACGGCTTATTCATGATCCTTTGGGTCAAACACCCACTGATACACCTGCTGGCCGCTGCCCAGATACTTGCGTTCAAAGGGGGTCAGAACCGGATCAGGTTCAATCGCGATTACCTGAGCAGCCGCATCGTCCAGCATCGAGGCTTTAATACCGCCCAGATCTTCATCCAGCGTTTCCGTGGTTGGCAAACGCAACAGGCTGATCGCCTGCGCCATCTCCTGCACATAGATCTGCCAGTTACTGCGGCATTCAAAACGACCACCCAGCTCAGCGATATAAGGCAGCATAGGGCCACCCTGCCAGCGAAGCTTGAACTGACTCTTCTTGGGATAGGGGTTTGGATAAAGCAGGTAATGGCGTACCGGCTTCCAGCCTGCGTCAACGGCAGAACGCCAGAAATCCAACAGGTTGGCCCGTACCAGCAGAGCATTATCCGGTAGTTCGCCTAGCTTTCGACTGAGGCGATCTTCTGACTGATCCACACCGATCACTGCATGATCAGGAAACATCTGCGCTAACTGGCGGGTGCTTTCACCCACGCCACAACAGCTGTCCAGAATCAGGGGTTTGTTCTGCCCACGCAGCCAATTGTTAGCCTTGTTAAACGCATCAAGGTTGTGCTGCTGAAACGGCTTTTTAAAGGGCACCCGACAGTGCTTGAACACACGGTCGACCAGCTCCTCATGGGGGCCATCCTGAGTCGTATGGATCTCCCGGGAATTACCAAAACTTTTATTGCCGTGAGGTCTGTGTCTCATCTTTCTTTCAGCTCCATGAAGCGTGCCAGCCCCCAAATGATTCGTGTCAGGCTCATGCCGGTGTCTCTCCTTGTTCGAAGCGGCGCAGCATCTGGATCTCATCAGCCCAGATCTCCGGCTCGATGGTTTCCAGCACCAGCGGAATGCCGTCAAAGCGTTTGTCCTGCATCATCCAGCAGAAGCCTTCCAGACCAATTTCCCCCTTACCCAAACTGTGGTGACGATCCAGACGGCTGTTCAGGCCACCTTTGGAGTCATTCAGGTGCATACCGTACAGGTAATCAAAACCGACCGTGCGTTCAAAATCGGTAAAGGTGCTGTCACAGGCTTCCGCGGTGCGTATGTCATAGCCTGCCGCAAACATGTGACAGGTATCCAGACAAACACCTACGCGTTTTTTATCCTCGACCTGATCGATAATGGCCGCCAGCTGATCAAAGTGCCAACCCAGGTTACTGCCCTGTCCGGCGGTGCATTCGATCACCGCGATCACGCCTTCGGTCTGCGCCAAAGCCCAGTCGATCGATTCGGCGATACGGCTCAGACAGGCGGCTTCATCGATCTTCTTCAGGTGACTGCCGGGATGGAAATTCAGATAGGTCAGCCCCAGCTGCTCGCAGCGCTGAAGCTCATCCAGAAAGGCATCACGGGATTTCTGCAGCGGCTCTGCTTCCGGATGCCCCAGGTTGATCAGGTAACTGTCATGGGGCAGGATCTGATCCGGTTTAAAACCGTGTTTTTCGCAGTTGTGCTTAAACTTGCGAATGGTCAGGTCATCCAGCGGCTTGGCCTGCCAGCGGCGCTGATTTTTGGTGAACAGGGCAAAAGCATTGGCACCGATCTCTTTGGCATTCAAAGGGGCGTTAAAGACACCACCACTGGCGCTGACATGGGCACCGATATACTTCATTACATCACTCCTGCAGGGTTCTGATCCGGCTCAAATCCGACAATAATCAACCTGCAGAAAAGCCTGCAGGCAAAAGGGCTTATTGTACCTGAAGCCCTTGCCATTGTCCGTTCTCAGACGGTTTGCTCATCATAAACGGACAATGCGATGAACCCTGTTCATCTGCCGGACAGGACAAGTTGACCCTGCTTCATATACGGCATGACCAAATCCGTAAAACATCAGAAAAAACCACGTAAAAACAGCTCAATAGATAAATTCTACCTATTAGTAGACTCATGCGATAACAGGCCAAACATGCCGATGCAGTAGGCGGAACACCAGCAGCAGGGTATGCTAGTGAAAATTTTTCTCTGGAGACTAGGATATGTCTGCAACAACCCCTTCTCTGATTAATGCTCAAGAGCTGTGCCAGCAACTGCAATCTTCCGATACCCCAGTGGTACTGGACTGCCGTTTCTATCTGCAGGAACCGGCAGCGGGTCAGGAAGCCTTTATGGAGCAGCATATCGTTCGGGCTCAGTACGCTGATCTGGATCTTCACCTTTCCGGTCCGGTTGAAGCCGGCGTCACCGGTCGTCACCCTCTGCCATCCAAAGAAGCCCTCGCCCGCCAGCTTCAGCAATGGGGCATTACCCCGGAGCGCTCCGTGGTGGTGTATGACCAGAACAATGCAGCCATGGCCGCCGCCCGCGCCTGGTGGTTACTGCGCTACGCCGGTGTCGAACAGGTTCAGGTGCTGGATGGTGGCCTGGACGCCTGGCTGGCGGAAGGTCTGGCGACAGAAACCGGTGAGCAAACCAGTGACAATGCCCTGTCAGAACAACCCGAGCTGAACTGGCAGGATGAAAAGCTAATCACCGCCCAACAACTGCTGCTGAAAAAACCGGTTCTGCTGGATGCTCGCGGCATCGAACGCTTCGCCGGTGAAGTAGAACCCATCGATCCCGTGGCCGGTCATATTCCCGGTGCGCAATGCGTCCCTTTTACCGAACTGGTGGACGATCAGGGCATGTTCCTGAAACCGGAACAACTAAAAGAAACATTGAGTGCGCTGGATACCGATGAGGCAACCGTGGTCTATTGCGGATCAGGTGTTACCGCCTGTCATCTGGCTCTCGGCGCAGTCATCGCCGGACTGCCTGAACCCCGCCTTTATGCCGGTTCCTGGAGCGAGTGGATCAATGATAGCGTCCGCCCGATTGAGACCGGAAGAGAGTAAGCAACCGCTTCATTTGTCACCGACATTCCACGCTGAGCGCGGAAATAAGTCGTCTGAAACCACAAAAACCGAAGGCTTCCCTTCGGTTTTTTTGCATTTTCAGAGGCGCAAGGCCGCCGCTACTTCGACAACACCTTAAACAGCTCCACAAACTGACCGGTTAGTTTATGCCTGGGAACATAGTGAATCAGGGGCTTATTCAGCTGATGGGATTCGCGCATTTTAACCGATGACATCAGGTGTACCGGTAGTACCGGATGCCCCTCCGCGACCAGCTCGTTCACCAGCTGTTGTGGTAATTTTGCCTGAGGCTGCATCTGATTAACCACGATGCCTTCAACGTTCAGATCAGGGTTATGATCCGCCCGCATCTCATCAATATTACCCAGAAGTTGCCCCAGCGCCTGACGGGAGAAGGCATCACAATCAAAGGGGATCAGGCAGCGTTCTGCGCCGATAAGGGCAGAACGGGAGAAGAAGTTCAATGCCGGCGGCGTATCAATGAATATCTGATCATATATGCCCGCCTGCTCCTGCAGCATCTCTTTCAACTTGTAGATTTTGTAGCGGGACTCCAGCTTGGCTTCCAGACTCTCCAGCTCGCTATGGGCAGGCAACACATGCAGGTTCTCCCACTGGGTCGGCTGAATCAGCTGCTCCATCGGCTTGCGCTGGGATGAGATGGTCAGGCACTGCTCAAAAAAATCAAACAGGGTATCGTCCATCTCCTGCACCGCTTTTCCGGTGAGGTAATGGCTGGAATTGCCCTGAGGATCGAGATCCACCACCAGAGTTTTTAAACCCTGACTGGCACTGATCGCAGCAAGATTACAGGTAATACTGGACTTACCAACACCACCTTTCTGGTTAAAAACAACCCTGATCATAATCACTCCCTTGGCGCTGAGGCTATTTGAAACTACGGCTCACGCTGAAATCAGCACTTGTACGGCACTGCAGCATAAACTCTGAGTGTATTCATTTTATCGAACCGGGTCGAGCCTGTTCCGTCTGTAAATAGGCGGTAAAAATACAGCTATGATTTCAGGCATAAAAGACACAAAAACCTGCACAAAATCCACGTTTGGCGGGCACTCAGCCATAGCCGCGCTGTTTGGTAAGTGATAACATTCTTCGCTTAATTTTTCAGGGGCAGTGCTTTGTTTTAAACACTGTTTCTTCAGCGTTGGCTTCCAGGTTGTGCATCACCTCTTGGCCATCCCCAACGAGCTAAGTCGCGGAATGACTTTTCAGTCGCCCGGGCTATCCAATTGCGACTCCAGTTGTTGCAACACCGTTATGAGGAGTGGGGCTTGTCACAGTTACCGGTAATTATTGGTTTTGGCGGCGTTAATGCTGCAGGTCGAAGCTCAGGTTTCCAGAGTTTCCGCCGCACCGTTTTAAACAGTCTTGATAGTGAGCAACAGGCGCAGACGCTGGTTAGCCTTGCCTGCATGATGGGACTGCTGACGGAAAAAGAGGGTCAGTGGATCACGTCTGACGGCGAAAGCCTGAGCCTGAATGCTGCGGCAGACCTTGTTCGCCCGCAGGTTCTGGACAACACCCTGATTCGTAAAACCCACCCTGATCTGTTTGATGTGGATGCAATTCCTGCCAATACACGGCTCACCATCAAACCCGACCAGGAAGCGATCAGCTTTACGCTGCGTCCCCGTCAGATGCCGGAAACCACACCGGATAACTGGCAGGTTGAGACACTGGAAAACGGCCACTACAAAATCACCATCACTGGCGATTTTGAAGCCCTGATTCCTGATGGCCGTGAAGCCGGTGTGAAGGCCTCGGCTCAAATGCCGACCGGCTTTAATCCGGGCAAATTCTACCGCTCGGTTCACCATCCGCGCGGTCTACAGATGGCGGTATTCGCTGCCTCTGACATGCTGGGCAATACCGGTTTGGACTGGGATGCGGTCAAAGACACCCTGCGCCCGGATCAGATGGCGGTGTATGCCGGTAACTCTATCGGTCAGCTGGATCAGTACGGCTGGGGCGGTTTACTGCAGAGCTTCGTCAACGGTAAGCGTGCCACCTCCAAGCAGATGCCTCTGGGCTATGGCCAGATGCCTGCTGACTTTATTAACGCTTATGTGCTGGGTAGCGTCGGTGCTACCGCCGGTCACTTAGGTGCCTGTGCCAGCTTCCTGTATAACCTGCAGGCTGCGGTAACCGATATCCGTCTGGGTCGTCGCCGTCTGGCGGTTGTCGGCACCAGCGATGCGCCGGTTACACCTGAGATCATTGAAGGTTTCCGCGTGATGGGGGCTCTGGCCGATGATGCCAGCCTGATGGCCCTGGACGCTCTGGAAAAACTCACCGATGCGGATTACCAGAAAGCCTGTCGTCCGTTTGCGGAAAACTGCGGTTTCACCATGGCGGAGGGTGCTCAGTACCTGATGCTGACCGACGATACTCTGGCACTGGAGCTGGGCGCTCAGATCTTCGGCTCGGTCCCGGAAGTGTTTGTAAACGCCGACGGCTTTAAGAAATCGATCAGTGCACCGGGCATCGGCAACTATGTCACGCTGGCAAAATCTGCCGCGCTGGTTCGCTCGGTTCTGGGTGAAGAATCCCTGCGTGAGCGCAGCTATGTTCATGCCCACGGCACCAGTACCCCGAAAAACCGCGTTACCGAATCCCATGTGCTGAACGAAGTGGCTAAAGCCTTCGATATCAGCAGCTGGCCGGTTGCCGCGATCAAGTGCTACGTCGGTCACTCTCAGGGCACCGCTGCCGGTGACCAGACCATCAGCGCACTGGGCACCTGGGCGCACAAGATGATTCCGGGTATCGCGACAACCGATAAAATTGCTGATGATGTTCACCAGAGCAATCTGGAGTTCTCTCAGCAGGCGATCGATCTGTCTGACCGTCCGATGGATACCGCCTTTATCAACGCCAAAGGTTTCGGCGGCAACAACGCCACCGGTGTGATCTTCTCGCCGGAAGTGACGCTGCAGATGCTGGCTAAGAAACACGGTCAGGCTGCGATCAGCGCCTGGGAAGATAAGGTACAGCAGCAGAAAGCCCGCGCCGCTGAGTATCAGGCAGAAGTGGATGCCGGTCGATTCAGTGTGGTGTACCACTTTGGTGATCGTGAAGTGCTGGAAGGCCCTGAGCTGCAGATTACCAGCCAGAAGCTGCACATCCCGGGTTACGCTCAGGATGTATCCCTTGAGCTGGATAACCCGTTTGGCGATATGAGCTGATCTTTAGCCCTGATCGTTTAATCACCAAGGCAAACAGCCGCTACGAAAAAGCCCGCATTTCATTACTAAAATGCGGGCTTTTTACATCGGAAGTATTTAACAGTGCACAGGCCGAAAGTTGATGGGCACGCTTCGCTTTGCACCATCCTACGTTTCTTTTTTCAACTCCCTGGTAGGATGGGCAAAGTTCACGCAGTGAACGTGCCCATCAATACACTGGCAATCTTTATTAATCGGCAATAAAGAGTGCGTCGATCACTTCCCTTGCCAGAATACTGCCCAACTGCTTCGCGGCCAGATGCTGAGCACGGTCTTCCATGCCGGACACCCCTTTCGCTTCACGGTCAAACGCGCCCATGATGCGGTTTTTGCTGTCACGGATCTGCACCTGAGAACGGGCAAATACATAATGAGTGCGGTTCACCTCTTTGCTGCTCATGGTCAGCGAATAGGTCAGACGCAGGTCGGCATCTGCATCACCGGAAGTGGTCAGGCGCAGCCCCAGCTTACTCATCTCTTCTGCCAGAGACGTATCCAACGCCCGGGCATCGGAATTTCCGGGTGACAGGGTGATCTTCAGGGAGCTGATCAGACGATTCAGATCCCGACGCAGATCCACCAGATCCTCATCCAGCGCAAAACGACCAAAGTCAGACTCAGCAACAAAGGTCAGCTGATCCACCAGCTTATCTCGCTTGGCAAACAGCGCCAGCACCGGCATCGCTTCCCGCACCTGATCGATCTGACTGATCGGCTGGCCATCGGCAGTTTCTGTCTCAGGAAGCTCTTTCTCTTCCAGCTCCAGATCGAGCACGCTCAACTGCTCAGATAACGTCGCCTCTGCCGCACGGCGGTTCAGCTCAGCCAAGGTGTAATGGGTTTTCGTTTCCGGATTCACCCAGCTGTCACTCCAGCTCAGCCCCGGCAGTTCAACCTCAGGAATACGGCTGCGTACCTTGTCGTTCACCTGCTCGACAAAGCCGGTGGTTGCGCCACCTTTCATCTGCAGCTGAGTTTCACTGGTGAACTCACTGCTGATCTGCACCTGCATCTGACGAATCAGATCCGCACGGGCACGCTCTTTGGCATTCTCTGCAGCAGCGGATTCACTGCCGGTATTATCAGCACTGCCCACACCGTAAACGTAACCGGAACGCTCCGGCAGGGTGTTAACCCAGTCCGGCATGCCGCCATCACCTTTCTCCGGCGCGGATGAACAACCGGTTAACAGCGCAGCGGCAAACAGTAACGACAGCAGGCCGTTTTGCTTTCCGATGGTTGTAGTCTTATTAGCCACGTTCACTCTCCTTTTATTCCCGGTACAGTGATTAGCGGCTCATCACTTTTTTGATCTTCTTCTGACCGTTCCACACTTCGCGGTTGGTGGTCATATCGATCAGCTTCATATCCACCTGATAACTGGTCACACGGGTATCATCCAGCTGATCAACAAAGCTGTTGATGCTGCCGGAAAGCGCAAAGTTAGCACCGGTTTCCTGCCCCATCTCAGCCTGAGTCTCTGCAGAAGCATTCAGCTCCTGATCACGGCGCTCTTCACGGACGTCATCACGCTCGTCACCGCTAACCACAAAGTCCACTTCACCGGAACGCAGCAGCTCACGCTTGATGTCGTTGATAAAGGTTTCAGACGGAATATGCTCGCTGGTTTTGTTACGGATCGAGTGGATCACAACCGTTGGGCGGCGGGCATCCTCAGTGCTCATTTTGTAACGACTCAGCCATGGGAAGGTCAGCATATCCTGCATCATCTCTTTCGCCACCAGACGGGAATCTTCATCATTCCAGCGATCGGTCAGAGCGATCTCCTGATTCGCATCCACACGCTCTACGGAAGGACCACCACAACCGGCCAGTAAAAGAGCACTTCCCATCAGGGCTGCCGCGCCCAGTTTAGCCATCATACGCATATTGTTTCTCCTTGAAGCTTGGGTTGGCGGTGACATCGTGATGCCACCACCTTTTAAACAGGGTTGTCGTTAATCTGCTTTTTTCTTAAACGGCAGAAAGGTTCTCAGGGTCAGAATCTCAAGCTCACCGGCTTTGAGATCGACACGGTATTCCTGCCGGATTTTCTGTCCTTTCACAGAGACACTGTTCAGTGTCACGGTATGCTGTCCCGGTTCCAGCTGTAGCCGCTGCACACGGATATGGTGAGGCAGGGACAGCCAGTTTCGGGTATCGGCATTGGTCGTGCTGGCGGTCAGTAACTTACCGCCCAGAATACCCAGCGCGCCCATATCTTTTACCGCCTGCTGGGTTACCAGATTTCTCAGGGTTTCCCGGGCCATGGCGCTGTTCAGCTCCGCCTGAGCTTCCAGAACCTGCTGCAACAGACCCAGCATCGCCACCGAATCCGCCTTCATCATCGGGCGGCTCACCGCGCCTGCTGCCGTTGAAACCGTCACCTTCGCGGACTTTAACGGCGCATAGGGGATCGGATAGTAGGGTACGGCGATACGGACACCACCATTACCCAGCACATAATCCAGTCCGGTATCCTCCACCAGAGGCCAGACCGGCTGAAGGGTTGTTGCCTGACTATTACCCAAAATGCCTTCACTGGTCAGGATAGAACCATCGGAAAAGTCCCGGATAATATTGTACAGCCCCTTGTCGGCATACAGCAGATAGAACCAGGCTGCCTGCTCGCGCTGTTCCCGCTGACTGCCCACCGGCACAGGGCGCACCACCAGCTGACGGCTGTTACTGTTGATCATCAGGTGCATATTCAGCACCTTGCGCTGAGGTGACAGATCCACATGCTGCAGAATCAGCAGTTCCGCTTTTTCCGGCTGATAAGTATAGGCTGCCACAGCGCCACTGTCGGTAACGGCACCGGATGCTGAAGCAACAAGCTCAACCGCTCCGGTCTTTTCATCATCGGCATTAACCTGCGGCTTTTGGTTATCCGCGTTATTAGCCCCTAGGTCAGATGAGTCCAGATTCTTTGTTTTTACCAGCTGTCGCCAGCGATCCTCATAACCACCGGCTTTCTGCATGACCCGAACCACATCACTCCAGGCCTGCCGGATCATCGCCTGATCCAGTCCATACTGCTCAGCATAACCCTCTTCATAAAGGGTCGCAGAACGCTGATAGCTGATACGGGCGTTATCCAGCTCGCCATACTGTTCGTAGAGCGCGCCCATCACATAATGAGCAAAAGCCTGATCCCGGAATTTCAGTTCATCGGGATTGATCGGATCGCCGTTCAGCTGACGGAATACCTTGGCGATCTTGCTGAAGAGTTTTTCCTGCTCCGATTTCGCCTGATCATAGTCCCCGGTTTTAAAGACATTCTCATCCAGCAGAATCTGAATACGGCGGTTTTCCACCCGGGCGCTGTCGAGCAGCTGATCCTGCCTGCTGCCCGCTTTCTGTTGCTGCGCCAGCATCAGGTAATTGAGCATCTTGGTGTAATGCAGATAGATACGCTCGTAGAGTTGGCCTTTATAAGAGGCGTTACCCGGATGGGTCATAGCCGATGCCAGCCAATCTTTGGCATCGGTACGGTAAAGAGATTCGGAGATTCGGTAAGCCTGTTCCAGCAAACGGTTGCTGTCTTTATAGCGGCCATCGAGATGAGCAATCATGCCCCGCTCAAGAAAGTGCAGCAGGCGGTCGCTGCCTTTCGCCGAGAGTGTTTCCTGAGCCACTTTATCGGCCGCCGCATAGTTTTCAGTGCGAACATCATCTAACACGCCCTGCACACTTTCACCGTAGGTACTACACCCCGCCAATAAACCCAACAGCCCCCATATCAGCAGATGCCTGACTGAGAGCAGAGGATAACGGGATGCAAAATAGCAGGTGATTGATATACGGTTAAACAACGTTGGTATCCCTTCTGTAAACACGATGCTCTGAAAAACCATCTTCAGCAGACAATAAGTTTCTGATGCCAAAGAGTTTAGCCTGCTTCCAGCGCAGGCAAAAGCCTGTAAAGGTGTAACCCCACAATCCATTGATGCGGTTCATCTTCTGTTCCGGATTCTGCACCGGAACGCCGGATCAGAGGCAAAGCACCCTGTTACTTCCGCTGCAGAAAACTGCGCAGGCCGGACATCCACTGCAAACGATATTCTTCACTTTCATTCACCATATGGTGACGGACGCCGGGGTAACGACAGACCTCTACATTGGGGAATTTCTCCTGCAGGACACCGACGTTGTACTTCCAGTCGACGGTACGGTCCTCTTCACCCTGCAGAATCAGGCAATTAGCCGACACCGGATCAGCCGCTTCAATGGCCGGAATCCAGCGGGATAATGCCCGCACCCAGTCCACCGCCAGATAGTGATACTGCAGCGGTTCTTCCTTCAGAAAGCGCAGAAAATTCTGATCATGACTGTTTCTGGAGAAGCTGCGTTTCAGGCGGGTAATAAAAGGCGACAACAGATAGAAACTGATCAGCCCCTGTGTCCAGTTCCAGGGTTTAACCAGAGGAGCCAGCAGCACAGCTTTGTCGATGGCGAACTCTTCTTTGAAGGGACTGCGCAGTAACCAGTCAATAATCACCGCACCACCGGTACTCTGCCCTATCAGGTTGAGAGGTTTTGTCCTTTGCTGAGCAGTCAGCTGCAGCACCTGCCACAGAGCCCGACTGTATTCATCAAATGAGATAATCGAGGCACGGGGGCCAGATGACAGGCCGTGTCCCGGCAGATCCACCGCCACCACTTCATATCCCTCATCCAGCAAGAACCGGATCAGATGGGTATAAAGGCCGATATGATCATAGTAGCCGTGCAACAGGTAAAAACTGCCTTTGGCCGTTTCACCAGCGGGTAATCTCGGCAGAAATGTCTGGTAGACCACCTCATAGGTATCGGACCGGACACAGCCCCACAGATGTTCAGAAACGGGCAGACGACTCAGTCCATAGAAATCACAGTAGGTATGCCGGATATGAGCGATCGCCTCATGATCCGTCGGCACCTCAGCCAACAGCGTTTTACGCAGAATCTCTGCCTGAAAAGGGTCGGCATTGCGTGTTGTTTGGGCGGTCATGGCTGAGAGCTTTTCCTACGTCAGTCTGCAATTCATTAAATTCGGGCTTTGGCATCCTACCTCAGAAACACCTGTTTATGAAAAAATCCTGCGGGCATTCAGCCACTCAAACAGCCCCGACACTTTCGGTTCAGCCGCTTATCTTGTCGCTTATGGTGCCGATCAGTGCTTCTTTGTGACCTATCCGTCGCAATGGTGTTATTCATTAGGCGTACATCTAGGGACAAATGCCGGTGCTTTCAGGTATCTTTACGGGTCACTGTATGACCTGCGTCATACATAACTCCGCTGAAAGACGGCACATCGGACAGACGGAGTTCCCTAACAGGCTGCCAAAAAAGCCTGACAGGAATAACAAAGGAATCCCGCTTCACCCACGGCACATGGGTCAGCAACCGATTCCTGCTAATGGCGGCACCTTGTTTGGGTGCAACTTTAGACCTTTTTAGGCATAACTATATATAGAGGCACTTTCCATGACTGAACGCGTTCAGATTGGCAACTTAAGTGTTGCAAAAACGCTTTACGATTTTATCAACAACGATGCAGCACCCGGCACAGGTGTTGACGTTGAGCAGTTCTGGGCTCAGTTTGACGCTATCGTCCACGATTTAGCGCCTCGCAATCGTGAACTACTGGAAAAACGCGAACAGCTTCAGGCACAAATTGACGAATGGCACCGCGCCCGTAAAGGCCAGGCCTTCGACCTGAACGAATACAAATCCTTCCTGAGCGAGATCGGTTATCTGCTGCCGGAAGGTGAAGACTTCTCCGTGACGACTGCGAACGTCGACCCGGAAATGGCGACTATGGCTGGTCCTCAGCTGGTAGTACCTGTGATGAACGCCCGTTTTGCTCTGAACGCGGCTAACGCACGCTGGGGCAGCCTGTACGATGCCCTGTACGGCACCGATGCGATCTCTGAAGAAGGCGGCGCAGAAAAAGGTTCTTCCTATAATCCTGCCCGCGGCGCGAAGGTTATCGAATTTGCCCGCAACTTCCTGAATGAAGCAGCACCTCTGGCTTCTTCTGATCACACTCAGGCAACCCTGTACGCGGTTAAAGATGGCGCACTGGTTGTGACTCTGAAAGACGGTTCTGAAACCGGTCTGGCTAACCCTGAGCAGTTTGTTGGCTATAACGGTGCAGCTGATGCACCTGAGTCTGTTGTTCTGGTTAACAACGGCATGCACTTTGAGATCCAGATCGACCGCACTCACCTGATCGGTAAAGACGACGCCGCAGGCGTTAAAGATGTGGTGATGGAGTCTGCTCTGACCACCATTATGGACTGCGAAGACTCGGTTGCAGCCGTAGACGCCGACGACAAAGTAATTGTTTACCGCAACTGGCTGGGCCTGATGAAAGGCGACCTGACCGAAGAAGTGACCAAAGGTGGTAAAACCTTTACCCGTCGCATTAACGGTGACCGCGAGTACACCGGTAAAGACGGTTCTCCGATTGCACTGAAAGGCCGCAGCCTGATGTTCGTTCGTAACGTGGGTCACCTGATGACCAACAATGCGATTCTGGACAAAGACGGTAACGAAGTACCGGAAGGCATCATCGATGGTCTGTGTACTTCTCTGATCTCCCTGCACGATATCAAAGGCAAGGGTCAGTTCAGCAACACCACCACAGGTTCCATGTACATCGTAAAACCTAAGATGCACGGTCCTGAAGAAGTGGCCTTCTCCAACGAACTGTTTGGCCGCATCGAAGACGCACTGGGTCTGGAACGCTTCACTCTGAAAATGGGCATCATGGACGAAGAGCGTCGTACCACGGTGAACCTGAAAGAGTGTATCCGCGCTGCGAAAGACCGTACCGTATTTATCAACACCGGCTTCCTTGACCGTACCGGTGACGAGATCCACACCTCTATGGAAGCAGGCCCGATGATCCGCAAAGGCGATATGAAAGCCTCTGCATGGATCGGCGCTTACGAAAACTGGAACGTGGACGTAGGTCTGGAATGTGGTCTGAGCGGTAAAGCGCAGATCGGTAAAGGCATGTGGCCGATTCCGGATCAGATGGCAAACATGCTGGAAGTTAAGATCGGCCACCCGATGTCCGGCGCTAACACGGCATGGGTTCCGTCTCCGACAGCTGCAACCCTGCACGCGCTGCACTACCACAAGGTTGACGTTTTTGCCCGTCAGGGTGAGATCAAAGTACGTGGCCGTGCCAACCTGGATGACATTCTGACCATTCCGGTTGAGCCAAACCCAAGCTGGTCCGCTGAAGAGATTCAGCAGGAGCTGGACAACAACGCACAGGGTATCCTGGGTTACGTTGTACGTTGGGTTGATCAGGGCGTTGGTTGTTCCAAGGTTCCGGATATCAACGATGTAGGCCTGATGGAAGACCGCGCAACCCTGCGTATCTCCAGCCAGCACATCGCCAACTGGCTGCGTCACGGTATCTGCTCTGAAGAGCAGGTGATGGAAACCATGAAGCGCATGGCAGGTGTTGTAGACCGTCAGAATGCTAACGATCCGACCTACACGCCAATGGCGCCTAACTTCGATGGCGTAGCCTTTGAAGCAGCCTGCAAACTGGTACTGGAAGGCACCACTCAGCCAAGTGGTTACACCGAACCACTGCTGCACGCCTGCCGTCTGAAGCTGAAAGCACAGCAGGCTTAATCGCCGGCTAAACGCTTAAAGCTGACAAAGCCCCGAACCTGAAAAGGTCGGGGCTTTTTGGTTTATAACGGTGGAATTAAGCACCAGCCTCTAACGCCAGTAGCTGCCGTTTTCGGGCTATGCCCCACCGGTAGCCTGAAAGATCACCATTCTTACGCACTACCCTGTGACAAGGGATAATCAGAGCAACCTGATTGGCACCGCAGGCGCTGGCCACAGCACGCACGGCACTGGGCATACCCAGCTTATCCGCCAGCTGGCTGTAGCTGAGGGTTTCACCATAGGGAATACTTTGCAGCATCTGCCAGACCTGTTGCTGAAACGCGGTTCCGGCCAGATTAAGCGGCAGTTCCGGGAAAGGGGTTTTGTTGACCAGTGCAGAACAGATCTGCTCAAGATACGGCGTCAGATGATCGGATGGCTGCCAGTGTCGATCAGGAAAAGCAGTCTTAGCCTCCTCCATCAGAGCTTCAGGTGAGTCGCCAATATAGAGCAGCGATAAACCACTGCCGGCTTCCTGCTCGGCCAGCATCAGATAACCTAATGGGGATTCAGCGAATTGATAAAACATGAGGGGCTCCTGACGAAGTTGCCGGAGCGGAGCATCTGACGATTACGCAGACTGTACCTGACAACGGCCGTTAGCTTTGGCTTTATAAAGGTAAGTATCGGCGGCAATGATACCTTCCTGCAAGCTGCCATCCTGCTCAATCTTAACCACACCGGCACTCAGGCTGGTATTGATTTTGCGCCCCAGCACCACAAGGGGCTGACCGGTCAGCACGCCATTCAGGTATTGCAGCTGTTCGATCAGTTCTTCCTCTTTCAGGCTGGACAGCAGAGCAAACTCCTCGCCCCCCATCCGCGCCAGCAGCGCCTCTGGTTCGAAATGGTCGGACAGCATACGGGCAATATGCACCAGTACATGATCACCAATATCGTGACCATAACGGTCATTCACCTGCTTGAAAAAATCCAGATCGATAATCACCAGCGTCTGAGCCTCAAACTCCAGACGGCGCGCACCCTCTTCAAAGAATGCCCGGCGATTGGACAGTCCGGTCAGCGTATCAGTATTGGCCTGCATGCGCAGATCCCGCTCCAGAGAACGTCGGCGGTGCACCTCGCGTTCCAGAGTCGCATGCTCTTCCGCAAGGGCTTTAAACAAACGGTAATGGGGCAGACTGATCAGAGAGGAGATCAGCATTGGAGCAACGACGGGCAGGGTTACGGCAACAGGAAGATTGAAAGATTCCGGTGACCAGATCAGGTAGAAGGCGTAGCAAAGTGCTGTTGAAAACAGAGTGGGCCATAGCGTTGCACGGAACAGATAGCCTGCCAGCCCGCGACGAACAATGCGTCGGGCCTTTTCGATCAGATGCGTACGATTACTACCTGGCATTATGCCACCCTATACCTGTTTTCTTGGTGCAGCATTATTCACCAAACGGTCCGCGGATGCACCCCCGCGTACACGGAATATAGTATTAAGTCACATTTCTTTTGTATCTTTATCTTTACTAATACATGGTTCCGCCGCTTGATGAACATCAAACAAATTTGTTTCGTATCCAAGCTATAAAACCGGCAAATAGGTCCGGCAAAAAACCATCGCCCCCTAGAGAAAAGGCTAAACCCCGGATTGCCGAGAAAAACAATACAACGTACACGAAACATAATTGATTTTCGCTGAACAAGCCGACTTCCCCGATTTGCCCGCATAGGGTATAAGCCATACTGGCCGGAGGCAAAGATGCATCCGGTGCGCACTGCTACGAGGCCAGCCATGCAACCCATCCTGAATCCTGAACTAAGACCTGAAGCTGAAACCGCATCTCTGATCAGCCTGAATGATATTGATCAGATCTGCACTTCACTCTATCAGGATGGCTGGAGCGTCATTGAAAACTTCCTCAGCAAGGCCTTTGTTGATCTGCTGAAGAACGATCTTTTGGCACTGGATGAACAGGAAAAGTTTCACAAGGCAGGCATCGGCCGCGAGCTGGACTTTGTCCGTCGGGAAGATATTCGCTCAGACCGCATCTGCTGGCTGGACAATATCAATGAGACTCAGAATCTCTTTATGCAGATGCTGGATCAGCTGATGACCGCCGTGAACCGCCGACTGTTTCTGGGCATGAATCACTACGAAGCCATGTACGCGATCTATGAACCAGGTCAGTTCTACAAAAAGCATGTGGATAGCTTTAAAGGGCAGCGCAACCGGATTATGACGCTGGTGTTTTACCTGAACCATGACTGGACACCGGAGAAAGGTGGCGAGTTTGTGCTGTATCCCGAGGTCGATGATCAGGGTAAAAGCAGCGATGAACCCATTACCACGCTTCTGCCCAAGGCCGGCACTGTTGCGGCATTTCTGTCAGAAGAGTTTCCTCACGAAGTGCTGACCGCCCACGATACCCGCTACAGCATTGCGGTCTGGTTCCGTATCCGGGAAGGCGAAATTCCCCTCTGACGGTAGACTCTTAAAGTACAGGCTCTTAAAAAGAACACCGTTAAAACAAAAACGCCGCTCACATTGAGCGGCGTTTTTGATTCGGGTTCTGAACCCTGTCAGCGGTTTCGGCAGCGATTCGCCGGAAACATCAATGCTTCCAGCAGGTAGGCTTTAAAGTCTTCCGGATAAGACTGATATTTCAGCGCCTCTTCCATACAGGCCAGCCAGGCATCCCGCTCCTCGATACCGATATCCAGATGTTCATGGGCACGGGGTATGGCGATAGAGCCATATTTTTCACGGAACAACTTAGGGCCACCCAGCCAACCGCAGAGAAAACGAAACAGTTTGTCGTTGGACTCGGTCAGATCATCATCGTGCATCTCAAGAATATGCTTCGCCTGAGGCAGGGTTTCCATAGCGTGATAAAAGGCATCCACCAGCTTTTTGATACCCGCTTCGCCACCTGCAGTCTGAAAGGACTTATCACCATCACCGTATGCGCGTGAATCCGCTGCGGCATTCTGCTTGTCTTGTTCTGTCATCACACTCGCCTATTTAAGCCTATGATTTGCTGACTATTTTGCCTGTTTCAGAATCAAAGGGGATATGTCCCTGCTCAATCCAATGCAGCTTTTCACTACGCTTCAGCTGCTTAAAGGCATATTCCGCTTTTGAGGCCAGACTACGATCACCCACCGGCTGCTGATGGCGCAGCCGGAAATGCCGCCGACCACGCATAAAGCGCGCGCCCTTACCGGATTCATGCTCGGCAAAACGGCGCGCCACATCCGTGGTGATACCGGTATAGAGGCGCTCACCATCGGTTTCTATGACATAGAGAAACCAATCAGCCACCGGCCTTTTTCACCTTAAAGCCTTTGTCGGTCAGCAGGGTCATCAGCAGATCACGCTGATCACCCTGAATCTCAATCACATGATCCTTAACCGCACCGCCAACACCGCAGCGGGTCTTCAGCTCTTTGGCCAGTTTTTTCAGTTCCGCTGGGGTTACCGGCACACCTTCAATCAGGGTGACCCCCTTGCCTTTACGGCCTTTAGTTTCCCGCTTAAGACGCACAATGCCATCGCCTTCCGGCACCACATCATCCGCCTGCTTGCAGGTGCAGCTATCCACTGGCTGTTCGCAGTCCGGGCACAGGCGGCCGGTTTCCGTTGAATAAACGAGGCTTCGTAACTTATCAAATGACATTGTTTTATCCACAGGCTGAAAAAAAAATGAAACACAGGGCGCAAGTGTACTGAGACGGGGCTGTAAGCTCAATTACGGCTGATGCTCTCCGGCCGCAAACTGCTGGCTGATCTGCTGTACCAGCGCCGCAGGCATTTTCGGATGCGCCGTAGCCGACATCACCAGGGCAACGGAAACCGAAGTCAGCTCCGGCAGCAGTGTCCCCGCTTCAATCAGGGTCAGATCCTCCGGCGCACTGGAACGTATCATGGCGCTGATCATACCGTTACGACGCACCATCTCAGACAAAAACAGCGTGCTGTTGGCCACCGCCAGCACCTGATAATCGCGCCCCAGTTTATCCAGCCCATCAAGGGCGGTACTGTGGAATTTACAGTCCGGCTCTGCCAGTGCCAGCGGCAGGCAGTCATAATCATCCGGGGATTTTCCCGCTGGCAGCACCCAAACCCCCTGATCCTGACAGAGCAGATAACCCTCATCGGATTCCGCACGCCGGGTCATCACCGACAGATCCAATTCACCGGCGTCCAGCTGAGGGCGCAAACGACTGCTGGAGCCGCCAAACACCTGCACCTCAAGCCCCGGCAGATGCTGATGAATCAGACCGATCAGCTTCGGCATCACGGTGACCAGATAATCATCCGGACAACCAACCCGCAACGGACGGCGTTCCGGTTCCTGCTGCAGCTTCTGCAGGGCTTCATCATGCAGATTCAGAATCCGGCGGGCATAACTCACCAGCGCTTTACCATCGGCGGTTAACTCCAGCGCCCTGCCCTCACGGTCAAACAGAGTTTTACCCAGACTCTGCTCCAGTCGTTTCATCTGCTGACTGACCGCCGCCTGAGTACGGAAAATCTGCCGTGCCGCCCGGGTAAAACTGCCGGTATCCACCACCGCGATAAAACTTCGGAGCAGTTCAGTATCCATAAGGTGTGCGCCTGTTCTGAGCTATATAAATCATAAAAACAACAAGCCTGAAACCACGAGGCTTAAAAGCAAAAATGAGGCTGGAATAGTGGCAAAAAAAATGAGGCACAGCCAGCAGGATAAGCAAGCCTTATAGCTGAGTTAAATTTTATTCGTTTGTTGCGTCACCAAGGGCGCGGCAAACTCAGTGGCAAGACTCAGACGCTCTTATCAAACACTGCACTGGCCAAACACTGAACTGGTCAAACGCTGAAACGGAGATTCCCATGAACAAACCTGTACTTGTCATCGGCAACAAAAACTACTCATCCTGGTCGCTTCGCCCCTGGCTGCTTCTAAAGCAGTTCGGTATTGATTTTGATGAGATCCGCATCCCTCTGTTCACCGAGCAGATGCCACAACTGATGGCAGAGCATACCCCCTGCAACAAGGTACCCGTGATTAAAGAGGGTGACTTTGCCGTGTGGGATTCTTTGGCGGTATGTGAATACATCAACCTGCGTTTTCTGGCTGAAAGAGGCTGGCCGGAAGACCTGCAGCTGATGGCTCTGGGCCGTTCCGCTGTTGCCGAGATGCACTCGGGCTTCCCGGACCTGCGCCATGAGCTACCGATGAATGTACGCCGCCATTACACCGGCTTTAAAGCCGGTGAAAAAGCGCAAAAAGATATCGACCGGATTATCACCCTCTGGCAACAACTGCTGGAGCGCTCCGGTGGCCCCTGGTTGCTGGGTGAGTTTTCCATTGCGGATGCCTTTTATGCACCGGTTGCCAGCCGCTTTAACACCTACGGTATTGAGCTGCCGGACGCTCTGCAGCGCTATGTACAGCAGGTTCTGGAGCTTGAGGCATATCAGGAATGGTTGGCTGATGCCAAAGCAGAGAAGGAAGTGATTGTTGAGGAAGAAGTGGAGCTTTGATGACCTGTCTTTGATGGTTTAGTTTGGGATGGACTGCCTCAGATCGTATGCCTGTAAGCTCTGACACAGGCATGAAGAAAAGCGGCTCAGCGTAGCCGCTTTTTGCGTTCACGCTTACGCTTCTGACTGGCTTTATGCCACTGCTGCATCTTCTGCAGATAAAAGGGCAGCACCAGAAGCGCCAGCACAACGACAATGCCGTTCATGTGGTTGTGGATAAATTCTTCCATACTCGTCCCGCTCCGCCTCTCGTCATCCGGGCTCTGTTATACCCTGATCGCAGACATGAAAAAACCCGCACCAGTAAAACCGGTACGGGTTCGGATCATACGCGTTAAGGCTTATCGTAATTAACGATTATTTAACCTTAGGATCCAGCTCACCGGTCAGGTAACGCTGATACATCACTTCCAGTGACTGAGCGTTGATCTTGCTGGCGTTGCCCGCAGTGCCGAAGGCTTCATAACGATCCACACACACCTGAACCATCGCATCCATAGACGCTTTGAAGTATTTACGTGGGTCAAACTCAGACGGGTTTTCTGCCAGGAAGCGACGGATCGCACCGGTAGAGGCCAGACGCAGGTCAGTATCGATGTTTACTTTACGCACACCATGCTTGATACCTTCAACGATCTCTTCAACCGGCACACCGTAAGTTTCAGGGATTTCGCCACCGAACTCATTGATCACCGCCAGCCACTCCTGAGGTACAGAAGAGGAACCGTGCATTACCAGGTGCGTATCCGGAATGCGCTCGTGGATCTCTTTGATGCGGTCGATACGCAGTACGTCACCGGTCGGTTTTTTGGTGAACTTGTAAGCACCGTGAGAAGTACCGATTGCGATAGCCAGTGCATCAACACCGGTTTTCTTAACGAAGTCTGCCGCTTCTTCCGGGTCAGTCAGCATCTGGTCCATATCCAGCGTGCCTTCTGCACCAACACCATCTTCTTCACCCGCCTGACCGGTTTCCAGAGAACCCAGGCAGCCCAGCTCACCTTCTACAGAAACGCCACAAGCGTGGGCCATTTCTACAGTGCGACGGGTTACGTCAACGTTGTACTCGTAAGACGCCGGCGTTTTACCGTCATCCATCAGAGAACCGTCCATCATCACCGAGCTGAAGCCCAGCTGGATAGAACGCTGACAAACGTCAGGGCTGGTGCCGTGATCCTGGTGCATACAAACAGGAATATGTGGAAACTCTTCAACCGCTGCCAGAATCAGGTGACGCAGGAAAGGAGCACCTGCGTACTTACGAGCGCCAGCAGAAGCCTGAACGATAACCGGAGAATCGGTTTTGTCTGCTGCGATCATGATCGCACGCATCTGTTCCAGGTTGTTGACGTTAAAGGCTGGTACGCCGTAACCGTGTTCGGCAGCGTGATCCAGCATCTGGCGCATACTAATTAAAGCCATGATTGTTTCCTTTTAAAATCGTCAAAGAATCAATAAAGAATAGCAAAGCGATACCCGGAGAATGTCTCAATTCAGCACATTGCAGCTCCGGCGCATGAATGGCGCTAGTGTATCGCGAAAAAGCCGGTCTGGCTCGGTTCTCACCCTGAAAAAAGTCTCAGAATGATCAAAACCCAGCCACCGGCTTATCTGTTTCTTATGGGAAGTGCGGATTAATCGCAGCAGCCATTGCCACAGCAGGTATCCACGTCACCGGCCTGCAGCTTGGCTGCCAGTTCCAGTGCCGCAACTGCTGGCAGCGTTTTACCTTCCACGTACTCCAGGAACGCACCGCCACCGGTAGAGATGTAAGACACCTTGTCTTCGATGTCGTACTTGTCGATAGCCGCCAGCGTGTCACCACCACCGGCGATAGAGAAGCCTTCGCTCTCAGCAATCGCCAGAGACAGAGCTTTGGTGCCGTTACCGAACTGATCGATCTCAAATACACCAACCGGACCGTTCCACAGAATTGTCTTAGCGTCTTTCAGCTGAGCGGCCAGCATAGCTGCCGTTTCAGGGCCGATATCCAGAATCATCTCGTCATCAGCCACTTCGTTAACTTTCTTAACGACCGCTTCTGCAGACTCGCTGAACTCTTTCGCCACAACCACATCAACCGGAACCGGGATAGAGGCTTTTTCCATCAGGCCTTTCGCCACAGGAATCAGATCCGCTTCATACAGAGACTTACCGACATTGTGGCCAGCAGCTGCGATAAAGGTATTGGCGATACCGCCACCCACAATCAGCTGGTCGCACTTACCGGACAGCGCATTCAGCACTTCCAGTTTGGTGGATACTTTAGAACCACCTACGATTGCCGCCATCGGAGAGGCCGGGTTAGCCAGTGCTTTTTCCAGCGCATCCAGTTCAGCCGCCAGCAGAGGACCCGCACAGGCAACAGGAGCGAAACGAGCAACACCATGAGTCGATGCCTGTGCACGGTGAGCCGTACCGAAAGCATCCATGACGAAGATATCGCAAAGAGAGCCGTAAGCGCGGGACAGATCGTCCTCGTCTTTCTTCTCGCCTTTGTTGAAACGTACGTTTTCCAGAATAACCAGCTCACCTTCGGCAACGTCAACGCCGTTCAGGTAATCTTTTTCCAGACGCACTTCACGACCCAGAGCGTCAGACAGGTAGTTCGCTACCGGTGCCAGAGAGAACTCTTCCGCGTACTCGCCTTCAGTCGGACGACCCAGGTGAGACATCACCAGCACTTTAGCGCCAGCGTTCAGAGCGCGCTCGATGGTTGGCAGAGATGCACGGATACGGGCATCAGAAGCTACCTTGCCATCTTTAACCGGTACGTTCAGATCTTCACGGATCAGTACGCGTTTTCCGGTCAGTTTCAGATCGGTCATTTTTAATACGGTCATGAGTTTGTCCTGCCGTTAGTGTCGTTTCAAAAATAGAGTGTCATTTCAGAAATCGTGAGTCTTTACAGCCACCGGCGCCTTTGAGTGTGCCCATGGTTTTCCGGTAGTGATCACCGGGAATCTTCTTTCGTTTGCTTTTGAAGCAGCCTTTTAAAAAGCCGCCTGCATCAAAAGCGTGTTAGTTGCTCTTCAGCCAGCTCAGAGCAGTATCCAGCATACGGTTGGCGTAGCCCCACTCGTTATCAAACCAGCATAGAATTTTTACCATGCGCTTGCCGGAAACCCGGGTTTGGGTACCATCAACAATGCCGGAGCGCGGATCATGGTTGAAGTCTACCGAGGCATGAGGCTCTTCGGTATAGCCCAATAGCCCAAACAGCTGTTTCTGCGCTGCTTCTGCCAACACACGGTTTACCTCCTCAGCGCTGGTATCGGTCTGTACACACAAGGTCAGATCCATCGCGGAAACGTTCATGGTCGGCACCCGAAGATGCAGGGATTCAAACTTGCCGGACAGATGCGGCAACAGACGATCAATACCTTTCGGCAAGCCAGTATCTACAGGCACGATGGAGCTCATCGCCGCCCGGGTCAGGCGCAGGTCGGTCTGATGATAAGCATCGATCACCGGCTGATCGTTCATCGCCGAGTGAATCGTCGTGGTCACGCCATGGGCGATGCCGAAAGCATCATCGATCAGCTTCAGAATCGGAATCACACAGTTGGTGGTACAGGATGCGCTGGAAACGATGGTTTGCTGCTGGTTCAGCTCATCCTGATTCAGGCCATACACGATGGTGGTATCCACATCCGCTTCCGCAGGCTGGGAGAAGAGCAACTTTTTGGCACCGCTGTCGATATGACGCTGGGCCGTAGCACGGTCTTTAAAGGAGCCGGAACATTCCAGCAGCAGGTCCACATCCAGCTCTCCCCAGGGCAGCTGTTCAGGCTCGGCCTGGCTTAATACCTGAATCGAGTGATTGTTGATCAGCAACCCGCGCGCGTCGGAATCCACCGGTACAGGGAATCGACCGTGGGTGGAGTCATAACGGGTCAGATAGGTAATGGTCTCAAGATCAGACAACTCATTCAGCGCCACCACCTCAACATCGGCGCAATCCTGACGCTCATAACAGGCGCGCAGCACACACTGCCCGATCCGCCCGTAACCGTTAATGGCCAATCTGAACTTCGACAAAGCACCACCTGCATTGAATTCAGTATGAATAATCTCAGCGACTTGCCGGAATATCGTAAAAAATAACCGCAAACCGCTGAAAAAAGGTGCCGTATTTTCCCGCATATAGCGCTGCAGCGCAAACTTATAGCCCAGCGGAAAGAGAATTTCACCCTGAAACCAAAGTTTAAAAAGAGCTCAGAATTGGAGCAAAAAAAAAGCCCATCCTGTTAAGATGGGCTTTCTCGTATGTCCGAGAGGGGAGGCGTAAGCCAGCAAATCCCTCGGCTAGTGGACTCAGGTTAAACGGAGGGATTACCCATGTCAAATAATCAAATGGAATTGACTGTTGTGCGTAGGGTTCTTTCTGTGCAACGTATCAACACTTATGAGCTTTTTTCAGACGACAAAACCTGCTCAGCACTTGAACTCTATGCTTGGAATGCACAAATATCTTCTGCTTTTCTGGTACCACTTCACTTCTGTGAGGTGGCGATCCGCAATGCAGCCTCTGAAGCAATCAGTAGTGTTTATGGGGAAAAATGGCCATGGTCACACGCATTTGAGCGTAGCCTTCCAAATAAAGGTCGCTACAGCCAAAAGAGTGATCTTATCCACGCCAGACAAAAAACCTCCTCCACTGGCAAAACGATTCCCGAGCTTAAGTTTGTGTTTTGGCAAAAGCTATTTACCAGCCGATTTGATGAGCGCTTATGGGAGAAAAATCTAGAAGCCATATTTCCAAATGCCTCGTACATACAAGGCGTGTCTCCTTGCCGAGAAAACATTTATCAGGATTTAGAGGTCGTTCGACGTCTTCGCAATAGAATAGCTCACCACGAACCCATCTTTAGTCGTGATCTCTCTTGTGACTTCAATACTATTGGCAGACTCATTTCTTATCGATGCACATTGACAGAGCAGTGGATGCAGCAGCATCAACTGGTCACCGAACTATTAGATCAAAGGCCTTTTTAAAACCAAAAAAGGCAGCCCGAAGGCTGCCTTTTTACGCTAAAAAGAGGGGATAACGGATCGTTAAACGATTAGTCGTCCAGCTCTTCCAGCAGTTCTTCAACGGTACCCACGATGTTGTCTGTGGTGAAACCGAATTCTTCAAACAGCTGGTTAGCCGGTGCAGATTCACCGAAGGTTTCCATACCGATGATGGCACCTTCAAGACCTACGTACTTGTACCAGAAGTCTTTGTGAGCCGCTTCAACAGCAACACGGGTGATTACGTCAGCTGGCAGTACAGATTCGCGGTATGCAGCGTCCTGAGCGTCGAAACGATCAGTGGACGGCATGGAAACAACGCGGATCTTCTTACCTTTAGCAGTCAGCTCTTCAGCGGCAGACAGCGCCAGCGCAACTTCAGAACCGGTTGCGATCAGGATCGCATCGGCAGTGCCTTCGCAATCTTTCAGCACATAACCACCGCGGGCGATATTGGCCAGCTGCTCGTCGTTACGTGGCTGGTGATCCAGATTCTGACGGGACAGAATCAGAGAGCTTGGGCCATCGGTACGCTCAAGAGATGCTTTCCAGGCTACAGCCGTTTCAACCGCATCACATGGGCGCCATACGCTCATATTTGGTGTGCCACGCAGACTTGGCACCTGCTCAACCGGCTGGTGCGTCGGCCCATCTTCACCCAGACCGATAGAGTCGTGAGTAAATACGTAGATAGCGCGCTGCTTCATCAGAGCCGCCATACGTACGGCGTTACGGGCGTATTCCATAAAGATCAGGAAGGTTGCGCCGTAAGGAACAAAACCACCGTGCAGAGCAACACCATTCATGATGGCCGCCATACCGAACTCACGTACACCGTAGTGCATGTAGTTACCGGAAGCATCGTCAGCGGTGATCGCTTTTGCGCCATTCCAGAACGTCAGGTTGGATGGTGCCAGATCCGCAGAACCGCCCAGCAGTTCCGGCAGCTCAGGGCCAAAGGCGTTCAGGCTGTTCAGAGACGCTTTACGGGTGGCAACTGTTTCGCCTTTTTCCTGACAAGCTTTGATGTAAGCATCGGCTTTGTCAGAGAAATCAGCCGGCAGATCACCGGACATACGACGCTTCAGTTCCGCTGCCAGTTCAGGATAAGCTGCTTCGTAAGCTGCAAACTGCTCGTTCCATGCGCTTTCTGCTGCGGCACCTTTCTCCTGTGCATTCCAGCCCGCTGCGATATCCGCAGGGATTTCGAATGGCGCGTGAGGCCAGTTCAGGCGCTCGCGGGTCAGTGCGATTTCGTCATCACCCAGAGGTGCGCCGTGGCAATCTTCTTTGCCTTCTTTGTTTGGCGAACCAAAACCGATGATGGTTTTACAGATGATCAGGCTTGGCTTACCGGATTCCGCTTTAGCGGCTTCGGTTGCTGCTTTGATCTCGTCAGCGTTGTGACCGTCAACTTTGATCACGTGCCAGCCGTAAGCTTCGAAGCGCTGTTCGGTGTTATCGGTGAACCAGCCTTCAACTTCGCCATCAATAGAGATGCCGTTGTCGTCGTAGAAAGCGATCAGTTTGCCCAGACCCAGAGTACCGGCCAGAGAACATACCTCGTGGGAGATACCTTCCATCATGCAGCCATCACCCAGGAAGGTGTAGGTGTAGTGATCAACAATCTCGTGACCGTCACGGTTGAACTGGCCTGCCAGCGCTTTTTCAGCAACAGCCATACCTACCGCGTTAGCAATACCCTGACCCAGAGGACCAGTGGTGGTTTCAACGCCCGGCGCGTAACCGTACTCAGGGTGACCTGCAGTTTTGGCGTGCAGCTGACGGAAGTTTTTCAGATCGTCGATAGACAGATCGTAACCGCTCAGGTGCAGCAGAGAGTACAGCAGCATAGAACCGTGGCCGTTAGACAGTACAAAACGGTCGCGGTTATACCAGTTAGGGTTACTTGGATTGTGTTGCAGGAAGTCGTTCCATAGTACTTCAGCAATATCAGCCATCCCCATCGGGGCGCCGGGGTGACCGGACTTGGCTTTCTGAACGGCGTCCATGCTCAGGGCACGGATGGCATTAGCTAAATCAGAACGGGAAGGCATGCTTTCCAGACTCCAGGGTGTGTGGCAGGGCCACAAAAAATGTTTCATGGCCTGCCTGTTTATACAGATATCTGGCTAAGTCTTTGACACTGCTTAATTAATAAGCAGCTTCAGAAAAGAGACTCACCCAGATAGCCACACAATCGAAGCAAACCACCGGAAAATAGGCGCGTATTGTCGCTGATCTGGCCTCAGGCTTCAAACCCAAAGGGCTATTTATCTGCGGGTCAGCTGATTTAACGACTCAGATGATCGGATAACGCCGTTATCCGGTAGAGAAAGACCTGAGTTCATAACAAATGAATCCTGCGCAGGTGAATTTTAATAAATTTCACTGTGTATCTGATGAATTCAGTTGCTACAATTACAAATCAATTTTTTAGCGCGTCCAACGGAGTGATTCCATCCCACATTTTTGTCTGTCTTTGCGATGTTCTGAGCAGGCTGAAGTGAACTTCCTAGGTCAAACGCTACTACAGGCAGAACCGGCCAAATGTCGGGACTGCAAAATCAACCGACAGCTAAACGTCGTTAGCTGTTACAGGAGGTCGGGCCGTTTCCCTTGAATTAACATTCAAACAAAACAGCCTCGGCTAATTCCTTATTTTCAACTCCTTTGAGGGTAATAAGAGAATCATGAGCGAATACTCTTTATTTACGTCTGAATCTGTATCTGAAGGCCATCCGGATAAAATCGCTGACCAGATTTCTGATGCCGTGTTAGATGCAATTCTGGCGGAAGATAAATACGCCCGTGTTGCCTGTGAAACCATGGTGAAAACTGGTGTTGCCATTGTTTCTGGTGAAATTTCTACATCCGCTTGGATCGACCTGGAAGATCTGGTTCGTGGCGTTATTAACGACATTGGCTATACCTCTTCTGATGTAGGCTTTGATGGCAGCACATGCGGCATCATCAACCTGATTGGTAAGCAGTCTGTGGATATTGCACAGGGTGTGGATCGTCAGAAACCGGAAGATCAGGGTGCTGGTGACCAGGGTCTGATGTTCGGCTATGCGTCTAACGAAACGGACGTTCTGATGCCGGCTCCTGTGACCTTTGCTCACCGCCTGGTAGAGCGTCAGGCTGAAGCCCGTAAGAGCGGCCAGCTGAACTGGTTGCGTCCGGATGCAAAATCTCAGGTCACCTGCCGCTATGAAAACGGTAAAGTGTCTGCGATTGACGCGATTGTTCTGTCGACTCAGCACAACCCGGAAGTCTCTCAGAAAGACCTGCGTGAAGCGGTGATGGAGCTGATCGTTAAGCAGGAGATTCCTGCTGAGCTGCTGACCAAAGACACTCAGTTCCACATCAACCCAACCGGCAACTTCGTGATCGGTGGCCCAGTGGGCGACTGTGGTCTGACCGGCCGTAAGATCATCGTAGATACCTACGGTGGTATGGCGCGTCACGGTGGCGGTGCTTTCTCCGGTAAAGATCCATCCAAGGTTGACCGTTCTGCAGCATACGCTGGCCGTTATGTGGCGAAGAATATCGTTGCTGCCGGTCTGGCGGACCGTTGTGAGATTCAGGTGTCCTACGCAATTGGTGTTGCTGAGCCGACGTCGGTATCCATCAACACCTTCGGCACGGGCAAAGTATCTGACGACACTATCATCAAGCTGGTTCGTGAGCACTTCGATCTGCGTCCTTTCGCGATCACCCGTATGCTGGATCTGCTGCACCCTATGTACCGTCTGACTGCGGCCTATGGCCACTTCGGTCGTAACCCGTTTGAGATGACGGTAGGTGATGACACCTTTACCGCCTTCCCTTGGGAAAAAACTGACAAAGCTGATGATCTGAAAGCCGCTGCCGGCCTGTAAGAGATAGAAGCTTGTTATTGTACCCGGGACTTTACGGCCCCGGGTACACCACAAAGCAGGAGCTTGCTCCTGCTTTGCTGCATCTGAATTTTGGTCTGTCGGTAACCCGCTATTTGAGCAAGTCACCGACAGATGGTCACCTCTGGCATCTGCGGACGTGACACACACACGATACTGAGGGGCGCTGCAACGGAGCCTTCTCCGCTACGCTCAGTCTCGTGCCAACTTTAATTGCAAGGGCGCCCATTCATCCGAATGGAGAAACCTATGAGCTTCAATGACTACAAAGTCGCTGATATCACTCTTGCTGACTATGGCCGTAACGAGATCCGCATCGCAGAGTCTGAAATGCCTGCGCTGATGGCGATCCGTGAAAAGTACCGTGCCGAGCAACCGCTGGCCGGCGCTAAAATCATTGGCTGTATTCACATGACCATTCAGACTGCGGTTCTGATCGAAACACTGGTCGCGCTGGGTGCTGAAGTTCGCTGGTCTTCGTGCAACATCTTCTCCACACAGGATCACGCTGCTGCGGCTATCGCTGCCAGTGAGATCCCTGTATTTGCCTGGAAAGGTGAGACCGAAGACGAGTACGTTTGGTGTCTGGAACAGACCATCAATAAAGATGGCAGCCCTTGGGATGCAAACATCCTGCTGGACGACGGTGGTGACCTGACCGCGCTGATCCACGAAAAATACCCGGCGATGCTGGACAGCATCCACGGTGTTTCTGAAGAAACCACCACAGGTGTTCACCGTCTGATCGAAATGATGCAGAAAGGTACCCTGAAGGTTCCTGCGATCAACGTAAACGACGCGGTAACCAAGTCGAAAAACGACAACAAGTATGGCTGCCGTCACTCTCTGAATGACGCGATCAAGCGTGGTACTGACCACCTGCTGTCCGGTAAAAAAGCGCTGGTTATCGGCTACGGTGACGTAGGTAAAGGTTCTGCTGCGTCTCTGCGTCAGGAAGGCATGATCGTATCCGTAACTGAAGTGGATCCTATCTGTGCGATGCAGGCCTGCATGGATGGTTTCGAAGTGGTTTCTCCGTTTATCAACGGCCAGTTCGACGGTACCGATGCGTCTATCAACGCACCTCTGCTGCAGAAAACCGACCTGATCGTAACCACCACAGGTAACTACAACGTATGTAACGCCAACATGCTGAAAGCCCTGAAAAAAGGTGCTGTGGTATGTAACATCGGTCACTTCGACAACGAGATCGATACCGCTTACATGCGTGAGAACTGGGCGTGGGAAGAAGTTAAGCCGCAGGTACACAAGGTGTTCCGCGACGCTAAGCCAGGCACTGACGTGAATCTGGATAGCAGCGACTACCTGATCCTGCTGTCTGAAGGCCGTCTGGTGAACCTGGGTAACGCAACCGGTCACCCATCGCGCATTATGGATGGCTCTTTCGCCAACCAGGTACTGGCTCAGATCCACCTGTACAAAGCGGGCTTCGCTAACCTACCTGCAGAAGAGAAAGCGGCGAACATCACCGTTGAAGTTCTGCCGAAGCAGCTGGACGAAGAAGTAGCACGCTACATGGTTGAAGGCTTCTCTGGTGTGATCACCAAACTGTCTGAAGAACAGGCTGGCTACATCGGCGTTCCTGTTGAAGGCCCGTTCAAACCAGAAAGCTACAAGTACTAATATTCTGCTTCAGACAGTTCGGCAGTGCTCTGCACAGCCGAACTGTCTGACCAGAATAAAGTACCCAAGCCCCATTTTGCCCCAGGGTAAAATGGGGCTTTTTTATGCCTGAAGAGCAGAAAAACTCACTGGCTACACTCCGATTAAGATGCACCTTAAGTAGTTATTTTTTCACTGTTTTCTTTTTCTATGAGTTTTACTCATAAAGATAGAAAAAACTTTCACTGGCGTACCTGAAGCAAACTCTGTAAAAAGTAATAAGAAATAACGCAAACAAACTTTTTTGGAATATAGCCATGAGCCAGCCAGTCGATATCAGTTTTGAGTTCTTCCCTCCTAAAACCCCACAAGGCCAGGAAAAGCTGCGTGTTGTTCGGGATGAGCTGGCGGCTATGAATCCTAACTTCTTTTCCGTGACCTACGGTGCCGGTGGTTCCACTCAGGAGCGCACCATCAATACCGTTCAGGAGATGCGTGAAGCCGGTATCAATACCGCACCGCACCTGTCCTGCGTCGGTAGCAGCACCGATAGTCTGCGTGAGCTGCTGAACTTCTACATCGACAAAGGCATCGACCGTATCGTAGCCCTGCGTGGCGACCTGCCATCCGGCATGGGCTCCCCGGGCGAACTGCGTTACGCCAATGAACTGGTGGAGTTTATCCGTAAAGAAACCGGCGATCACTTTCATCTGGAAGTGGCAGCGTATCCTGAGACCCATCCTCAGGCGGCCAGCTTTGAAGCGGATCTGCTGAACTTTAAAAAGAAAGTGGATGCCGGTGCCAACAGCGCTATTACTCAGTACTTCTTTAATGCTGACAGCTACTTCTACTATGTAGAGCGCTGCCTGAAGCTGGGCATCGAGATTCCGATTATTCCGGGCATTATGCCGATCACTAACTACAGCAGCCTAGCTCGTTTCAGCGATGCCTGCGGTGCCGAGATCCCGCGCTGGGTGCGCAAGCAGCTTGAGTCTTACGGTGATGACAGCGCCAGCATCCGTCAGTTTGGTGAAGAGGTGATTACCCGCCTGTGCGAACAACTGATCGCCGGTGGTGCGCCAAGCCTGCACTTCTACACCATGAACCAGACCGAGCCAAACCGCGCGATCTGTAAGAATCTGGGTCTGTAATCAGGCCGCGTTAAACCTCTTTCCTTTCATATTTTCTTGTTGTTTTCTGACAACTTTGACCGGTCAACCAGAGCAATTTTCTGTTTGGCCGGTTTTTTTATCTCTTTGAAAAGTATTTCCGGAACAATCTCTCAAAAATACATTTAATTTGCTCTATTACTTCTCATTGGAAATATTTCATCTACAATACCTGTTAAGCAATGTATCCCGCCTGTAACAATAGACAGGCATGATAGGGATAAATAAGAGGTATTGATCATGAAAAAGCTACTGAGTATCTGCCTGTTCCTTTTCAGCAGCCAAATCTTCGCCGCAAATTTAATTCCTCTGCCGGAAACCGCTCAGGACAACGGCTGGGATATCCGTCTGGTTGGCATCCATTATCATCAGGCCTCAGACCAGACCGAATTCTTTTATCGGGTACGAATTGATCAGGGCGCAGCAACCGTTACCAGCTGGCACCTAAAACTGAAAGAACACTTCGCAGGTTTTGTCATGCTGAACAGCCGAAACCAGCAACTGCACTGGCACAAAGATCTGAAACCAGGCACTCAGGAACTGGTGAGCTTTAAAGTAAAAGGCGAGAGAACCACACGGGTATCGAACTACACCGTGCAGGCAGGGGAGCTGTTTGCGGAAGGCAGGATTGATGCCCCAAGTCTTGCGCCTCTGGCATCAACCCCTATGACAGCGTCTTATCCTTAAGACGCTTTTGTTTGTTCTGAATTGCTTTGTTTTGACGGGTTTGACTCAGAAGATGCTTCAGGAGCTGAAGCCTGGGCATCTTCCGATTTTTTTTCCGGAGCCGGAAGCTCTGAAAGGCGGTCAACCTGACTTTCCAACCATGCAGTCACCTCAGCATGCACATCATTCACATGACGGCCTTCGGTCTGAATCATGGGGCCAAAGACCACTTTGATCGTACCGGACTTTTTCTGCAGGGCACTTGAAGTCCAGTGCTCGCCACCATTGTGAGCAACAGGAAGAATGGGTACGCCGGAATTCGTCGCCAGCATCGCACCACCTTTCTTATGATTCCCCCGTGTACCAGGCTCGGTACGGGTTCCTTCAGGAAAAACCAGCACTGACATACCATCTGCAAGACGCGCCTTACCCTGCTTCAGTACCTGCTTCATCGCCGCTGCCGGCTTTCCGCGGTCAACCGCGATCGGCTTTAGGGCTTTCAGTCCCCAGCCAAAGAAGGGGATTTTCAGCAATTCACGCTTCAGTACAGTACTCATGGGTTGCGCGACTAACTGCAGATAGATGGTCTCCCACTCAGACTGGTGATTACTCAGAATAACAACACTTTGACCTGCAGGCAGATTCTCCAAACCTTCGACCTGAGTGCGGATACCACAGGTGATGCGTAACCAGACCAGCACAAACCAATTAAAACGGGTAATCATCCAGGCCTTGGTTTTGAAAGGAAAAAAGAAGCTCAGCGGCGTGGAAATACAGCTGGTGAAAATCAATGCGAACATATAGCCCACATAGAAGATGATGGCTCGCAAAGCCGTAATCATGTTGATGGTTCCTCTTGTTCTGCAGCGGCTTGATCCGCCTCATTCTGATCAGCAATCTGCTCTATCACCTCGACCAGAGCCGGGCGCCAGCTACGTTGCTTGATTCCGTAATGATCCATAATTTTCTGGCAACACATCTCACGGTGCAGCGCCTGCTTACCGGCAAGACCGAGAGCTGCCGCTGAAACACCACGCACCTCTTCCATGCCAAGCAACAAGCCACGCTCCTGCGCCAGCTCGATAACCTGCTCAGCAAAATGCGCGCGGGTGATCGGTTCGACACCGGCATAGTGATAGGTACCCCAGCAATCCGCTCCTGCATCCAGCTGCTGAATTATCGCGACAATGACGCGACTCGCATCAGACACAGCCGTTGGCGATAGCGTAATATCCGCAGCCTCCTGCAGATCCTGAGGCTGCTGCGCCTCGGCGATGATATGACGGATCCAGCCATCCGGCGTGGTGCTGTCAAACAAGGTTCCGAGTCGTAGAATAATATGGCGTTTCAGCAACTGACGAACTGCCTCTTCACCCTGCCACTTGGTTTCACCGTAGGTGTTCAGGGGATGAACGGTGTCTTTTTCCTGAAAGTTGCCATTACGCACATCACCGATCACTTCATCGGAAGAGATATGAATCAGTGCCGCGCCCTTATCCAGACAGATATGCGCCAGATGATCCGGCAAAATAGCATTCAGCTGCCAGGCACCGTCCGGGGCTTGCTCGATCCGGGTCAGGTCATCGAACTGAAGAGTATTTACGACAAATTCCGGAGCCGCTTCACTCAACTGGCGCTGTAGCTCGACGGCATCATTGGCATCCCCATCGAAAACGCTGCATCGAAGACCGCTAATGCCTTCGGCGTAACTGAGCAAACCTTTGGCAAGGCTGGACTCACTCTCGGTCAAAAAGATATGCATACTAATCCGCTGCTCCTATCACCGTCCGTGCAAAACCCGGCTTTCTGCCAAACCTGATGGTCGGCAGAAAACCTGAGGTTGCTGAAATTATGACCAGATCCTTTCTTAACCCCGTCACTTAAATCTTTACACTATTGTCTATGGTGATCGTTAGAACGGGATATCGTCATCGAAGTCATCGAAGCTTTGCGCCGGAGCACTGGCCGGTGAACCGAAGTTACCACCCTGAGGCTGCTGTGGTGCTGCCTGCTGAGGCGCAGGACGCGGAGCCTGTTGCTGAGGTGCAGCTTGTTGCGGGGCCGCCTGATGAGGAGCAGGTTGTTGTGGCGCAGACTGCTGAGGTGCAGACTGGGAATAATCCGGCTGCTGATACGGGTTAGCCGCTTGCTGAGGAGCCTGCTGCTGGAAATTATTTTGCTGAGGCTGCGCCATCGGTTGTGCGGCAGGGTTATTACCAAAGCCACCCTGCTGACCCATGTTCTGACCACCACCCATGTTCTGACCGCCGCCGGTGTTACCGTAACCACCGCCATTATCACCACGGCCATCCAGCATCTGCATCTGACCGCTGAAACCGTCTACAACAATCTCAGTGGTGTATTTGTCATTGCCGCTTTGGTCCTGCCACTTACGGGTTTGCAGCTTACCTTCAACGTACAGCTTGGATCCCTTCTTCACATACTGGCTGACGATATCTGCCAGCTTGCCGAAAAAGACCACCCGGTGCCATTCCGTTTTTTCCTGACGCTGGCCACTGTTTTTGTCCATCCAGCTTTCGCTGGTCGCCAGGGTTACGTTAGCAACCGCACCGCCATTTGGCAGGTAACGTACTTCCGGATCTTGGCCGACATTACCGACCAGAATGACCTTGTTAATACCACGGGACATAACTTACTCCAAAATTCTGTATTCAGAATGAACTCAGGCGATAGCTGCAGCCAATGCCTGATCATCAAATTGAGCTTTATCGATCTTCATGTAGGCGGCGTTCTCATCTTCGATGACTACCACCTCCTCTACGCCCGGCAATGCCAAAAGGCGGTTTACAAAACCATCAGTGTCATCTGACCAGTGCTCAGGCAAAGCAACCGCCTTACCTGTCAGGTGTTTCGGTGTCGCCATCGGCAATACCACGGCAGCCCAGATCAGAGCTAAAACGCCACACGCCATCAACACCGCATCGATGCCCCACTCGCCATAAAGCCAGCCACCGGCAGCTCCACCAACGAATGCACCAAAAAACTGACTACTGGAATAAACCCCCATCGCTGCCCCTTTTTGCCCGGCAGGCGAGATCTTACTGATCAGGGATGGCAGGCTGGCTTCCAACAGATTGAACGCCATAAAGTAGAGAAACAGCAGTACAAAAAGCGCGTACTTGCTTTCTGCGGTTAAGCCGCCCATCAGTAACTGAGAGGCTGCAACCAGAGTGATTGCAAAGAGGAAAATCGGCTTCATTTTGCGCTTCTTTTCCGCCACGATAATAAAAGGCACCATGGCAAGAAATGAGAGAATCATAATCGGCAGATAGACCATCCAGTGGTGCTGCGTCAGGAGCCCCAGCTCCAGCATACGCAACGGGATCACCACGAAGGTAGCCGTCATAATCAGGTGCAGAATAAAAATACCGAAATCGAGACGTAGCAGCTCTGGATGCTTCAGGATCTTTTTCAGCTGGCCTTTCTGTACGCCTGTATCTCTGTGCTTATCGTAACGCTGAGGGGTTGGCACCCATTTCCAGATGATCGCAAGGCCGCCACTGGCAAGCACCGCAGTAAACCAAAACAAACCCTCCAGGCCATAAGGCTGGGAAATAAGAGGGCCAAGCACCAGAGCAACGGAAAACGAGATACCGATACTCATCCCGACAACAGCCATAGCGCGCATGCGCATCTGTTCACGGGTCAGATCAGACAGCAAAGCCATCAGGCTACTGGCGATCGCCCCACTCCCCTGCAGACAGCGACCAATAATAACGCCATAGATAGACTCCGACATCGCAGCAACAATACTACCGGCAATAAACAGCAGCAGCCCGAAAACGATGACCGTTTTGCGCCCGATCTTATCGGACAAAAAGCCGAACGGAATCTGCAAAAGAGCCTGAGTCAGGCCGTAACCACCAATCGCCATACCGATCAAAGCGGGAGTTGCCCCTTCAAGATCTGAGCTGTAGATTGAGAGAACCGGCAGCACCATAAACAGGCCCAGCATGCGCAGTACATACAAGCCCGCCAGACCGGTAACCGCCCGACGTTCACCGGTTGTCATTGCCTCAATACTCATCCGGCTAATTTACCCCATAAAAACGAGAATAATCCCGACATCACAGTTGATGGCGGTTTTGAATAGCCGGACATTTTACTCCTGATAAGGGTGCTATTACCACCTTGATAAAAATCCCCTCGCCGCTGCGGTAAACACCCTGTTCTAACATCCAGTGTCTCTCTATAATGCTTAGCCCTACAACATTGGTGCTCTTCCATTTCATCAATGCCATCTGATTTAAGTTACAGCGGAAGGTCCATGGATAAGATACTGGTTCGCGGTGCACGTACTCATAACCTGAAAGACGTCAATATCGAGATTCCGAGGGACAAACTGGTGGTGATTACCGGTCTGTCGGGTTCAGGTAAATCTTCTCTCGCTTTTGACACTCTGTATGCAGAAGGTCAGCGACGTTACGTTGAATCCCTGTCCACCTATGCCCGTCAGTTCCTTTCCATGATGGAAAAACCGGATGTCGATCACATTGAAGGTCTGTCACCGGCGATCTCCATTGAGCAGAAATCAACGTCTCATAACCCGCGCTCTACCGTGGGTACGATAACCGAGATTTACGATTACCTTCGTCTGCTGTTCGCCCGTGCGGGCACCCCTCACTGCCCAACTCACAGCCTGCCACTTGAGGCACAGGAAGTGAGTCAGATGGTCGATCATGTTCTGGCTCTGCCGGAGGGCAGTAAGCTGATGCTTCTGGCACCGGTTGTTCGTGCCCGCAAAGGCGAGCACCTCAACTTGCTGGGGGAACTGAGAAGCCAGGGCTTTGTCCGCATCCGCATTAACGGGAAGGTCTATGAGCTGGACGATGTTCCCGCACTGGATAAGAACAAGAAGCACACGTTGGAAGTGGTGGTTGATCGCATCAAGGTGCGCGCTGATCAGCAACAACGACTGGCAGAGTCGTTTGAAACCGCACTTCAGCTTGCAGATGGCCTGGCCATTGTTCACTTCATGGATGGCGAACAATCTGATATCAGCTTCTCCTCAAAGTTTGCCTGCCCTGAGTGTGGTTATGCGATTCAGGATCTGGAACCACGCCTTTTCTCTTTTAATAACCCTGCCGGTGCCTGCCCGACCTGTGATGGTCTTGGTACGCATCAGTTTTTTAATCAGGACAAGCTGATTACCAATCCGGAACTAAGCTTGGCAGAAGGTGTTATCCGGGGCTGGGACAGAGGCAGCGTTTATTACTTCTCGATGCTGTCTTCTGTCGCCAAGCAGTTTGGCTTTAAGCTGGAAACGCCCTGGAAGGATCTGGAAGAAGAGCATCAGCAGCGTGTACTTCAGGGAACCGGTAGCACCAAGGTTGAGTTTGTTTATATCAACGACCGTGGCGATAAAGTCACCCGCTCTCACCCCTTTGAAGGGGTTATACCCAATATGGAGCGGCGCTATCGCGAAACAGAGTCACAGATGGTACGCGAGGAGCTTTCAAAGTATCTGAGTATTCAGCATTGCCCAAGCTGTGATGGTGCCCGACTACGCGAAGAGGCCCGCTATGTCAGTGTCGCTGATAAGCATATTCAGGATGTAGTGACCATGCCCATTGGCGAGGCCTACAACTACTATGGCGAGCTGTCTCTGGAAGGTCGTAAAGGTGAAATCGCTGATAAAATTCTGTCAGAAATCCGCCAGCGCCTACAGTTTCTCGTTAATGTCGGGCTCGATTATCTGACACTGGAACGCAGTGCCGACACACTGTCCGGCGGTGAAGCTCAAAGGATTCGTCTGGCCAGCCAGATCGGCGCAGGGCTTGTTGGGGTCATGTATATTCTTGATGAACCCTCTATTGGCCTGCACCAACGGGATAATGAGCGCCTCATCAAAACCCTTACTCACCTCAGAGATCTGGGTAATACCGTGATTGTCGTCGAGCACGATGAAGATGCCATTCGTAGCGCTGACTATCTGCTGGATATCGGTCCCGGGGCAGGTGTTCACGGTGGCCAGGTGGTTGCAGCCGGCACGCCTGAAGAAGTAATCGCCAATAAGGCCTCAGTGACGGGACAATATCTCAGCGGTGAAAAAGAGATCGCTGTCCCCAAATTCCGGATTCCTGCCCATCCTGATCAACAGCTCAAATTGAAGGGTGCCAATGGCAACAACCTGAAAGGGGTGGATCTGACCATTTCTGCAGGGCTGCTTACCTGCATTACCGGTGTCTCCGGCTCCGGTAAGTCGACTCTGATCAATGGTACGCTTTATCCGATTCTGGCCCGCGAGCTGAACCGGAACACGACATTAAATCCTGCGGAATACGCAAGCATTGAAGGGCTCGAGCTGTTCGACAAAGTGATCGATATCGATCAGAGCCCCATCGGGCGTACACCACGTTCAAACCCTGCAACCTATACCGGACTTTTCACCCCCATTCGTGAGCTCTTTGCCGGCACACAGGAAGCGCGCTCACGGGGCTATAAACCGGGGCGTTTCAGCTTCAATGTGAAAGGCGGACGCTGCGAAGCCTGTCAGGGTGATGGCCTTATTAAGGTTGAGATGCACTTCCTGCCGGATATCTATGTGCCGTGCGATGTCTGTAAAGGAAAGCGCTATAACCGTGAAACCCTTGAGGTCCGCTATAAGGGCAAAACGATCCATGAAGTGCTGGATATGACGATGGAGGATGCACTGGAGTTCTTCAGCGCAGTCCCGGCACTTGCCCGTAAACTGCAGACACTGATCGATGTAGGCTTGTCCTATATCCGTCTCGGACAGAGTGCGACCACTCTTTCCGGTGGTGAAGCTCAGCGCGTTAAGCTGGCAAAAGAGCTTTCGAAGCGTGATACAGGCCAAACCATCTATATTCTCGACGAACCGACGACAGGTCTGCATTTTGCGGATATTCAGCAGCTGCTAACGGTACTCCAGCGACTGAGAGATCATGGTAATACGCTGGTCGTCATCGAGCATAATCTGGATGTGATCAAGACCGCCGACTGGCTGATTGACCTTGGACCGGAAGGTGGTAATGGAGGCGGTGAAATCATTGCCGAAGGGACGCCTGAGCAGCTGGCCAGGATGGAACAATCCCATACCGGACGCTTTCTTGCTCCATTACTTAAACGGTGAAACTGTATCGCAGGTTTAGTCTGAAAAGCTGACCTGCATACAGCCAACCACGCACTGCATAAACGAAAATAGCCATACATCCCTGTGTGGCTATTTTTTTGTCTGTAGCTCTACATGGGCAGTTCAGGAGCAAACGACAGACACAAAAAAACCGACCCGAAGGTCGGTTTTGGGAAGAGAGAGTAAAACTTACTCTTCTTCAGCTGCTACTGGACGGTCAACCAGTTCAACGTACGCCATTGGCGCGTTGTCGCCTGCACGGAAGCCGCATTTTAGGATGCGAACATAACCGCCAGGACGATTCTGGTAACGAGGACCCAGATCAGTAAACAGCTTACCTACAGCTGCATCAGAACGAGTGCGGGCAAATGCCAGACGGCGGTTTGCTACAGAGTCGTTCTTAGCCAAAGTGATCAGTGGCTCGATGTGGCCACGCAGTTCTTTAGCTTTAGGCAGTGTAGTTTTAATCAGTTCATGTTCAACCAGGGAAACAACCATGTTCTTGAACATAGCCTTACGGTGTGAACTATTACGATTAAATTTACGACCACTCTTACGATGACGCATTTTTCAGTTCCTTACCAAACCGTGATGACTGAATCAGGCAGAAGCCTTATCGTCACCCTTCAAACTTGCTGGCGGCCAGTTTTCCAACCGCATGCCCAGAGACAAACCACGAGACGCCAGAACATCTTTGATTTCAGTCAGAGACTTCTTACCAAGGTTCGGGGTCTTCAGCAGTTCTACTTCAGTGCGCTGGATCAGGTCACCAATGTAGTAAATGTTCTCGGCTTTCAGACAGTTTGCAGAGCGAACAGTAAGTTCCAGATCATCAACCGGACGCAGAAGAATCGGATCGATTTGATCTTCCTCTTCCTCAGGTTCTTGCTCTTTGTCAGTCTCAAGATCAACAAAGGCAGCCAACTGTTCTTGAAGGATTGTCGCAGAACGACGAATCGCTTCTTCCGGATCCAAAGTGCCATCTGTCTCAAGGTCGATAATCAGCTTATCGAGGTCTGTACGTTGCTCAACGCGAGCGCTTTCTACAACGTAAGAAACACGACGTACCGGGCTGAAGGTCGCATCCAGCTGCAGACGACCGATAGAACGGCTTTCGTCTTCAGGGGATTGGCGTGCATCAGCCGGCTCGTAACCACGACCACGCTGAACGCGAAGCTGCATTTTGATCTCAGCATCATCATTCAGGTGAGCGATTACGTGCTCTGGATTAACGATTTCAACATCATGATCCAGCTGGATATCACCAGCTGTCACTGCACCAGGACCTTTCTTATTCAGCGTCAGTACCGCTTCATCGCGGCCGTGCAACAGGATTGCAACATCTTTCAGGTTCAGAAGGATCTCAATAACATCTTCCTGAACACCTTCAACCGCACTGTACTCATGCAGAACGCCTTCGATCTCTGCTTCTACTACGGCACAACCCGGCATAGAAGACAAAAGAATACGACGTAGAGCATTACCCAGAGTGTGACCATAGCCACGCTCAAATGGTTCGAGAATTACTTTCGCACGAGTAGCGCTTACTTCTTCGACCTTAATTTCGCGTGGACGTAGAAATTCTGTCACTGAACGCTGCATAGAACTACCTTTACTTAGCTGCCAGATGAATACTCAGAGATTACTTGGAGTACAGCTCAACAATCAGGGACTCGTTGATATCTGCAGACAGTTCAGAACGCTCAGGCTTAGACTTGAACGTACCTTCCATCTTGCTGTTATCAACATCAACCCACTGTACGTCAGTACGCTGAGAAGCCAGTTGCAGTGCGTTCTTGATACGCAGCTGGTTCTTTGCTTTCTCACGAACTGAAACAACATCACCTGCTTTAACTTGGTAAGAAGCGATGTTCACCGTGCGGCCATTTACCTGGATAGCCTTGTGGCTAACAAGCTGACGTGCTTCAGCGCGAGTGGAGCCAAAGCCCATACGATAAATAACGTTGTCCAGACGACTTTCCAGAAGCTGCAGCAGGTTTTCACCAGTTGCGCCCTTCAGACGAGCTGCTTCTTTGTAGTAGTTGCGGAACTGCTTTTCCAGAACGCCGTACATACGACGAACTTTCTGCTTTTCACGCAGCTGCAGACCGTACTCAGACAGACGTCCGCGACGCTGACCATGTTGGCCAGGAGCCGTTTCTGATTTGCACTTATTATCAAAAGCAGTAACACCGCTTTTCAGAAATAAGTCTACGCCCTCACGACGTGAAAGCTTGCACTTAGGGCCAATATAACGTGCCATCTAAACCGCCTCCTTATACACGACGTTTCTTGGGTGGGCGACAACCGTTGTGCGGAATAGGTGTCACGTCAGTAATGTTGCCAACTTTGAAGCCAGCAGCGTTAAGTGCACGGACAGCAGACTCACGGCCTGGTCCTGGACCCTTAACTAGAACATCAACGTTTTTAACACCATATTCGGCTGCTGCAGTTGCAGCACGTTCACTAGCTACTTGAGCTGCGAACGGGGTACTCTTACGAGAACCACGAAAACCCGAACCACCGGCAGTTGCCCAAGATAGGGTGTTGCCCTGGCGGTCAGTAATCGTAACGATCGTATTGTTAAAAGAAGCGTGGATGTGTGCAACACCGTCCACAACTGTCTTTTTAACTTTTTTACGGTTACGTGCTGGGTTAGCCATAATGTATGTTTCCTGTAAAAAGCTTCACAAAATTACTTGCGAATCGGTTTACGCGGACCTTTACGAGTACGCGCGTTAGTCTTGGTGCGCTGACCGCGAACGGGAAGGCTACGACGATGACGCAAACCACGATAGCAACCAAGGTCCATAAGACGCTTGATATTCATGCTAATTTCGCGGCGCAGGTCACCTTCAACAGTGTACTTGCCTACCTCGTTACGAACCTGGTCCAGAACGTCTTCAGACAGTTCAGCAATCTTAGTGGTAGGCTCAACACCTACTGCTGCAAGAATGCTTTTAGCAGTGGTTCCACCAATACCATAGATATAGGTCAGCGAGATCACCGCATGCTTATTGTCGGGAATATTGACACCTGCAATACGGGCCATTCAGCTATCTCCGATATACGAGCAATCGCTCTTTCAGTTTATTGTCCACGAAGGGCGCAAAAGAATACTCCTTGATATCAGAAATATCAAGGAGTATCGCCTTTCGTAACCCAAAGTCAGGATTAACCCTGACGTTGTTTGTGCTTAGGCTCTGTGCAGATCACACGCACAGCGCCGCGGCGACGAATGATCTTGCAGTTACGGCAGATCTTTTTTACGGATGCACGAACTTTCATCACCAACTCCAGTATAAAGGTATTAGCGCAGCATGCCGCCGCTACCATAACCTTTCAAGTTCGATTTTTTCATCAGGGACTCGTACTGATGACTCATTAAGTGCGACTGCACCTGAGCCATAAAGTCCATGACCACGACTACAACAATCAGCAGGGAAGTACCACCGAAGTAAAACGGTACACTCCAGGCAACTACCAGGAACTGCGGCATAAGAGACACAGCGGTAATGTACAACGCACCGAACAAAGTCAGGCGAGACATTACACCATCAATATAGCGAGCTGAGTGCTCCCCGGGACGGATGCCAGGAATGAACGCACCTGATTTCTTCAGGTTGTCAGCGACATCTTTGGGGTTGAATACCAGTGCTGTATAAAAGTAGCAGAAGAATACAACACTGAGCGCAAAAAGCAAGATATACAACGGTTGACCTGGTGCTAAAGCCAAAGAAGCTTCCTGCAACCATGCCATACTTTCATTTTGACCGAACCACTGACCAATAGAGGCAGGGAACAGCAAAATACTGGAAGCGAAAATAGGCGGGATCACACCAGCCATGTTCACTTTCAGGGGCAGGTGACTGGATTGTGCAGCAAAAACCTTACGGCCTTGCTGACGCTTCGCATAATTCACAGTAATGCGACGCTGGCCGCGCTCCATGAATACTACAAAAGCTACAGTCAATACTGCCAGAACGGCAATCGCTAACAGAGCCAGGATATTGATGTTCTCCTGACGCGCCTGTTCGAATGACTGGCCGATGGCGCCTGGTAGACCTGCAACGATACCGGCGAAGATCAGAATGGAAATACCATTGCCGATACCACGTTCGGTAACTTGCTCACCAAGCCACATCAGGAATATCGCACCTGAAACCAGGGTAACAACTGCTACAAAGTAGAAGCTGAAATCCGCCGCAAAAGCGACGCCCTGACTAGCAAGACCAACTGCCATACCAATCGATTGCACCGTTGCTAACACAACTGTGCCATAGCGGGTGTATTGATTGATTTTGCGACGGCCGGCTTCCCCTTCCTTCTTGAGTTGTTCAAGAGTCGGGGAAACCACCGTCAGCAGCTGCATGATAATCGAGGCAGAAATATAAGGCATGATGCCTAATGCCAGGATCGACATACGTTCGAGTGCACCACCTGAGAACATGTTAAACAAGCTCAGAATGGTGCCTTCGCTCTGCTGGAATAAAGCAGCCAGTCTCTCAGGATTGATACCAGGAACAGGGATATGAGCGCCGATGCGGTAAACCACAATGGCGATAAACACAAAGCGCAGACGAGACCAAAGTTCCGCCAAACCTTTTTGTGCTCCTGCTGGTACTGATCCTGATTTAGCCATTATTCTTCGACCTTTCCGCCTGCGGCTTCAATTGCTGCACGTGCACCTTTGGTTAATTCCAGGCCACTTACAGTAACTGCCTTGTCAATCTCGCCAGACAGGATAACGCGAACACGTTCGATATTATCCTTGATGATATCAGCCTGCTTCAGAGCAGCGATATCGATCACAGCAGCTTCAACTTTAGCCAGTTCGTGCAGACGAACTTCAGCTTTGAAAGCAGCCTGACGTGAAGTGAAACCAAATTTCGGCAGACGACGCTGCAGTGGCATCTGACCACCTTCGAAACCTGGCTTAACAGAACCGCCGGAACGGGACTTCTGACCTTTGTGGCCACGGCCACCAGTCTTACCCAGACCGCTACCGATACCACGACCAACACGCTTCTTAGCTGGCTTGGAACCCGGAGCCGGGCTCAGAGTATTCAGATTCATGATTACTCTCCCTCAACACGTACAAGGTAATGAACCTTGTTGATCATACCGCGAACGGATGGTGTATCTTCCAGCTCAACTGTGTGGTTGATACGGCGCAGACCCAAACCTTTAAGACACAGTTTGTGCTTAGGCAGGATGCCGATCGGACTACGGGTAAGAGTTACCTTGATATTTGCCATGATACTTACCCCAGGATTTCCTCAACAGTCTTGCCACGCTTAGCTGCTACATCTTCAGGAGCGTTCATGTCCGCCAGACCTTTAACAGTCGCACGAACAACGTTCACTGGGTTTGTAGAGCCATAGCACTTAGCCAGAACGTTTTGTACACCAGCAAGTTCCAGTACAGCACGCATCGCACCACCAGCAATTACGCCGGTACCTTCAGATGCTGGCTGCATGTAAACCTTAGAAGCACCGTGACGTGCTTTTACAGGATACTGCAGCGTGTTGCCGTCCAGCTGAACCTGCACCATGTTGCGGCGTGCTTGTTCCATTGCCTTTTGAATTGCAACAGGAACTTCGCGAGCTTTACCACGGCCAAAACCTACACGGCCATTGCCATCACCAACGACAGTCAGAGCTGTAAAGCCGAAGATACGACCACCCTTAACTACCTTGGCGACGCGGTTTACCTGAACTAAACGTTCCTGTAGCTCACCGCCTTTCTGTTCAATATTCGCCATCGCTTTTACCCTTAGAATTCCAGACCGCCTTCACGGGCAGCATCTGCCAGCGCTTTTACACGACCGTGATACTTGTATCCGGAGCGATCAAATGCAACCTTAGTTACACCTGCTTCTTTTGCGCGTTCAGCAATCAGCTTGCCTACTTTGCCTGCCGCTTCAACGTTGCCCGTTGCGCCATCACGCAGAGATGCATCTACAGTAGATGCAGCAGCCAGAATCTGGCCGCCGTCTGGGCTGATGATTTGAGCATAGATGTGACGCGGGGTGCGATTCACACACAGGCGGTGTACGCCGAGCTCACGCATTTTGGCACGTGCACGACGCGCGCGACGTAAACGAGACTCTTTTTTAGCGCTCATAACCCTGCCTTACTTCTTCTTAGCTTCTTTGCGACGTACTTGCTCGTCCGCATAACGGATACCCTTGCCTTTATATGGCTCAGGTGGACGGTAAGCACGAATCTCTGCAGCAACCTGACCCAGCAACTGTTTGTCAGCACACTTAAGTACGATAACAGTGTTGCTTGGCGTCTCAGCGCTCACACCTTCTGGCAGCTTGTAATCTACCGGGTGAGAGAAGCCTAGAGACAGGTTCAGTTCGCTACCCTTAGCCTGAGCACGGTAACCAACACCATTGATGTTCAGTGTTTTAGTGAAACCTTCACTAGCACCAACTACCATGTTGTTGATCAAGGCACGAGCGGTACCCACCTGTGCCCATGATGCTTTATCAGACGCCGGGGCAAAGGTCAGCACGTTATCGTTTTGTTCAACTACAACATCCGCGTGCAGATCCAGCTTCAGTTCGCCTTGCTTACCTTTAACGGTAACCTGGCGACCATCCAGCTTGAATTCAACACCACTCGGCAGTTCAACAGGACTTTTTGCTACCCTGGACATTTCGATCTCCTAGAATACGGTGCAGATGACTTCGCCACCAACACCGGCCTGGCGTGCAGCGCGATCAGTCATAACACCTTTAGAGGTGGACACGATCGCAACACCCAAACCACCTTCGACCTTCGGCAGAGCAGAAGCGCCTTTATACTGGCGCAGACTCGGCTTACTAACACGCTCGATTTTTTCAATAACCGGCTTGCCTTCGAAGTACTTAAGTTCAACAGTCAGAGAAGGTTTCACGTCACCGTCTACAGAAAAATCTGTGATGTAACCTTCTTCCTTCAGCACGCGTGCCAGCTCAACCTTCATTTTTGATGAAGGCATGGAGACAGTCTCCTTAGCTACCATTTGTGCGTTACGGATACGAGTGAACATATCCGCCAGTGTATCTTGCATGCTCATTAGGTTCGCGCTCCTAAATATACGCGGTTACCAGCTTGCTTTACGCAGGCCAGGAACATCACCACGCATGGCAGCTTCACGCAACTTGATACGGCTCAGGCCGAACTTGTTGTAGAAGCCATGCGGACGACCAGTTACACGACAGCGGTTACGCTGACGTGCAGGGCTGGAGTCACGTGGCAGTTTCTGCAGCTGTTGCTGTGCTTCCCAACGATCTTCTTCAGAAGTCGCTGGGTTAGCGATCAGTGCTTTCAGTTCAGAACGCTTTGCAGCGAATTTCTGAACCAGCTTGGCGCGCTTCAGCTCACGCTGAACCATACTAACTTTTGCCATGATCCTACCCTTTATTTCTTGAACGGGAATTGTAAAGCACTCAGAAGCGCTAAACCTTCCTCGTTATTATCCGCAGTGGTAGTGATAGTGATATCTAAACCGCGGATACGATCCACTTTGTCGTATTCAATTTCAGGGAAGATGATCTGTTCACGAACACCCATACTGTAATTGCCACGACCGTCAAACGATTTCGGGTTCAGACCACGGAAGTCACGAACACGCGGAATAGAAATGTCTACCAGACGATCCAGGAACTCCCACATACGATCAGCTCGCAGGGTAACCTTGCAACCGATTGGCCAGCCTTCACGTACCTTAAAGCCTGCAACAGATTTGCGTGCCTTAGTTACGATCGGCTTCTGACCGCTCAGTTGTTCAAGGTCTACCAGTGCGCTATCAATCAGCTTTTTATCGCTGGTTGCATCGCCGATACCCATGTTAAGAGTCACCTTAGTGATGCGGGGAACCTGCATCACATTTTTGTAACCAAACTGCTCCTGCAACTTGGCTACAACTTCTGATTTATATAACTCTTTCAGTCTCGCCATGATGTTACCTGACTCGCTTAGGCGTCGATCTCTTTCTGGGTCGACTTGTAAATCCGAACCTTGGAACCATCTTCCAAGACCTTGAAACCAACGCGATCAGCTTTATTGGTTTCCTTGTTATAAATGGCAACATTGGAGGAATGGATGGGCGCTTCGCGCTCAACGATACCACCTTGTGTACCTAACATCGGGTTTGGTTTGGTGTGACGTTTAACCATATTCACACCAGAAATAACAATGCGACCATCTTTAAGAACACGCTTAATGGTGCCGCGCTTGCCTTTATCCTTACCCGCAATGACGATTACCTCGTCTTCACGTTTAATTTTACGCATAGCCGGTCTCTCGCTCCCTACAGCACTTCAGGCGCCAAGGAAATAATCTTCATGAACTTTTCGCCACGCAGTTCACGTGTCACAGGGCCGAAGATACGGGTCCCGATTGGGGCATCGTTGGCATTCAGCATTACTGCTGCATTACCATCGAAACGGATCACAGACCCGTCTGGACGACGAATACCCTGACGTGTACGAACTACTACAGCCTTCAGGACTTGACCTTTTTTAACCTTACCGCGAGGAATTGCTTCCTTAACAGTAACTTTGATGATGTCACCAACTCGTGCATAACGACGCTTAGAACCACCAAGCACCTTAATACACATTACACGACGAGCGCCGCTGTTGTCGGCCACATCAAGCATGGTTTGCGTTTGAATCATCGGTTCTTCTCCAAACCAAATACGCTAACTAAACTTCGATTTGTGCCAGAGCTTTACAGCTCTACAGCACGCTCATCGATGCTCACCAAAGTCCAGGTCTTAGTCTTAGAAATCGGACGACATTCCTGGATCGTTACTACATCACCCATGTTGCAGGTATTCTCTGCATCATGTGCATGTAGCTTGGTTGAACGGCGGACATACTTACCATAGATGGGGTGTGCTACACGACGCTCAACCAGTACAGTGATGGACTTATCCATCTTGTTGCTTACCACTTTACCAGTAACGGTACGGGTATTATTTTCTGTATCAGCCATCTTAGTTACCTGCTTTTTCTTTCAGCAAAGTCTTAACGCGAGCGATGTCACGACGAACCTGTTGCAGCAGGTGAGTCTGATTCAGCTGACCAGTTCCTTTCTGCATACGCAGGTTGAACTGATCACGAAGCAGAGTTTCCAGCTGTTCGTTGAGCTCTTGAACAGACTTTTCACGTAGTTCTGCTGCTTTCATTACATCACCGTCCGCTTAACAAAGGTGGTTGACACAGGGAGCTTAGCAGCTGCCAGTGTAAATGCTTCACGAGCCAGCTGTTCAGATACCCCTTCCATCTCGTAAAGGACACGGCCTGGTTGAACCTGGCAAACCCAGTATTCAACGTTACCCTTACCTTTACCCTGACGCACTTCCAGAGGCTTACCAGTGATCGGCTTATCAGGAAAAACGCGGATCCAGATTTTACCACCACGCTTGATGTGACGCGTCATTGTACGACGTGCCGCTTCAATTTGGCGTGCGGTAATACGGCCGCGACCTGTTGCTTTCAGACCGAACTCACCGAAGCTCACATTATGTCCGCGAGCCAGACCACGGTTGCGGCCCTTCATCATCTTGCGGAACTTGGTACGCTTTGGCTGTAACATTGTCTATCTCCTACTTGCCTTTCTTCTTAGGCGCGTTCTGCTTTGCACGAACTTCTTCGATGCCGCCCAGGATTTCGCCTTTGAAGATCCAGACTTTTACACCGATCACACCGTAAGTGGTGTTAGCTTCAGCAGTCGCGTAGTCAATGTCAGCACGCAGCGTGTGCAGAGGCACACGGCCTTCGCGATACCACTCTGAACGTGCAATTTCAGCACCACCCAGACGACCAGATACCTGGATTTTGATGCCCTTGGCACCAAGACGCATTGCATTCTGTACCGCGCGCTTCATAGCACGACGGAACATAACACGACGCTCCAGCTGGCTAGCTACAGATTCTGCAACCAGTTTACCGTCTAGTTCAGGCTTGCGAACTTCTTCAATGTTGATATGTACAGGCACGCCCATCATTTTAGTGACTTCGTTGCGCAGTTTTTCAACATCTTCGCCTTTCTTACCAATCACGATGCCCGGACGAGCAGTGTGAATGGTGATACGAGCATTCTGAGCTGGGCGCTCAATCTGAATACGGCTTACAGAAGCCTGCTTCAGACGTTCTTGCAGGAACGCACGAACCTGAAGATCATTGTTCAGATTATCTGCATAGTCGCGACCTTCCGCGAACCATGTAGAAGTATGATCTTTAACAATACCCAGTCGAATGCCAGTTGGATGTACTTTCTGACCCATCTGGTCGTCTCCTACTTATCTGCTACCTTAACCGTGATATGGCAAGTGCGCTTAAGAATGCGATCAGCACGGCCTTTGGCACGTGGTCTGATGCGCTTCATGGTCATACCTTCATCAACAAATACTGTTGATACGCGCAGCTCGTCGATATCCGCACCTTCATTGTGCTCGGCATTGGCAATTGCTGATTCAAGAACTTTCTTAACCAGCGCCGCAGCCTTTTTCGGGCTGAAGGTTAGCAGATTCAGTGCTTCTGCTACTGGCAGTCCGCGAACCTGGTCAGCTACCAAACGCGCCTTCTGTGCGGATAAGCGAGCACCCCGTAATTTAGCGGCTACTTCCATCTCTTATTCCCCTCGGCTTAACGCTTGGCTTTCTTGTCTACTACGTGACCGCGATAGGTACGTGTAGCAGCGAATTCACCCAGCTTATGGCCTACCATCTCTTCTGAGACAAGTACAGGCACGTGCTGGCGACCGTTATGAACTGCAATGGTCAGACCTACCATTTCTGGCAGGATCATGGAACGACGAGACCAAGTCTTAATAGGACGGCGCTCGTTGTTTTCCAGTGCAGCTTCAACCTTCTTCAACAGATGCAGGTCAATAAATGGACCTTTTTTCAGTGAACGTGGCACAGCTGTATCCTCTTAATAACTGTTACTTAGAACCGCGACGACGGACGATTAGTCTGTCAGTACGCTTGTTCTTACGTGTCTTATGACCTTTAGTCGGCACACCCCATGGGGTTACTGGATGACGACCACCAGAGGTACGACCCTCACCACCACCATGTGGGTGATCAACAGGGTTCATTGCAACACCGCGAACAGTTGGACGAACACCACGCCAGCGTTTAGCACCTGCTTTACCCAGGCGACGCAGACTGTGCTCAGAGTTACCAACTTCACCCAGAGTTGCACGGCATTCAACCAGTACTTTACGCATTTCACCGGAACGCAGACGCAGAGTTGCATAAGCACCTTCGCGAGCTACCAGCTGAACTGCAGCACCAGCAGAACGTGCAATTTGTGCACCTTTACCTGGTTTCAGTTCGATACAGTGGATAACGCTACCAACAGGGATGTTACGCAGTGGCAGAGTGTTGCCCGCTTTAATCGGAGCACCAACGCCAGACTGAACCGCATCACCCGCTTTCACACCTTTAGGTGCAATGATGTAACGACGTTCACCGTCCGCATACTTCAGCAGTGCAAGATGCGCAGTACGGTTCGGATCGTATTCGATACGCTCAACAGTCGCAGGGATACCGTCTTTGTTACGACGGAAATCAACCAGACGATAGTGTTGGCGATGACCACCACCAATGTGGCGAGTGGTGATACGACCGTTGTTGTTACGTCCGCCAGTCTTTTGTTTCTTAGCCAGCAGTGGTGCATAAGGCGCACCTTTGTGCAGATCACTGTTAACTACTTTAACAACGTGGCGACGACCTGCTGATGTGGGTTTAGATTTAACAATAGCCATTGTCCCAACTCCTCGCTTATTCAGCGCCAGCAAAGTCGATTTCTTGACCTTCCGCTACAGACACATACGCCTTGCGGAAACCTTTACGACGACCAATACCACGGGCAGTACGCTTAGTTTTACCTTTAACGTTTACGGTGCTTACACCAGTAACGCTAACTTCAAACAGAGCTTCTACGGCCTTTTTGATTTCTGGTTTAGTCGCATCAGCAGCTACTTTAAATACGTACTGATTATTTTCATCAGCAACGACAGCCGCTTTTTCAGAAACATGAGGTCCTAGCAGAACCTTGAAAATGCGCTCTTGGTTCATCCCAGCTTCTCCTCGAACTGACGCAGAGCAGGTACGGTTACCAGCACTTTTTCGTAAGCTACCAAGCTAACCGGGCTTGCTGCTGCAACATCTACAACTTCAACGTTAGGGATGTTACGCGCTGCCAGGAACAAGTTAGTATCAACTTCTGAAGTCACGATCAGAACTTTGTTCAGATCCATGTCTTTCAGCTTGCTCACCAGAATTTTGGTTTTTGGCGCATCAACAGTGAACTCTTCAACTGCAACCAGACGCTCTTGGCGTGCCAGTTCAGACAAGATGCTGCGCATTGCTGCACGGTACATCTTCTTGTTCACTTTCTGCTCAAAGTTCTGAGGTTTAGCTGCGAAAGTAGTACCACCGGAACGCCAGATTGGGCTACGGATAGTACCCGCACGAGCGCGACCAGTACCTTTCTGACGAAATGGTTTAGCACCACCACCACTCACTTCTGAGCGGGTTTTCTGTGCACGAGTGCCTTGACGGGCTGCTGCCAGATACGCAGTAACAACTTGGTGTACCAGAGCTTCGTTATACTCTTTACCAAAAGTTGCTTCAGATACTTCAACGGTACCTGTTGCTCCGCCTGCAAGATTCAGATTCATTCTCTTACCCCTTAGCCGCGAGCTTTAACTGCTGGACGAACAATAACCTGACTACCTGGAGCACCAGGTACGCCGCCTTTGATAAGCAGCAGGTTACGTTCAGCATCGACACGAACAATTTCCAGACTTTGAACAGTAGAACGCTCAGCACCCATGTGACCGGCCATTTTCTTACCTTTGAAAACGCGACCTGGGGTTTGACACTGACCAATAGAACCTGGAGCACGGTGAGACAGAGAGTTACCGTGTGTAGCGTCTTGCATGCGGAAGTTCCAGCGCTTAACACCGCCCTGGAAACCTTTACCTTTGGAAGTGCCGGTCACGTCAATGATTTGACCAGCTTCAAAGAGGGATACGTTCAGCTCACCACCAACTTCAGGTGCTTCTTCACCTTCAGCCAGACGGAACTCAACAAGACCTTTACCAGCCGCAACACCCGCTTTCGCGAAGTGGCCTGCTTCTGCTTTGGTCAGATGCTTTGCTTTACGCTCACCAGAAGTAACCTGGATCGCAGCATAGCCGTCTTTTTCAAGCGTACGAACCTGTGTTACGCGGTTTGGAGAAACCTCGATAACAGTTACAGGTACGGATACACCATCTTCGGTAAATACGCGGGTCATACCGCTTTTCTTACCGACAAGACCGATAGTCATATTTCGACTCCTTAGTGTACGGGGCTGTCACCCGCTATGGCTGCACTTTTCATTGCATTCCACTGATAAATTGTGTGTCGTCTCGCGACGAGCGCCTAATAATAAATTGGCTAATTAGCCAAGACTGATCTGCACATCAACACCAGCAGCCAGATCCAGCTTCATCAGTGCGTCTACTGTCTTCTCTGTAGGCTCAACGATGTCAAGAACACGCTTATGAGTACGAACTTCGTACTGATCACGCGCGTCTTTGTTCACGTGAGGAGAAATAAGAACAGTAAAACGCTCTTTGCGGGTCGGCAGCGGGATTGGACCATGCACCTGAGCACCAGTACGCTTAGCAGTATCAACGATCTCCTGCGCGGACTGATCGATCAGACGATGATCGAATGCTTTCAGACGAATTCGAATTTTCTGGTTTTGCATTCCAAAAACCCCAGTTGGAAACGAGCGTAATGAGCTCACCCTTGATAAAAAGGAAGCGCATTGTAAGAGGAGGGAAATCAGATGTCAAGCATAGACGAAAAGGGATCACCGAATTAATCGGGATCCCTTTCCACCCTAATCAAAGAGAACTATCACTCGATGATTTTAGCAACAACACCAGCACCTACAGTACGGCCGCCTTCACGAATCGCGAAACGCAGACCTTCTTCCATCGCAATAGGAGCGATCAGAGTAGCGCGCAGCTGAACGTTGTCACCTGGCATTACCATTTCAACGCCTTCTGGCAGCTCACAAGCACCAGTTACGTCAGTAGTACGGAAGTAGAACTGTGGACGGTAGCCTTTGAAGAAAGGAGTGTGACGACCGCCTTCTTCTTTAGACAGTACGTAAACTTCTGCTTCAAACTCAGTGTGAGGAGAGATAGAACCAGGCTTACAAAGAACCTGACCACGCTCAACTTCTTCACGCTTAGTACCACGCAGCAGAGCACCAATGTTCTCACCTGCACGGCCTTCGTCCAGCATTTTGCGGAACATTTCAACACCAGTACAAGTAGTCTTGGTAGTCTCTTTGATACCAACGATTTCTACTTCGTCACCAGTGTTAACAATGCCACGCTCAACACGACCAGTTACAACAGTACCACGACCGGAGATAGAGAATACGTCTTCGATTGGCATCAGGAATGCACCGTCGATCGCACGCTCTGGCTCAGGGATGTAAGAATCCAGTGCTTCAACCAGTTTCTTAACAGCAGTAGTACCCAGCTCGTCAGCGTCTTCGCCGTTCAGAGCCATCAGTGCAGAACCTGCAATGATTGGAGTGTCGTCACCAGGGAAGTCGTAAGTAGACAGCAGATCACGGATTTCCATGTCTACCAGCTCCAGCATTTCGTCGTACTCTTCAGTACCAACGCCGCCACAGTCTTCAGCCAGCAGGTCTGCTTTGTTCAGGAATACAACGATGTATGGTACACCAACCTGACGAGACAGCAGGATGTGCTCACGAGTCTGAGGCATAGGGCCGTCAGTCGCGCCACAAACCAGGATAGCACCGTCCATCTGAGCAGCACCAGTGATCATGTTTTTAACATAATCGGCGTGTCCTGGGCAGTCTACGTGTGCGTAGTGACGGTCAGTGGAGTCATACTCAACGTGAGAAGTTGCGATGGTAATACCACGCTCACGCTCTTCAGGAGCATTATCGATACCGTCGAATGCAACCGCTTCGCCACCGAAAACTTCTGCACATACACGAGTCAGAGCAGCAGTCAGAGTAGTTTTACCGTGGTCAACGTGGCCGATAGTACCAACGTTTACGTGCGGTTTGGAACGTTCAAATTTTTCTTTAGACACAGCTAAAACCTCTTTTCATATTTAGCGGTTATTTATGGTTAATAACAGCTTCAACAATGCTTGAAGGTGCTTCTGCATATTTCTCAAATTCCATGCTGTAGCTGGCACGGCCTTGAGTTGCAGAGCGCAGGTCGGTTGCATAACCGAACATTTCACCTAGCGGTACCAGGGCACGGATGACTTTCCCCGAAACGGTATCATCCATACCTTGAACCAAACCACGACGACGGTTCAGGTCGCCCATCACATCACCCATGTACTCCTCAGGCGTTACCACCTCAACCTTCATTACAGGCTCCAGAAGTACAGGATCTGCGTTGATACAACCTTGTCTGACAGCCATGGAACCTGCGATTTTGAACGCCATTTCATTGGAGTCCACATCGTGGTATGAGCCATCAAACAATGTAACCTTAACGTCGATCATAGGGTAACCGGCCAGAACGCCATTCTGCAGCTGCTCAGAGCAGCCTTTGTCTACAGCAGGAATGTATTCTTTAGGCACCACACCACCTACGATTTCACTATGGAATTCGTAGATCTTTTCATCGTCTTCACCTTTGTCCGTCAAAGGCTCAATACGTAGCCATACGTGTCCAAACTGACCACGACCACCGGATTGACGTATAAACTTACCTTCCTCTTCTACAGAAGAGCGAATGGTTTCGCGATACGCTACCTGTGGCTTACCGATATTGGCATCCACCTTAAACTCGCGACTCATACGATCAACGATGATATCAAGGTGAAGCTCGCCCATACCCGAAATCAGGGTCTGGCCGGTTTCTTCGTCAGTCTGTACGCGGAAGGACGGGTCTTCCTGAGCAAGTTTACCCAGCGCTACACCCATTTTTTCCTGATCTGCCTGAGTTTTAGGCTCAACAGCAACAGAAATAACAGGCTCTGGGAACTCCATACGCTCAAGGACGATTTTGCCATCCGCATCACATAAGGTGTCACCGGTGGTCACATCTTTCATGCCGATCAGGGCTGCGATGTCACCCGCACGAACTTCTTTGATCTCTTCACGGTCATTGGCGTGCATCTGAACCATACGGCCCACACGCTCTTTCTTACCTTTAACAGAGTTAAAAACACTGTCGCCGGTTTTAAGAACACCGGAATACACACGAACAAAGGTCAGTGCGCCCACAAACGGGTCGGTTGCAATCTTGAAAGCCAAAGCAGAGAAGTGCGCTGAGTCATCAGCCTCCCGTGTAGCGACGGATTCACCGTCATCTAACAGGCCTTCAATCGCCTTAACTTCCGTCGGAGCCGGCAGATATTCTACAACGGCATCCAAAACCGCCTGAACGCCCTTGTTCTTAAATGCAGAACCACAAAGCGCCAAAACGATTTCATTATTCAAAACACGGGAACGAAGACCTGACTTGATCTCTTCGATCGTCAGCTCTTCGCCTTCGAGATACTTGTCCATCAGCTCTTCAGATGCTTCAGCCGCAGCCTCAATCATCTTCTCACGGTACTCTTCAGCCTGTTCAAGAAGTTCCGCCGGAACCTCCTGCAGCTCATAAGTCATACCGTTATCGGCCATATTCCAGTAGATAGCCTTCATGCGCATCAGGTCGATGACGCCTTCAAACTCTTCTTCTGCACCGATATTTAACTGAATCGGAACCGGAGTAGCATTCAGACGCGATTCAATCTGGTCGACTACGCGCAGAAAATCTGCACCTGTACGATCCATCTTGTTCACAAATACGATACGGGGAACCTCGTATTTGTTCGCCTGACGCCAAACCGTTTCAGACTGTGGCTCAACACCAGAGGAACCACAGAAAACCACCACAGCACCATCAAGAACACGCAGAGAACGCTCAACTTCAATGGTGAAGTCTACGTGCCCGGGTGTGTCAATAATGTTAATTCTGTGTTGATCAAACTGTTGATCCATACCTGACCAGAAACAGGTGGTAGCAGCAGAAGTAATGGTAATACCACGCTCCTGCTCTTGCTCCATCCAATCCATGGTCGCCGCGCCATCGTGCACCTCACCTATCTTGTGAGACAGGCCGGTGTAAAAGAGCACACGTTCAGTCGTGGTAGTTTTACCAGCATCAACGTGCGCACAAATACCGATGTTACGGTAGCGGTCAATTGGGGTCTTACGTGCCACGACATATCTCCCGTTATATTAGAAGCGGTAGTGCGAGAACGCCTTGTTCGCTTCTGCCATGCGGTGAACGTCTTCACGTTTCTTAACTGCAGCGCCTTTACCTTCGGCTGCATCAAGAATTTCACCAGCAAGACGCAGATCCATGGACTTCTCGCCACGGCTACGTGCTGCATCAACCAACCAACGCATAGCCAGAGCCATACGACGGGCAGGACGCACTTCAACGGGTACCTGATATGTAGCACCACCCACACGGCGGGATTTTACTTCCACCAGAGGCTGGATTGACTCAAGTGCTTTTTCAAACATATCCAGCGGTTGCTCTTTGCTGCGCTCTTCAACTTTATCAAGAGCACCGTAAACGATTTTTTCAGCAACAGACTTCTTACCGCTAACCATTACATGGTTCATAAACTTAGCCAGGCGCTCATTACCGAACTTAGGATCCGGGATAATTTCACGCTTTGCGGCGACGCGACGTCTAGGCATTGATAAGCCCTCTTCCAGGTCTTCAGGTAAATCCGGAATTTACTCCGGCCTTACTCTTATCAGACAGAGATTAATTTATTAAGACTTAGGACGCTTGGTTCCGTACTTGGAACGGCCCTGTTTACGATCTTGAACGCCAGAAGTATCCAAGCTACCACGAACTGTGTGATAACGAACACCAGGCAAATCCTTCACACGACCACCGCGGATCAGAACAACAGAGTGCTCCTGAAGGTTGTGACCTTCACCGCCGATGTATGAAGAAACTTCAAAACCGTTAGTCAAACGTACACGACACACCTTACGAAGCGCTGAGTTAGGCTTCTTAGGAGTAGTTGTGTATACACGAGTACATACACCGCGTTTTTGCGGGCAGCTTTGAAGAGCAGGTACGTCACTCTTCTCAACTTTACGCTTACGAGGTTTGCGTACCAACTGATTGATGGTTGCCATGAAAGCAGACTCCACGTTGTACACAAAAAAGACAGTGGTTAAACCACCGCCATACTAATTTAAGGAGGCGCATTGTATGTTGCCTCCCACATACAGTCAAGGCCGGACATCATCCGGCCTTCACTCACTTAACAACAAAGAATTTTCTTATTCTTCGCTGTTCAGCATTTCACTCAGGGCTGCTTCAACTTCGCTGGCAGTTGGGCCAGAGACAGCTGCTTCAGCATCCAGAAGTTTCTGCTTACGATTGCTGTGATACGTCAGACCGGTACCAGCCGGAATCAGACGGCCCACAACAACGTTTTCTTTCAGGCCACGAAGCTGATCGCGCTTACCGGTTACGGCAGCTTCGGTCAGTACGCGAGTTGTCTCCTGGAAGGATGCAGCAGAGATAAACGACTCAGTTGCCAGAGACGCTTTAGTAATACCCTGCAGTACACGGGTGTACTTGGCCGGGAATTTACCTGCTTTTTCCAGAATCTCGTTCTCTTCCAGAACCTGAGACACTTCAACCTGATCACCGTGAATAAAGCTGGAATCACCGGACTCAGTGATCTCTGCTTTGCGCAGCATCTGACGAGCAATCACTTCGATGTGCTTATCGTTAATGCCTACGCCCTGCAGGCGGTATACTTCCTGCACTTCACTGGTGATGTATTCAGCCAGCTTGCTAACACCCAGCAGGCGCAGAATATCGTGCGGGTTAGATGGACCATCAGAGATCACCTCACCACGCTCAACCTTCTCACCTTCAAACACGTTCATAACGCGCCATTTAGGGATCAGCACTTCGTAAGTGTCGCCATTTTCAGGAGTAATCTGAATACGACGCTTACCTTTTGTTTCTTTACCGAAGGTCACGACACCGGAGATTTCAGCCAGCAGTGCAGGCTCTTTCGGACGACGTGCTTCAAACAGATCCGCTACGCGAGGCAGACCACCGGTAATATCTTTGTTACCACTGGATTCCTGAGGAATACGGGCAATAATCTCACCGACACCTACTTCTTTGCCGTCTTCAACAGTTACAACCGCGTTACCCGGAAGCAGGTACTGCAGAGGCGTCTGTGAGTTTGGCATCGCCAGTTCGTTACCGGCTTCATCCAACAGCATAATCATTGGACGCAGATCTTTACCTGCTGCAGGACGTGCAGAAGGATCGATCACTTCGATGTTCGAAAGACCGGTCAGTTCATCCTGAGTACGGGTAATCGTGATACCGTCTTCCATCTGGTTGAATTTGGCACGACCGGCCATCTCAACCACGATTGGGTGCGTGTGCGGATCCCATTTAGCCAGAATCTGACCGGACTCTACTGCATCACCTTCACGTACGCTGATTTCAGCACCGTATGGCAGCTTGTAGTATTCACGCTCACGACCCGTCTCGTCCGCCACTGCCAGAGCACCGGAACGGGATACGGCTACCAGCTTACCGTCTTTACGCTCTACAACCTTGATGTTGTGGAAGCGAACAGTACCGCCGTGCTTAACCTGTACGTTATCAATCGCAGATGCACGCGATGCCGCACCACCAATGTGGAACGTACGCATCGTCAGCTGGGTACCCGGCTCACCGATGGACTGTGCCGCGATAACACCAACAGCTTCACCCACGTTAACCAGATGGCCACGTGCCAGGTCACGACCGTAACAGCTGGAACATACACCGTAGCGCGTGTCACAGGAGATCGCAGAACGTACGATGATCTCATCGATACCCATGGTATCCAGACGATCACACCAGGCTTCATCCAGCAGCGTACCGCGTGGAATCAGAACCTCACCGGAGTCATGCTTAACAACGTCCTGTGCAACCACACGACCCAGTACACGATGACCCAGAGGTACAACGATATCACCACCCTCAATCAGAGGATGCATGGTCAGACCGTTTTCAGTGCCACAGTCATGCTCAGTAACAACCAGATCCTGCGCCACATCAACCAGACGACGGGTCAGATAACCGGAGTTAGCTGTTTTCAGTGCGGTATCCGCCAGACCTTTACGAGCACCGTGAGTCGAGATGAAGTACTGAAGTACGTTCAGACCTTCACGGAAGTTCGCCACAATCGGCGTCTCGATGATGGAGCCATCCGGCTTAGCCATCAGACCACGCATACCCGCCAGCTGACGAATCTGTGCAGCACTACCACGAGCACCGGAGTCGGCCATCATGAATACGGAGTTGAAAGAGTCCTGCTCTTCCTCTTCGCCATCACGGTTGATAACCGTCTCTTTGGAAATACCTTCCATCATAGCCTTAGCAACTTTATCGTTTGCTTTCGACCAGATATCGATAACTTTGTTGTACTTCTCGCCCTGGGTTACCAGACCGGAAGAGAACTGCTGTTCAATCTCTTTAACTTCAGCTTCTGCTGCAGCAACAATCTGTGCTTTTGCATCAGGAATTACGAAGTCGTTCACACCGATGGATGCACCGGACAGAGTCGCCTGACGGAAACCTGTGTACATCAGCTGGTCAGCAAAGATAACGGTATCTTTCAGACCTACACGACGGTATGAGTTGTTGATCAGGCGCGAAATAGCCTTTTTGCTCATCGGCTGGTTTACCAGCTCAAATGGCAGACCTTTCGGCAGTACGCGATACAGCATTGCACGACCAACGGTGGTGTCCTGTACGGAGGTTTTCTCCTCCATCTCACCTTCGTCAGTCAGCAGAAATTCTGTGACACGAACTTTAACTTTAGCTTGCATGTGTACCATACCGGCACCCAATGCACGCTCAGCTTCGTCAACACCGCTGAATACCATACCTTCGCCTTTCGCGTTGATACGGTCACGGGTCATGTAGTACAGACCCAGTACAACGTCCTGAGAAGGAACGATAATTGGCTCACCGTTCGCTGGAGACAGTACGTTGTTGGTCGACATCATCAGCGCACGTGCTTCAAGCTGTGCTTCGGTGGTCAGAGGCAGGTGAACCGCCATCTGGTCACCATCGAAGTCGGCGTTATATGCCGCACAAACCAGCGGGTGCAGCTGAATCGCTTTACCTTCAATCAGCAGAGGTTCGAATGCCTGAATACCCAGACGGTGCAGTGTTGGTGCACGGTTCAGCAGTACCGGGTGTTCACGGATAACCTCAGCCAGAATATCCCATACTTCAGGCAGTTCACGCTCAACCATCTTCTTAGCAGCTTTGATGGTTGTCGCCATGCCTTTTGCTTCCAGACGGGCAAAGATAAATGGCTTGAACAGTTCAAGTGCCATTTTCTTCGGCAGACCGCACTGGTGCAGTTTCAGCTGTGGACCTACGGTAATTACGGAACGACCGGAGTAGTCCACTCGCTTACCGAGAAGGTTCTGACGGAAACGACCCTGCTTACCTTTGATCATATCAGCCAAAGATTTCAGAGGACGTTTGTTAGAGCCTGTAATCGCACGACCACGACGACCGTTATCCAGCAGGGCATCAACCGATTCCTGCAGCATACGTTTTTCGTTACGCACGATAATGTCAGGAGCGTTCAGATCCAGCAGACGCTTCAGACGGTTGTTACGGTTGATAACACGACGGTACAGATCGTTCAGATCTGATGTCGCGAAACGACCACCATCCAGAGGAACCAGTGGACGCAGATCAGGTGGCAGTACCGGCAGTACTTCCATGATCATCCACTCAGGCTTGTTGCCTGACTTAAAGAAAGCTTCCAGCAGTTTCAGACGCTTGGACAGCTTCTTAATTTTGGTTTCACTGTTGGTTTGCGGAATCTCTTCACGCAGGTGATTGATCTCTTCTTCGAGCTCGATGTCTTTCATCAGCTCCTGGATTGCCTCAGCACCCATACGGGCATCGAAGTCATCACCAAATTCTTCCAGTGCTTCGTAGTACTGCTCATCGTTCAGCAGCTGACCACGTTCCAGAGTCGTCATACCCGGATCGATCACTACGAAAGATTCGAAGTACAGTACACGCTCGATATCACGCAGGGTCATATCCAGCAGCAGACCGATACGGGATGGCAGGGACTTCAGGAACCAAATGTGTGCAACAGGTGACGCCAGTTCAATGTGACCCATACGATCACGGCGTACTTTAGCCTGTGTAACCTCTACACCACATTTTTCACAAATAATGCCACGGTGCTTCATGCGCTTATATTTACCGCACAGGCACTCGTAGTCTTTTACCGGACCAAAAATTTTGGCACAGAACAGACCATCACGTTCTGGCTTAAAGGTACGGTAGTTGATGGTCTCTGGCTTTTTAACTTCGCCAAAGGACCAAGCGCGAATCATATCCGGCGATGCCAGAGTGATTTTAATCGAGTCGAATTCGTCGCTTTGTCCCTGTGCTTTCAGCACATTAACTAGATCTTTCATCGGCAACTGCTCCAAATGGAGTTACTGATGCGGGCCGCAGCCCGCATCGGAATTCATCTGCTTTAATCTGTTAAGCGATTAGCTTTCCAGATCAATGTCGATACCCAGAGAACGGATTTCCTTCACCAATACGTTGAAGGATTCTGGCATACCCGGTTCCATGCGATGGTCACCATCAACGATGTTTTTATACATCTTGGTACGACCGTTCACGTCATCCGACTTAACAGTCAGCATCTCCTGAAGGGTATAAGCCGCGCCGTATGCTTCCAGTGCCCACACTTCCATCTCACCGAAACGCTGACCACCGAACTGAGCTTTACCACCCAGAGGCTGCTGCGTTACAAGGCTGTAAGAACCTGTGGAACGGGCGTGCATCTTGTCATCGACCAGGTGGTTCAGTTTCAGCATGTACATGTAACCTACGGTCACAGGACGGTCGAACTGCTCACCGGTACGGCCATCGCGCAGCCACACCTGACCACTGTCAGGAATGTCTGCCAGACGCAGAAGCTCTTTGATCTCAGGCTCAGGTGCACCATCGAACACAGGTGTTGCAATAGGAACACCCTTACGAAGGTTCTGGGCCAGAGCGATAACTTCGTCATCTGTCAGGCTGTCGATATCTTCTTTGTGGTTGCCCACCTGGTTGTAAACTTTATCCAGGAATTCACGAATTTCCTGAACTTGGTTATCACGCTGTTCAAGCAGCATTTCATTGATCTTGTCGCCAAGACCTTTTGCTGCCATACCCAGGTGAGTTTCCAGAATCTGACCCACGTTCATACGGGATGGTACACCCAGCGGGTTCAGAACGATGTCTACAGGCTCGCCTTTGGCATCGTACGGCATATCTTCAATCGGCATAATCGCAGAGATTACACCCTTGTTACCGTGACGACCGGCCATTTTATCACCCGGCTGGATGCGACGTTTGATGGCAACATAAACCTTAACAATCTTCAGAACGCCCGGAGCAAGATCATCACCCTGCTGCAGTTTCTTCTTCTTGTCTTCAAACTTCTCATCCATCTCTTTACGACGCTGCTGCAGCTGCTCATCAGCCTGATGCAGAACTTCGTTCAGAGACTCGTCAGCCAGTGACAGCTTGAACCAATCTTTACGTGGCAGCTCAGCCAGGTAATCAGCAGACAGCTTGTCGCCTTTCAGCAGCTGAGGACCGCTCAGAACTTCCTGACCTTCCAGCTGACGACCCAGACGTTCGAACGTCGCTTCTTCAGCAATACGGTATTCTTCCTGCAGGTCCTTACGAACTTCATCCAGCTGGGATTGCTCGATAGAACGCGCACGCGCATCTTTTTCAACACCGTCACGGGTGAAAACCTGCACGTCAATAACAGTACCTTTAACGCCGGTCGATACACGCAGAGAGGTATCTTTAACGTCAGAGGCTTTCTCACCAAAGATCGCACGCAGCAGTTTTTCTTCCGGCGTCAGCTGAGTTTCACCTTTAGGCGTCACCTTACCGACCAGAATGTCACCTGCGCCTACTTCTGCACCGATATAAACGATACCGGACTCATCCAGTTTACCCAGTGCGCTTTCGCCCACGTTCGGGATATCAGAAGTGATCTCTTCAGGGCCCAGCTTGGTATCACGGGATACACAGGTCAGTTCCTGAATGTGGATCGTGGTGAAACGATCTTCCTGTACAACACGCTCGGATACCAGAATGGAATCCTCGAAGTTGTAACCGTTCCAAGGCATAAACGCGATGCGCATGTTCTGACCAAGAGCCAGATCACCCAGGTCAACAGAAGGACCGTCAGCCAGAATGTCACCACGGGCAACCACATCACCAGGACGTACAATCGCGCGTTGGTTAATACAGGTGTTCTGGTTAGAACGGGTGTACTTAGTCAGGTTGTAGATATCTACACCTGCTTCACCCATTTCCGTCTCTTCATCGTTAACACGGATAACAACACGGCTTGCATCAACGGAATCGATCACACCACCACGACGGGCTACAGCACATACGCCGGAGTCACGGGCTACGAAACGCTCCATGCCGGTACCTACCAGCGGCTTATCAGCACGCAGAGTCGGTACAGCCTGACGCTGCATGTTAGAACCCATCAATGCACGGTTAGCATCATCGTGTTCCAGGAATGGAATCAGTGCCGCGGCTACGGATACAACCTGACGTGGAGATACATCCATCAGGGTAACCTGATCAGGAGTCATAAAGGTGGTTTCACCTTTGTGACGAACCTGAACCAGCTCATCAACCAGCTGACCGTCTTTAATGGTCGCAGAAGCCTGTGCAATGATGTACTGGCTTTCTTCGATCGCAGACAGGTAAGCCATCTCGTCCGTTACCATGCCATCAACAACTTTACGGTATGGAGTTTCCAGGAAACCGTAGTCGTTAGTGCGGGCATAAGTTGCCAGAGAGTTAATCAGACCAATGTTTGGACCTTCAGGGGTCTCAATCGGACATACACGACCGTAGTGAGTCGGGTGTACGTCACGTACTTCAAAGCCAGCACGCTCACGGGTCAGACCACCAGGGCCTAATGCAGAAACACGACGCTTGTGAGTTACCTCAGACAGCGGGTTGTTCTGGTCCATAAACTGAGACAGCTGAGAAGAACCAAAGAATTCTTTGATCGCTGCAGCAACCGGCTTAGCGTTGATCAGGTCCTGAGGCATCAGGCCTTCACTTTCTGCCAGAGACAGACGCTCTTTAACAGCACGCTCAACACGAACCAGACCTACGCGGAACTGGTTTTCTGCCATTTCACCAACAGAACGAATACGACGGTTACCCAGGTGGTCGATATCATCGACCTCGCCTTTACCGTTACGGATATTGATCAGTTCGCGCAGTACAGAAATGATGTCTTCGTGGCTCAGGATACCGGAACCGGTATCTTCTGAACGACCCAGACGACGGTTGAACTTCATACGACCTACTGCAGACAGGTCGTAACGGTCTTCACTGAAGAACAGGTTCTCAAACAGCGCTTCTGCAGACTCTTTCGTCGGCGGCTCACCAGGGCGCATCATACGGTAGATTTCTACCAGAGCTTCCAGCTGGTTACGGGTGCTGTCGATACGCAGGGTATCAGAGATAAACGGACCACAATCCAGATCATTGGTGTACAGGGTTTCGATAACCTTGCAACCGGACTGTGCCAGTTTCTCGAGAATCTCGTTGTTGATTTCAGCGTTACATTCGCAGATCAGCTCACCGGTCTTCTCGTCTACCATGTCCTTCGCAATAACGCGACCGAACAGGTATTCAACCGGAACTTTCAGCTTTTCAAGACCTGCTTTTTCAATCTGACGGATATGACGAGGGGTAATACGACGATCTTTCTCGACGATTACGTTGCCATCGTTATCACAGATATCGAACGATGCGGTTTCACCACGAAGACGGCTTGGCACCAGCTCCATGTAAAGACCATCACGCTCAAAGTAGAACTTGTTGGTGTCAAAGAACATGTCCAGCATCTGCTCGGACGTGTAGTTCAGTGCACGCAGAAGTACAGAGGCAGGCAGTTTACGGCGACGGTCGATACGAACAAAGACGCTGTCTTTAGGATCGAATTCGAAGTCCAGCCATGAACCACGGTAAGGAATCACACGGGCTGAGTACAACAGCTTACCGGATGAGTGTGTCTTACCTTTATCGTGATCGAAGAATACACCCGGAGAACGGTGAAGCTGAGATACGATTACACGCTCAGTACCATTGATCACAAAGGTACCGTTCTCAGTCATCAGAGGCATTTCGCCCATGTAGACTTCTTGTTCTTTAATATCCTTGATTGCCTTGTTTGATGACTCTTTGTCATAAATGACAAGACGCACTTTTACGCGCAGAGGTGCTGCGTAAGTAACACCACGCAGTTGACACTCTTTTACATCAAAAACCGGTGCGCCCAGACGATAGCTAACATATTCCAGAGATGCGTTACCGGAATAGCTTTCGATTGGGAATACCGATTTAAACGCAGCGTGAAGGCCTAAATCCTCCCGCTGTTCTATAGTTTTATCTTCTTGCAGGAAGGATCGATAGGAGTCCAGCTGGATGGCCAGCAAATACGGCACATCCATGACATGGGGTAGTTTACCGAAATCCTTGCGGATACGTTTTTTCTCAGTATATGAGTAAGCCATCAGTATTCCCCAGCTTGTTCATCTGATCAGGCCTCAGCAAAAAACCACAAGTCCTGTGTTTCTTTACTGAAAAGTCTTCACACCGCCGATTAAGCAGCAACGTTTTTAAAAGCAGTCAAGGATATTATGAACAGAAAAAGGCCGGCGGCGAATCGCCACCAGCCCACTGCAATTTTCAGCAGCGTCTGCTGTACTGCAAAGCTTATTACTTCAGCTCTACAGAAGCACCAGCTTCTTCCAGCTGTGCTTTAGCAGCTTCAGCGTCATCTTTAGATACGCCTTCTTTAACTACTGCTGGAGCACCGTCAACCATAGCCTTGGCTTCTTTCAGACCCAGACCAGTGATTGCACGAACTGCTTTAATTACGTTTACTTTCTTATCACCGGCACCAGCCAGTACAACGTCAAATTCAGTCTGCTCAGCTGCAGCAGCTTCGCCACCAGCAGCACCACCAGCAACTACTGCAGCAGCAGCAGATACACCGAATTTTTCTTCCATTGCTTCAACCAGTTCAACAACGTCCATTACGGACATTTCTGCAACTGCATTGATGATATCTTCTTTAGTCAGAGCCATTATCTTAGCTTCCCAACGTTGTAGAGCAATTGTCGCTCGTTAAAACCAAAATTCTTTATCGATAGAAAGAGAAACGCGATTAAGCGGCTTCTTCTTCCTTCTGATCGCGAATAGCTGCCAGTACGCGTGCCAGCTTGCCTGCAGATGCCTCTTTCATAGTCATCATCAGACGAGCGATAGCTTCGTCGTATGTTGGCAGAGATGCCAAACGGTCAATATCCGCAGCTGCGATCAACTCTCCTTCGTACGCCAGAGCTTTAACTTCGAACGCTTCTTCTTCTTTAGAAAAATCTTTAAGAAGACGCGCTGCCGCACCCGGATGCTCCATAGAGAAAGCGATCAGAGTAGGGCCTACGAAGCTCTCTTTCAGGCACTCAAATGAGGTACCTTCAACAGCTAGGCGAGCCAACGTGTTACGAACAACACGCAGCTGTACACCGGCTTCACGAGCTTCTTTACGCAGGGCAGTCATTGCACCTACAGTAACGCCACGTGAATCGGCAACTACAACAGAAAGAGCAGAACTGGCAGCTTCGTTGACTTCAGCAACAATTGCTTTTTTGTCTTCGAGACGTAGTGCCACTTTATTTGCTCCTAAGCTATGAAGGCTTTCGCCTTCTTCTTACCACCACCCCTTTTCAGGGAAGTAACGATGGTTGGGCACCAGAAAATCTGGCGGGCCATTCCATCTGCGCAGGACTCAGATCGAAATCTAAAATTAAGCCTAAGCTCCTGCGGTCTTTGACGAAACTCTGAGCCTAAAACTCAGAGCCCCGCAAAGTTCAGTTTCTATCTTAAACCGCCAGATCTGAGATATCGATCGCCAGACCAGGACCCATGGTAGAAGACAGAGTAATTTTCTTCAGGTAAACACCTTTAGAAGCAGAAGGCTTCAGCTTCTTAAGGTCAGCAACAAGTGCTTCCAGGTTACCTTTGATAGCATCGGCAGTGAAATCAACCTTACCAATACCAGCATGAATAATACCGTTCTTGTCAGTACGGTAGCGAACCTGACCAGACTTAGCATTCTTAACAGCATTTGCTACGTCAGGAGTCACAGTACCAACTTTAGGGTTTGGCATCAGACCACGTGGGCCTAACAGCTGACCCAGCTGACCTACAACACGCATTGCATCCGGAGAAGCAATAACTACGTCATAGTTCAGGTCGCCGCCTTTCATTTCAGCAGCCAGTTCGTCCATACCTACAGCATCTGCACCAGCTTCTTTAGCTGCTTCAACATTTGCACCCTGTGTGAACACAGCAACGCGAACGTCTTTACCAGTACCGTTAGGCATAACAGTAGCGCTACGAACAACCTGGTCAGATTTACGAGGATCTACACCCAGGTTAACAGCAACTTCTACAGACTCTTTGAACTTAACAGTAGACAGCTCAGCCAGCAGAGCAACTGCTTCAGCAACGGTGTACGTTTTTTCTGCGTCTACTTTTTCACGGATCAGCTTAGCGCGCTTAGTTAACTTAGCCATCTTACAGACCCTCCACGTTCAGACCCATACTACGGGCAGTACCAGCGATTGTACGAACGGCTGCATCCATATCGGCTGCAGTCAGATCAGGCTGTTTAGTGGTAGCGATCTCTTCAAGCTGAGCGCGAGTCACAGTACCCACTTTCTGAGTATTAGGACGCGCACTACCGCTCTTCAGGCCAGCTGCTTTCAGCAGCAGAACTGATGCCGGAGGAGTCTTGGTTACAAAAGTAAAGCTGCGGTCAGCATATACAGTAATAACAACAGGAATCGGCAGACCCGCTTCTACTTCTTGAGTAGCAGCGTTGAACGCTTTACAGAATTCCATGATATTAACACCGTGTTGACCCAGAGCTGGACCAACTGGTGGACTTGGATTTGCCTTACCTGCACCTACCTGCAGCTTAATATAGGCTTCTACTTTCTTAGCCATTTTACTCTCCTGTGTGGGTATAACGCCTTACGGCTTCCCGTTAAGGTGCATCGCACCTGAAATCATTAGTCTTTTTCTACCTGACCGAACTCAAGCTCAACCGGGGTAGAACGACCGAAGATAAGCACAGAAACCTGCAGCTTACTCTTCTCATAATTCACTTCTTCGACAACGCCATTGAAGTCAGCAAACGGACCATCAATAACGCGAACCACTTCACCTGGCTCAAACAACGTCTTAGGACGCGGCTTGTCGGTACGGTCGGCTACACGCTGAAGAATTGCATCTGCTTCGCGCTCAGTAATCGGCGCAGGACGCTCAGCGGTACCACCAATAAAACCCAGAACCCGTGGCGTTTCTTTAACTAGGTGCCATGCAGAATCATTCATTTCCATCTGCACCAGAACATATCCCGGATAAAACTTACGCTCACTCTTGCGCTTTTTACCATCGCGCATTTCTACAACTTCTTCTGTCGGCACAAGAATCTCGCCGAACAGATCTTCAACGCCGTGAAGCTTCACACGCTCTTGCAGAGAACGCATCACATGCTTCTCGTAACCCGAATAGGCATGTACAACATACCAACGCTTCGACATGTCTATTCCTCGATCAATTAACAACCATAGAGACTAACCAACCAAGAAGGGTATCAATCCCCCAAAGCACCAGCCCCATAAATAAAACCGCAGCCAGAACAATCAAGGTTGTCTGTGTTGTTTCCTGACGACTAGGCCAAACAACTTTACGGATCTCTGTGCGAGACTCTGCTGCCATATCGATAAAGCGGCGGCCTTTGTCTGTCTTCAGCGCGACAAAACCAGCGATTGCAGCAACAACCAGGACACCAAGAACACGATATAAAGGCGAATACTCTTTAAAATAGAGATTTCCCGCCACTGCAACAGAGACAAGCAGAACAACCAAACCCCATTTAACGCCATCATAATTTGATGACTGGGCTTCCGCGTTGCTTTTCATGATGAACTCCTTAGATTTCGGCGGCTGCCGAGAAGGATATACCAGACGGGGAGATACTGGCAGGCCAGGAGGGACTCGAACCCCCAACAGCCGGTTTTGGAAACCGGTGCTCTACCAATTGAACTACTGGCCTAACACTTGCTCGCTGAGCCAAAAAAACAGCCCGAGCATTCTACTCTTGAGCGAAACGACTTGCAAGCCGAAACACTAAAAGCTACACAGAAAAAAACAGACGGATAAACCGTCTGCTTTTTAAAACTGGAGCTCATGACCGGATTTGAACCGGTGACCTCTTCCTTACCAAGGAAGTGCTCTACCGACTGAGCTACATGAGCCTTGGAGCGGGCAGCGGGAATCGAACCCGCATCATCAGCTTGGAAGGCTGAGGTTCTACCACTAAACTATGCCCGCAAGAAAATGGTGGAGGGGGAAGGATTCGAACCTTCGAAGGCGAACCGGCAGATTTACAGTCTGCTCCCTTTGGCCACTCGGGAACCCCTCCGAGCTTAAACCTTATCGACAACCCTAAACAGTCATCAGGCTTTTCGCTTGTGCCTCTTGCGGCAACGGGGCGTACTATACCAACCCCATTACCCTCTGGCAAACCTTTTTTTAACTTTTTTTTCTTTTTTATTCAAAGCAGTAGCGCAGGCCGCGTAGCACAAGGGTTTCGTCAACAATCATATTTCGTCCCGAGACAAAACGACCGCTTCTCTCCGCATCACCACCCGTTAATACCAGCGGTATTTCCCCCTGCAACTCTTGCTCAATATTATTCAGCAGGGATAGCACCATGCGATTTATGCCATGATCAACACAATCTTCTGTCTTTAGTCCCGGCTCAATATTTTCTGAATTGCCCCCAAAGCCTACCTGGGCAGTACTAACACCCAGCGCCTGCTTCATCAAGCCAAAGCCCGGAATGATATACCCGCCCTGATGCAGGCCTTCATGGGAGACATAATCAACGGTTATAGCTGTACCCAGATCCACAACACAGAAACCTGATTGTCTTTCTTCCCACAGGGCCAACATCGCTAACCAGCGATCGACCCCTAACCTTTGCTCATCTTCATAAGCCACCGTTAAACCCCGGTGCTGCCTGATCACCTTAGCAATGCGAACAGGGAGCTTCACTGAGGCCGACCACCGATCGATCTCATCCTTTCTGGATACCGTTGCAACCCTTATCTCGGCTACCTGATTCATTGGGATAGAATCAAAACTTTCTACTGTACTGATACTGTCATCCAAAGTGTCGGCAAGATACTTTATCCGGGTATTGCCCACATCGACTAAGAGGGTTCTATTTTGCTCTGACACTGACTTCCCCGCCGGCAAAACTCTTTACCGTACCATCACTGAGTTTTATTAGGATATTGCCACGATCATCAAGCCCCTGAGCCACGCCTTCAATCTCATTACTACCCAAGAATAGGGTGACAGGTTTATCTCTCAGAAAGTCGTATTCGTCCCAGCTCTCAAGCCCTGAGACCGAATCACCCAAAACAATATTGTTCAAACACTTGTAGATATGGGTAGAGAGCTGCGAGGCAACCACCTCACGTCTGACATCTGCATACTGATCTACGGCGGTATATGCCTGATTTATCTCATCGTCTGCCAGACTGTTTTTAATAAAGTTTATGCCTGTACCGATCACCACATTGCAATGACTCGAGAGATCACCGTCAACCTCAATAAGGATGCCTGCAATCTTTTTACCCTCGACATAGATATCGTTAGGCCATTTGACTTTCACATCGGTTAATCCACAGCCCTCAAGCACCTTTGCCAGGCCCAGCCCGACCTCAAGACTCAAAGTCTCAAGAGATGCGGCCCCAACAGGCAGTGCTGCGGCGCATGACATATACAGATTCGCCCCATAAGGGCTCATCCAGGATTTACCCCGACGCCCCCGCCCTGCTGTTTGCTGCTCGGCAAGGACAACCGAAAAGTTTTCCGGCCAACCGCTGTTCTTTTCTACAACGGCCGCCTGCGCATCGCTGTTTGTGCTGCCCGTAATAGAATTTACCCGGATATCAAAATCTGACTCACTGAGCTGTGATTCATCCAGCGGGCTAAAGCCATAACCCAATCGGTAGCCTTTGCTCTGCTCTCTTTCAATCCGCAGCCCCAGGGCTTCCAGTTTCTGAAGACGCTTCCAGATAGCGGCACGACTTACGCCAAGTAGTTCAGCAAGCTCAACACCACTATGCCACTCACCATCTGCAAAAAAATTGATTAATGCTGAATTATCCACACGCTTCCCTCTGAACAAACTCTGCTTACTATAACGGCCTGCCGCTCGGCTCGCATCCGAACACCGTAATCATCGATATTCTACCTGATAGCCCTGCCCCCGATCTTCCGGTGCTTACTATTTTCTACTGCCACTTTCTTTCAGGCATAAAAAAACCCCGCTTCGTAAGAAGCGGGGTTTTTCGTATGAGGCGCTTGACGATGTCCTACTCTCACATGGG
>JBLXDJ010000010.1:0-66700 GCA_048264105.1 Oceanospirillum sp.
ATCGCCATTTTCACATTGGTCAGATCAACGTCAGAGTTGTCCGCTTTAACACGAATTTTGACGTTGTAGTCAATGACGCGCTTGACCGCTACCAATACTTTCATGGGAGCCTCCCTGTATTTCGTAATAAGAGTTTCAGATGCCCGTTATTGAGCGATCAGACGGTTAAGGTGCCAGTCGCGGCTACCCAGCAACATATTCAGACTGGTCAGACGCTTAAAGTAATGACCGACATCCAGTTCGTCTGTGATACCCATACCACCATGCAGTTGAACAGCGGATTGACCAACCAGGCGCGCTGCATTGCCGATCTTCACCTTCAGCATGGATGCGGCCCGTTGTGCTTCAGCAGCATTGGCAGGTTCCAGTACCGAAAAGTAAAGCATGGAACGTGACATCTCTTTCTCGATAAACATATCCGCGATACGGTGCTGAACCACCTGGAAGTTACCAATAGGGCGTTCAAACTGCTTACGGGTTTTCACGTATTCATTGGTTTTTTCCAGCAGGGCATCCATGATGCCGACCGCCTCGGCAGACAGCGCAATAATCCCGTCTGCCAGAACCTCATTGACAGCATCAGCGGCAAGACCGGTCTGACCCAAAACAGCACTCTCATCCACAAAGACCTGATCCAGCACCAGGTTCGACGCCGAGCTGCCATCGTTGCCTTTGTAGTCCTTAAGGCTCAGTCCCTGACTGTCTGCCGGAACGACAAAAACGGTCAGCCCGGATTCACTGTCATCAGAAGTCTGAGCAGTCACCAACAGCAGATCACTGGTGTTGGCATTCAGGACATAATTTTTAGCACCGCTAATGGCATAACCCGAACCTTCTTTTACCGCATGGGTTGCCACGGATGCAGGTGTTGAAGCCGCTTCCAGCTCAGTATGCGCCAGAGACACCTTTAGAGAACCTTCCGCAATCTGAGGCAGCAGCGTTTCTTTCTGCCCGGAATGGCCGAGTTTATTGATCAGGTTCGCGGACAGAATCACCGTGGCAAAGAACGGCTCAACCACCATGCCTTTACCAAAGGCTTCCTGAAGAACAATCGCATCCTGAATGGTACCGCCCAGACCACCAAACTCTTCCGGGACCATAAGCGCCAGCCAGCCCAGCTCGGCAAAAGTCTGCCAGTTTTTCTCGTCATAACCCGCGTCGCTGTCAGCCAGCTTACGGCGGGTCTCAAAATCGTATTCGTTCGTGATAAAGCGGGATGCACTGTCCTGCATCATTTGCTGAATATCGTTTAATGAAAAGTCCATAGTCCCCACCCTATCAAAGGCCCAAAACCTGTTTGGAAATGATGTTCTTCTGAATTTCGTTTGTACCGCCGTAGATACTCAGCTTGCGGTTGTTGTAATAAACAGGAGCCGCTTTAGCCGCAAATGCAGGACCTTCGGTTTCACCATCAAAACCGGTCTGGTACTGCTCCGGCAGGAATGGCAGCCCCTGAATGCCCGCCACTTCTAACAGAAGCTCATCCAGCAGCTGCATAATCTCGGTACCTTTAATCTTCAGAATGGAAGACTCAGAACCCGGTGCTTTACCGGTAGCAACGGAAGACAGAACCCGCAGTTCTGTAAATTCCAGCGCCTTAAGCTCAACCTCTGCCTCTGCAACACGGGACATAAACACGGCATTGCCTGACAGGTCATTCAGCTCAGAGGTACCGCTTTCGATGCGTTTTTTCAGGCTGGCCAGTTTGGCCTTAGACTCGGCAACACGGGCGATACCGGTACGCTCATGGGTCAGCAGTACCTTGGCATAGGTCCAGCCTTTACCCTCTTCACCAATCAGGTTTTCCGCCGGCACTCTGACATCCTCAAAGTGCACCTCATTAACTTCACGGATACCGTCGATGGTGATAATCGGAGTTACCGAAACACCCGGTGTTTTCATATCGATCAGCAGGAAGCTGATGCCATCCTGCTTTTTGCCGGTGTCATCGGTACGAACCAGACAGAAGATCCAGTCAGCGTGCTGACCCAGGGTTGTCCAGGTTTTGGTGCCGTTAACGATGTAATGATCACCGTCCCGAACCGCTTTGGTTTTCAGGGACGCCAGATCCGATCCTGAATTGGGTTCGGAATAGCCCTGACACCACCAGACGTTAGACGCCAGAATGTCAGGCAGAAAGCGCTGCTTCTGCTCTTCGTTGCCATAGGTGTAGATAACCGGGGCCACCATAGACAAGCCAAAAGGAACCAGTCGTGGCGCATTATGGGCAGCGGACTCATTGGCAAAAATATACTTCTGTGCCGTCGTCCAGCCTGTGCCACCGTACTCTACCGGCCAGTTGATACCCGCCCATCCCTTTTCATGCAGCGCTTTCTGCCAGAGGACATGATCCTCTTTTGTCAGGTAGATGCCGCTATCTTGTTTTTCTTTTACCGACTGAGGGTATCTGGTTCGGAAGAATTCTCTGACCTCTTCACGAAAAGCCAGATCCTGATCACTAAAATTCAAATCCATCATCACTCTCCGGTTTGTTCTATTTATGCAAACCAAAATACCACATAGAAGAACCGAGTCAACAAATTACGGTATCTAATTTCTCTATGCGAAACTGAAAAACGCAAAATTGACTATCCGGTCGAAAAGAAAGGCTTTTATGGGCCACTGAAAAAACGTGCTAAAGGACAGAAATGCAAAAGAAAAGGCTCCGAATCAAAAGATAAGGAGCCTTAAAAGGAAACCCAGTGAATTAAGATAAAACCCCGTAAGATTAAACCGAATTCAGAGCACTTAAGAGAAACTCAGAGTACGCAAGAGGTTTCCAGAGCGCTGAAGAGCATTCAGGAGGCCGATGCCCGTGACTCCAATAATGCAGACGGCTGCCAGTTATCCGGGTCCAGCGTACGGCGGTACTCATTGATTTTATTCAGCACCGTCTCAAAACCCATCTGCTCCGCCAGGAACATAGGGCCACCGCGGAATGCCGGGAAGCCATAGCCGTTGACATACACCACATCAATATCACTGGCGCGCTGAGCAATCCCTTCCTCAAGGATTTTGAAGCCTTCATTAATCAGTGTCAGCGTCAGGCGACTAACAATCTCCTCATCAGAGAGGACTCTTCGGGTCACCCCAAACTTTGCCGACATCTTTTCAATGATGGCCTGAACATCCGCATCAGGTTTTGGCCGCTTATCGTCCCGATAATCGTAATAACCCAGCGAACACTTCTGGCCGATACGATCCGCTTCCACCAGCGCATCGGCAATGGCGTAGGTCTCAGGCTTGCCCCGCAGCTCTGGCGAGAGATTGCGGCGGGCGTTGTAGGAGATATCCAGACCCGCTAGGTCAGAAACAGCCAGCGGTCCCATCGCCATACCAAAATTTTTCATCGCCTGATCGATCTGTTGCGGTGAGGCACCTTCCAACAGGCAGAGCTGCGTTTCCCGGAAATACTGGCGCAGCATACGGTTTCCGATAAAGCCGTAACAAACACCAGACAGCACAGGAATTTTACGAATCTTCTTCGCCAGCTCCATCACCGTTTTCAGCACGACTTCCGTCGTCTGATCACCCTGAATCACTTCCAGAAGCTTCATAATATGAGCCGGACTAAAGAAGTGCAGACCAATCACCTGCTCCGGTCGCTGGGTGTATCCGGCAATAATATTGATATCCAGATAAGAGGTATTGGTCGCCAGAATGGTGCCGGGCTTACAGGCCGCATCCAATTTACGGAAGACATCTTCCTTTACATCCAGGCTTTCAAACACCGCTTCGATAACCAGATCCGTATCGGCCAGATCATCATAGGAGAGCGTGCCCTTAAGGCGGGACATGGCATCCTGATAAGCGGTCTCGCTGAGTCGCTGACTCTCAAACTGGCGCGTCAGCGTCTGATTGACCCGATCAAGCCCTGTCTCCAGCGCCTCGGTGTTCCGCTCCACCATGGTGACCGGGTATCCGGCCTGCAGCAGGCAGACACTAATACCTGCGCCCATGGTACCGCCGCCAATCACACCAACATGCTGAATCGCCAGCGGCTGGACATCATCAGACACATTCGCCAGCTTTGGTGACTGCTTTTCAGCAAAGAATTTGTGCCGCAGGGCTGCAGATTCCGGTGATGCTTTACACTCCTGAAAGGCGGCACGCTCATAGGCCAGACCATCCTGAAGGGTTGAATGGGTCGCCGCGACAATACAGTCCAACGCCACTAATGGGGAGCGCTGCCCGCGGAATTTTTTCTCTAACAGACGCTTCCAGTCAGCAATCTGCTCATCACTCAGAGGCGCGACATCCTCATGGCGCTGACGTTTACCCTGAGCCAGCAATCCACCGGCAAATTCGATCGCAGAAGAGAACAGGTCACCTTCTGCAATCTGATCGATCAGGCCGATCTCCTTAGCCTGCGCAGCCGAGCGAAACTCGCCCAGCGCAGCCATTTTGATCGCTTCATCTGCAGCAATCAGACGCGGCAGACGCTGGGTTCCACCGGCTCCCGGAATCAAACCCAGAGTCACCTCCGGCAACCCCAGCTTGGCTGTGGACACTGCAATCCGATAATCACAGGCCAGCGCCAGTTCCAGACCACCACCCAATGCCGTTCCATGCAGGCACGCCAGAGTGATCTTGCTGCAGCCCTCAATCTGGGCCAGCACATCCGGCAGAATTGGCATCATCGGTGGTTTATCAAACTCGGAAATATCCGCACCCGCGACAAAGGTTTTCCCGGCACAGGTAAACAGAACGACATCAACAGTATCGACTTCCGCACGCTGTACAGCTTCCTGCAACCCCGAGCGAACCGCCTGAGACAGCGCATTAACCGGTGGGTTGCAGATCTCGATAATGCCGATATTACCCTCGGCGCGATAGGTGACTACACTCATAACCCGCTCCTTTAAACCCGTTCAAGAATAACCGCAATGCCCTGACCCACACCGATACACATGGTCACCAACGCATAACGTCCACCCGTTTGCTCCAGCTGACGAACCGCTGTCAGTGCGATACGACCACCACTGGCACCCAGCGGATGGCCCAGTGCAATTGCGCCACCATTGGGGTTCAGGCGAGGATCTTCAGGATCGATACCCAACTCCTGAACACAACCCAGCACCTGAGCGGCAAAGGCTTCGTTAATCTCGATAACATCCATATCGGCCAGAGATAATCCCGCACGCTCCAGAGCTTTACGGGAGGCAGGAACCGGTCCAAGGCCCATAACCCGTGGTTCAACACCCGCTACAGCGGTGGATACCACACGGGCACGGGGTCTGATGCCAAACTGCTCCTGAATCGATTGATCACCTATCAGCAGCGCTGAGGCACCATCATTAATACCTGACGCATTACCGGCAGTAACCACACCGCCCTCAAAAAGCGTACGCAAACCGGCCAGTTTCTCTAAACCGGTTTCCGGGCGCGGATGTTCGTCGGTATCGATCGTAACGGTTTTATTGCGCCCTACTGTAACGTCAATCGGCAGAATCTCTTCTTTAAAGAAGCCGCGTTCAAAGGCTTGCTGATATTTCTGTTGCGAGCCATAGGCAAAGGCATCACAGGCCTCACGGCTTAACCCCAACTGGGCGGCAACATTGTCAGCGGTCTGAGGCATCGAGTGATTACCATAGACTTCAGTAATTTTCTTGTTGGTAAAACGAGGGCCAATCGTTGTATCCGCCAGCACCTGGCTACGGTCAAATGCCTGAGTCGATTTCGATAATACCAGGGGGGCACGACTCATGGACTCAACGCCACCGGCAACAAAAAGACGCCCCTCATTGCAGCGCACAGCACGGGATGTATCAATCAGGGCAGCCAGAGCAGAACCACAAAGACGATTAACCGTCAGCCCCGCTGTCGTTACCGGTAAACCGGCCTGCAAGCCCGCAAAGCGGGCAACATTACGACTATCTTCACCGGCCTGATTTGAACAGCCGGCAACAACATCCTCTACCAGCGCGGCATCCACACCGGTGCGGACCAGCAGTTCTTTGATGGCTGCGGCCAGCAGGTCATCAGGACGGACAGAAGAAAGGCCACCGTTAAAGCGACCAAAAGGGGTTCGTATTCCATCGTAAATAAAAGCATCCAACATAAATCACCTATTTCGCATACCGGAATTAACTTTCAATCTACATGCTAAGAAATCAAAAATAAATAAAAAATCTCACTCAATCAGAATAAAAAGTCTCATATTTCTATAGATAGCTATTCTAAGAATCTGAAATAAAGATGCTTCTGGCTGATTAAATTTTTAATTTTTAGTTTTGCATAGCGGTACATGATTTTGCTAGCATGGATTTCAACAAAATAAAAACAAGGTTATGAGGACCTGAAAATGCTTATCCCTCACGAAGAGATCATGGGTAGTCATTCAGAAACTGTGGTTAAGAATTTGCCGGAAAGAATGAGTCATGCCGTGTTGCGCCATGCTCTGAGTCATCCTGACAATATCTGTACCGTGGAAGAGCAGCGCTCGATGACCTACGGCGAATTAGCGGCTGCCGTTGAAGACGCCAAACGTTTCCTGCAGGCGCATCAGGTGAGAGGAGGTGACCGGGTTCTGCTGGTAGCAGAGAACAGCCTTGTACTGCTGACCTTTATGATGGCTACCAGTGAGCTGGATGCCTGGGCGGTTCCGGTTAATTCACGCCTGACGGATTACGAGATTCAGAATATCTTTGATGACTGCAAACCAAGGCTTGTGATTTACACGACGGAGGTTTCTCAGACCGCAGAGCAGCACGCAAAGGCCATGGGTCATACACTGCAGACTCAATTATCCTCCGGCACCTTTATTCATTCCCCAACACTGGAAGCCACTCCTGAAGTGGTACAGGCATCCGGCAAAGAGCAGGTCTTCGCGCTGATCTACACCTCAGGTACAACCGGCAAACCCAAGGGAGTGATGCTGACCCACAGTAATGTGTTGTTTGCTTCAGCATTATCCGGCCGAATCCGCCATCTTGACGAGCACAGCTATGTTTTCGCTGCACTGCCGATGTCCCATTCCTTTGGTCTGACATCCTGCTGTCTGGCAACCTTGCTGTATGGTGGCGCACTGTATTTTGAGCCTAAATTCTCCGCCCAGAAATGCCTGAAAACCCTGGTGGATCAGAAAGTGACCATCTTCATGGGGGTTCCTCCCATGTACAGCAGCCTGATTGATGAGATTAAACGTCAGGGGATCAACACCCATGAACTTAACCTGACCTACCTCTTTATTGGCGGGGCTTCTCTGGATATGGAGACCAAACGCTATATCGAGGGGGTATTCGGTATGGTATTGCACAACGGCTATGGCCTGACGGAAACCAGTCCTACCGTATCGGCACTGCGCTATAACACCCAGTTGAATAACCTCTCCTGTGGCCGACCAATCCCAGGGATCGAAATTAAGTTATTAGCGGAAAACGGGCAGGAAGTTCAAACCGGTGACGTAGGGGAACTCTGGACCCGAGGCCCCCATGTGATGAAAGGCTATTATAATAAGCCGGAGATGACCGCAGCGGTTCTGATGGATGACGGCTGGCTGAATACTCAGGATCTGGCCCGGCTGGATGAAGACGGCAATCTCTACATTGTCGGTCGCACAAAAGAGCTGATTATCCGTTCCGGCTTTAATGTTTATCCGGCTGAAGTTGAGGCGGCAATCAATGAACACGACTCGGTGATTCAGTCCGCTGTGGTGGGTGTCACCGAAGACCATAATGAGGTTGTGATCGCTTTTGTTCAGATGTCTGAAGGCCAAAGTCTGTCACAGGATGAACTGCGGGTATTCTGTAAAGAGCGCCTGTCCCCTTACAAGGTACCGGCCCGCTTTATATTTCTGGATCATTTCCCCGCCAGCGGATCAGGAAAAATCCTGAAAAACCAATTAAAAATAATGGCAGAAGAACTCTGCAGTTCCTCTACCCATTAATCAGACAATCTCCGGAATGCCATGAACCCGTCGCTGCTCAGACCTGCTCCTGTTTTTCTGATCCTTGCATTTTTGAGCAGCGCTCTCTCGCTGTATCAGCATGAGCACAGCATCCTGCTAACAGCCTTTGCGTCTTACATGGCCTATTCCCTGATCTGCATACGAAGCTTCTCCCCGGTGAAGCTTGCCTTGCTGCTGATCAGTCTGACGATCTACCTCTATTTCAGTGTGGTAACGCCCGAAGCCAGTCTGCGAATTGAAAAAAGCCTGGTTATTTTCTGCGCCTTTATTCTGGCAGCAACAACGCTGAAAATTGCGACGGTGAATATCAGTTCATTGCAGGAGCTGCGTGAGATCATCGCGGAAATGGGGCGCAATAAACAGAAGACATCTGTGGCTATCGCCAGTCTTGGCTCTGGAGCCTTCATTAGTTTTGGTGCTATCCCTCTGATCTACAACCTGTTCAACAGCAACCGGGATCTGGCGCTACCGATCCAGAGGGGCTTCTCTCTGATCCCGATGATCTCGCCTTTTTCTGTGACCTTTGTACTGATGACCACCATGCTTTTTCCGGTGGACTTCAATACCGTCTTTGAACATGCGCTGCCAATTGTCAGCGTGTTTCTGGCGATCGCCATTCTGGACAGTATCCGTCGGGATAAAACAGCCGCACCGGCTAAACGGGAACTCAGACAGGTCGACCACAAGCGACTCATGTTGTCCGCCTTCTACCTGATGAGCTGCGTCCTGATTATCGCCTTGGTGTATTTCCTTTCTGAGCTGCCGTTGTCTAAATCATTTATCCCCGCATCGATCCTGATACTGACAGCAACCGCGCTGCTTACCGGTAAGCAAAAAGCGATTCAGCAAGAGATCGTCAAGTCATCAGCAACCTTCCACAGCGAAGCCACCATCCTGTTATTTTCGGCCGCTATCGGAAGCCTGATTACCGAAGTAAACCGCCAGACCCAGTGGGTCGATCTGTCTCCGTATCTGCATAGCCCGATCATTACTCTGATCCTGCCGATAATCATCATAGGTGCCTCAGCTCTGGCAATATCACCTCTGATTACCGTCGCTATTCTGTGCAGCTTTATTGCCCCTTACGCCGACCAGATCACCAACAAAGAAGCCTTTTACCTGTGCATTACGGCCGGTTGGTCTCTGTCTATGTGCATCTCACCTATCTCGATCACCAATCTTCTGATCGCCCGTGAAACCGGTATTCCGGTACGGCAGCTTTACCGAACAAACTACCTTTATTTATCACTATGTATTTTGGTCTTAACCCTAGTCAGCATCTTTGGATAACAGAATGAGCAAGTCAGCCAACAGTGGTTTTTTTGAAGATATGAATATTGAGATTCAGGAGTGGAATGAATCCTCAATCACCCTGCATTCTCAACTGGAGCCCAGATTCATCAACCGTCAGAATGTCGCCCACGGGGGCTATCTGTGCGCGTTAATGGATATTGCAGCGGCTATGGCCGGAACCTATTCCGAAGACAACAGCCGGTACGCCTCCACACTATCACTGAACAGCAACTTTATTGCGCCCGTTAAAGGCCGTTATGTCAAAGTCTGCGCCAGCATGACCGGACGCGGTCGTAAAATCTTCTTCAGTGAAGTCCGGGCCTACGACGATGACGGCACCCTTGCGGCAACCGCACAGGGTACGCTGCGCTATCGTGGCGGTAGCGAGTAATTCCCCCACCCTTCCCTCTGACAGGCATGGCACGCCATGCCTTCTTTGATTTCGGTATAACCTGCATTTCTTTCAGGCCATCACTCGCCTGTCCAAACCGCCCTGCCGTTCAAACCGCCCCGCCGTTCAAACCGCCCTGCTGTTCAGGCCGTCCCCAAGTTATCCAGACAAACCCAAGTGCCGAAAGGCTATCCGTCATTGCCCCGTCCATCAGCAGGATCGTAAGGTACCTCAACGCTTTGAAGCGGCTGAGAACTGGCGACAGAACACAACGGGAAAACAGTCAGAGAAAGGGAAAAGGGACTGGGAAGGAGGAAGGAGAAGAAGAAGGAGAAGGAACCAGCGAACAGCTGAGGGATAAAAAGGGCTTTTGACCGTGCCAAAAAAACCCTGCCTTTAACAAGGCAGGGCGAGCCCTAAGATGCTGAAGAAAGGGTTCGAAAATTAAAATGATGTGTTCGGTAACAACAGGGATATAACCGGGAAGGCGATCAGGGCGATCAGCACCAGCAGGTCTATCGCCAGGAAGCGCATCACCCCCATAAAGATCTCGCCAACCTCAACCCGTCCGCGTATCACACTACCGATCACAAACACATTAAGGCCAACCGGAGGCGTGATCAGACTGATTTCCAGCAGCTTAACCACCACCACACCGAACCAGATCAGATTCAGGCCATAACCTTCCACCATAGGAATCAGAAACGGCAGGGTCAGCACCAGAATACCCAGCGGGTCCAGAAACATACCCAGCACCAGATAAATAACGGCAATCATGGCCAGCAGCAACCACAGCGACAGATCCATCTGCGTAATCATCTCCGCGATGGATGGCGCAATCCCGGTCAGAGCGATAAAACCAACAAAGATCTTGGCACCTGCCGCAATAAAGAAGATAGATGTCGTTTGCAGACAGGTCTCCTTTACCGAATCGAGAAATTTCGCCCAATTCAGTTTCTTCTGCTTAATGCCCACCAAAATAGCGATGGTGGTGCTCACACCGGCAGCCTCTGTGGCGGTAAAGAAACCACTGTAGATACCACCAATGATGATCAGAAACAGAAACACCACCGGCCAGCAATCCAGCGCCACCTTAAGACGGCTTTCGTGGCGGTCAGACTCAATAGCAGGCGCATCTGATGGCTTACGCTTCACCCAGATAAAAATCACCAGGATATAGGCCAGCAGGGATAAAATCCCCGGCAGTACACCCGCCAGAAAGAGTTTATTGATCGATACTTCGGTAAAAATGCCGTAGATAATAAAAAGTACACTTGGTGGAATCAAAGAACCCAATGTTCCACCCACAGCCACTGATGAACTGGCTAACTTTTTGTTATAGCCTGCATCCAGCATTTCCGGAACACAGATGCGTCCCATAGCCGATGCACAGGCCATACTTGAACCGGTAATCGCCGAGAAACCCGCGCAACCAAATACCGAAGCCATTGCCACACCACCGGGCAGCTTCAGTAACCAAACACGGGCTGCTTTATAGATATCACCGGTCATTCCGGTGTGATACGCAATATGTCCCAGCAGGATAAAGAGCGGGATCATACTCAGATCATAAGAGTGCACCAGCTCATAGGTATTACCTGCAATCATAGACAGCGTTGGTCTTAAAGCCCGTTCAACATCCATCCCTTTATGGATAAAGAAGATAAAGATGAAGAGCGATGAAACCCCTGCCAGAGTGAAAGAGATCGGAACGCGAATAGCCAGTAAAAGCAGTGCACAAAGAAACCCAATGCCACCTAATATAATGGGGTCCATCGATCAACTCTCCTCAATTCTGTCATCAGAATCAGTACGGGCAGCGAGGTAGTTCACATCATTCAAATAAGCCGCCTTCAGGTCCTGAAAAAAGATAATAACTAACCGGATATAGAACAGAGCAAAGCCGACAAAAAAGGCTAAACGGCCCGGCCATTCAGGCAGCTCAAGTTCTCCGAAAAAATAGGCACCGCTGGACATCGCATGACTGAAAGATCCCCAGGCTGCGAAAGCCACCAGAAACATCGGGAAAAGAACAATGAACGAGCCAAACGCCAAAATAACTAGCCGAAGACGACGACTCAGAAGCTTAAATAAAAAGTCGATGGCAATGTGGTGATACTTGGCCGTGACATACGCCAGTGGCAGGAACACACCACCCACCATCAATTCACCCACAATCGTGACGACATCAGGCACACCGGTATTAAAGAAATTTCTCAGTAAAACCGTCAGCGTGATCATCACACCCAAAGCAACAATGCAAAAACCCGCAACATATAAAAAGAGTTCTTCTATTTTCTTTAGCATAAGGCCTCCTCGAAGACCCCTTCCCTGGGGTCACTACAATTAGCGTTCCCAGGGATAGCCTGAGGTTTCTTTCTCATGCTTATACTTGGCCATTAGGTCCTGATACTTTTTAAGCAAACGCTCACCATCAATTCCAGTACCATTTGCTTTCTCTACCCAATCATTAAAATAGTTGTTGCTCTGATCAATCAGGCTTTTACTGACAGATGCTGGAAGCTCATTAGAGATCATCCCGCGCTGTACCAGCTTCTCCTCTCCAGCAACCTCATTGGCAATCACGTTGCGACCATGATGATTGGCAAAATCGGCTGAAACCTCACTCAGAATCTTACGCTGCGAAGGACTCAGACTCTTGTAAACATCATTGTTGATATAGATACCCAGCCCAGAGAAGATCCCCCAGTTGAGCTTGGTTATATATTTGGCAACTTCGTCATGCTTAAGAGCAGCAGAAGCGCTCAGATAAGTTTGCGCACAATCAATCAGACCGGTATCCAGCCCCTGATAGACTTTATAAACTGACATGTTGACCTGGCTGGCACCGTTATCCCCTAGAACATGTCCGTAAACACCGATCCCACGAAGTTTTTTGCCGTCCAGATCAGATAACGACGTAATCGGCTGATCTTTACAGATCAGGTTAACCTGGCCCACGCTGTAGGAGGTCAGCAGGTGTAAATTCTGACGCGCCAGTTGTTTCTCGACCTGACCGTCTCTTACGAATTCATTAATGGCTTGAATACCAACCCAAGGGTCCTGATTGTCGAATGGCAGATCTCCGATTCCGGTCGATATCAGCTCACGAGGGAAATACCCCTGAATGATACTGCCCATATCAGCCACGCCCGTACTGATAGCCTGACGTGCAGCCTTAGCTTTAAACAGTGCTCCCCCCCACTGAATATCAATTTTCAGATCGCCGCCGGAACGCTGTTCTACCTGATCAGCAAACCACTGAACATCTGCAGCCCGGGCACCACGGTTGGGGGCTGGCTCACCAAAAGTTAGCGTGGTTGCAGCCTGAGCGGTCCCCACCAGAGATGTTAACAGAACACCTGCAAGGCACTTTTTGAAGAATTTCATTGCCGTACTCCATTTTGTTTTTATTTTTATTTCGCATTGCGAAATACTATACCGCGATAAACATGTTAGACTTTACATAACGGACTTACTTATCGCAACTTTTAAATCGCAGAATGAAACTGCCGACCGAAATGTGAACTTAATTTTCTACAAGCGAAGTTCAATAACCTAAACAAGAAGCACTGAAACCCTTGTCCGTATCTGAATGGATCTCGAATATTAGAAGAAATGCTAAAAGCAGTATTCACCGGCTCTTTAGCGATAGGGTTCTATAATTAAAGCCCACAAAATGTATAATGAAACACAGTTTTGCAGACTACCTCGCATTGATTCTCTAAACAAAAGTGTGCAGTACAATCAGAGCAGCAGCGAAGGTCCTAAAGGCAATAAAAGCGAACAGTTCGGAATGGCGGAGCACTATGCAGGAATTTTTTGATTATCAGAGCGGTAAATCCAAAGAAGATAAAGACCGTAAGTTTGTTGAAGCACTGGCACGGGGACTGGAAATTCTGAGAGCATTTGGCCAAAAAGGCGGTGTACTGGGAAATCAGGATATTGCCGCGATTACAGGCCTGCCAAAACCCACTGTATCCCGCCTGACCTATACACTAACCAAGCTGGGTTATCTGACCTATTCACCCAGTCTTGAGAAATATCAGCTGGACTCAGGCGTACTCGCTTTAGGCAGTGCCTACACCAACCAGCTTCAGGTACGTCAGGTTGCGCAACCCTATATGGATGCTATGGCCAAACGAGCTCAGGTATCCATTGGACTGGCGACCCGCGAAAGACTCTCCATGATTTTCGTCGCTTACAGCCGCAGCGATGATGCTCAGTCTCTGCGGGTTGAAGTTGGCTCTTTATTACCCATGGCAACCAGTGCTATTGGTCGTGCTTTTCTGGCAATGATTACTCAGGAAGAACGAGAGTTCTTTATGTCCTATATCCAGAAAAAGCATGAAGAGAACTGGCCTGAAATAAAAGCGGGTATTGATGCCGCACTCGAGGAATACCGCGAAAAAGGTTACACCTCAGCCTATGGTGTCTGGGACCGTAACGTTAACTCCGTTGCCGTTCCGCTGAAACTTCGGGATGACAAGATCGTCTGCCTGAGCTGTGGCGGCCCGTCTTATATCTTCAGCAAAGAGCACCTTGAAAATGTACTCGCCCCTCAGCTGATCCACCTTGGCCGGGATATTATGGGAGCCGGTGTCTGAGCTCTTTTAGCCCAGATCAATCCGAAGCAGCAGCAAAAAAAACGGCCATGGTCTATACCAATGGCCGTTTTTCATCACCGTTTTATTCAGCTCAGATTCTTAAGCCTTAGCCGCCTCCAGCACCTTAGCAATCGCTTCACCCAGCTTCGCCATACCTTCACGGATATCGGACTCAGGGATGATCAGAGACGGAGCAAAACGGATCACGTTAGGACCGGCTACCAGCATCATCAGACCTTCAGCGCGTGCTGCCGCCAGGAACTCACCCGCTTTACCGTGCCACTCTTCGATCAGCTCAGCACCGATCAGCAGGCCGCTGCCACGTACTTCTTTGAAGATTCCGAAACGTTCATTCAGCTTGTTCAGCTCTTCGTTGAAGATCGCATTACGGGTTGCGACACCGGACAACACTTCAGGGGTGTTGACGATATCCAGAACCTTTTCTGCCACAGCACAGGCCAGCGGGTTACCGCCATAGGTGCTGCCATGAGTACCAAAGCCCAGGCTTGGAGCAACTTTGTCGCTGCACAACATAGCGCCGATCGGGAAACCGCCACCCAGAGATTTAGCCGTGGTCAGTACATCCGGGATTACGCCGCTTTCCATGTAAGCGTACAGGTGACCGGTACGGCCTACACCGGTTTGCACTTCATCAAATACCAGCAGGGCATTGTGCTGATCACACAGCTCGCGAACACCTTTCAGGAAATCTGCATCACCCGGAACAACACCACCTTCACCCTGCGTTGGCTCAAGTACTACACCACAGGTTTTATCGGAGATCAGGGCTTTCAGGGATTCCAGGTTGTTAAACTCAGCGTGCTCAATAGCACCCGGAGCCGGTTCAAAACCTTCGCGGTATTTAGGCTGACCACCCACAGAAACGGTGAACAGGGTACGGCCGTGGAAACCCTGTTTGAAAGAGATAATCTCGTTCTTTTCAGGACCAAAGTTGTCGTATGCGTATTTACGGATCAGCTTGAATGCCGCTTCGTTGGCTTCTGCACCGGAGTTACAGAAGAAGACTTTGTCAGCGAAGGTCGCATCAGTCAGTTTCTTGGCCAGACGCAGAGCAGGCTCGTTGGTGAAGACGTTACTCAGGTGCCACAGGGTATCCGCCTGTGCTTTCAGAGTCGCGACCAGTTCAGGGTGACAGTGACCCAGAGCATTTACCGCAATACCACCGGCAAAATCAATATATTCGTTGTTGTCCTGATCCCAAACGCGAGAACCTTCACCGCGCACCGGCACCATTTGCTGCGGGTTGTAGTTCGGTACCATTACTTCATCGAACAGTGCGCGGGTTACGTTTTGTGTTGTCATCTCTGTCTCTACCTCGTGAGCCCGCAGGAAAGTTACCCGGGCTGTTTATCATTGTTCTTTGTAGCCCCCATCCCGGATGTACCACGGAACGGTCACCATGAATGGAAGAGCCACAGAAATTTATTTCATCGGGTGTGTTTAACCCGCCCTAACGAAACCGGCTATGCTGAAACAGAGCTTTGGCGACAAGCTGCTGATTTCTGAAGGCTTGTTAAAAGGCCGGGAACAACCGGAAAACCTGTTATTACAGTATCGGTAAAAGTGACTCGGGTTAACATAGCCAGATTTGTTATAGCGCGACACAAACTTGCTCTAAGCTGACATTTCTTAAAGTGCCGGCAGTTATCAAACCCGTAAACCGGTATTCTTAGGCCATTCAAGCTCACCGGAAACATTCTGTCTGAGACGAACATTCAGGAGACGACCCCGTTGCAAGCCAGCCAGCCAGGAATGACCAAAAATCCCGCGACAAAAAACCGGCCAAAGCGCTACGGCTTTTTGCTGGTGCCGAACTATTCGCTTATCGCCTTTTCGTCTGCGATTGAGCCGCTGCGTATGGCGAACTGGATTACCGGTGATGATCTCTACGAAACCACACTGATCAGCCATGATGGCGAGGCGGTGGCCAGTAGTTTTGGTGTTCAGACACTGGTGGATCATAGCTTGGATGACCTGCCTGAGCTGGATGCCATTTTCGTCTGTGGAGCCAGCCCCATCGCCCGAACCGGTAATGATGCCATTATCGCCTGGCTGCGTCAGCAACGGGGCAATCAAATGGCGATTGGCGGCATCGGTACAGGCTCCTATATTCTCGCCTGCGCGGGCCTGCTGAACAACCATAAAGCGACAATCCACTGGTGGGATATCGACAGTCTGCGGGAAGACTTTCCTCATACTCAGGTCACCAACAACCTGTTTGAGATCGACAACAAACGCTACACCTGCAGCGGTGGTACTGCTGCAATGGATATGATGCTGTTTCTGATCCGCCAGCAGCATGGTATGGATCTGGCGGCCTCGATCTCGGAACAGTTTGTCTGTGAACGGATGCGAACCGGTGATGACCCGCAACGTATTCCGCTGAAAACCCGTATCGGTGTCAGCCAGCCTAAGCTGATCGAAGCGGTTCAGCTGATCGAAGCGAACATCGAAGAACCCTTAAGCGCCGATGATCTTGCCCGCCATGTGGGGGTTTCCCGACGCCATCTGGAACGTCTCTTCAAGAAACATCTGCAAACCGTGCCGTCCAAATACTATCTGGAACTGCGACTGGAACACGCCCGCAAATTGTTGCGTCAAACGGACAAACCGATCCTTCAGGTGGGGCTTTCCTGCGGTTTTGCCAGTGCCTCTTATTTCAGCACCGCCTACCGCAACCATTACGGCCTGACGCCCCGGGAAGAGCGTAAACGTCTGCAGGAGCAGGAAGCTAACGCCAACCCGCATCCGGTGGTGACTCAGCGCTCCCAGCTGATCTGATTCACTCAAGCCTGTGCACACGGCCTCTTTATCTGAGACTCAACGCGCGGATTCCCGGTCGTTGCCTCGACAGGCTGGAGCATATCCTCTACATTTGGCTTCTGTTGCGATCTTGCTACCCCTTTAATCTTTTCAAATCAAAAGGATCTGTCGTGTTGCGCACGCCTTCATCACTGCTTGTTTCCGTACTGGCCCTCACCACGCTATTAACCGGCTGTGTTGGCATCCAGCCAAAGGCCAATCCCTCATACAGCGTTGAGCAGATCCCGTTTCGGGATGACAATTTTAAAGCCTGCGTTCTGGAACAAGGCATCTCCGATCCGGCAAAAATCACTCAGCTGGACTGCAGCCTGAGAAATATTCAGTCCGCCGATGAGCTGTTTTACTTCCCCAATCTTGAGCAACTGGATCTGGGGCTGAACGAGATCAGCTGGCTGGATCTGAGAGCTAATACCAAGCTGAAGAATCTTAAGGTATTCCCAAGCAGCTATCTGAAGGCCGCCAAGTTCAGCCAGTACCCGCAACTGACACATCTCTCCCTTGACGGTCTTGATGGCGATATCGCCGTTGATGCCTTTGCCGCCATGCCGGTACTGGAGGAGGTGACGCTGGGCTTTGAGAACCTGACAGCGCTGGAAATTGAACAACCCAAGCTGCGAAAGCTCAGCTTTATCAACACCAAATCCCTGAAGAAACTTTATCTGTACACACCGGAACTGGAAGACTTTTACAGTGACCGTTCACAGATCAAATGGCTGGATCTGAGCAGCACGCAAAAGCTGGTCAGCCTTGAGGTACGCAAAGCCCCTCTGCAAAGGCTGACACTGGATGAACAGCCCAACCTGAAAAAGCTCTGGCTGCAGGAAGGCCAGCTGAAAGAAGTGAACCTAGGCGCAACACCTAAACTGAAACAGCTGGTCATCAGCCGCCACCAGCTTGAGTCTATCGACCTGAGTCAGGCGCCTGCACTGCAGGAGATCGATCTGGATCATAACCAGCTGACAGCGCTGGATCTGAACGCCCAACGTAATCTGACGCGCCTGTACGTTAAAAATAACCCTTTGCCGGATCTGTACGGGGAACTGGGTAACAGCAGCCTTTTTCTCTACTGTATTGATGCCAATACACTGGACTACACCGTTGAAGTCTTCAGCCTAAACTGTCGAACCGGTAGCGACCTGAAAGCGGATGCCTTTAAACCTCTGAATAACCTGCGTCGTCTGATTCTGCGTTTGCCGAAGGGTGTGGATAAACTGGATCTGAGTCACCAGACCGGTCTGGAAATACTGGATATCAGCAGCAACAACCGTTCACTGAAGCAACTGAAAGTACCTGCCAGCCCTTATCTGACAGAGATTGACCTGGATGATAACCAACTTGAAAAGATCGACCTGCCGGAGCTGCCAGCTCTGGAGGAGCTGGATCTGCTGGGCAATCGGCTGACCGAGGTTGAACTGAGAACGTTTCCTAAGCTGAAAGAGCTCTCTCTGACACGCAACCCACTGAAAAGTGTGCAGGTCGCGCCTCAGCCAAATCTGGAGATTCTCTTTATCAACCAAACGCCACTCAAGACCCTTAAGCTGACCGACCAACCTAAGCTCGAACGTCTGATTTTGAGTGTCGGCGAGTTCCGGAAACTGGAACTGGATCTTCCAGCATTAAAACTGCTGGACCTGCGCTGGAATAACGACCTGAAACCGGAAAACAAACACTACAGCCACGCAACCAAACTGGCGTTAAACCTGCCAACCACTCAGCCAGAGCCGGAAACACAGGAAGCTCAGCCTGAAGCAGAGACACAGACAGAGGCAGATCAACCCATGGCCGCCAACTAAACCGGCAAAGAAAAAACAGAATACCAGAACAGGAAAAGCCAGCATCGATGCTGGCTTTTCAGTTATCGGCGATTAATCCCTGTGACTACTGCTGGTCCAGCTCACGGAACGCGTTGTCCGCATCACGACGTAACTGTTGCTCCTGCTGACTGGCTTTCTGCTCACGCGCCATCTCAGCTTCTGCCTTTGCACGGGCATAATCCTCCGCCGCAGAAGAGCAACCGGCCAGCAAAACAGCCCCGGACAGAACCAACCCTAAACCCAAAGAACGAACCATATAACCTCCTGTCTCTGAATATATGAGCCATCATTTTCCGGCTCACTCTTTTTGCTTAACGGTGGTTATAAACAACGAAACCTCATCTGTCATCCAAATATGTCAGTACTTTATGGTTTAATTCACAATCGGGATAATAGCCATTAACCGCAAGGGTTCAGAATCAGTTCTGCCGCTTTACTGGCGATAGCCAATGTCGCCGCCGTGGTATTGCCGCTGACCAGATTCGGCATGACCGACGCATCAACAACTCTCAGATTATCCATACCGTGAACCTTTAACTGGTGATCCACCACCGCACCTTTGCCGCTGCCCATTTTGCAGGTGCCTACGGGATGATAGATGCTTTCGGCAAACTGTCGGATATAAGCCTCTTTGTCCTTCTGGCTATGGCAGGTCTTTCCCGGACGCCATTCGTATTTTCCGAAGCGACTGATTCCCGGCTGATTCAACAGTTCACGGGCGCTATCCAAAGCCCGCACCATACCCTTCAGATCCTCACCTTCGGCATCACTTAGGTAGTTGGGCTGAAGTAGCGGTGCATCCTGTGGCCGGTCAGATCTCAGCCCCACATAACCACGGCTTTTTGGTCTGAGTAAACACGCCCTTAGGGTATAACCAAAATGCCGGATCGTTGGTGCCAGGTTGAGGCCGTGATCCACTTCCAATGCTGGCAAAAAATGATGCTGCACATCCGGCCGGCTCTGCTCAGAATCTGTCGTCAGAAAGGCTCCTGCTTCTGCAAAGTTAGACGTCAGCACACCTTTTCGTTTGCGGTAATCGAGCAAACCTTTAATGCCCCTTGGCCAGAACACGGGGTTCAGAGAAACCGCTTTACAGCCCTTTTCTAACCAGCTGACGCTGATATCAAGATGATCCTGCAGATTACGTCCAACACCTTCCAGAGGGTGACGAACACTTATGCCCTGCTGACTTAATTCATTCTCAGGCCCAATGCCGGACAGCATCAGCAGCTGAGGGGTGTGCAGTGCTCCGGCAGATAAAATAACCTCACCATTAACCGGCAAGTAGATATCCTGTCCCGCCACCTGATAATACACGCCACACACTCGGCTGTTTCTGAGCTTTAACCGCTGCACCTGCGCTTTGGTAATAATAGTCAGATTGCTGCGCTCACGAGCCGGTTCCAGAAATGCTCTGGCACTGCTGCAACGACTGCCGTCTCGCTGCATCACCTGATAAGCCCCAACACCCCACTGACTTGCACCGTTGAAGTCATGGTTCAGCGGCAAACCCAGTTGCTGTCCCGCCCGAAGATAAGCCTCTGATAGTGGATTAAACGTACGCAAGGCCTGTACCGATAGTTCGCCACCTACGCCATGCCATCGGTCTGCACCCGTCTCGAAATCTTCCATCGCCTTAAAGTGCGGCAGTAATCCCTGATAGTGCCAGTCGTGCTGAATATCACTGTTGAAACTCTCAGCCCAGAGATCAAAGTCTTCCGGCTGTCCCCGGGTATAGCACATGGCATTGATGGAACTGCTGCCCCCCAGAGTTTTACCCCTCGGCCAGAACAGACGACGTTGATTCAACTCTTTTTGAGGTTCGGTATAAAACTCCCAGTTAAGACGCTTGCTGCGCATCAGTGCCAGAATACCGGCAGGGATATGAATGAGAGGGCTGGAATCAGCAGCGCCTGCTTCCAGAAGGGTTACTTGGCTGGAGGGATCGCGACTGAGTCGCTCGGCCAACAGGCAGCCTGCAGCACCGCCACCGACAATGACATAATCCGTCATGAGTTGTTTGATCTCTTGCGTCGTTATTGTTTTTGTTTTACCTGCCCGTTAAATCGGAGCAAATCCGGGTCATCACGTCAGATTAGACAAAGCGCAAGAAAAAATCAAACAGTCGTTTGAATTCTAACAAGATCCAAAAAAGCCGAACACTAGGGTCCGGCTTTTTGCTGCGCAAACTTAATATGGATGGGGAAATCAGGCAGCGCTGGTAGATTCAAAAATTTTATCGGCGTTTGCTTCAATAAAGCCCTGATACACCTCGCCGTCTGCATTGGGATAACGCAGTGCAAATTCGTAGAAGCAGGTCGGGATTTCATAGGTCTCGTCTCCGGCAAACTCAACCGGTTGACGGTCTGCCATCGTCGAGCCCTGCTCCAGCAGGGCGGCAGGCGTGCCTTTCACTTCGCCGCCGGATGTGTTGACCGCATAACCAGCTTCCTTAACACGATCCAGTACACGCTGAATCTGCGCCGTATCTTTCAGTTCCGCCACACTCTTCAGATGGTTGATGCTGACAGTGAAGTGGTTAACGCGAATACCGATCGCCAACAACCAGGCACCGTATTCTGTTTCCTGCATCAGGGTTTTGTAATCCTCAAAGCTTGGCGCACTCCAGTGACGGGCAGACCAGAACACACTCTGATCAACAGGCTTTGACGTAATCTCAGCGGTGTATTTGGCCAGAATATTCTGAGCCGATTCACTCAGCTGCTCGGTCAGCAGCTCAGAGATAAAAATCTTAGGTACAGAGGAATCCGGATGGATATAGCTGCGGGCACGCAGTTTTTTGGCTTTAAACTGATACTCATCCTGCAGGCTGTAGCCCATCGCCAGCACCAGAGGTTCCAGGTTATCCAGCTGCAAAGGGGTATGAGCAAAAGTACGGAAGGCCACATGATCATTGATCACCTCACCATCGGTGGCTTCAAAGACCTTACGGATCACCTCCGCCTGAGGTGTAATGGAGATGTAGTCCTGCCAAAGATTGTCAAAAAACTGTACCGGATTCATAAGTCACCTGGAGTCGTACGGCTGATAGCCTTTTTGTTTTATAAACATAGTCTATTCGCAGACCTGAGACTTCACGACGATCTGCTGCTGGCTATTCTGGTGATAAATAAACCTGCCAACAAACAAAAAAACTTAACCCCATGATCAAGCAAGGCTTACTCTAACCGCTCTCGGGTGCTCTTTCAGCCAACCCTGCATCCAATCAATAAAAGCCTTAACCCGGGTGTTTTCAGGGGCGACCTCTTTATGAACCAGCCAGTAACCCGGCATAAGAGCCGGATTCAACCGGCTGATGGGTTGTTCTCCCAAAGGCGCGATCAGACGACCCGAGACGATGCCATCCAGTGCATCGCCGGTTGAGATCATGGCAACCCCGAGACCTCTGTTGGCGGCTTCCAGCAAACCGGCATGACTGTCCAGCGGAAGAACCTGTTGATCAACCGCCGCATCCACTTTCAGAGTATCCAGCACACGCTCCCAAAGAGAAACCGACAAAGGCGTGCATAGCAGGCGGTGATGAATCAGATCATCGGCGCGAACAAGGGGAATACGTTCCAGCAGATCGGGGGCGCAGACGATCAGCTTGTCATCGGTCAGCAACAGCTGCTGTGACTCGAAACCCCATTCGCCAAAGCCCCACTGTATCGCAAGATCAAGACGTTGAGCTTCAAAATCCGGAAAGGGTACAGAGGTTGAAACCTGAATCCTGCAACCGAGGTGAGCTGCCTCAAACTCAGGCAGGCGTGGTAGCAGACAGTTCACCGCAAACCAAGGGGATGAGCTGATGCGGATCGTAGGCGTCTGATGCTGATCACAAACCTCATCCACGCCTCGTTGAATCAGCGCTAGCCCACGCTCCACATAGTCCAGCAACTGCTGGCCTGACGGGGTAACCCCGATTCCTGAGGGTTTCCGCTCAAATAACACCAGACCCAGCTGATCTTCCAGAGACTTAATCTGCAGACTGACCGCTTGCGGGGTAATAAAAAGCTGCTCAGCGGCATACTTAAAACTGCCTAAGCGGGCAGCGACGGCGAAAATTTGAAGGGCGCGTAAGGATGGCGGGTGTTTAGGCATAACGGATTAACCTGATAGGAGCTCTGGCAGGTGGAGGTCATGTGAATACTATCACCTACCAAGTACTATCACCCGCCAAATACTGTCACCTGCCAGAACGTAAAAAACCCGATGTTTTCACATCGGGTTTTTCTTACCGTAACGGCGGGTACTTCGCTTGAGATTAAGCTTTGTACGGGTCGCGCAGTACGATGGTCTCTTCACGATCCGGGCCGGTAGAAACGATATCAACCGGTGCACCAACCTGCTCTTCCAGGAAGGCAACGTAGTCACGTGCAGCCTGTGGCAGTTGGTCCATGGTTTTAGCACCAACAGTAGACTCAGTCCAGCCAGGCATCTCAACGTATACCGGCTCAACATCACCGAATGCAGACGCATCAACCGGCAGATCCACCAGAGTACCGTCTTTCAGTTTGTAATGAGTACAAACTTTGATGGTTTCCAGACCATCCAGTACGTCCAGTTTGGTCAGGCAGATACCGGAAATGGAGTTAACCTGAACAGAATAACGCAGGGCTACGGCATCAAACCAACCACAACGGCGTGAGCGGCCTGTGGTCGTACCGAACTCGTGACCTTTGGTCGCCAGGTGCTCGCCGCAGCTGTCAAACAGCTCTGTCGGGAAAGGACCGGAACCAACACGGGTGGTGTAAGCCTTGGTGATACCCAGAATGTAATCCAGATACAGAGGACCAAAACCGGAACCGGTTGCTGCACCACCAGCAGTAGTATTAGAGCTGGTTACAAAAGGGTAAGTACCATGGTCGATATCCAGCAGGGAACCCTGTGCACCTTCGAACATGATGTTGTCACCGTTCTTACGGTAAGCGTGCAGTGCGCTGGTTGCATCGCAAACCATTGGACGCAGCTCTTCAGCCATCGCTTTACAATCTGCGATCACTTTGTCTGCATCAACCGGCTCTTCTTTGTAATAAGATTCGATCATGAAGTTGTGGTAAGCCACGATGTCACGCACTTTCGCTTCAAACAGCTCAGCGTTCATCATGTCACCCAGACGCAGACCACGACGGGCTACTTTATCTTCATACGCAGGACCGATACCGCGACCGGTTGTACCGATCTTATCAGCGCCACGAGCCGTTTCACGGGCCAGATCAAGACGTACATGGTATTCCAGAATCAGCGGGCATGATGCACTCAGGCGCAGACGGTCACGTACCGGTACACCTCGCTCTTCCAGCATGCGGATCTCTTTTAACAGAGCATCAGGAGCCAGAACAACACCATTGCCGATAATGCAATTGACGTTTTCGCGCAGGATGCCTGAAGGGATCAGGTGCAGCGCGGTTTTTTCGCCATTTACCACAAGTGTGTGGCCGGCGTTGTGGCCGCCCTGAAAACGGACAACTGCAGCAGCAGATTCTGTTAACAGATCAACTACTTTACCCTTACCTTCGTCACCCCATTGGGTGCCCAGTACTACGACGTTTTTACCCATTACTGCTTTCTCATTCACTCGAACTCAGACTGTAAACAGTCTCGCCCATGCAGGCTGATTAAAAAATTCGGTTAATTGGTTCAACAACCCACTGGCCATCATCTTTTAGCACCAGTTCGCTGTCACAACCCATCTCAAGTGCACTGACATCCTGATCAGGCAAACCATTCACTACCCGGGTACCTTCACTGCGTAAAGCCCGAATTGTAGACAGGAGTTCCTGATCATCGCTGTAACCTGCCGGCGCATAAACACCGGATACGGGATCATTTTTTTGTAAGAGTTTTGCCAGAATTTTCAGGTCAGCACTAAAGCCTGTTGCAGGCCGTGCGCGTCCAAATACTTTTCCGGTCTCATCATAACGGCCACCCTGGGCAACCGCATGGGAGTATCCCGAAATATATGCCGCAAACACCATCCCTGTGTGGTAGTTGTAACCACGCAGCTCCGCCAGATCAAAGTTGATCTCAACATTCGGATATTGGTTTTTAATGACGCCGGCGATCTGTTCCAGACTGGTCAGGGCTTCCTTAACGGATGCCGGAGCATCGGCCAGTTCAACCTGTGCCTGAGCCAGAACATCTGCGCCGCCGTTCAAACGCGCAAGACGTGAAATCATACCTCTCACAGACTCATTAGCAATATCTCTTGCGACTATTTGATCAATTTCGCCATAAGCCTTATGCAAAATGGCATCAAACAGTGTTTTTTCCTGATCTGCTGTGAGGTCTGCTTCACGAATAAGAGCCCGATAAATGCCGACGTGGCCCATATCGAGATAAACTTTTCCCGCACCGGCGGTCGCCAGTGCAGAGATCATTAAACCTAAAATTTCGGTATCACTTTCCAGACCATGATCACCGAACAGTTCCGCACCAACCTGCATAGGGCTTCGGGAGCCCAGCATGCTGCTTGCTTTAGTTCGCAGAACATTGGCGCAATAACAGAAACGGGCAGGTCCCTGACGCTTCATCGAGTGAGCATCCATGCGGGCAACCTGTGGCGTAATATCTGCAGCAATACCCATCATGCGACCGGTCATCTGGTCTGTCACTTTGAAGGTTTGCAGGTCCAGATCATTACCACTGCCGGTCAGAAGTGATTCCAGATATTCAGCCGGTGGCGGGAAAACCAGGTCGTAGCCCCATGTATGGAACAGATCCAGCAATTCACGACGAAGCTCTTCAATCTGCCTGGCCTGCGGCGGCAGTACCTCTTCCATACCATCTGGAAGTAACCAACGATCTGCAATGGTCATAATTCAGCCTGTTCTTTATCTGTCTCTATCCATCATCGGCCCGGCTAACAGCGCCCTACCGACCCAGATTAATCCTAGTCGAAAACAATGGCGTACGGGTTTTATTTAACCCGCTAACCCCGTGCCAGATACAGAACGAAAAGTCCGATCAGCATGCTGATCATCCCCATCACTCTGAGTTGCTGGTCTGACACCTGAGCCATCGTTGCTACCAGCTTGCGCCAGCGTGCCGGGTTTGCAAAAGGGATAATACCCTCAATGATGAAAACCAACGCTAACGCACTTACGAAAACTTGCCAATCCAACAGTGTCTCTCCACAGGGCCTTTAACAATACCGACAGCAGTTGCTGCCAATTCGCCCTTTTGCCGGAATCTGCACACAAAAAAACCGGGGCGAACCCGGTTCGACACATTCTAACACGATTAGGATTTACAGCCATGGTTTGAGGGGGCTTTTACAAAAAAAGTGGCTGGTTGCACGCCAAATTCCGCACAAAAAAATACCCCGTGAACCTAAGGCTACGGGGTACTTTTAACAGCAACTAAAACTTACTGGGATTTCTTCATGTAATTGAAGAATTCACTCTCAGGTTTCAGCACCATCACGTCATCTTTGCTCGAGAAGCTGTTACGGTATGCTTCAAGGCTTCGGATGAAGGTGTAGAACTCAGGGTTCTGAGTGTACGCTTTAGCATAAGTTGCCGCAGCGATCGCATCACCCTCACCTCGGATACGCTCAGATTCACGGAACGCTTCCGCCAGAATAATCTGACGCTGACGATCAGCATCTGCACGGATACCTTCGGCAATCTCATTACCTTCAGAGCGGTGCTCACGAGCTTCACGCTGACGTTCAGTGTTCATACGCTCATATACCGCACTACTTACTTCGGACGGCAGATCAATACGCTTCACACGAATATCGCGGATCTCGATACCCAGTTCATCCTGAGTAATGGTATTCAGTTTAACGGTCAGCTCATCCATCAGCTCATCACGTTCGCCGGAGATCACTTCATACATGGTGCGCTCACCGAACTGGTTACGCAGACCTTCATCCATACGAGGTGCCAGCAGACGCGCAGCTACCAGCTCATCACCGGATGTCGCTTCGTAGTACTTCTGCACATCAGCAATACGCCACTTGATGAAGGAGTCCACGATTACCGCTTTTTTCTCCAGCGTCAGGTAACGCTGAGGACGTGAGTCCATGGTCAGCATACGGGCATCAAACTTACGGATGGTATGCAGTACCGGAAGTTTAAAGTGCAAACCCGGCTGAATATCCGCATCGATGATTTCACCAAATTTCAGCTTAATCGCACGCTCGGTTTCATCAACGATATAAAGGCTGTTAGCACCAACCAGAGCCAGAATAGCGATCAGGATCAGCGCCGGAAAAGACTTAGATTGCATTATCGACCCTCCCTACGTGGTGCAGTGGAATTAGCACTTTTCTCGCGCAGACGTTGCAGTACGCGATCAGCCAGTTCATCAATTTGAGTATCAGAACTCATTGACGGAGCACTGGAGAAACGGCTCTGATCAGTTGAACTCATGCCGCTGCCACGGTTCGCACTTGCTGAACCGCCACCCACCATCTTATCCAAAGGGATGTACATCATGTTATTGCCGCCATCGACATCAACCAGAACCTTACTGGTGCTGGCCATAACTTCTTCCATGGTTTGCAGATACAGACGATCACGGGTTACTTCAGGAGCTTTCTCATACTCGGTCAGCAGTTTGATAAAGCGGTCTGCCTCACCCTCTGCACGAGCGATGATCTCTTCTTTGTAACCGTTCGCTTCTTCGATAATACGCTGAGCCTTACCACGAGCCTCAGGAATAATACCGTTAGAATAAGATTCAGCCTGGTTCTTCACACGCTGCTCATCTTCACGGGCTTTAATTACATCATCGAAAGCAGCCTGTACTTCATCGGGAGCAGAGGTGCTCTCAACGTTCACAGAACGAACTTCAAGGCCAACCTCATAGCTGTCCAGATATTGCTGCAGACGTGCACGAACACGCTGAGCCAACACTTCACGACCTTCGGTCAGAATGTCGTTCATCTCAGATGAACCCACCTCATGACGCAGAGCCGAATCGGTAGCATTTTCCAGACTCTGTTCAGGGTTACGTACATTCAGCAGGAACTCTCTCGGGCTACCTACACGGTACTGTACGGACAGGTTAACCTGAACGATGTTTTCATCTTCGGTCAGCATCTGTGAACGACGGCTCAGAGAACGAACCTTCGTTACGTTAACCGTTTGAACCGTATCGATCAGCGTCGGATTCCAGTTAAGACCGGCACCAACAGTGTCGTAATACTCACCAAAACGAAGCACAACCGCTCGCTCAGACTGGTCAACACGGTAGAAACCGGATACCGCCCAAACCGATGCGGCGATCACGAGGATGATACCGAGCAGGCCAAAGCTTGCAGCCGGAGATGGAGTACCACCGCCACCGCCGCCACCAGAGCCGCCGGAACCACCTTTCTTGCCGCCCAAAATACCACTCAGACGGTCATTAAACTTTTTCAGGGCTTCATCAAGATCTGGTGGTCCCTGGTCATTGCGACCACCATTTTTATTATCGTTACCCCAAGGATCACGATTATTATCTTTATTGCCACCCGGCTCATTCCAAGCCATACGTATCTCCACTCTCCGAGAAAACTGTTTCCAGCTTCCGTTAAAGTTATGAATTGTTTATGGCGCGTAAGGAAATTCAGATCAGCTTCCCTGCGCGCAAAAATGGCTCACTGTCGTTACAGAACCTTATGAGGCCTCTGTATCGGAATCCAACATAAAATCCTCAACGCCATAGTTCGGGAAGTAGCGTTTCGGATCAACACCCACACGACATAGCATCTGGATAAAGTCAGCTTCAGGCAAACGTACCTGCAGGACAAACTGGCCCTGATCACTCACTGTCTCTTCGATAATAGCGCCCTGTTGGTATAAAAGCGCGCGTAAACGGCCTTCAGACGGCTCAAGAATCAGCTCGCCTTTGAAAATATCATCACACAGTCTTTCGCCGATCGCCTGCAGGACAAGATCCAGGCCCTCACCATTGACCGCAGAAATCCAAACCCGTTCAGGTTCACCCTGATCATTACGTTCAATCCGGGGCCCATAACCGGGCATACGGTCAATTTTGTTATAGACCAGCAGGCAGGGAATATCATCCGCATGGATCTCTTCCAGTACGCTGTTAACTTCCCGGATATTGCCATCGCGGTCATCATCAGCAGCATCAATCACATGCACCAGAAGCGTTGCTTCCTGAGCTTCCTGCAGAGTCGCACGGAAAGCCTCAACCAGTTTATGCGGAAGATGTCGGATAAAACCTACAGTATCCGCCAGAACAACCGGGCCAATATCCGGCATGACTATGCGACGCAATGTAGGATCCAGCGTTGCAAACAGCTGATCTGCTGCGTACACCTCAGCTTCGGTCAGGGCATTAAACAGTGTCGACTTACCCGCGTTGGTATAACCCACCAGCGACACCGATGGAATATCCGCACGACGACGGGCACGGCGGTTCTGATCCCGCTGTGTACGTACTTTTGTCAGTCGTTTATGAATCTGACGAATGCGCTCACGCAACAAACGTCGATCCGTTTCCAGCTGCGTTTCACCCGGCCCACGCAGACCGATACCACCTTTCTGACGCTCAAGGTGGGTCCAGCCGCGAACCAGTCGGGTCGACATATACTCAAGCTGGGCAAGCTCAACCTGAAGCTTACCTTCGTGAGTACGGGCACGCTGGGCAAAAATATCCAGAATTAGCCCCGTACGATCGAGCACACGACACTCAAGTGCCTGTTCGACATTACGTTGCTGAGAAGGGGATAAGGCGTGGTTGAAGAGGACGACTTCAGCCTCATGGGCGATAACAGCATCACGAATCTCTTCGAGCTTACCGTCGCCTACAAAGTATTTGGGGCTGGGCTGTGGCCGGCTGCCTTCGATCAAGGCAACCGGATCAGCACCTGCTGAACGCACCAGCTCCAGAAATTCACCCGGATCTTCCCGGTCTTTCTCATCCGGTAAATGGATATGGACAAGAACAGCTACTTCACCAGAATCAGGACGTTCAAAAAACAAGCATTACTCCGAAGATTATTCAGCACCCGCTTCGCCCGGGGCTTTTTCTTGCGCCGGCAGACGAACATTACGGGAAGGTACAACAGTTGAAATGGCGTGTTTGTAAACCATCTGGCTTACCGTATTGCGCAGCAGAATAACAAACTGATCGAAAGACTCAATCTGACCTTGCAGCTTAATACCGTTGACCAAAAAGATAGATACCGGCACACGTTCTTTACGAAGGATGTTCAGGTAAGGGTCTTGTAGAGACTGCCCTTTTGACATACCGCTCTCCCTAATTTTTCATTTTTGATTATTAGATTTAGTTTTATAAGGTGATCAACAACACTGCATTAACAGAACCACCAATTACCACAAACAGCATTTCTTAGAATAGTATTCGTGGCAATTTTTATCATACCAGTTTAAATAAGGCTTGACTCTAATTTTTTCAAGGCCAAATCCCGCAGATCTGGGGCTTCCGTCGGCAGCCAGTTCAGTTCCGGCCAGCTTCTTAACCAGGTCACCTGACGCTTGGCAAGCTGTCGGGTCGCGACAACACCTTTGTGAATCATCGTCTCATAATCATAGAGACCATCAAGATGCTCCCATACCTGCCGGTAACCTACCGAGCGAATGGAAGGCATGCTCAGATCCAGATCCCCGCGCGCCCTCAAAGCTTCCACTTCCGCTATAAAGTTCTGCTCAAGCATCAGATGAAAGCGCTGTTCAATACGCTCGTGCAGCAGCTTTCTGTCGGTCGGATTCACCGCCAAGGATAAAACCCGAAACGGAAAACTGTCCCGGTTCTGCTTCTGTTCCTGCCAATGCTGGGTCAGGCTTTTACCGCTCAACTCAAACACTTCCAGTGCCCGCTGAAGACGTTGCGGGTCATTGGGATGAATACGCTCCGCTGAGACAGGATCAACCTCTTTCAGACGATCATGCAGCGCTTTCAGACCATCTTTCTCGGCCCATTCATCAAGCCGCGCACGAACGTCCGCATCGGCTGAAGGCAGATCTGCAACGCCATCGTATAGACGCTTGTAGTACATCATAGTTCCGCCGGTCAGCAGCGGAATTTTTCCCTGACGTTGAATATAAGCCATCTCCCGCAAGGCATCATCCCGGAACTCGGCCGCTGAGTAGGTTTCACTGGGATCCCGAATATCAATCAGCCTGTGGGGAGCCCGCGCCAGAGTTTCAGCATCCGGCTTCGCCGTACCGATATCCATGCCGCGATAGATAAGCGCCGAGTCGACACTGATAATATCGCAGTTATGGGATTCACTCAGGTGTACCGCCAGATCGGTTTTACCCGCGGCCGTTGGCCCCATCAGAAAGATCGCCAGAGGTTTTTTTTGCTCAGAGCTGGATGACGAATTGGAAACGTGGGTCATAAAATCTATTTATCTCGCATAACAGCCATCGCTGTTAATCATTAATCGTTAAGCCAAAAGCCGGTTTACTGACCTCGCAGGAAGAGCTTGTCCAGCTCATTCATACTCAAACGGGTCCAGGTTGGGCGGCCATGGTTACACTGACCACTGCGCTCCGTCCGCTCCATATCCCGCAGGAGCGCATTCATCTCAGGCAGTGTCAGTTTACGGTTCGCACGCACAGAACCATGGCAGGCCATGGTGGCAAAAATCTCATTGATATGCGCCTGAATCCTGTCGCTGGATCCGTACTGCAACAGATCTGACAGCATATCCCGGATCAGGGGCTCGACATCGGACTCCATCAGCATCACCGGCAGTTGTCGGACAACCAGCGTCTCCGGCCCCATCACCTGCAGCTCAACCCCCAGTTTCTGAAACACATCCTGATGCTGCTCCGCGCAGTCTGTTTCTTTTCGACTGACCGCTATCGACAGAGGCACCAGCATTGGCTGAGACTTGAGTCCGCCCTCATCTGCAGCCGCCTGATAAGAGGCTTTCAGGCGCTCATAAGTGATACGCTCATGGGCCGCGTGCATATCCACCAGAATCAGACCATCTTTCGCTTCGGACAGAATATACACGCCATGCAGTTGAGCAATAGCAAAACCCAGGGGCGGCGCACCTGTCGGGTCTTCTTCCGGCATCATTTGCGAACGGGTTGCGGTATTCCAGGGCGCATTCTGCTCATCAGCGCCAGCGTTATCCACAACCGGCATCGCCCGCGCCTGCTCCGAGAGCTGTTGATAACTGCTCAGATAATCCGATACACCTCCGCCACCTGACTGAGGCTGAGAGCGGTAGGGTGAGGCTGATTGCGCTCCCGAAAACCCACCTGAGCTGAACGCCCCTGAACCGAAGCCAGCCGAGGCAGGATGCTCATTAAAGGCGATGGCCGTCTGATCCTGCATCGGCTGCTCTGCTGGCTGCTCCTGACCCGCCATTCCGGCATGGGTCATATTGGTCGGCGCAGTTGAACCGTCTGCATCCGGACGAACCTCAGCCAGTGCCCGGTGCAGTGTACGGAACAGGAAGTCATGCACCAGACGACCATCACGGAAGCGAACCTCGTGCTTGGTCGGATGCACATTCACATCCACCACAGCAGGATCCAGCTCCAGATAAAGCACAAACACCGGATGGCGACCATGGAAGAGAACATCCCGATACGCCTGACGAATTGCGTGCACCACAAGCTTATCTTTCACCACGCGACGGTTCACAAAGAAATACTGCTGATCCGCCTGACTACGGGAATGTGTCGGCAAACCAACCCAGCCCCAGAGTCGCAGCCCTGTTGCTTCCACATCAATATAGAGAGACTGGTCCATCAGGTTTTTGCCTAACAGAGAAGCCAGGCGCTTCTCCTGTTCAGCCTGACGGCTTCCGGCAGGCAGCTGATGCACCGGCTTTTGATTATGCCGAAGACTCAGAGCGATATCCGGCCGACTCAAAGCCAGTCTGCGGAATGTTTCCTCGATATGACCAAACTCGGTTTTCTCGGTACGCATAAACTTGCGTCGGGCCGGGGTATTAAAAAACAGGTCTTTTACCTGAACACTCGTACCTCTTGGATGGGGTGCCGGGGTAACCTGAGTCGCCATATCACGCCCCTCAGCGATCACACGCCAGCCTTCACCGGTATCCTGCGTACTGGACACCAGATCCAATCGGGAAACCGAGCTGATCGACGCCAGTGCCTCCCCCCTAAAACCCAGACTGTGCACCCCTTCCAGATCATCCAGCGTCACAATCTTACTGGTAGCATGACGACTCAGCGCCAGCGGCAGATCATCGGGTTCAATGCCTGAACCGTTGTCACGGATACGGATCAGCTTAGTGCCGCCCTTTTCGATCTCAATATCGATACGGGTTGCGCCGGCATCAATGGCGTTCTCTACCAGTTCTTTAATAACAGACGAGGGACGTTCAACAACCTCACCGGCAGCAATCTGGTTAGCGAGTCGTGGGCTCAGGATATGGATTTTGCTCATAAAAACTCGATGTCGGTCAGCTCGATGGTCGGTTCGAAAACCCAGATAAAAAAACAGCCCGAGCTATGGGCTAGCTCAGGCTTTGGTATGTTTCAGGGTCACCTTCAGGGCAACCACAAAAGAGATCAGGAGCGAGGAATCTGCAGCCGCTGCCCCACATACAAGGTATCAGAACGGAGTTTATTTGCCTTACGCAGACTACCCACCGAAACCTTATTACGGGACGCAATACCGGACAGGGTATCGCCACGGGTCACGACGTAATGGCGGGCCGCTCGCTGACTCTTCTGATAAGCCAGCAGGGTGCCCGGCGGCGGATTCTTACTGAAGTGCTCTTTAATCCCTTTAACAATGGAGCGAGCCATCTTCCACTGATAGCTGGAACTTTGCAGGTTCTTCGCTTCACGTGGATTCGAAATAAAACCGGTTTCAATCAGAATCGATGGGATATCCGGTGACTTGAGCACCACAAAGCCCGCCTGCTCCACATCCCGCTTATGCAGCTTATTAACCGTGCCCATGGAACGCAGCACGCTCTGGCCAACCTTAAGGCTGTCTGAAAGGGTCGCTGTCATCGTCAGGTCCAGCAATACCTCAGCCAGCACCTTGTCTTTATCATCCAGCTTCAGCGAACCTTCAACACCACCAATCAAGTCAGCGCTGTTCTCAGAATCCGCTAACCAACGGGCTGTCTCAGAGGTTGCGCCCCGTTGCGACAGGGCAAAAACAGAGGAACCCCGTGGGCGATGATCTTTAAAGGCATCCGCGTGAATCGAAACCAGCAGATCAGAACGGAACTTACGGGCACGATCGGTGCGGGTTCTAAGCCCCACATAGTAGTCACCGGTACGTATCATCGCCGGTGCAAAGCCACGCTCTTTATTTAGCAGAGACTGAACTTTTTTCGCAATGGACAGAACGACCGTTTTTTCACGAACCCGCCCGGGACCAATAGCGCCGGGGTCTTCACCACCGTGTCCGGCATCAATGGCGATAATAATATCCCGCGCGCCGGATGGGTTAGTGGCGGGCTGACGTACAACTTTTGGTTTGCTGGTTTTCTGCTTATAAACCAGATCAATCACCAGACGATCGCCATACTGTTTGTTCGGTTTCAGCAGAAAACTGCGCGGCTGCACCTTACTGCTCAGGTCCAGAACCACGCGCATATCCGAGCCATTCTTAACCGCTGTGCGTATCTTGCCAATCGGCGTGTCTTTCAGGGACAAGGCCTCAATGTCAGCCTTGGTCGACACATTATCCAGATCGATAACCAGGCGATCAGGGCCACTCAGGCTGAACACCTTATGACCGGTTGGCCGATCAAGGTCAAAAACGATACGGGTATGGTCAGGAGCAGGCCAGATACGCACATTCTCGATCTTAGCTGCAACGGCGAAAGGTGCCGCAATCAAAAAGCTCAGCAGCAGGACAAGCAGCTGTACTACACGTTTCATAAAACCGCTGTTCAGGCTAAAAAGCCCCATAGGGCTGGTGTTCAAAGCAGTCATAAGCATCTGTCTGGCGCTGGTAAAAGTTTCATGGACGAAATTTAATCAATAGAACATTGAAAAATAAGATTACAGCATTGTACGGAGCTGAGCCAAAATTTCAGCCCCTTTTGCGGTATAGGCCACGAGTTCCGCGGCTCTGCCCGCTCCCTCTTTGACCAATGTCAGTTCAATATCCGGTGTGGGCAACACACCCTGACCCCGGTCCGGCCACTCAATCACGCAAAGTGCCTGCTCATCAAAATAATCCCGAATACCCATATATTCGAGCTCTTCAGCATCGGCCAGCCGATAAAGATCAAAGTGGTATACCTGAGCCGTTTCCGTTTCGTAAGGCTCCACCAGAGTATAGGTGGGACTCTTCACTGCGCCTTTGTGACCATACGCCGCGAGGACACCGCGGGTCAGGGTTGTTTTGCCCATCCCCAGTGTACCCTGAAGAAAAATCACACCCTGACCACCACAGGCACGGCCCAGTTGTTCACCAAACTGAACCTGAGCGTCTTCATCAGGCAACAGAACCTGCACCACGTCTGGCGACTGAGATGGGTTAACATCAGATGTCATTTCTTGCACACTCCGGATTCAGTAAAACTCGTATCGGGCGAATCAGATCTGCTGCCAGCAGTCCACGTTCGCCAAATTTGGTTGCCAGTTGGTCTGCTGCTAAACCGTGTACCTGACTTCCTACGCAGGCGGCATCATATCCGGATAAGCCCTGAGCACGAAGCGCGCCGATTAAACCCGCCAACACATCACCCATACCACCACTGGCCATCCCCGGATTACCGCTGTTATTTACCGACAACAGATTGCCGTCAAAGATCAATGTTCCGGCACCTTTCAGCAGCACCGTTCCGCCGAATGCTTTCTGAATAGCCCGAACCGCCGCGGGCCGATCCTGCTCAACATCTTCAACCGGGCAACCCAGTAATCGCGCAGCCTCACCGGGATGCGGCGTCAGCACCCAGTTTTTGGCGCTCTCGGGTAACTGCTGCATAAAGGTCGGTTTGGTCGCCATCAGATTCAGGGCATCCGCATCGATCACTTTGGCGCAGTCGGCCAGCATCACTTTCTGCCAAAGCTGCTGCCCCCAACCTTTCTGTCCAAGTCCCGGCCCCAGAACAACAACGTCACTCCACGTCAGCCACTCATCCAACTGATGCATCGAGGTTAAACCGGTGACCATCAGCTCAGGCTGACGACTGACCAGCGCCGCCGTATGTTCCGGACGGGTCATAACTTTCACAAGCCCCGCTCCGGCGCGGGCCGCAGTCTGAGCCGCCAGCATAATCGCCCCGGCAAAACCTTCATCACCACCGACCACCAGAATCCGTCCGCAATCGCCTTTATGAGCGGTTCGGTGACGGGGTTTCATCAGTCGGGCGATATCTTCCCGGGAGATCATCTCGGCGGTTTCACTGACCTGAGAACGAACCGACTCCGGCACCAGTAAAGGCTCAAAACGTCGGACACCAGCTAATGCGGGTCCCTGACCGGTCCAGAGACCAATCTTCTTACCAATAAAGGTCACAGTAAGATCAGCCTGAACCGCGCAGCCCAGAGCAATCCCACGGTCAGCACACAGACCGGAAGGCACATCGACCGCCAGAACAGGCTTGCCGGAACTATTGATCTGTTGAATCACACTATCAAACGGAGCTTTAACCTCACCGGTCAAACCGATGCCCAGCAGAGCATCCACCACCACCTGACCGGTAATAACGGTATCAGCCTGCCATAATTCAACTTTTACCCCGTGCTGAATCGCCCACTGGTATGCCTCTGCAGCTTCACCGGACAGCTTATCCGGGTCCGTAACCGCCAACAGCTGAACACGCATATTGCGCTGTGCCAGTGCCGCAATCACATAGCCATCACCGCCATTATTACCACCACCACAAATCACGGTTACCGAACGTGCCTCCGGCCACTGACGGGTCAGATGACGAAAAGCCGTTCGACCGGCCTGCTGCATCAGATCAAAACCTGTCGTGCCTGCGGCGATTGTTAAACGGTCAAGTTCGCGAACCTGTTCCGCACGGTAAAGGCGTTCATGGGATGGCCAGACAATCATTGAGTCACATTCCTGTAGCGGTTGTGCTTATTCTGCAACATATCAATAAGCCCTTTAGCAGCAGATGACCGGCTTGTTTTGCCGGAGGAATAAGTTAAGCTTGTGCGCCTGAAAAGACGGCAGCAGATAATGATTAAATTATAGCCCGAGCGCAATCTGTGCCAAAGCCGTTTACCGGATCTTATGGCGATATTTTTATCTGAATCCGCCGGTCACCGGTTCTCTCTTCTGCGGCCGTTACTGGTCGATGACTTTCCGCCAATCTCATTCAGCCGGTTTACTCATGCCCGACCAGACTTCTCATTCAGCAGCCACCTCATCAACCTCTGATGCCTTGTCCGTTGAGGCGCGCCAGCAACTCAAAGAACAGATTAAAATCTGGGGGCGGGAACTGGGTTTTCAGCAGATCGGCTTTGCTGATCCTGATCTTGGCGAACATGAGCAACACCTGCAGGACTGGCTGGACGCCGGTTATCACGGCGAGATGGACTACATGGCAAGCCACGGCACCAAACGCAGCCGCCCAGATGAATTGGTGGAAGGCACCCGCACTGTGATCACTGCCCGCATGGATTATCTGCCCGCTGATGTGGAAACCACCCGCTTGCTGAGTCAGGGAGAGAAAGCCTATATCTCCCGTTACGCCCTAGGGCGGGATTATCACAAGCTGATTCGCAAGCGTCTCACGCAACTGGCGAAAAAGATCGAAGCTGAAATAGGATCGTACGGCTATCGCGCTTTTGTCGACAGCGCACCGGTACTGGAACGGGCACTGGCTCTCAGATCAGGTCTTGGCTGGATCGGCAAAAATGCCATGGTGATTCACCCCAAGGCAGGTTCTTTCTTCTTTCTGGGTGAGGTGATGGTCGAACTGGATCTGCCAAAGGACAAGCCCTATCCGAAAGACCATTGCGGCTCCTGCAACGCCTGCCAGGTTGCCTGCCCGACTGATGCCATTGTGGATAACAAAGTCGTTGATGGCAGCCGCTGCATCTCCTATCTCACCATCGAGCTGAAAGGTTCTATTCCAGAAGAACTGCGCTCCGGTATAGGCAACCGTATCTTCGGCTGCGATGACTGCCAGCTGGTCTGCCCTTGGAACCGTTTTACCAAGCCCACTCAGGAATCCGATTTCACCCCGCGACACAGCCTCGACAGCGCCAACCTAATCGACCTGTTCAGCTGGGACGAGGCCACTTTCCTCAGTAAAACCGAAGGCACTCCCATCCGCCGCACCGGTTACGAACGCTGGCTGAGAAACATCGCCGTTGCACTGGGCAACGCACCCTCAACACCTCAGGTGATGGAAGCGCTGAAGCGTCGTGAGAATGATGAATCAGAGATGGTCAGAGAGCATGTGACGTGGGCTTTGGAAAGACACCGGCAAAACTAATGCCGGTGTCCCGTCGGCTAGCCCAAAAGAACTTTCGTCAATTTTTCAGCCTCATCTCGGACACTCGGCCCCGAGTACACCATAGTGTGTTCATTCCTACGATAAAGCCCCTGCCGGGCGGCACTCAGCCAGTTGAAAGAGCCAACCCCAATTTTGGTCTTATCAAAAATAACAAACTTAGAGTGAATCTTGGCTAACTCAAACACACTGACTTCGATTTCTTCCAATTGCCTTAACAAAGCAGAGTATTTTTCAGGTTTGAGCCTGCGAATATTGAGTTCATCATCGGTATAAACCCGTACACTAACTCCTCTCTGTTTAGCCTTAGCCAACGCCTCGACAATACCACTCTCATAAATGACAGGCTCACTTAACCAAGGTGAAACAATGATAATTTCAGATTTAGCATTCTCGATTTCAGAAAACAAAAACTCATCATGCTCATCGGCATCCGTGAGAATCCTGACAGGTGAGTCCCCATTCTTCTGAAGATCCGTACGGGCTAATTGCTCCACAAGAAGCTCTGCAGAGGGGTTTTGTCGAAAATCATCCAGCAGGATGCTTCGGGGCGTATCCATTCCTGCAATAGCCATTGCATCCAGATCACCAAAATAGATGAATGCATCCTTGGCCCTGGATACAGCCACATTCATCATGCTCGGACTGGCATCTATGAAGCCGCCATTCGCATTACTGCTGTAAACACCTGAGAAAATAACAATCGGCCTTTCGGCACCCTGAAGTGCATGGGTTGTCCCTACGGTCAATCCACCGTCTCCAAACGTGCTGATCCCTGCCTTACTCAGCAGCTGACTTATATACTTAACCTGACCAGCAAATGGGGTAACAATCGCTAGAATCTTGTCCAAAGGTTGATCATAAACATCACACATAGCCTGCTGATTTTCGGTAATCCAGTTAACTATCGCCTGAGCCTCAATCTTATTAGCCCGGGAGCCTCGATAGACCTCGCAGAAGCCATTGATATGTGCATAAGCAACAGGTGCTATAACCCCCTTTTCACCCAGATCAATACCTGTACCATGACCTTTTCTAGGAATGAGCTTTCCCGAATAACATAAGCGATTGCAATAATCGATGATCGGATCATGACAACGTCGATGCTCATAGAGCCAAAGGCCGCCAGCAAGATCAGCATCGTATTGCATTCTAGAAGCCCTCTGAGCCACTCTCATCAGGCTTCCATTGGATGCCAGCAAACCGGATTCTTTTAGCTGCTCGTAATGCTCTTCTGCTCCATCCGCTTTTACCAATCCACTTTCACAGGCATTGCCTAAATCAATACCGCCAACAACTGACCAAATGGGCTCAATTTGCTGGGTATCACCGATAACAAGTCCTTGTTTTGCTAAAGCAAAGGAAGCGGCGGCAATTTCAGGAACAACCATCCCTCCTTCATCAGCAATAAGCAGATCCAGAAACTGGTAAAGATAGTCTTTTGAGAAATCACCGCCATTAAAAGCCGTACAAGTCATAAGATTTGGCAACGCAAAGAAAGTCGCTACCGCACAAGGGGTAATCATCATGCGTCTGCGCCATCGGGCAGTAACAGCCTTAGCACCTTTTTTCTTCTTCTCAGACTGCAAATCACTACCCAGCGACTCCATTTCCTGAAGCCATCGACCTTCCCAGTAGTGTGTAGCTAAGCGGAATAAAACAAACCGATGCTGAGTTTCAATTGCAGCATCGATCTTATCGATAAAGCTTTCAAATGATTCTCGATAGTCAGCCTCCGTGACATTTGAAAATGAGCCAAGATCGAGGAAGAGAGACTGAATTCGGCGCTGTATCGCAAAAAATTGCTCACACTGTTTAAGCTGATTTCGAATATCCTCTTCCTTCCGCGTAAACTCATTCTGCCTCTTATCAATCAACTGCAGATAGAAATCAGAGTCTTGTTGCTCGGAGCCCATTAAATCTGTATTCGGGAAAAGAACCTTATTCGCTTCAGCCATCTCAGCGAAGTCTTCACGAATCTGTTTTCGGACGCTTTCCTTTTGCCTTTGAGATGAAATCCCCAGGCGGGATAAAAATGTCGTCTTAGGCTGATAAGTCTTCCAGGTTGCTCTTAGCGCCTGAATGCGCTCTCGCTCTTTATCTGTTTCGGCAAGCAATCGCTCCAACTCTTGATGCAGACTCTCATCGACTGATTCTCTTTCAGAACCGGCCAACAATGTACTTTCGATACCCGCCAACTCTTGATAAGCGTGTTCAAGCCCTTGCAACCTGTTTTCAAGATTTTTCAACCATTCAAAACGCTGAATAATCTCATCGTGAATTAAGGAAGTAACTGTCTTCAGGTCTAAGTCCTCTTCAGTCCCCAAGAAACTTTTCGCAGATGACAGATAGTATTCCTTAGCCCTGATCAGATAGCTTTTAGACTCAATTTCCTGATGAAATTTCTCGGTATGGTAAAGACTATGCAGCTCTGGCTTAGAGCGTGACAGCGACGCACTAGGACAATAGGTGCCATAACTAAAAACATCAGGAAGCCAGCGCCCGGAAAGACTTTTTACAAAAGGATCACTGGAGTCGGCACCATCACCAAAGTCCTTCGCAAACGCATCAATAATATTGGTAATCGCCTGATTATTGGTGGAGCAAGCAAAGATCACAGGGGGCATACCGCCATCAACAGCCGCCTTAACCCACTTAGAGGAAATGACATCAAGAAGGAGCGTTGTTTTGCCTGTACCAGGCGGACCATTAACTGCAAGCAGATCCCCATCTTCGGCAGAAACAATCTGACTCAGAGCATCTCGCTGTGCTTTTGCTAAAGGGAAAGCATCCCCGGAATGCCCCAGCCGCATCGATAGGGTTTCGACATTAGCGACCAGTTTTTTTACAGGCTGCTCATTAATTGCACTGGCAAAACGCTCAAGCAAAGACGGATATCCACCATCCTTACCTTGAAGAATAAGAGCATCGTACAGATCAACAACAGCCGCTGCAGGATTGTTTTTTAGTGGTTCACTATCCAGAACTCGATAGTACCAGCGGCCAGTCACATCATACTCTTCAAACTGGCTATGCCAGTCTCCTGCAACCTCTTTCGCCATTGCCCTGACATAAGAAACGTAGGTTTCCCACAACGCTTCTGAAGAAGATACATCCTCAGGCTCAAAAGGGGTAGAACCTAGAAAGTGATCAAAATCGTCTAAAGTACCAACGGCGATACTCTGCAAATTAGGAGCGAGTGGGTGCAAAAGATCCCGTGTGATAACAGCATTACCGTTATCACCAATAGGTCTTAATTGACCATCAGGGAAAAGATTAGCGTGAAAACAAACAAGACTAATAACGTCCGGCAGGCCATCTGCAATCGCAATCCCATGACGCTTCGCCCTAAAAGCAACCCATGGCCTTAACTCAACAACTAAACTTTTTGCCTTTGTACCAGCGAAAAGAGAATCAACTATTTCCTTAGGGAAAAGACCTCTTTTAACAATCTGCTCGGTGCATGGCATGTAGTTTTGGGTGAAATCCGACTGTTTAAAACGTCCTTTGCTACTTCCCGAGTCAGCCAAAGTATTGCGGTAATAAAGAGCTAATGCACTGGCATTTTCCATTCATAAACATCCATATATCAATTTCCAGAGTTGATCTGAAGGTTAACCTCTCACAATTGACTGCCCAAAAGAAGCTATACCTTTAGTCTAAATTCAACTTACAGCTTCCATCAGGTTATTTCCTATCGCTAGACTTCAGGCAGGTACTGCCTCTTATTTTACAGAGCTTAGAATCAGATAAGAAATTCGATCCGATTAATAATCATGGCAAATAATATAGGGCTTCTATATGACTAACGCAGGACTCATAACCGATAATTCAGGTGCTAAACGCTGCTGGTGGTGCGGTGAAGACGATGAGCTTTACCGCAACTATCACGACACCGAATGGGGTTTTCCGGTGACGGATGATATCCGTTTGTTTGAAAAGATCTGCCTAGAAGGGTTTCAGGCGGGGTTAAGCTGGATCACTATTCTGCGTAAACGGGAGAATTTCCGGGCGGCGTTTGCCGGTTTTGATTTCCATAAAGTCGCGCAATTCACAGAGCAGGATGTGGATAACTTACTGCTGGATGCGGGAATCATCCGGCACAGGGGTAAGATCGAAGCGACCATCAATAATGCGAAACGTGCTATCGAACTGCAGAAGGAATTTGGCTCACTGGCGGCTTATTTCTGGCACTTTGAACCCACACTGGATCAGCGCCCGAATCAGCTGGATTACGACACGCTGAGCCAGATCGCCCAGACCGATCTCTCGAAACAGATGAGTAAAGATCTGAAAAAGCGGGGCTGGAAATTTGTCGGGCCAACGACCTGCTACGCCTTTATGCAGGCGATGGGCTTAGTGAACGATCACTTAGAAGGCTGTTTTAAGCGGGATGCGGTTCTTGAGGCCCGCGCCAAACTGAAAAAGCCCCAGCTCAAACAGAGCCAGGGCTTATAGCAATCCGGTGCAGGTGTCTGCTTATTTAGCGGCTGCCTGCTTCTCTTTCTGTTGCTGCTTTTGTTTTAGCTTCAGCTCCCGGTTCAGCTCGGCATGGGTTTTCGCTTCGCCACCCAAATGCTCGATACCACGCGCGCGCGCCAGCTGAATCTGCTTTTCACGATCACGGAAACGCTTCAGCTGCTCCTCGGTATGAGTACCGAAACATTTCGGGCAGGTCACGCCGGCTTCATACTTATCCGATGCTTTGTCTTCTTCGGTAATCGGCAGACGGCAGGCATTGCACATATCATACTGGCCTTTCTCAAGCTGATGATTTACCGAGACACGACCGTCAAAAACGTAGCACTCGCCTTGCCACAGAGACTCTTCTTCCGGCACCTCTTCCAGATATTTCAGAATACCGCCCTCAAGGTGATACACCTCGTCAAAGCCCTGCTCTTTCATGTACGCCGTGGATTTTTCACAGCGGATACCACCGGTACAGAACATCGCCACTTTTTTGTGCTTGGCAGGGTCTAGGTTCTCTTTGACATAATCCGGAAACTCCCGAAACGTCTCGGTATCCGGGTTCAGGGCATCTTTAAAGGTTCCGATTTCCACCTCGTAATCATTACGGGTATCCACCAGTAAAACCTCAGGATCGGAGATCAGCGCATTCCAGTCTTTCGGCTTAACGTAAGTACCCACTACGTGCCGGGGATCGATACCCTCGACGCCCATGGTGACGATCTCTTTCTTGAGCTTCACCTTGGTGCGGTTGAATGGATTTTCTTCATGGAAGGATTCTTTCGTAACAATATCTGCCAGGGCGGGTTGTTGCGCCAGCCAGTTCAGAACCGCTTTGATACCGTCAGCTGGACCGGCAATCGTGCCGTTAATACCTTCAGCCGCCAGCAACAGAGTGCCCTTTACGTCATGATCCAGCATCACCTGATGCAAAGGTTCACGCAGGGATTCAAAGTGGTCGAGACGAACAAACTTATAGAGCGCGCAAACAGTAATCATCAATTTCTCCTGCTAAACGGATCGTAAATCCGCCGCATTATTTTGATCGGATAATACCCATGAAAAACCAATGGCTTTAGTCAGGTATTTTAACAGGAGGCCATTGTAATGATCTGCAGTAAAACTAAAAGCTTTGCACTCAATCATCTGGCAAGGTTTTTCAACAGCTGATCACACAACTGCTTCATCTGCTTCAGCTCGTCCAGCGGCATACAGGTCTGACAAAGGATCTGCTCCGGAACCGTTTCCGCCTGAGTTTTGAGCGACTGTCCCGCATCGGTCAGCGTGATCACACGTACCCGCTCATCATCCGGGCTACGTCCCCGCACAACCAGAGCCTTAGCTTCCAGCCTTTTCAGCAGTGGCGTTAGCGTACCGGAATCCAGATGCAGGCGCTCACCCAGGCGCTTCACGCTGACACTCTGCTCTTCCCAAAGCACCATCATCGCCATGTATTGCAGATAGGTCAGATCCAACGCATCCAATAAAGGCCGATAAGCCCGGGTAATGGCATTTGTCGCACTGTAGAGAGAAAAACAGAGCTGATTATCCAGCTGAAGTAAGCTGCTGTTTTCCTTTGAATTATCACCCGATGGCATATCAAGATCCCCAAACCGACCAATTAAATTGCGCACAATATACTTGCAAACAACCCTGCAGTCGAAATATAGTTGCCAGCAATTGAGTTGTACACAATTTATTTTATTGAGACGTCAGGAGTTCATTCCATGCAAACGATCTACAACACATCCGCAACAGCATCCGCCGGTCGTAATGGTCAGGTAAAAACAGATGATGGTTTACTGGACGTCAGTCTGGCATATCCGAAAGAGATGGGCGGTGCCGGTAACGCTACCAATCCGGAACAGCTGTTTGCTGCGGGTTATGCGGCCTGTTTCTCGAATGCGGTTCTGCATGTTGCCCGCGAAGCCAAAGTAAAACTGAGCGAAGCGCCTGTTACGGCTGAGGTGGGTATCGGCCCAAATAGTGACGGCGGTTTTGCCCTGACCGTTGCGCTGTCAGTCACTCTGGATCTGGAGCAGGAAACGGCACTTAATCTGGTACGCACCGCTCATCAGGTGTGCCCTTACTCCAATGCGACCCGTGGCAATATCGATGTTCAGGTTAGTGTGAATGGTGCAAATATCTAAAATGTGATCTCTTGATCCAAAAGCGCTAAAGATAAAACCTAAAATAGCCAAAAGGCCTGGATTCCTCTGGAAATCCGGGTCTTTTCATCATGGTTGTGCGGCTATAGCGCTGTTATTATGCGCGGCCAAATTTTACCCGGAGTGATTATGCACAACCCTGAACAGGCTGAACCCGAAGGGGAACAGCACCTGAAACCGCCCAACCTGTTTTCAGGCGGACTCGACCTGCCCGTTTTTCTGATCAGTGGCGGTCTTCTTTTACTCTTTGTCGTCACCGCACTTTTCGATATTGATCTGTTGTCTGAATGGGTTAATACCGGCTTCTCGCTTTCAACCCAATATTTTGGCGCGTTCTGGCAGCTTCTTCTGCTGCTGACCTTTCTTATCGGACTTTCCCTCACCGCTGGTCGTACAGGGTCTGTGATGCTGGGCGGCATATCAGCCCCCGAGATGACCTCCTTCAAGTGGATCTCCATCATTATGTGCACCCTGCTGGCTGGTGGCGGCGTTTTCTGGGCTGCTGCCGAGCCAATGGCGCACTTTATCTCGCCGCCGCCGTTGTTTGCAGGCAGCGCAGAGGCCGGAACAATTAACGCAGCCTACAACGCACTGGCACAGAGTTTTATGCACTGGGGGTTTCTGGCCTGGGCGATTCTGGGCAGCCTGACGGGTATCGTTTACATGTACCTGCATTATGAGAAAGGCCTGCCTCTCAAGCCCCGAACACTGCTGTATCCAGTCTTTGGAAATAAGATCATGCAAGGCGTTTCAGGTGCCATTGTGGATGCCGCCTGTGTGCTGGCGGTTGTGGCAGGAACTGTCGGCCCGATTGGCTTTCTGGGGCTTCAGGTCAGCTTCGGGCTGGAAAAGCTGTTCGGTATTCCGGATGTCTACGCAACCCAGGTATCGATTCTGTTCGGACTGATTGTGATCTACACGCTGTCTGCGGTTAGCGGGGTCACCAGAGGCATCCAGATTTTAAGTAGCGCCAATGTGATACTGGCCGTGGTGCTGATGGCTTTTATTCTGATCTTCGGGCCAACCGCTTTTATTATTGATAGCTACCTGCACTCCTTCGGCATCTATATCGATCAGTTCATCCCGATGGCAACCTTTCGGGCCGATACCAGTTGGCTGGACTGGTGGACGGTTTTCTTCTGGGGTTGGTTTCTGGGTTATGGTCCGCTGATGGCGATGTTTGTCGCCCGAATATCCCGGGGCCGAACGATCCGTGAAATGATTCTGCTGATCTCTGTGATCGCACCCATTATCACCTGTTTCTGGTTCACCATTGTCGGAGGCAGCGGCCTTTTCTTTGAGCTGAATAACCCCGGTGTCATTTCCGGGCCCTTTGCCGGATTCAATCTACCGGCGGCTCTGTTAGCGATCACCGAACAACTGCCATGGGGCGGTCTTATTTCTGTGCTGTTTCTGCTACTGACCACCATCTTTGTCGCCACAACCGGTGATTCCATGACCTATGCGGTTTCCATGGTGATGACGGGGACAGACCATCCGCAAACCAGCATTCGGGTCTTCTGGGGAGTCATGATGGGGGTAGTCGCTGCAATACTGATCTCTATCGGTTCAGGCGGCATCACCGCTCTGCAGTCGTTTATTGTGATTACCGCAGTTCCTGTCTCTCTGGTACTGCTGCCTTCACTTTGGACCGCACCTCAGATCGCCCGAAAAATGGCGGATGAGCAGGGTTTGTAAAACCAACCGTCAAGACCACCGCCAGTGGCAGCCCCTGCCACTGGCGAGCCTGCCAGCCTTCAGACCAATCCTATAATCCCTTTCATCAGAACCATCATCGCCCCCATAACCGACAAAGCAAATACCGCGCTTTTTGCCCGTTGCGGATCAACATGTCGGGCCAAAAGTCCGGCAAGGGCATAGCCTGCGACCACGCCCGGTAACACCGGCAAAGTCAGCCACAACGTCTCTAAATCAAAGAGGCCATTCCAGATCAGCATGATCAGAGAAACCGGAGTGGTCAGCAGAAAGAAGAGTGCCAGCTCGTTGCGGGACTGCAATCGTTCTGTATTCTGATAAACCATCGCCATGGGCGGACCGCCAACGGAGGTTGCCGTTCCCATGACACCGGAACTGAAACCCGCCACCAGCAAACTGCTACGCCCCGGCTCTAACGCAAACCGATAACGCGTAACCAGTAAAGCTAGCAGTAACGCCAGCCCCAACGTAATGGCGAGCCAGGGCGGCGGTAGTAAACTCAGCAACATGGCACCAAACCAGGCACCGGGCACCCGGGCTACGGAAGCTGTAAGAACACGGGGCCAGTTAAGATGCTCACGGTGCCGGATCACCACCATTAAAGACAAGACAAACCCCAATAAAAGCACAGGCCCCGGTACATAGGCTGGCGAAATCAGATAGAGCAAAGGCGCAGATAACAAACCAAAGCCGATACCGATCCACGCCTGTACCCCTATGCCCAGGGTAACAGCGATCAGAGCCAAAACAGTTGCGCTATCCATCAATACCCTTCCCAAAAGAGCCCAAACGAAAAAAGCCCCGGACTAAGCCGGGGCAAGGGGTACTCCTACGACATGGCAAAGCTTGTTACCCGACCTAGATAATCAAGCCAGCTTAACGTCCCTGTTGGTAGACAAATCCCGGATCAACCCGCGCCTAAGCGAGAGCGATCACTGTTTTCAACCAGAATGTTCGCACCAATCTCATTGATCTTCTGCCAGAGCTGATCGTCAATATCGATACCATTATCAATGGTGAACTCTTTGTTACGCTGGATCTCTTCCTCGCTGATATGCAGCACCCGATGGTTGCCTTTGGAGTTCTGCAACGAGGTAGTCAGGTCAACACGGGAGCTGCAGATGATGGTCATCGCCTGCTTATCCTCAGGTGTTGATGGCAGACTCGTCTCCGCTTTCGAGTAACTCGGATAACGTTCACCGGCCTTAATAGCCACCGTATGCTCGGTGACCGACTGAGTGCCATTGCGCCAGTAAGCCGCGACACTGATTCCGCGACGACCGCAGTCCGTCAGCGCTTTCAGAATAAACATGCGGTTATGGCAGTTATGTACGGTCACCGTGGCAATACCGCTTTCCAGCGCCTTGGCATGGGCCAGATCCACCGAGGCGGCAATGCAGTTCAGCGCACTTCGGTTTTTGCTGTCGATAATGGCGGACGTGCTGTCCTCATAAACCACTTCACTCAGGGGTTTGTCCTGATCGGCAGTGATAAAAGGCAGGGCATGTTCCAGCTCTTTCAGGCCGTTCAGACCATGTTTTTCCAGCCAGAGAATCATATTGGCAGCATCTTCATAGTTGCCGACATAGTAACCGCTGGCTTCAAAACAACGGCGCAGCGCCGCTTTCAGTTCGTTCATTGAGATATTCATGAGGGCGCTCCTGTTATGGGTTAGCTGAAACGTGGTCGGAACCGGAATCCTGCTCCGGCGCCAGCGGCATAAACCAGTCATCGTTAAAAGGTTTGCCAATATCTTCCAGCAGCGGCGCTCCCTGGAACATGGTATTACGCACCCAAAGTTTCGATTTCGGATCAAATTTACTGACCCCAAAGAACGCCAACTTGGCCCGCAGCAGGTGCATCGGCAGAATGTCACGATCCAGCAGATTGGCCTGAATATCACCGTACAGGCAGCGGCACATACTCTGAATACGGCGCACAATACCGCGACGCTTCGGACGGGCCACCATAAAGCGGGCGGTGGTGTGATTCGGGTTCTGCTCAATGTATTCGCAGAGCTGGTCATAGCAGCGACGCACCGCATAACCGACACCCAGCGCCATCTGTTTCTCCTGTCCCTGATCTGCAGCGCTCTCCCCTAAACGAGGCTCCATTTTTTCCTCTGAGCGATACCAGAAAATATCTTTCGCCCCCGGCGCAGAAAAATCGATATCCAGCGCCCAGCCGTAGCAGGTTTCAATCTGCTCTTTCAGCTGCTCCAGCGGCATCAGCGGATCCAGATCCATAAATTCTTCAGCAGCCTGATAGTCTTCAAGGTCATCAACCAGTTCCGGGTACAGCTCCAGAATGACAGACACCAGTAACTCCTGCCCCTGCAGAGAACAATGCTCTTCAGACCAGGCGATCAGGCTGTCCCAACTCTCAATACCCGATTCAGACTGCTGGCGAAGCGCCTGAATATCATCCAGCACCTGCTGATTGTTACGGCTCTGCCAGCTGTCTTCTGTCACGGTCTGTTCTGTATGCAACTTGCAGCGCTGCAGCAGCTGGTCGAAGCGCTCGCTGATCCGCGGGTCAATCTGCCCCAGTACACGAACACGACCCAAAGCCAGTTCACGCATCTCAACCCATTGATTGATCAGATGCGGGTGGTTTACCAGATAAGGCGCCATGCCTAAACCGGTAGAGTTACCGATACCAAAGTAACGCTTAATATCAGCACGCATCGGGCGGAACTGCTCTGGAGCCCGGTGCTTGGCAATGTGCTCCACCTGAGTCAGGCTGAAGTTACGCAGCATCAGACACACAAACATCTCAGCGGCAAAAGGCCGGGCAAAGTCAGGGTAGCGGGTTTGTACTTTTTCCCAATCCGCCATACCCAGCTTGCCACTGCCATAAACGGCTGTTGTGCGGTACAGATAGCCTACTTCGGCAATTTTCTGTACATCCGGCTGCTCACCCTGAGCCAGCTGATCCACCACATAATTGAAGTTACGGGCACTGCGATTGGCGCGGGAGAGCACAAAGACCCGGGAGTCCACACGACCGGCTTCCTGTTTCGGCACGTTCTGGCGCAGTTTCTCCAGATAAAGATCGTCGACTTCACCGTCCACCAGTGCCATCGTCAGATCCCACTGGGTCGCAATGACCCGGTCATTACGGGCTTCATCGGACAGGTAGTTGGAGAAAATGACAAAGTTAAACAGGCCGTGAGGGGCTTTAATTTCATAAATCGCGGTGCCATAGCCCTGGTCGTCCAGATCGAAACGGCGGAAGCCGATCTGCCAGCGTTCCCGCATCATCCGGCGCACGATGCTGCGCATAAAACTAAGGCGGCTCTGGTGCAGAGCGCCCAGACGCTCCAGCTTCATCACCTGATCTGCCGGCCGAAGCGGCAGCGCATGATCACCACGCAGGGAATTTTGAATCGTGGTCAAGGTTGTCATTATTGTTGTCCTCTAATGGTTTAGCACTTACCGGCAGCATTTCTTATAGGGGGAGCTGCTCAGATAAGCGGCAGGCTTAGCTCATCTCTGGAACTCAGTCGTTGCTTCGCTTTCGCGGTGAGGCAATCTTGGTCTAAACCCGGCAAAAGGAACAAATCAAAAGGTTCTATCAACCGATAAGCCAAACTTATCAAAACCATACATGTCATTATTTTTTCTAAGGACAGAACCGGATGGAAAACCTTAAATACTCAGGGCTTACCGCCGTATAACTCTTTATTTTAGTGGCTATCTGACATGGTGAATGCCCGGTCACAAAATAAGCGTAAGTTTGATTTGGCGCAATAAGTGGGCTTGCGGGGCCGGGCAAGTGATAGCGAGGGGGATCAAAGAAGAGAGCAGCAACTCAGTGGTTGCTGCTGTGCTGGATAATGTAGTTCATCAATGCTTCTGCCGGTGGCGACAGCGTTTTGTTATTCATCTGCACGATCCCGATCTGGCGCACCACTTTGGGGCTGCTCAAGGGAATAAATTTAAGTTTCTGGTTATCTCTCGGTACTGCATACCAGGGTAGCGTGGTGACGCCAAAGCCCGCTTCTAACATCGCAATCAGCGACAACATATTGGACACATAAAACTGAGACTGACCAATCAGGGGTTTGGCCTCGGTCTCCTCTAATAAACGGGATGTACCGTTACCGATTAAGCGATGATCCTGCAGCTCCTGCCAGTCGATCTCATCACGGGTAGCCAAAGGGTGATCAAATGGACAGACCACACCGACCTGATCATCCCAGATCGGGGTAAAGGTTTTATCACTGTGCTCCTGTTGATAAAACAAACTGGCGACCCCGAAGTCCACCTCCTGACTTTCCACCATATTCAGTACCGCATCGGAGTTACCGTCATAAAAGCTGATATGCAGCTCCGGGGAATCCTCCATAAATTGCAGCAACAGCTCCGGCAGAATCCGCGTGGCAATGGAAGGAATCGAAGCGATACGCAAATGCCCTGTCCGGTGCTCGGCCAACAAGGTCATATCTTCCGCCACCCGGTCATGGTGGGTGATCAGCTCTTTTGCTTTAGGCAGAAAATACTGTCCAAAGGGAGTCAGTTCGGTTTTGGCGGTCTTGGCGTTGCGCTTCTCAAACAGGCTTTCACCCAGTTTGGTCTCCAGATCCCGGATCGAGAGAGAAATAGCAGGCTGGGTACGGTGCGCTTTTTCTGCCGCCGCATGGAAGCCCTTTAACTCAGCAACCCAGACAAAGTGACGTAATTGGGCAATTTTAAGCTCGGGCAACATGGCAACACTCCGACGTAACAAACTGACGCTTACTGGTAAGAAAAACTTATCAATAAATATTATTTATTAATTTTTATTATTTAGGCACACCTCCTAAGATGCAAGCAACTATTCAGGAGGTGACCCAAAATGTCCGACAACGTATTCAAGAACTATATCGCAGGTGAGTGGGTAGACGGTGCCAAAGGTGCAATCGCAAACATCAGCCCGGCTGACCTGAGTGACACCATCGGCCACTACGCCCAGGCAGATCAGGCTCAAACTGAAGCCGCTATCGCTGCTGCTGAAAAGGGTCAGCAGGAGTGGGCACTGTCCGGTCTGGAACAGCGCTACGCCGTACTGATGGCTATTGGTGACGAACTGATCGCCCGTAAAGATGAGCTGGGTGAGATTCTGGCCCGTGAAGAGGGCAAAACACTGGCGGAAGGTGCCGGTGAAACCTATCGCTCCGGTCAGTTCTTCCACTACTACGCCGCAGAAGTGCTGCGTCAGATGGGCGAAACCGCAGACTCTGTGCGTCCAGGTATCGAAATTGAAACCCGCCGCGAGCCGGTCGGTGTTGTCGGCATTATCACCCCATGGAACTTCCCGACCGCAACCGGTGCCTGGAAGATCGCGCCAGCTCTTGCCTTTGGTAACGCTGTGGTCTGGAAACCGGCCAATCAGGTTCCGGCATCTGCATGGGCACTGACTGAAATTATCTCCCGCCAGAACCTGCCTGCAGGCACCTTCAATCTGGTAATGGGCCCGGGTGCCGAGGTGGGCGATGTGCTGATTAACTCCCGCAAGATCAACGCCCTTACCTTTACCGGCTCTCTGGAAACCGGCCGTAAAGTCGCCGCAGCTACTGCAGTGAATCTGGTGAAATGCCAGCTGGAGATGGGTTCCAAGAACGCTCTGGTGGTACTGGATGATGCGGATCTGGATAACGCGGTTGAGTGCGCGGTAAACGGCGCGTTCGGGGGTACCGGTCAGAAATGTACTGCGTCTTCCCGCCTGATCGTCACCGAAGGTATTCACGACCGTTTTGTTGATGCCGTTGTTGAGCGCATGAAGAAGCTGGTGATCGGTCACCCGCTGAAAGAAGGCGTACACATCGGTGCGGTAGCCGATGCCCGTCAGATGGAACAGAACCTGAAATATCTGGAGCTGGCCAAGTCTGAAGGCGGCAAGCTGGTTTACGGCGGTGAGGTGCTGAACGAAGAGACCGAAGGTTTCTATATGCAGCCTGCCCTGTTCACCGAAACCACCAACGAGATGACCATCAACCGCGAAGAAGCCTTCGCGCCGATCGCCTGCGTCATCAAGGTGAAAGATTACGATGAGGCGCTGGCGACCCTGAACGATACCAACTTCGGTCTGACCGGCGGTATCTGCACCGAGTCTCTGAAGTACGCATCCCACTTCAAACGTAACGCCAAAACCGGTTGCGTGATGGTGAATCTGCCAACCGCAGGCACCGACTACCACGTACCGTTTGGTGGCCGTAAGGACTCCAGCTTCGGTCCCCGTGAACAGGGTACCTACGCGAAAGAGTTCTACACCGTAGTAAAAACCACCTACATCCGCCCATAACGGAGAACAGGTCTTATGACATCACAGCCTAATAACAACAACGCGCTGCATAAGGATCTGATTGTGATTGATGGTCTGCAGTATTCCAACTGGAACCGGACCATCTTTGAACAGCTGCGTGAAGGTGGTGTGACGATGGTGCATGCCACCATCGTCTACCACGAACAGATCCGCGAGACCCTGCTGCGGATCGCCGAATGGAACCGTCTGTTTGAACAGAACAGCGATCTGATTATGCCGGTGAAGTCCGCCGATGATATCCGCTTAGCCAAGCAACTGGGCAAGGTGGGTGTGATGTTCGGTGCGCAGAACTGCTCTCCGATAGAAGACGATATCGGCATGATCGAGGTGATGCGCGAGCTGAACCTGATGATTATGCAGCTGACCTACAACAATCAGAGCCTGCTGGCCTGCGGTTGTTATGAGGCTGAGGACAGTGGTGTGACCCGCTTTGGACGCCAGGCGATTCAGGAGATGAACCGGGTCGGCATGGTGGTGGATATGAGCCACAGCGGTGAGCGCAGCACACTGGACGCCATTGAGATTTCTCAGCGTCCCATTGTGATCTCCCATGCTAACCCGCTGAGCTTCCACGAAGCCAAGCGCAACAAGTCAGACACGGTGCTGAAAGCGCTGGGGGAATCCGGCGGTCTGCTGGGCTTCAGCCTGTATCCATTCCACCTGAAAAACGGTTCGGACTGCACGCTGGAAGACTTCTGCGACATGGTGGCAAGCACGGCGGATCTGATGGGTGTCGATCATATCGGCATCGGCACCGATCTGTGTCAGGACCAGCCGCTGTCCATTCTGGAGTGGATGCGTAACGGTCGCTGGTCCAAGCAGATGGATTACGGCGAAGGCTCTAAATCCAATGCCGACTGGCCACGCCCCCTGTCCTGGTTCCGTGACAGCCGCGATTTTCCAAACCTTACTGCAGGCTTACTCAACCGTGGCTTCAGCCCGGATGAGGTTGCCAAAATCATGGGCCGCAACTGGCTCAACTTCCTCGATGATGCCCTAAAACCTGCCTGATACCGATAAGTGCCAGCACCAACTCTCTCCGGAGTTGGCGCTTTATCTCTGAGAGGACAGGACAACCCCATAGCTCTGATGCTCCGGCAGATGAGCCCTGATAGCGACAACAATAAAAGAACATCAGGAGATTTCTAATGAACGATACAACCCAGGTTCAGTCCCCGGAACAAAGCTCTGCGGCGAATAAACCCGCATTCTTTGACGGCGTGGACATGCCCGTTTTCCTGATCAGCGGCGGTATTCTGTCACTGTTCGCCATTTTTGCCCTTTACGATATCGATATGGTGTCCGGATGGGTGAATACCGGCTTCGCTGCCTCGACCAAATACTTTGGTGCCTATTGGCAGGTACTGCTGTTACTGACTTTTGTGATCGGCTTAGTGCTGACGATAGGCCGCACCGGCTCCGTTGTACTGGGTAATCTGGCAAGACCGGAGATGTCCACGTTTAAGTGGATCTCCATCATTATGTGTACCCTGCTGGCCGGTGGTGGCGTCTTCTGGGCGGCAGCTGAACCCATGGCACACTTTACTTCGCCGCCACCTCTGTTTGGCGGTGAGACCGGAACTGCAAGCGCAGCCTATAACGCACTGGCGCAAAGCTTTATGCACTGGGGTTTTCTGGCCTGGGCGATTCTGGGCAGTCTGACCGGTGTTGTCTTTATGTACCTGCACTACGAGAAAGGCCTGCCACTGAAACCCCGTACCCTGCTTTATCCGGTGCTGGGTGACAAGGTTATGAAGGGCCCGCTGGGTGCTATCGTGGATGCCGCCTGTGTGCTGGCAGTTGTAGCCGGAACCGTTGGCCCCATTGGTTTCTTAGGTCTGCAGGTCAGCTTTGGTCTGGAAAAACTGTTTGGTATTCCTGATGTGTATGCCACTCAGGTGACGATCCTGATGGCGTTAATCGCGATCTATACCCTGTCTGCTGTGAGTGGTGTGACCAAAGGTATTCAGTTTCTGAGTAGCGCCAACGTTATTCTGGCGGTCGTGCTGATGGTCTTCATTCTGCTCTTTGGCCCAACCGCCTTTATTATTGACGGTTACCTGCACTCGTTCGGTATCTATATCGACAAGTTCATCCCGATGGCTACGTTTCGCGCTAACCCGGGCTGGTTAGACTGGTGGACCGTGTTCTTCTGGGGTTGGTTCCTAGGTTATGGCCCGCTGATGGCAATGTTTGTTGCCCGCATCTCCCGTGGCCGCACCATCCGTGAAATGATCCTGCTGATATCCATTGTGGCACCTGTGATCACCTGTTTCTGGTTCACCATTGTTGGCGGTAGCGGTCTTTTCTATGAGCTGCAGAACCCCGGCGTAATCTCCGGCCCGTTCACCGGCTTTAACCTGCCCGCAGCACTGCTGGCGATTACCGAACAGCTACCGCTGGGCGGACTGATCTCGGTGCTGTTCCTGATTCTGACCACCATCTTTGTCGCCACCACCGGTGACTCTATGACCTATGCCGTTTCTATGGTGATGACAGGTACGGATCACCCGCAGTCCGGCATCCGTGTCTTCTGGGGTGTGATGATGGGTCTGGTTGCCGCACTGCTGATCTCTATCGGCTCCGGCGGTATCAGCGCCCTGCAGTCCTTTATTGTGATTACCGCAGTGCCGGTATCCCTAGTGCTGCTGCCCTCCCTTTGGACCGCACCTCAGATCGCCCGCAAGATGGCGGATGAGCAAGGCCTGTAACCCATTAGTAAAACCCGGTAATCCGACCCTTTCTGCCCGAAGGGTCGGCTTACTCACTAAACACTGTTTTTGTTAACTGACCTTGTGGATATCCCTTGTTATGAAACACGCTGTAAAAACCGATCTCTTCGCCTCTAAAGCACCGCTGGAATGGGCCATTATTGCTAACGGCCAACTCTCTACCGCACAGATTCCCATTGATAAAGAAGGTCAGGTTGTAGAAGGTGGTATTGAGGCTCAGGCGCGTCAGACCATGGAAAACCTGAAACACACCATGGAAGCCGCAGAGCTGACCATGGATCACATCACCCAGGTGCTGATCTATGTAACCGCACGGGAGCAACTTCCGGTCTTCAATAAGGTATATGGTGAGTATTTCAACGCGCCCTATCCAAACCGTGCGGCGATGATTGTTGCGGGATTAGCCCGCGAAGAGATGTTGTGTGAAGTAGTGGCCTACGCGGCTGTGCCACAGGCATAACAGAGAAAGTCTTCCGTTTTGTTTACCCACTAAGATGACCCTATCGGCTTTCGCCACAGTTTAAAAAGTGTTGGTAAACGGTTGCCTATGGCAACAAAGCGAGTCCCGTGCCGGACTCGCTTTTTTTATCGCTAAAAATAAGCGAATTTCTTATTTCAGCATATGCTCGCGGTAATGCTTCAACTCGTTGATAGAGTCTTTAATGTCGTCCATCGCCAGATGCGAACCGCCTTTCTGAACACTTTTCGCCACATCCGGGTACCAGTTTTTCGCCAGAATTTTCAGGGAGCTTACATCCAGATGACGGTAGTTAAAGAACTTCTCCAGACGCGGCATCTCTTTTACCAGAAAACGACGATCCTGCTGGATGCTGTTTCCGCACATCGGTGATTTGCCCGGCTCGACATATTGCAGCAGAAATTCGATAGTTTTCTCTTCCGCTTCCTGCATGCTGGTTTTACTGTCGAGCACACGCTGAGTCAGTCCGGATGAGCCATGCTGCTTAGTGCACCACTCACCCATTTCATCCATCACCGCTTTAGGCTTGGCGATGGCAAAGGTTGGGCCTTCGGCAATGATATTCAGTTCAGAATCGGTCACGACCGTTGCGATCTCGATAATGGTATCGCGCTCAGGTTCAAGACCTGTCATCTCCAGATCGATCCAGATCAGGTTGTTCGCTTTATTCGATTCGGTTGCCTGTGTCATAACGCCCGGGGCTCCTTTCTCTTGCTTGTGAAGCGACTGAAATCCCAGGTAAACCTGAGCATCCTCGTCGGTCAGAGAATAATGTGTTTAAAGTTAGCTTTGAGTTACTGCAAAGTATAAGGATATTTATCAGACAAACCCAATGTTGAACCGCTATTTTCTGTTTTTAGTATCCCACTAGCATGAGACGCTACAGACAAAGACACTCTGCAACGGAAAACTATCGTTTGTCAGCGCTAAAAGTAAGGGGCTTTTTGCCGGTTATGCTAGAATCGGCCTCACATCCAGCAGTGCCTCATCCAAAGTGATAACGAATATCCATGAGCAAACGTAAATTAAATCGCCGTCAGAAATGGCGTGTTGAAAAGATTCAGAAAGAGCGGGCATCCCGGGTCAGTCGTAAAGATCAGGAGATCGATGAGAAGCTGAATGCCGGTGAACTCGGTGCCGAACAGGAAGGCCAGATCATCGCTCACTACGGTCGCCAGGTTGACGTCGAAGGGGTCAGCAGTCCGGATCACGATAATCAGTATCAGGGAAAAGTTCACCGCTGCTATATGCGGGCCAATATTGATGCACTGGTTACCGGTGACAGGGTTGTCTGGCGTCCCGGTCCTGACAATGATGGTGTTGTCGTTGCCCGACTGGATCGTGACAACGCGCTGATGCGGCCGGACACCCGAGGTCAGCTCAAGCCGGTAGCTGCCAACATCGACTACATTGTTATCGTTTTTGCTCCTGAGCCTCATGCCCACGCCAACCTGATCGATCGTTATATTGTTGCGGCAGAAAGCACCGGTATCGAACCTGTATTGCTGCTGAACAAAACCGACCTGCTGAATGCCGATAACGCTCCCCGACTGCTTGAAATGGCAGAACGCTATCAGCAGATCGGCTATAAGGTGCTCACCGCCTCTACCGTTGAGGAAGACGGCCTGACGGTACTGAACCAACTTCTCGATAACAAAGTGAGTGTCTTTGTAGGTCAGTCCGGTGTGGGTAAATCATCACTGGTGAACGTCCTTCTGCCGGGGATCAACCTTCGGGTCGGCGAGCTTTCCGAGCAAACCCGTAAAGGGATGCACACCACCACCACGGCGATGCTGTTCCATTTACCGGACGGTGGCGACCTGATCGACTCACCGGGGATTCGTGAATTTGGCCTCTGGCATATTGATGAGCGCCAGGTTGCAGAGGGATTCCGCGAGTTTGATGGTTTGCTGGGCGGCTGCAAGTTCCGTGACTGCACACACCGTCAGGAACCCGGTTGCGCCCTCAGGGATGCACTGGATGCCGGTGAGATCAGTCCTGAACGCTTTGAGAGTTATCACCGTATTATTGCATCATTGGACGAGTTCTAGTCTGATCAACAAACGGTTAGCCCTGTCTTGCAGGGCGAGAAGTGAATAACATCATGCCTCATCAGTCGCTGTTCGAGTTTATACAAAACCACCCCCGCCTTTTGATTCTGACCGGAGCCGGTATCAGTACCGATTCCGGCATCCCGGATTACCGGGATCAGAAAGGTGAGTGGAAACGCAAACAGCCGGTGCAGCATGGCGACTTCATGAAAAGTGAAGCCGTGCGTCAACGCTACTGGGGACGCAGCCTGATTGGATGGCCGGTGATTCGTGATGCCAGACCGAATCCCGCCCATCATGCCCTGGCAGAGCTGGAAGCGATGGGGCATGTTGAGTTGCTGGTCACACAGAATGTTGACCGCCTGCATCAGCAAGCTGGCAGCCAGAACGTGATCGACCTGCATGGCCGTTCTGATGAAGTGGTCTGTATGGGTTGTGATTACCGTGCCAAACGGGATCAGATTCATGATGACAGTGCCCGCCTAAACCCTGAATTTACCCGCTTCACCGCTGAGACAGCACCGGATGGCGATGCCGATCTGGAAGTCGACTTCTCCACATTTAAAGTACCTGCCTGTCCGCACTGCTCCGGTATTCTGAAACCTGACGTGGTCTTTTTTGGTGACAATGTACCCAGAGAACGCGTGACAGAGGTGTCAGATGCTTTGGATCGTGCCGATGGTCTGCTGATTATCGGTTCATCTTTGATGGTTTTTTCCGGCTTTCGCTTCTGCCGTTATGCCGAGGAACGGGGTAAACCGATGGCAGCGCTGACGATGGGGAGAACCCGTGCCGATGATATTCTGCAGCTCAAGCTGGATGCCGCCATTGGACCAACCCTGGCAGCGGTGGCTCAGATGCTTCGCCAACAAGCTGATAGCACTGATAGCCAGGAAACGAAAAAGCCCGCCTAGCCAACCAATATCCTGTTACAGGAACCTGGGCTAAACGGGCTTTCTGACCGCTTTATCTAAGCTGGATCTTTATCTGAGACCACACAAGGTTAGTCAACCTCAGGTGGCGGAACGTAAGGAGACTCCGGCTTAGACAGCAGATTTTCCAGTGAGTTAAGCACCTCTGTCGGCGCTACCGTTTCCGGTGTTGCTTCCGGTTGTGATGCTGCCCGGGGTGCCTGCTGCGGAATTGGCTCGCCACCCTCGCCTAATCGCTCAGTGCCATAACTGCTTTCAGCCCGACCGGAACGTACACTCGTACTCGTATCCAGCGGGTTATAAGGTTCCGTTTCATCAGATGGTGCTTGCTCCAGTAAACGCTCGGCCTCGTTCAATGCCGCTTCATCATCGACACTGAGACCCGATTCATCCGGTGTATCCAGATCCGGATTGCGCTCCACCGATTTATTCAGCACGACAATCTCAATACGGCGATTGATCGGATCCAGCGGGTTCTCGGGCTTATAAAGCTGAGAGCTGGCATAACCTACGACCTGTGCAACATGTTGCTCCGGAAGACCACCCTCGATCAGCATCCGACGGGCAGCGTTTGCCCGTTCAGAGGAAAGCTCCCAGTTGCTGTAATAATCGGTATCACCAAAAGACTGGGCATCGGTATGCCCGCTGACACTGATCTTGTTATTCACCTGAGAAATAACCGGAGCCAGCTGCAGCAGGATCTCCGCAAAGTAGTTCTTAATCTTATCGCTGCCGGGGTCAAACATAGGACGAAGTTTGTTATCCACAATCTGGATGTGCAGACCGTCCGGACGGATATCGATCGAGAGCTGATCTTTAAACTCCTGCAGGGTTTCGCTCTGACTGATCGTCTTGATCAGCACACTTTGCAGTGAGTCCATCACCTCTTTATTGGACTCGATACTGGCAGCAAGTAGTTCAGGATCATCCCGGTTGAGCATCTGCGCCTGTTCAATCTGGTCTGTATCCGCACTGGTATTCATCTGTTTGATGATCGAAGGCGAACCACCCAGATCGATAGGGTTCAGTCGGCCGACTTTATCCATATAACCGACGGGATCAGAGAAAAATAACTCCAGTTCAACCTTCTGCTCCTTCGTGGTACTGGCCAGAAGCCACATCAGCAGAAAGAAGGCCATCATCGCAATGGCAAAGTCCGCCATCGCGATCTTCCAGGAACCACCGTGGTGGCCCGCCGCGACCTTCTTAACCCGTTTGATGACAATGTTGTTTTTTTCTTCCATGCCGGACTCCGGTTAACGGGAACGTACGTGTTCTTCAAGCTCGTTAAAGCTTGGACGAACACTGGAGAACAACATTTTGCGACCAAATTCGATGGACATCTGAGGTGCCAGGCCATTCATATTGGCGATCAGGCAAGCCTTAACACACTCAAACGCTTTGATCTTTTCATGAACTTCATTGTTCATCGCATTGGCCATAGGACCAACAAAACCATAGGAAAGCAAAATACCCAGAAAGGTACCTACCAGTGCTGCGGCGATATGCAGACCCAAAACTTCCGGTGGCGCGGCAATATCCTTCATCGTGATGGTAATACCCAAAACAGCCGCCACAATACCAAAACCCGGCAGAGCATCACCGACACTGGTTACGGCGTGTGCAGGCTCAGCCATCTCATGCTGTAGCGTTTCAATCTCCGCATCCATCAGGCTTTCCAGCTCATGGGACTGCATATTGCCGGAGCTGATCAGGCGCACGTAGTCACACACAAACTCAACCAGCTCTTTATGTTTGGCGATGGCCGGATAGCCGGTGAAGATAGGACTCTGCTCAGGATCTTCAATATCCTCTTCAATCGCGATAATGCCCTCTTTACGGATCTTGGCGAACAGGTCATGCATCAGGCTCAGCAGATCCATATAGAAAGCACGATTAAAACCCGAACCGGCGATCAGCTTAGGTGCGCTTTTCATCACCTCAATAATAGTGTGTTTGCTGTTGGCGATCACAAAAGCACCAAAGGCCGCACCACAGATAATAATCAGCTCATAGGGCTGCCAGAGCATCGGCAGGTAGCCGTGGGAAAGCACATAGCCCCCGCCTACACTGGCCAAAACAATTAAAACACCAATAATCAATAACATGTCAGTATCCTTAACTGGGTGTCCATAGCTGCAGTCTGTCTCTAACTATCGTCAAAACGTACGATATCTTTAAGCAGTGTAATCGCAGAGTGCCACTGAACCAGAATGTTTTTACATTTATCGTATATCATTTATACAGGTGTTTTATTTTGCACGCTGACGCCCTGCACTTAAAGAAACATTTTTTATGAAACTTTATTTTTTGTAACCAGAGTGGTATCAAGTCACTAATATAACGTCCCCATGGGAGATGAAAATGAGCTCTGAAAACAATCTGTTACCTCTGCTGATCGACACCAGTCAGCTGGAAGAAAAGCTCGGCAGCGAAGATCTGCTGATTATTGACGTTTCCTGTACCCGTGAATGCTATGACCAGGGACACGTGCCTGGTGCTGTGTTCCTTGATTATCGCCGTCTGTTTTCCGGTGCTGCGCCGGTGCCAAACAAACTCCCCTCTGTTGAACAACTCAGTAACCTGTTTTCTGAGCTGGGCCTAACCCGTGACACCCATGTCGTCGCTTACGATGATGAAGGTGGCGGCTGGGCCGGACGCTTACTCTGGACACTGGAAGTGATGGGCCACTCCCGTTATACCTACCTTAATGGCGGCATTCTGGCCTGGCGTGCGGATGACAAGCCTCAGGAACAGAATGAATCTCTGCCGGTAGCATCGGATTACAAAGCCGATCATATCAACCTGAATGAACGGATAGAGCTTGATGAACTTAAAGGAAAAATCAGTTCTGAGAACTTTGCCGTATGGGATTCCCGTTCCCGGGGAGAATATGAAGGTACCGCATCCAAAGCAGAGCGCGCCGGTCATATACCTACCGCCATTCACTATGAATGGACGGAAGCGATGGACAAAGAGAATGAGCTTCGCATCCGGGATCTGGCCGAAGTGATCACAGAGCTTCAGACCAAAGGGCTGACAATGGATCAGGAGATCGCCACGTATTGTCAGTCGCATCATCGCTCGGGTTTTACCTGGTTATTAGGTAAAATACTTGGCTTTAAGCAGGTTCGTGCTTATGACGGTTCCTGGAACGAATGGGGCAACCGCTCCGACACACCGATTGAAACCTAAGGTTCATACGTGAATAAAAAGAAGCTGTTTGCAGCGATACAGTATCCACTTCCCCACCACCTGATCTCCAGAATGGTGGGCTTTCTGGCCCAAAGCCGTATTGGCTGGCTGAAAAATTTGCTGATTGGCCAGTTTATTAAAGCGTTCAAAGTTGATATGGAGGAGGCTGCACAGCCGAATCCTAAGGCTTATGAAAACTTTAACGAGTTCTTCACCCGACCTCTGAAAGAGGGTGTTCGTCCCGTTGTTTCTCTGGAAAACAGTATGGCCTGCCCGGTTGATGGCACGGTAAGCCAGCTGGGGCCGATCGATTACGGCCGTATTTTTCAGGCCAAGGGACACAGCTATTCCGTACTGGAACTGCTGGGTGGCGATGTAGAACGTGCCGCACCTTTTATGGGCGGTCAGTTTGCAACCATCTATCTGTCCCCTAAGGATTATCACCGTATTCATATGCCGGTAACCGGTACACTGCGTCAGATGATCCATGTTCCTGGGCGTCTGTTCTCGGTTAACCCGGCCACCACTGAAAATGTTGATGGTCTGTTTACCCGTAACGAACGTGTCGTTGCCATTTTTGATACCGAACACGGCCCGATGGCAATGGTATTGGTAGGCGCCATGATTGTTGCCAGCATCGAAACCGTTTGGAGTGGTCAGGTAACACCACTGAACCGTGAAGTGGCGGTCAGCAATTATTCAGATCAGCCACAGGCGATTACTCTGGAGAAGGGTGCAGAACTGGGGCGCTTCAAACTGGGTTCGACCATTGTTATGCTCTATGGTCCGGAAATGGCTGAGTTTCTGGATCAGTTTGAGGCCGGTACACCAACCCGCATGGGTGAGTACTTCGGTCAGTTTCTGACAAACAAAGAGCAGAAGCAGGATGCCACTTCTCAGGACGATTAAGCCTGTCGAGTACAAAAAAACGCAGCTCAGGCTGCGTTTTTTTATATCTGAGTTTTACCGGGCAGGACCACTACGCCCGATCAATACTGAAACTGATCACGTCAGACAATCGCTTAGCATCGGCCTTTAACATCAACAGACGGTCAAATCCTAAAGCAACGCCAGCACATTCCGGTATACCTGAAGCTAAGGCGTCTACCAGATGCTGATCCACGGCCACTTCGGGTAAACCTAAACTGCGTCTTTGATCATTATCCGCGGCAAAACGCTTCGCCTGCTCTTCAGCATCGGTCAGCTCATGGTAGCCGTTCGCTAATTCAATGCCGCGGTAATAACACTCAAACCGGGCGGCAACCCGATCGCCCTCCTCATCCTGTTTAACCTTAGCAAGCGCTGCCTGAGACGCCGGATAATCCGTCACAAAGGTAATTTCATCCTGACCCAGTAAAGGTTCAATACAAGCGCTCATCAGCAAGTCACAGCAAGCATCGCGATCCATATCATTAGCAGTAATCCCGGTCTTCTCATGGGACAATTGCTGCATTACTGATAACTCCGAGGTGAAGGGGTCAATCTGCAGGTGTTTCTGAAACAGTGAGCGATAGCTATGGCAACTGAAGCGTCCGACACCCAGCACCTCTTCAATCAATGACTGCACTTCAGACATCAGATCATTCAGGTCATAGCCCGGCTGATACCACTCAAGCATCGCGAACTCAGGGTTATGACGCTCGCTGTATTCTCCATTGCGAAAACTGATCGCCAGTTGCCAAATAGCACCGCTACCTGCCGCCAGCAATCGCTTCATGTGAAACTCAGGGGATGTTTGCAGATAAAGATCCAGCGGTTCACTGACACCACCACCAGAGCAATGACTCTGCATGGAACTCAAGTATGCATCGGTGCTACCTGCACGCCCCAGAACCGGCGTCTGCACCTCAAGCACACCGCACTCATCAAAGAAGCTCCTAACCTGTCTGAGGGTCTCAGCCCGCAACTTAAGATGCTCAATGCTGGCAGAAGGCTTCCACAGCAATTGCTCTTGATTCATAGCATGCCTCTCATTTTCACCGGATAAACAGACAGAAAAAAACCGGCCGAAGCCGGTTTCTTTATATGGGACGGCTAAGTCGCTTAAGCACGGCTTACGTAGTCACCTGTACGGGTATCGATCTTCAGGTTGTCGCCAATGTTCACAAACAGAGGAACACGAACAACAGCGCCGGTCGCCAGAGTTGCAGGCTTAGAACCACCCTGAGCCGTATCACCTTTCAGGCCAGGATCAGTTTCGGTAACTTCCAGAACAATAAAGTTTGGCGGAGTTACAGAGATAGGCGCGCCATTGAACAGCGTAACAGTGTAGGTTTCCTGCTCTTTCAGCCATTTAACCGTTTCACCTACCGCTTTCTCGTCAGCCGGGTGCTGGTCAAAAGAACCATCTGTCGCCATGAAGTACCAGAACTCACCATCGGTATACAGGTACTCCATGTCATATTCCATAACATCGGCACCTTCCAGGCTTTCACCAGACTTAAAGGTACGCTCCCATACACGACCGGTATTCAGGTTGCGCAGCTTTACTCGGTTAAAGGCCTGACCTTTACCCGGCTTAACGTATTCGTTCTCCAGAATGGAGCACGGGTCGCCCTCAAGCATTACCTTAAGACCCGACTTGAATTCGTTGGTAGAATAGTTCGCCATAAAATATCACCAATATCTCTTAATTTAGTCGGAAAGGCAGACGACCTTTCCTGATCAACAAAATCTGGTTACCAATGATACCTGTTTCTGAATCCTCTGTGCAGTTTCCTGCCGATAAAACACACGAAAACACCCAGGATAGTGATTGGCAGACACTACTGAAAGAGAGTCTTATTCCTGCCGCTGAGTTGATCTCCTATCTGGAGCTGCCTGAAGAGTGCTTAACGGGTGCTGAGAGTGGGCACAAACTGTTTGATCTACGTGTCCCCAAACCTTATCTGGAGCGTATTGAGAAAAGGAATCCACAAGATCCTCTGCTGCTGCAGGTGCTACCCGTTCAGCAGGAAACGATTAAGGTCACCGGCTACGTAACCGATCCGCTGGAAGAAGCGGAGAGCAACCCGATACCCGGGTTGATCCATAAATACAAAAGCCGCGTGCTCTTGGTTGGCTCAGGCGCATGCGCCATTAATTGCCGCTATTGTTTCCGCAGGCATTTCCCTTATGCAGATAACGGCTTATCAAATGAACGTATCGATCAGGTGGTAGCTTATCTGAAACAACAGCCAGACGTGAATGAAGTGATTCTGAGTGGTGGTGATCCACTGGCCACATCAGATAAACGGTTAGAGGTTTTAATCAGTAAGCTGTCAGAAGTCCCCCATCTGAAACGCCTCCGAATCCACTCACGACTGCCCGTGGTGATCCCTCAACGTGTTACGGATGCACTGGTAGCTCTTTTATCAGAAAGCCGCTTAAAAGTGATCTGGGTACTGCATATCAATCATGCCAATGAGATTGATCACTCTGTTACAGATGCCGTCCGAAAGATCACCGATCGTGGAATGATGGTTCTTAACCAGTCTGTGATCCTGAAGGGTGTGAACGACAATAGCCAAACTCTCTCAGAGCTTAGCGAAGCACTCTTTGATGTGAATATCATGCCCTACTACCTGCATGCCTTTGATCCGGTACAGGGAGCCAGTCACTTTGATGTGCCTGATGACAGAGCTATACAGCTATGGCAGGAAATGCAGCAGGAGCTACCTGGATTCCTCGTGCCAAAACTAACCCGTGAAGAACCCGGCAAAGCCTCTAAAACACTCTTGTTTTAAACAAATTGGCAGCTCGGTCAGTGTGGACGATGTCTAAAACGCCTTAAGGCATCGCCCCTTAAGTATTTTTTATAGAAAGGCTTAGTCTATTTTAGAATTCTGTTGACGCCGACAACTTTGCTATTTGCAGGTACATCAACAGTAACAATTGAGTTTGCTCCAACAATGACATTCTCTCCAAGAGTAATCCCCCCAATTATTTTTGCTCCTGCAAGCAACGTACAACCATCTCCAATCGATGGCATTTCATTATTTCCACCAACATCGCTGCCCAGAGTAACACCTTGATAGATTTTCACTCCATTTCCTAACCTGACGTTAGAACCTATTACGACACAAAGAGGGTGGACAAAGACAGTTGAGCTGGGAATCCAAACTTTATGGCTAATATCACAGTGGTACTTATAGTAGATGCGCCGCTGGAATAGTTTTCTAAGAAACCGGCTTTTCCCTGACATCTTAAACATCAACTGGCTTTCAATAACTAGTTTTCGTTGGGGATTGTTAGTGGTTAATAATTTAATAAAAGACATAGAATTCCATTTTAAAAACTTGACCTTAAATAAGAACGTTATCCTAAATAATCAACCTGCTCAACTAAGCTCAGTTTGTACTAACATATTTGTTGCAGACGACATTTTCTTCCGGGCATAAAAAAACCCCGCTTCGTAAGAAGCGGGGTTTTTCGTATGAGGCGCTTGACGATGTCCTACTC
>JBLXDJ010000011.1:0-56549 GCA_048264105.1 Oceanospirillum sp.
TAGGACATCGTCAAGCGCCTCATACGAAAAACCCCGCTTCTTACGAAGCGGGGTTTTTTTATGCCTGAAAGAAAGTGACGATGCGTTTGAGCCGGTAGCCCAGTACGACGTCTGAACTGACCAAAACCGCTTTTCGTAGAGGTTAGAAAAGGTGTTTCCCTAAGTTTTACAGCTTTAACACCTTATGTTGAATCATTCGACAGTCAAAAGTTATTCTTTTCAAGTGAACCTAAAGTACAAGTGGGTTAGAATCCGTTTTTCCAGTTTTTGAGCGGATTTATCCGACGTACTCAACATCAGGTTAGAGGTAGAGAATGTTTACACGTGATATGACCATTGCAGGCTATGATGAAGAGCTGTGGACTGCGATGCAGTCAGAAGCGGTTCGTCAGGAAGAACACATCGAGCTGATCGCATCTGAAAACTACACCAGCCCTCGTGTAATGCAGGCGCAGGGTTCCGTTCTGACAAACAAGTATGCTGAAGGCTACCCAAACAAGCGTTACTACGGTGGTTGTGAGCATGTTGACGTTGTAGAAGATCTGGCAATTGATCGTGCTAAAGAACTGTTTGGCGCAACCTACGCAAACGTTCAGCCACACTCCGGTTCTCAGGCTAACGCGGCTGTATACATGGCGCTGTGTAAACCGGGCGATACCGTACTGGGCATGAGCCTGGCACACGGTGGTCACCTGACTCACGGTGCGGCGGTATCTTTCTCTGGTCGTATCTATAATGCCGTTCAGTACGGTCTGCACCCGGAAACCGGTGAGATCGATTACGCTGAGGTTGAGCGTCTGGCTGAAGAGCATAAGCCTAAGATGATCGTTGCAGGTTTCTCTGCATATTCCCGTATTGTTGACTGGCAGCGTTTCCGCGATATCGCGGACAAAGTTGGCGCATACCTGTTTGTTGATATGGCGCACATCGCCGGTCTGGTTGCTGCAGGTGTTTACCCGTCTCCGGTTGGTATTGCTGATGTTGTAACCACAACCACTCATAAAACTCTGGGTGGCCCTCGTGGTGGTCTGATTCTGTCTGCTCGCGCTGACGAAGACCTGCAGAAGAAGCTGAACTTCGCTGTATTCCCTGAGTCTCAGGGCGGCCCTCTGATGCACGTTATCGCGGCTAAAGCGGTATGCTTCAAAGAAGCGATGGAGCCAGAGTGGAAAGCCTATCAGGCACAGGTTGTTAAGAATGCTCAGGCGATGGCTGAGACGTTCATGGCGCGCGGTATCAAGATCGTTTCTGAAGGTACTGACGATCACCTGTTCCTGGTTGACCTGATCGATAAAGAGTTCAGCGGTAAAGATGCGGATGCGGCTCTGGGTCGTGCAAACATTACTGTGAACAAGAACTCCGTTCCTAACGATCCTCGTTCTCCGTTCGTTACTTCCGGTCTGCGTATCGGTACTCCTGCTGTAACCCGTCGTGGTTTCAAAGAAGCAGAAGTGACTGAACTGACTAACTGGATCTGCGATATCCTGGACGACATCAACAACGAAGACACCATTAACGCGGTTAAAGAGAAAGTGAAGGCTGTTTGCCAGTGCTTCCCTGTTTACGCTTAATTCGTTCTTTGTTGTAAGAATAAGCCCGGCTATATGCCGGGCTTATTTGTATCTGCTGACATTAAAGGTAAAATGAAGCCCGTTGCCAGCGGGCATAAGCTGTTTCATATTAAGCTGCCGCTGGGAATTACCCCACAAGATAACCAGAGCCTACTATGTATTGTCCCTTCTGTGGTGCGCAGGAAACAAAAGTTACAGACTCCCGATTGGTTGCCGATGGCGATCAGGTTCGTCGTCGCCGTGAATGCCTCTCCTGCGGTGAGCGTTTCACTACCTATGAAACGGCAGAACTTGTGATGCCTAAAATTGTGAAACACGATGGTAAACGGGAAGCTTTTGATGAGGCGAAACTCCGTGCCGGTATGCAGCGCGCTCTGGAGAAACGTCCGGTCAGTACAGAATCATTTGAAGCCGCTATTGAGCGTATTCGTCAACGTCTTCGTGCCCGCGGAGAACGGGAAGTGGCATCCCGCCTGATTGGTGAAGAGGTGATGGCCCAGCTGCGTTTGCTGGATCAGGTCGCGTATATCCGTTTTGCTTCGGTTTACCGCAGTTTTCAGGATCTTGATGAGTTTCGCGCTGAGATTGATCGTCTTGCTCAGGACCCGCCGTTCAGCCGCGGTGAGCATTTGTCCGGTAAAGACGACTCCTCCTCATAGGTTGCAATATGAACGCTTCTGACAACCTCCAGATGACCGATGCCGGTTTTATGGCGCGTGCTATTCATCTGGCCCGTAAAGGTCATTTCACAACGTTTCCCAATCCGCGGGTGGGTTGTGTACTGGTTAAGAACGGCGTGATTATCGCGGAAGGCTGGCATCAGAAGGCCGGGGAAGGTCATGCCGAAGTTAATGCACTGGCTCAGACTGATGATGCCTGTGGTGCGACGGCTTATGTAACACTGGAGCCTTGTTCTCATACCGGCAGGACACCACCCTGTTCCGATGCCCTGATCAAAGCAGGCGTAGCCCGAGTGGTTATCGGAATGCAGGACCCCAACCCTTTGGTCGCGGGAAATGGTATCCGAAAACTGCAGGCGGCCGGGATAGATGTGCGCAGTGGTGTTTGTGAAGCTGATGCAAAAGCACTGAACCCCGGTTTTATCCAGCGTATGACAGAAAAACGTCCGTTTGTCCGTGCGAAACTTGCCTGTAGTCTTGATGGCCGTACGGCTATGGCTTCCGGTGAGAGTCAATGGATTACAGGCCCTGCGGCCCGATCACAGGTTCAGCAGCTGAGAGCGGGCAGTTCCGCTATCATCAGTGGTGTGGACTCCGTGATTGCCGATGACAGCGCGTTGACTGTTCGCGCTGAGCAGTTAAACCTGCCGGATGCTGAACAGATCGCTCAACGCCAGCCGCTGAGAGTTGTACTGGATAGTCGTCTGCGTTTACCAGAAAATGCCAAAATTTTGCAGCAACCGGGTGAAACGCTGGTTGTGTTTACTGAGTCCAATACTGATAAGCAACAGCAACTTGAGAGAGCCGGAGCGGTTTGTCTGCAGCTGCCTGCAGATAAGAGCCGTGTCAGCCTTGCAGCGCTGATGGATTACCTCAATCAGCGGGAATGCAATGAGGTGCTGCTGGAAACCGGTGCGACTCTGGCCGGAGCTTTCGCCGAAGCAGGCTTAATTGATGAATTAGTCGTTTTTATGGCACCGACCCTGCTGGGCGATAGTGCCAGAGGCTTGCTGAATCTGGATATCACAAAAATGGCAGATCAGAAGCGTCTTGAGCTTAAAGATTGCCGTATGGTGGGTTCCGATATGATGATAACCGCCCGTTTTACAGGAAAATCACAATAATGTTTACCGGAATTATCGAAGCGGTTGGTACAATTGAGAGTTTACAGCCTGCAGGCGGCGACTACCGCGTCAAGGTTGCCGTTAATACTCTGGACATGACAGATGTTAAGCTGGGCGACAGTATCGCTGTTAATGGCGTTTGTCTGACGGTAACCGAGTTGTATGGCAAAGGTTTTTGGGCGGATGTCTCACTGGAGACGGTACGTCATACCTGTTTTAAGAACTATCGCCCCGGACAGGCGGTAAATCTGGAAAAGGCGATGATGCCGACATCCCGAATGGGTGGGCATATCGTCAGTGGCCATGTGGATGGCGTTGGTAAAATTCTGGAGCGTCGGGAAGATGCCCGCTCTGTACGTTTCCGGGTACAGGCACCGGAGTCCCTGCTGAAATATATTGCAGATCGCGGCTCAATAACGGTAGAAGGCACAAGCCTGACCGTGAACGGTATTGAAGGCGATGTTTTTGAACTCAATATTGTTCCTCACACGCTGGCAGAAACTGTTTTGCAGGGTTACACCTCGGGCCAGTCAGTACATTTAGAAGTAGACCTGATCGCACGCTATCTTGAGAGGCTCATCAGTAAATCTGAGCCGGCAGAAGCACCGAAAAGCGACATCAGTCTCGAATTTTTAGCTCAGAACGGTTTTTACCGTGGCTGACAGCTTAGGAATGAATATGCAACTGAACACTGTTGAAGAGTTACTGGAAGATATCCGTCAGGGCAAAATGGTTATCCTGATGGACGATGAAGATCGTGAGAACGAAGGTGATCTGGTAATTGCTGCGGAGCAGGTGCGTCCGGAAGACATTAACTTTATGGCGAAGTACGCCCGTGGTCTGATCTGTCTGACCCTGACCCGCGATCGTTGTGAACAGCTGAAGCTGCCTCTGATGGTTCAGAGTAATGGCGCTCAGTTCTCCACCAACTTCACCCTGTCTATTGAAGCAGCTGAAGGCGTTACCACCGGTATCTCTGCTGCGGATCGTGCTCATACCGTTCGTACTGCGGTGAAACGTGATGCCAAGGCTGAAGATATTGTACAGCCGGGTCATATCTTTCCTTTAATGGCGCAGCCTGGCGGTGTTCTGAGTCGTGCCGGTCATACTGAAGCCGGTTGTGATATGGCGCGTATGGCGGGCTTTGAAGCGGCTTCTGTGATCGTTGAGATCATGAACGAAGACGGCACTATGGCACGTCGTCCGGATCTTGAGCTGTTTGCTCAGGAGCACAATATTAAGATTGGTACTATTGCGGATCTGATCCACTACCGCACCACCAATGAACATACTGTTGCCCGTGCTCAGGAAGGCGTTATGGCCACGGAATACGGCGACTTTAACTATGTCACCTATACCGATGAGATTCAGGGTTGTACCCATCTGGCGATGACGCTGGGCGACATCAAAGCGGATGATCCGGTGATGGTACGTGTTCATAACCGTACTGAAGTACTGCGTGATGTGGTGGGTGCTATCCCTGCTGACGAGACAGAGCGTAAATGGACCATGCGTAAAGCTCTGGCAAAAGTCGCTCAGGAAGGCAAAGGTGTTGTTCTGCTGCTGGACACCAATGAGCGTATTGATATCCGTGACTCTGTTGATCTGATTCAGAACGGTCGTCAGCAATCGAAAGTGAACGTCAGTGCTTCCGGTGCTTATCTGACTGTGGGTACGGGTTCTCAGATTCTGCGTGATCTGGGTGTCGGTAAAATGCGCCTGCTGAGTTCTCCTATGAAGTTTAATGCGATCTCCGGCTTTGACCTTGAGATCGAAGAATATATTCCCTGCGAAGACTAAACCGCTTTCACGTTGTAGAGACGGTTTCTTTCCGGGTAAAACGAAAAGTATCAGGACAAAAAAATGACAATTAAATCTGTTGAAGGCAATTTCGTAAACTGTAACGGCCAGTACGCTATCGTTGTGGGTCGTTTTAACAGCTTTGTGGTTGAGCATCTGGTTGAAGGTGCTATCGATACGCTGCGTCGTCACGGTGTTGATGAAGCGAATATCACTGTTGTTCGTGCACCGGGTGCATGGGAACTGCCACTGGTTGCCAAGAAAGTGATCGAAAAACAACAGCCGGATGCTGTGATCACGCTGGGTGCGGTGATCCGTGGCGGAACACCTCACTTTGAATATGTTGCCGGCGAATGCTCAAAAGGTCTGGGTCAGCTGTCTCTGCAAACCGGTGTGGTTATCACCAATGGTGTGCTGACAGTTGATACGATCGAACAGGCGATCGAGCGTTCCGGCACCAAAGCAGGTAACAAAGGTTCTGAAGCGGCTCTTTGCGCTCTGGAAATGGTTAGCCTGTTCAATACCCTGTAATTAAAGAATTAATTCGGTAATTTTAAAACTTAACTCGCGGTTACTCCTCAATGTCCCAAGGTAAAAAAACCAGTAAAACTAAAGCTCGTCACGCTGCGCGTCAGCTCACCGTACAGGGTCTGTATCAGTGGCAGATGACGGGTGCGGCTCTGCAGCAGATTGAGCTTCAGATTCGTGCTGCTCGTCCGGATGATGCGCTGGAATCTCACGAGGATATTACGTCAGCAGTTGAGATCGCCGATCTGGCGTATTTCAATGAACTGCTGCATAACATTCCTCAGCAGAAAGCAGATCTGGATAAAGAATATGCAGCTCTGCTGGATCGTCGCGTTGACGAACTGGATCCGGTAGAACTGGCCATTTTACGTTTGGGTACTTATGAGCTGAGCAAGCGCATCGATGTCCCTTACCGCGTGGTGATCAACGAAGCCGTTGAGCTGGCGAAAAGCTTTGGTGCGACCGAGAGCCACAAATACATTAACGGTATTCTGGATAAGCTGGCGATTCGTCTGCGTGCTGCAGAAGTTGCCGAGCGTCGTAAGGGCTGATTCCTTTGGGTGAGTTTGAACTGATCCGTCGTTATTTCTGTTCTCCTGAACTGCAGGCATCCCGTTTGGATGTCTGCGTGGGTATTGGTGATGATTGCGCGCTGATCTCTGTTCCACAGGGTAAGCAGCTGGCCGTCTCCGTGGATACCTCGACGGCGGGCGTTCATTTCTTAGCCGAAGCCTCCGCCCACAGCATTGGGTGGCGGGCATTGGCGGTCAGTCTTAGCGACCTGGCAGCCATGGGAGCGAAGCCTGCCTGGTTTACGTTGGCGATCAGTTTGCCAGAGGTAGATGAAGCCTGGTTGGCCGAGTTTTCCCGTGGTATGGCAGATCTGGCCCAGCTGTATGGTGTTGCGCTGGTGGGTGGTGATACAACCCGAGGCCAGCTGTCGATGAGTGTGCAGGTTCAGGGGTATGTCTCTCAGGGCTCTGCCTGGCGCAGAAAAGGCGCTAAGCCTGGCGATATCATCTATGTTTCCGGGCCTTTGGGTGACGCCGCCGCAGGCCTTCATCTGGCAAAACAGCAGCTTTCTGAAGAGGTGGCTCTGCCATCTTCGCCAGACTTTGTCGCAGAATCTGATGCGCCGCAGGATCAGCTCCTGAAAGCCTATCTTTATCCTGTTCCCCGCTTTGATCTTATTCCTGTTCTGTCCAGTCGTGTCAGCAGTGCCATCGATATCTCGGATGGCCTGTTAGCGGATCTTGGCCATCTGCTGACCGCCAGTGGCGTTGGTGCCCGTCTTGATAGCGCCCGTATTCCTCTCAGTGATGCGTTATTGCAGCAATCCGGTTCTGCGGAAAATGCGATGGCTCTGGCGCTCTCTGGTGGTGATGATTATCAGCTTTGCTTTACCGTAACGCCTCAGCGCCGTCTGGAGCTTGAGGTTAGCGCCGAGCAGAGTGGCCTGACGCTGTATCCTATCGGGGTTGTAACGGCTCAGGAGGGGATTCGCGGGCTGGATAACATGGATCATACCGGTTTTGATCACTTCAAAGGTGCTGCATCGTGAATCGGGCCCCGTCCAGTATCTGGCGTAACCCTGTGCATTTTCTGGCTTTTGGGCTTGGCAGTGGTGCTGCTCCCTGGGCTCCCGGTACTGTCGGTACAGCGGCTGCGGTTATTCCTTATCTGCTATGGATTCAGTTTCTGTCCCCGGTCTGGTTTATCAGTTTGCTGCTGGTGACCTTTATCATTGGTGTCTGGCTTTGTGAGCGCACCTCTGAAGATCTGGGCGTCCACGACCATTCCGGTATCGTCTGGGATGAGTTTGTCGGCTACTGGCTGACCATGTTTCTTGCGCCACAGGGCTGGGAATGGGCGCTGGTGGGCTTTGTTCTGTTCCGCTTCTTTGATGTACTGAAACCCTGGCCCGTGAAGTGGGCTGACCGGCGGGTTGCCGGTGGTTTCGGGATCATGGTAGATGATGTACTGGCGGGCGTTTACGCCTGGCTGGGAATGCAGGTTCTGATCCGGCTCTGGTAATCACATCGGGGTTTTCAGAGCGGCGACACTAAAAAGCCGGAGTAACGTCTCAGTTACTCCGGCTTTTTGTTTTTAGCTTTCTGTGAACCAATCGAAGCTGGCTTAGCCGGCTTTCTGGCGATTCAGGCAGCCATTTTCCAGCAGTTTGCACTGATGCTCTGCCAGCTCCATCCAGAAGGCTTTATCCGGGGTAATCCCCATGGTGACTTCAAGGTTTGGTGCCATCAGGAAAGGCTGGTTCATGAGGCTCAGCATGCTGATGTGCAGCATCTTAGGATCAAGCTCCGGGTCCAGTACACCTTGCTCCTGCATCTTACGCAGCATCGCCTCCATCGGGCGGCATTTCTCGCGGAAGCGCTGCTGGATAAAGTCATCGTCCAGTGGGCCATCATCAAACAGCAGGCACTTCAGAATAACCACGATAAAGCCCGGATAGTCTGACATTAATGAATAGTAGCGGCGGAAGAAATCAGAAAAACTTTCCGGTGGGTTTTCCACGCCGTCTGTGACGAGCTGATGCAGAGGCTCAAACGTCTCGATGAACATCGCCTGAAACAGGCCTTCTTTATTACCGAAATAATAATGAATCATTGCCATGGTGGACTGTGCGCGGGAAGCGATCTCGCGGGTGGTCACCTGCTGATAGTTCTTTTCGATAAAACATGAGCGTGCTGCTTCGATCAGGTTCTCCCGAACATTACGGGCGCTCTTGCTGGTCGGACGACCACGCTTTTTAGCTTTTACGGGTTTAAATTCTGCATTCATGGGGGCTACGTCTTTTAATCGGTTGATTAAAAGCTAGAGTAGAGTATTTGAACTAAAATGAACAGAGGGGAAAATCAGTCATTATCGAAAGATTTGATTAATTTAATCGATTGGTTGATTAGCCTGATAAATATTGGGGATTAATTAAGGGCCAACAAAAAAGCTGCACGGAACAGTTACCTGTTCGAGTGCAGCTTTTTGGTGAAGTTCCCGAAGGATGCTTCAGTTCTTGCTCAGAGCGTTATACGTCCAGAAAATCCAGAATACCCTCTGCGGCTTTACGGCCTTCATCGATAGCCGTTACCACCAGATCAGAACCTCGTACCATATCGCCACCGGCGAAGATCTTAGGATTGGTTGTCTGGTAAGGGAAGCGGGCATCTTCTTTCGCAATCACGCGACCGCTTTCATCCGTTTCGATGTTGTTACCTTCAAACCAGTCAGCAGGGCTTGGACGGAAGCCGAAGGCCACCAGAATAACGTCTGCCGGTACGATCTCTTCAGAACCCGGTACAACCTCAGGGCGACGACGGCCGTTGGCATCCGGCTCACCCATGCGGGTAGAAACCATCTTGATACCTTCAACCTTATCTTCACCGACAATTGCGACCGGCTGGCGATTGAACAGGAATTTAACACCCTCTTCTTTCGCGTTCTGAACTTCACGCTTGGAGCCCGGCATGTTGGCTTCATCACGACGGTAAGCACAGGTCACAGACTTAGCTTCCTGACGGATAGAGGTACGGTTACAGTCCATTGCGGTGTCACCACCACCCAGAACGATAACTCGCTTACCTTCCATGCTGATGTACTCTTCCGGAGACTTCTCGTAACCCAGGCAGTGGTTGACGTTAGAGATCAGGAAGTCCAGTGCAGCGTGGACACCTGGCAGGTCTTCACCCGGCAGTCCGCCATTCATGTAGGTATAGGTACCCATACCCATGAAGACCGCATCGTAATCACTCATCAGCTGATCGATAGTAACGTCGGAACCCACTTCAGTATTCAGACGGAACTCAACACCCATATCGGAGAAGACTTCACGACGGCGAACCATCACGTGTTTCTCCAGTTTGAACTCAGGGATACCGAAAGTCAGCAGGCCACCGATTTCCGGGTTCTTGTCAAAGACAACCGGTTTAACACCGTTACGAACCAGAATATCAGCACAGGCAAGACCAGCAGGTCCCGCACCAATGATGGCAACTTTCTTATTGGTCCAAACCACTTTGGACATATCCGGACGCCAGCCCATCGCAAAGGCGGTATCGGTGATGTACTTCTCAACAGAGCCGATGGTGACAGCACCAAAGCCACCTTCACCCAGCGTACAGGAACCTTCACACAGACGATCCTGTGGGCAAACACGGCCACAGACTTCAGGCAGCGAGTTAGTGCTGTGACACAGCTCTACCGCTTCCATGATGTTGCCTTCCGTCGCCAGCTTCAGCCAGTTAGGGATGAAGTTGTGTACCGGACATTTCCACTCGCAGTATGGGTTACCACACGCCAGGCAGCGATGCGCCTGAGAGGAAGCGTCAACCGGCTTAAACGGTGCGTAGATCTCTTTGAACTGCTTTTTACGCACATTAGCCGCTGTTTTTTTCGGATCTTTACGACCCACGTCGATAAACTGGAAATCGTTATTCAGTTGTTCAGGCATAGCCGCCTCACCTCATTAAAACCTAAATTCACAAAAATCTGCGTCGTTAAAGGCCAGGGCCCTGATTACTCAGGGCGCTGACGGGTGCTGTCCAGCAGACTGCCGAGGCTTGCTGCTTTAGGCTTAACCAGCCAGAAGTGGCGGTAGTAGTCGAGGAAGTTGTTCAGAATCTCCTGACCCCACTTGCTACCGGTTGCTTCAACAAATTCAGCGATAACGCTGCGCAGATGGTTGCGGTAGGCTTCCATCGGCTCGGAGCTGATACGGTGAATATCGACCAGCTCGTGGTTGTATTTATCTACAAAGGTACGGTCCATATCCAGAACGTAGGCGAAACCACCGGTCATACCTGCACCGAAGTTGTAGCCTGTGTCGCCCAGAACCGTTACCAGACCGCCGGTCATATATTCACAGCAGTGGTCGCCGGCACCTTCAATCACGGCATGTGCGCCGGAGTTACGTACGGCGAAACGCTCACCAGCCTGACCTGCCGCAAACAGCTTACCGCCGGTTGCGCCATACAGACAGGTGTTACCGATAATAGAGGTTTTCTGTGACTCAAACGGGCTACCTGCAGGAGGTGTCAGCGTGATGGTGCCGCCGTTCATACCTTTACCCACGTAATCGTTGGCATCGCCTTCGATGTAGAGGTTCAGGCCTTTGGCATTCCAGACACCGAAACTCTGACCCGCAACACCGGTCAGTTTCAGGGTCAGCGGATTCGGCATACCTTTGTCTGCCCAGCGTTTGGCAATCTCACCGGACAGGCGGGCACCGATAGAACGGTCACAGTTGGTCAGTTTGAATTCAAACTCGCCACCCTTACCGCTTTCGATAGCGGACAGGGTTTCAGCAACCATGCGCTCAGCCAGAGAGCCTTTATCGAACGGTTCGTTGCGGGCGACCTGACAGGTCTGAGGCGCATCTGCAGGAACAAAGTCGTTGTTCAACAGGTTGGTCAGATCCAGATTCTGAATCTTAGCCGGTGCTTCCTCATCGCTGATCGCCGTCAGCAGGTCGGTGCGGCCGATCAGGTCTTCAAACTTGCGAACACCCATTTCAGCCATGATTTCGCGCACTTCTTCAGCCACAAAGCGGAAGTAGTTTTTCACCATCTCAACGGTGCCGATGAAGTACTCTTCACGCAGCTGTTCGTTCTGAGTGGCAACACCGGTCGCACAGTTGTTCAGGTGGCAGATACGCAGGTATTTACAGCCCAGAGCAACCATAGGGATCGTACCGAAGCCAAAGCTTTCCGCACCCAGAATGGCACCTTTGATCACATCCAGGCCGGTTTTCAGACCACCGTCTGTCTGCAGGCGTACTTTGTCACGCAGGTTGTTGATACGCAGTGCCTGATGCACTTCCGGCAGACCCAGTTCCCAAGGAGAACCGGCATGGCGGATAGAGGTCAGAGGACTTGCTGCAGTACCACCGTCGTAACCGGATACAGTGATCAGGTCGGCATAGGCCTTAGCAACACCTGTTGCAATGGTGCCGATACCCGGCTCAGATACCAGTTTCACAGAAACCAGTGCATCCGGATTAACCTGCTTCAGGTCGAAGATCAGCTGTGCCAGATCCTCAATCGAGTAGATATCGTGATGCGGTGGCGGCGAGATCAGAGTGACGCCCGGTACGGAGTGACGCAGACGTGCAATCAGAGCGTTAACTTTACCGCCCGGCAGCTGACCACCTTCACCCGGCTTAGCACCCTGTGCCACTTTAATCTGCAGCACTTCAGCGTTAACCAGATAGTGTGGTGTTACACCGAAACGACCGGAAGCGATCTGTTTGATCTTGGAGTTTTTCAGCGTGCCGAAACGGGCTGCATCTTCACCACCTTCACCGGAGTTAGAGCGGCCGCCCAGTTCGTTCATCGCCTGAGCCAGCGCTTCGTGAGCTTCAGGAGACAGAGCACCCAGCGACATCGCTGCAGAGTCAAAACGGCGCAGAATGGATTCTGCCGGTTCAACCTCAGACAGTGCGATCGGGCTGGAGGCTTTATTTACTTTCAGCAGGTCACGGATGGTTGCTGCAGGACGCTCGTTAACCAGCTTGGCGAAACGTTTGAATGCTTCGTAGCTGCCGGTCTGAACCGCTTCCTGTACCGCTTTAACCACATCCGGGTTGTAAGCGTGATATTCGCCGCCGTGAACGTATTTCAGCAGGCCACCCTGACCGATCTTCTTACGCGGGTTCCAGGCCAGAGAGGCCAGCAGTTCCTGCTGCATCTGGAAGTCGGCAAAACCGGCACCCTGAATACGGCTTGCAACACCTTTAAAGCAAAGCTCGCAAACGTCATCAGACAGACCCACAGCTTCAAACAGCTGCGCGCCACGGTAAGAGGCGATGGTAGAGATACCCATCTTGGACAGAATCTTCAGCAGGCCTTTCTGGATACCGCGACGGTAGTTTTCACGGATCTCTGCAGGATCACCCTGAAGCTCACCGGTACGCTGCAGGTCAGCCAGTACGTTGTAGCTCAGGTATGGGTAAACCGCAGTGGCACCAAAGCCGAACAGTACGGACATCTGGTGAGAGTCACGGGCCAGACCGGTTTCAACGATCAGGTTGGAGTTACAACGCAGACCTTTTGAACCCAGGTATTTGTGCACGGCACCTGTTGCCATAACGGCATCAACCGGCAGCAGACCTTTTTCAATCTGACGGTCAGACAGTACCAGTACCACTTTACCGGAACGAACCGCTTCTTCAGCCTGTTCACAAACATTCTGGATCGCTTGCTTCAGACCTGTGGTTTCAGGGTTGTACTGCAGGTTGATCGTATGAGAAGGGAAGCCCTTGTCATCCAGCTGCTGCAGCGCCTTGAATTTACGTGGCGACAGAACCGGTGTCGTCAGAACGATTCGGTTCGCGTGGTCCACACTGTCTTCAAAAACATTCAGCTCAGTACCCAGGCAGGTTTCCAGCGACATAACGATCGCTTCACGCAGAGGATCGATTGGCGGGTTGGTGACCTGAGCAAACTTCTGACGGAAGTAATCGGTCGTCAGACGGTTCTTACGGGACAGAACGGCCATTGGGGTGTCGTCACCCATGGAGCCTACGGCTTCCTGCCCCTGTTCTGCCAGAGGACGCAGTACCTGATCACGCTCTTCAAAGCTGATCTGGTACATCTTCATGTGTGCCTGCAGTTCTTCCTGAGTAACCGGCTCAAAGTTCGGGCCCTGAATCTCACCCAGAGTGGATTCCAGGAAGGTCGCCTTCTCACGCATCCACTGTTTATACGGATGAGCAGACTTCAGACGGTTGTCGATATCTTCACGGTGCATCACTTCGCCGGTTTCGGTATCCACCACCAGCATGTGACCCGGAGCAACACGGCCTTTAGCAACTACATCTTCCGGCTGGTAATCGTAAACACCGATCTCAGAAGCCAGCGTGATATAGCCGTTCTTAGTGATCACCCAACGCGCAGGACGCAGACCGTTACGGTCCAGCATACAAACCGCATGACGACCATCGGTCAGTACCAGACCGGCAGGACCATCCCAAGGCTCCATGTGCATAGAGCTGTATTCGTAGAAGGCGCGCAGATCCGCATCCATGGTGTCGTTGTTCTGCCACGCAGGCGGAATCATCAGACGTACGGCTTTAAACAGATCCATACCGCCGGTCAGCAGTACTTCAAGCATGTTATCCATACTGGATGAGTCAGAACCTGTGGTGTTCACCACCTGATCCAGTTCATCAAGATTCAGAATATCGTTGTTGAAGTTGCTCTTACGGGCATTTGCCCAGCTGCGGTTAGCTTCAATGGTGTTGATCTCACCGTTGTGCGCCAGATAGCGGAACGGTTGAGCCAGAGGCCATTTAGGCGCGGTATTGGTAGAGAAACGCTGGTGGAATACGCAGATCGCCGTTTCAAGACGCTCATCGCCAAGATCTTTATAGAACTTAGGCAGATCCGCTGGCATCACCAGACCTTTATAGGAGATCACCTGAGACGAGAGACTGGCAACGTAAAATTCGCTGTCATCCTGCAGAGCCATCTCGGCTTTGCGACGCGCCATAAACAGCTTAACAGCCAGCTGTTGCGGGTTCATTTCGGGAGCGTCAACGAAGACCTGTTCAAACTGTGGCAGGCAATCAAGTGCCATAGGACCACAAACAGAAGTATCGATAGGAACCTGACGCCAGCCGACGACGCTCAGACCCTGGGCTGTAATTTCGTTAGTTAGAACAGAACGGGCGTTTTCAGCCTTAGCCTGATCCTGTGACAGGAATACCATGCCGACACCGAAGTGCTGGGAAAGCTCAGCGTTAAACTGTTCTTTTGCAATGGTGCGTAGGAAGGAGTCGGGTTTTTTCAGCAGCAAACCACAGCCATCACCTGTTTTACCATCAGCAGCAATACCGCCACGGTGCGTCATACAGGTTAGTGCTTCGATCGCTGTCTGTAACAGATCATGGCTGGCATCGCCATTCATGTGAGCGATCAAGCCGAAACCACAGTTATCCCTAAATTCGTCAGGGTGATACAGACCAGTTCTCATAAAGCTAACTCTCGCTAGTACAAAAAAATCGTTGTTGTCTGCCCCGGAAACTTCTTGTTTTGTCTTTAATTATTAATCGATATGCGTCTTCCGTTAGACCGGTTTCTTCGAGGCAAAGGGAGAGAGATTCTACACAGATGAAGGCGGAATCTCAAATGTAAGTTTGATTTTAGGCGGGGATAAAGCGGCTAACTGCGGAAATATAGAGGGTAAAATGCTGCTAACGTCGAAAAAATGAAGTGTTAATGTCTGTAAATGACGCCGCCCGGTGATTTTTCCGGGCGGGGTCGTCAGATCAAAAAAAGCGGCTTTTCAGGGCTTATTTCTTTTGGATATCGGACTGAACGCTGGCAATACTGCGAGCCCAGGGCTTACGATCCTGCAGCTCTTTTGGCAGCTTTGGAATGCTGGCGATTGCGGCATCACGATTGTCATACTGACCGTAGATAACCACGTACCAGGGCTTACCCTGATAGATGGTTTCAAAGTAGCGCACATTGGTTTTGTTTTTCAGGCCATCAATAAAACGAATCGCGTTGGCTTCAATGTGACTACCCAGTAATTGCAGGGTGTACTGAGTCTTTTTAAGAGCCAGCAACTCTTTTTCCTGCTTGTAGGGGCTGACAGTTTTGCTTTCAACCGGCTCAGCAACAGGTGTTTTTTCAGGCTCGGGTGCTTTAACAACAGGTTCCGGCTCTTTGACCGGCTCAGGTTTTGGCTCAACAGTTGCCGTTTGCTGAGTTGTTTCCTGTTTGGCAGGTTCAGGACTGGTTGTTTCAGCCGCAGGAGCGGTTGTTGTATCCATACCCAGAAGTGCCGCATCGGCTTCGCGTTTGCTTTGTTCTTCTGTGGTGGTTTCTTCGTCAGGGTATACCGGCTTGATGATGGTAACGGCTTCTTCCTGCTCCACCTTGGCTGCCGCTTCTTCTACTTCAGCCAGTGTTTCTTCAACCGGACGTGACAGACGGTTCAGGTCGGTCAGCGGTGTGTTTTCAGCAACAACGGGTTCTTTTTCAAGCCCCATCAGTTCATCCTGATACAGATAGGCAGCACCCAGAAGGCTGGCTACAACAGCTAATGCGGCAACATGCCAGACAGGAACCGATGCCCGCTTGGCAGCTGGCTTACTGCTCGGTTCCGCTTTGGGTGCTTTAACGGGAGCAGGCTTTTTGTCTGCTTTGGGCTGGCTCTTTGCTTTGGGGGCAATGCTGGCCACTTTTTTCAGGCTGTCAGGATCGCTGAGTGCCAGATTGGCCATGTTGTTAATTTGACCCGGAACGCCGCCTGCGGCACGGACAATATCGGCTTTCATCGGTTCGCTGATCTGAGTTGTCAGACCGGCAGCACTCATGCGGTATTCAAGGTAACCCCAGGCTTCTTCGTTGCTGAGAGGCTGAAGAGCCAGATGGTGACCGATGGCGTTAAAGCGCTCTTTAAGGCGGGAGCCCTGCAGTGTATCGATCAGAGGTTCTTCGCCCAGCAGAAGGATATGAGGACGCTTCTGATCGTCGTCATCAGAGAGCAGGATCACCATCAACTCGAGTGTTTCCGGGCTGAGCAGGTGTGCATCATCGACGGCAATCAGGCAGCTGTTGCCTTCTCTATGCAGAAGACTGAAATGCTGCTTAAGACGGGAAAGATACTGGTTCAGGTCGCTGTTGCCGTCCAGGCCAAGCTGGAGGCTTTGATTCAGTCCCTGCATGAATGCCTGGGGCTGGGAGACCTGCTGATAATCGAAGTCGCAGATCTGAACGCCGGAGTCCATACCTTCAAGCACTTTGCGCTTGATCAGGCTTTTGCCCGAGCCCTGTGGGCCGGTAATGGTAAGCAGCAGGCTGCTGTATCGGCTCAGGTGCCCGATCAGCTCAATAACCTGTGTGTGTTGCTGGGATGGAAAAAACAGCGATTCTTCAACCACGCCATCGGTGAGTGAAGGGGTGATATTTGTGAAGGAGAAATTATCCCCAGACATACCGGAATCCTTATCGTTACTGTTTTTTCCAAACATAGGTTTTTAATCCCACTTTTTTCATGCAAAGGTTCGGCTAATAAGCATCAAAAAGCACTTATCGGAACAACCCCGAACCCTTGATGATAGGCGGTAATAAATGCAACGGGAAGCCTAAAATATTAAAAATCCCCGAGTTTTTTCCCCGCAGTGAGTGTTTGTTGCAAATTTGCTTCAGAGAAGTGATCGGTGACAACAGCCTGACCCAGAGACTCCATCAGTACCAGTCTCAGATTGCCATCGAGAACTTTCTTGTCGACCAACATGTGGCCAATAAAGGTATCGGCGCTCATATCTTCTGGCGGAACAACAGGCAGATCAAAGGCTGCCAGAAGATTTTTTATTCGTGTGCAGTCGTCAGCTGTCAGCCAGCCTTCGCGCTGAGACAGGTCTGCGGCCATCAGCATACCGGTAGCAACAGCTTCGCCGTGCAGCCATTGACCATAGCCCTGCTCTGTTTCGATGGCGTGACCGAAGGTGTGGCCAAGGTTCAGTGTTGCGCGTACGCCACCTTCCAGCTCATCCAGAGCAACAACGTCGGCTTTATTCTGACAGGAGCGGTGGATCGCTTCTGATAAAGCGGCAGTGTCTTTGGTTTTCAGCGGTGCGACATTGTTTTCCAGCCAGCTGAAAAATTCAGGATCGCGAATCAGACCGTATTTGATCACTTCGGCAATCCCGGCGGCCAGTTCACGCTCTGGCAAGGTCTGCAGAGTGTCGGTATCCGCAAGAACCAGCTGTGGCTGCCAGAAGGCACCGATCATATTTTTACCCAGCGGGTGGTTCACGCCGGTTTTGCCACCCACAGAGGAATCCACCTGAGACAGCAGGGTGGTCGGGATCTGGATAAAGTTCACGCCGCGCTGATAGCTTGCTGCGGCAAAGCCGGTCATATCGCCGATGACGCCACCGCCCAATGCGATCAGGGTGCAGGTGCGGTTAAAGCGGTTTTCCAGCAGGGCGTCAAAGATCAGGTTAACGCTGTCCAGAGTCTTATAGGCTTCCCCGTCAGGCAGAATGACCTCGGCAACCTGATACTGATCAGCAAGGGTTGCTTTCAGTTGTTCCAGATAAAGCGGAGCGACAGTGGTGTTACTCACAATCATCACCTGACGTCCCCTGATATGAGGGGTAATCAGAGAGGCATCTGAAATCAGGCCGCTGCCGATGTGAATCGGATAGCTGCGCGCACCAAGATCAACATTCAGGGTTTGCATGGTTGGTTAGCTCACAAATTTTTTAGTTTTTTAGAGATCAGACGAACGACGCTTTTCGGTGACTGGCGATCGGTTTTTACGATCAGATCAGCGGTTTCGCGATATAGGGGGTCGCGAATCGCAAACAGATTTTCCAGTACGGCTTTAGGGTTGTCGTTTTGCAGCAGAGGGCGGTTTTTATCTTTTGCCGTGCGCTGCAGTTGCTGTTCTATGGTGGTGTGCAGATAAATGACCGTGCTGCTTTGACTGATGGACTGGCGGTTTTCCGGGCGCATGATGGCGCCACCACCTGTTGCCAGCACAATCGGGCCTTCTTCCTGCAGCAATTCAATAATGGTTTGGGTTTCACGGCGGCGGAAGCCGTCTTCACCCTCGACATCGAAGATCCATGGGATGTTGGCGCCACTGCGAGCTTCAATCTCACGGTCTGAGTCGAAAAAAGGCAGCCCCAGCTCTGTTGCCAGAAGGCGGCCAATCGTACTTTTGCCAGCGCCCATAGGGCCGACGAGAACAATATTATGGTTATAGTGCATCGCATTAATTGCTGAATGAATCGGGTCAGTTCAGGCTGACGCTGTCTTCAATCAACCTGGGCGTAATAAATACCAGTAATTCTACTTTTTCCTGAGACTTTTCGGAACGTCGGAATAGCGCCCCCAGCAGCGGAATATCGCCAAGCAGGGGTACTTTGAAATTCTGATCGAAGCTCTCAGAGGTGTAAATGCCACCTAAGACAATGGTTTCGCCGTCGTTCACCAGTACCTGGGTCTCAATGGCATTGGTGTCGATTGCCGGTGCGCCATCATACTCCTGATTGCCCAGAGCGTCCTGAGTGATCTTAAGATCCATGATGATATGTTCATCCGGAGTGATCTGGGGTGTCACTTCAAGGGCCAGCACGGCATCTTTAAAGGCGATCTTGGTACCGCCGGAGGAGGATTCCTCCCGATACGGGATCTGCTTACCGGATTTGATCAGGGCTTTGCGCTTATTGGCCGTGATCACTTTGGGCTGAGAGATAATCTCGCCTTTACCTTCACTGGCCAGCGCCGCCAGCTCCATATCCACCAGAATGCTGGAATCGGCATAACCCAGCGCAAAACTGCCGGTACCCGGATTGATACTGGTATAAGAACCACCGGAGGCCAGGTCTACTGCCAGACCGCTCTCACCGACATTGGCGGTACCACTGCTGATGCCTGCATCGCTGCCGCCGGTCCAGCGGACACCGAGGTCGCTGCTCAGGTTGCTACGGGCGATGACGATACGGGCTTCAATCAGAACCTGCTGTACCGGAATATCCAGTTTTCTGACCACTTCTTTGATCGCTTCAATCGAGCTGGGCACATCCTGCAGCAGGATAGTATTGGTGCGTTCATCCACCAGTGCCCGTCCGCGTTTGGAGAGGAGTCCGGGGTTGCCATCGCTGCCGTTGAGAATGAGTGCGATGTCAGACGATTTGGCGTACTTGATCTGGATAAATTCGGATGTCAGGTTGGCCAGATCCCGGTTTTCCTGACGGGATACGAGTTCTTTACGCTCGCGTTCGGCCAGTTCGTCCGCTGGCGCAACCATCAGAACATTACCGGACTTGCGGCTGGCGAGTCCCTTGCTCTCCATAACCAGCTCCAGCGCCTGATCCCATGGCACCTGTTCAAGGCGCAGGGTGACAGAACCCTGCACGCTGTCGCTGGTGACCAGGTTGAGGTCGGTCGCTTCCGCGATAATCTGCAGCACCTGACGAATATCGATATTCTGGAAATTCAGGGATAGTTTCTGACCGGTATAGGGAAAACGTTTCTTAAGCTGCGCTTCTTTCTCAGCAGGTGTTAGTGGCTTGGCTTCTACCGTCAGAGTACGGCCGGTCTGATAAGCCATGTAGCTGAAGTCCCCGGCTAAGCGGAAATCAAAACGCACATTGTCGGATTGTTGTCGTGCGCTGATGCTTTGCATTGGTGTGGCAAAGTCGGCGACATCCAGTTGGCGGCGCAGCGCTTTCGGCAGGTTGGCCTGTTTCAGATCCAGACGCAGGTTTTTACTGTCGGTTTCACTCAGCTGGAAGTCGATGTCTGCGCGTTCCAGCTCAAGAATAAAGAGACTTTCATTGTCAGCGCCACGGCGAAAGTCGATATCGCGGATGCGGGGCAGCTGATTGCCGGACGGATTTGCCGGTGAACTAAGTGCAGGTTTTCTGCCGGCCACTGTCGCCGGAGCCAGCTGCCCGATGGTGACACTGACCTCTGACCCGTTACTGACGGTCTGAAATGAGGAAGGCTGATCCAGCTTAACCACCAGACGGGTGCGGTTACCCGCCTGAACGCCGGTAATGCTCTGTACCTGAGACTGGTTGTACTGGAAGCTTTTCTGCGACAGATGGTTTTCGGTGTTGTACAGGTCGATAATGATACGGGCGGGGTTTTCGATCTGATAGCTCTGCACGCGGGCTGCGGGTTTATCCAGTTGCAGAGTCAGTTTGGCCTGACGGTTCTCAGTTGTTCGCAGATCCAGGGTTTTCAGAGCCGAGGCGGCAGCATACGCCGTGCTGCTTACGCTAAAAAACAGGCACAAGCAGGCTAGAAGAGCACATAGATGATGGCCCGATATGCGTGGTAAGGAGAAGGGTGAAACCTGAAACCTGTTATTCATCTGAATTTTTCGCCAATTTTAACTGTCTGGGGCGCTTGATCCAGCCGCCCTGTTCATCCTGAACTGTTTCTTCAATAAAAACGGTATCTTCTGATATTTCGGCCACTCTACCAAAATCTTGTCCTAAATATTGGCCTGTTGTGACTTTATGTATCTGACCTTTGCCATCATCAATCAGCGCGGAAGGTGATGAATCACCGGCAAACTGCAGGGTGCCGACCAGCGTCAGAGAGTCCAGCGGTTGTTTTTCCAGTGCGCTTTTGGTGCGGCTCATATCTGGCTGGAACTGGTCTGAGTCAAAGCGTTGAGCGGCGGCTGATTCCTGCTCATGAAGCCGGAACGGGCTGCGCTGATCGCTGCCGGTGTAGCGTACGGCTTCAAAGTCCGGTCGTTCCGGCAGAGGTTCGATGCGGCCTGAGGGGCGGTTGCGAATGTCCGATAGCGACTGAAGCAGTTTGGCCTCAGATTCCTGATCGTTGCACCCTGTCAGTAGCAGCGCACTACCCAGGCTAAGAATCAGAAGGATGGCGGTGACGGATTTATTCATTCGCGCCCTCCTGATCATCCTGCTGTGGGGTGTTGTGGTACGCCACGGCTTCAATAACCAGCTGAAGTTGCTTGCCGTTAGGTTCCAGCGTGAAATCATGGAGGGTGACGATGCGCTCCAGCTGGGTCATGCCTGCCAGAAACAGTGACAGATTATGGTAGGTTCCGTTCACCGTCAGGGTAATGGGCTGGGCGTTGTAGGCCTTTTCCGTCTGTTCCGGCTGCAGTTTCAGGCCCCGAATATCAACCCGATACTTCTGTGCCTGCTCGCCAATCTGTTCAATTAGTTCAGGGATCGCTTTTCGGGTGGGCAGCTGAGCAGAGATCGTTGTGATCTTCTGCTGAATATCCTGCATCTGCTGTTTATAAGCAGGCAGGTTTGCCCCCTGAAAGGCCTTGATTTCAAATTCCTGCAGGAGTTGTTCTTCGCGGGTTTGGCTGGCTTCAAGCCGATCGAGCTTGGGAGCGATATAAAGCAGATAGCCAATAATCGCGGTGAGGATCACAGCGATAATCCAGGTCGTTATCTTACCGGCCTTTGGCCAGGAGCCGGCATTTTTAAAATCGATCTCATTCAGGTCGATCTGCGATAGTTTTTCCAGTAGCTCCTGCAGATTAAAGCGTGAATCAGAGGCTGGTTTAGACATCTATTTCGCCTCCTGCTGGGTTAAACGGGCGGGGATATGCTGCTCGACCTTGAGGGTGAAGTGATTGAAACCTGCGTTTTTAGTGCTGGCGCTGACATCCGTGAGGGTCGGATTCTCAAGGGTTTTCGCCTGTGCCAGCTTTCGCATCAGGTGAGAAATCTGTCGGTTGCCGTCGGCTTCACCCTCAATCGTCAGCGTGCTGCCATCCTGCTTTAAGCGGGTCAGGTAAAGCTGGTCACTGGTTGCGTGTGCGATGCTGTTGAGCGTATGGATGATATCGTTGCGGTTTTGCTGCAGCCCCTGAACGATTTCAATCCAGTTTAAGAGCTGATCACGTTTCTTCCGCAGAGCGCGGACTTCCTGAATCTCAATATTAACGCTGTTGATCTGGGCCTGAATAAGCTCGTTACGTTGTTTCTGGGCATCAATCGTTGCATCAATAAACTGACCGGCAGCGACTAAAACCAGCAGTGTCACCAGACCGATCAGCAGGGTTTGCTGAATAAAGCTCTTTTGTCGCCGCTGGCGCAGTTCTTCCCGCCAGGGGAGCAGGTTAATCTGTGGCATTTTCCAGATTCCTCATCGCCAGGCCAAAAGCAACCATCAATGCCGGGGCATCGTTGTTGAGGGCTTCCTGATCAATACGGCTGTTGCTGGATGTCAGTATAAAGGGGTTGGCCACGCTTGCCGGGGTGCCCAGTGTTTCCTCAACCATACCGGCCAGTCCCTCGGTAGCGGAACTGCCGCCTGCCAGCAAAATATAATCGATGCGATTGTAGGCGCTGGAAGAGTAGAACAGTTGCAGAGCCCGGCTGATCTGCTGGACGGCAGTTTGCAGAAAGGGGTAAAGAACGTCGCGTTTGTATTCTGCTGGCAGGCCGCCTTTTTTCTTGGCGTATCCCGCCTCGCCATTGCTCATCTTAAAGCGGCGCATGATCTCATCGGTGAGCTGTTTCCCACCAAAGACCTGATCCCGGCTGTAGATAATCTCTTCGTGACGCAACACGCTTAAGTTTGTCATGGTTGCGCCGATATCGACTACCGCGATTAAAGGTTCAGGGTTTTCTACTTTTAGTCGGGGCAGAAGCAGGGAGACGGCCCGTTCGATGGCATAGTTTTCGACATCGACCACCTTGGGAATCAGGCCTCCGTATTTCAGGGCGTCCTGCAGGTAATCGACGGTTTCAAGGCGACAGGCAACCAGAAGCACATCCTGTTTGCTCGGACGTCCTTTGGTCGGGCCGATCACTTCAAAGTCCAGTGCGACTTCGTTTATAGGAAATGGAATGAACTGATCGGCTTCAATCAGGATCTGACTTTCCAGCTCTGAATTCGACAGGGATGCATCCATCTGAATGGTACGGGTGATGACGGATGCGCCGGAAACGGCGGCGACGGTATGGCGGGTACTGGGACGGGCGCGCTCAATCACCAGACGGATCGCTTCACCGACCTGCTCCGGTTCCTGAATTTTGCGTTCGACAACGGCGAGGTGAGGCAGGGCAGCTACTCCATAGCTTTCGATCTGCACTTTACCGTTGCGACTGCTGAGTTCCAGCAGTTTGACGGAGGAGCTGCTGATATCCAGCCCCAGCATATTTTGTTTTTTGCCGCGTAAGAAACTGAACAAAGGCCTGTCCTTGTGACTTTAGCAGTCTCGTTTGGGGTTAAAAATTTTTGGCGATGAAACCTGTAAAGCCAAGAGTGTAACTGATTGTAATTGTAGTGATTAAATCGTTTTTATTCCTGCAGTGCAATTGGAATCCTGTGACTTTACCAGCCTATAATGGCAGCTTTGCTGTGAAAAGTGCAGTTTGGTTGATAAGTAACACCTTGAAGAGGGAAACAGCTTACCCATGAATGCAACAAAAGTGTTTTTTAAGTGGTTGATCTATCTACTGTTTGGCGGAATCGCCTTCGGTACAGCAGTTGCATTCAGCGTGGTGCTTTATCTGGGCCCTCAATTGCCGGATATTGAGCAGCTCAGAAATATTCAGCTGCAGACCCCTCTGCGTATCTACACCCGTGATGAAAAACTGGTGGCAGAGTTTGGTGAGAAGCGCCGTACACCGGTGCAGTATGAGCAGATTCCACGACACTTTATTCAGGCCATTCTGGCGGCGGAAGATACCAGCTTCTACAGCCATTCCGGGATCGATATCAAAGGTCTGGGGCGTGCCTTCGTTCAGCTGGCGCAGTCCGGCAGTATTCAGTCCGGTGGTAGTACCATCACCATGCAGGTGGCCCGTAACTATCTGCTGACGCTGGATCAGACCTTTTCCCGTAAATTTAAAGAGATCATGATCTCGCTGCAGGTGGAGAAGATTCTCTCTAAAGAAGAGATCATGGAGCTGTACGTCAACAAGATCTATCTCGGTAATCGTGCCTACGGTATCGATGCCGCTGCTGAGGTCTACTATGGCAAAGAGCTGCACGAGCTGAGTCTGGCTCAGCTGGCGATGATTGCCGGTTTACCGAAAGCCCCTTCCCGTTATAACCCGATTATCAACCCGCGCCGCGCGCTGCTTCGTCGTAACTGGATTGTGCATCGTATGCACACCCTGGGCATGATTGATGAAGATACTTATGAAACCGCAGTACGTGAGCCGATTACCGCCCGATACCACGGCCTTAAACCGGAAGTGGAAGCGCCTTATGTCGCTGAAATGGTGCGTGCTGAAGTGGCCGATAAGCTGGGGGATGATATCTACACCGCCGGTTACAAGGTCTATACCACGCTGGATTCCAAAGCTCAGACGGCTGCCAATGAGGCGCTGGTTCAGGGTTTGCTGAACTACGATAAGCGTCATGGCTGGCGCGGTGTTGTGCGCAGCGATATCCCTGCGGCTCTGGAAACCGAAGAGAGCGATGAGTTCTCCCGTGAAGGGGAGCTGGATCTGGGTATTGAGCCGGAAATTGATGCCGAAACCGGTGAGCCTGTTATCAGTGAAGATACCAGTAACTGGCAAAAAGTCCTGCGCAGAACCGCCACCTACGGTGATCTGAAGCCGGTGATCGTCTCGACGGCAGAAGAGCAGTTTTTGCAGGTGGTGACTGAAGATGGCGCTTATATTGAGATCCCCTGGGATAACCTTACCTGGGCGAAGCCTTACCACAACCCGTTCTGGAAAGGCCCGACACTGAGAGCGACCTCCGATATTCTGAAAAGGGGCGACCTGATCTATATCGAACCGGGCGAAGCACCACCGGAAACCGAAAAGCCTGAGGTTGACGTAGCCGGTGAGGCGGTTGATCCGGCAGCTCAGGAACTTCCTGTTGAACCACAGCAATACTGGCAGTTGTCTCAGATTCCGAATATTCAGGGGGCTTTTGTATCCCTGTCACCGGAGGATGGTGGCCTGCTGGCTCTGGTGGGTGGTTTCAACTTCTATCAGAACAAGTACAACCGGGCTTATCAGGGGGCGCGTCAGGCAGGCTCTATCTTTAAGCCGATTGTTTACACCGCAGCGCTTGAAAATGGCATGACACCGGCGACGATCATCAATGATGCGCCTGTTGTGTTTAATGATAAGGAGCTGGAGTCGACCTGGCGTCCGAGTAACTCCAGCGGCAAGTTCTATGGTCCGACCCGTTTACGTCACGCGCTGTACAAGTCCCGAAATCTGGTGTCTATCCGTATTCTGCGCTCTATCGGTATCAGTAATGCGATCCGGTTTGCCACGCGCTTTGGTCTGAATGCGGATCAGCTGCCGCGGGATCTCTCTCTGGCGCTGGGTAGTGCCACCTTATCGCCTTATGAGATGGCGATGGTGTATGCCGTGATGGCTAATGGCGGTCATAAGGTGAACCCTTACTTTATCGACCGTATTGAGAACAGCGATGGCGAGCTTTTGTATCAGGCGCAGCCGCTGAGGGTTTGTCGTGAATGCGATGAGGCTGTTGAAACGGTTGTGGTTGATGAGCGCGAATACCCTATAGCACCCCGTATCGCCGATGAACGCAGTATCTACATCATGCATACCATGCTGAAAGATGTAATCCGTCAGGGTACAGGTAAAGCGGCGCGCTCTCTGGGGCGTTCTGATATCGCCGGTAAAACCGGTACCACTAACGACCAGAAAGATGCCTGGTTCGCCGGTTTCAATCAGGATGTGGTAGCTGCGGCCTGGGTTGGTTTTGACCAGCCGGCCACCATTGGTGAGTACGGCAGTAAAGCGGCCCTGCCGATCTGGGTCGACTTTATGGAAGACTTCCTGGCCGGTAAGCCTGAGCGCAGCATGGCTCAGCCACCGGGGCTGGTAACGGTGCGTATTGACCGTGAAACCGGTAAGCGTGCCCGTCCGGGTCAGGCTGATGCGATCTTCGAGGTATTCCGTGTTGAGAATGCCCCTAAAGAAGAGGTTGTTGTCGCGCCAACATCACCGACTGAGATTCTGGAAGGAAGTGATGGTACTGAGCTGGCACCGGTAGAGGATGCACCGGCACCGGAATCGCTCTTCTGATTCTGATCCGGAAACGAAAAACGGCACCCTTGTGAGTAATGGCTTTGATTTTATGTGTTTCCTAACCATATGAAATAAAACAAAAATCAAATTCATGTCGTGTCTTTATCGTACCAAAAATTGATTCTGTTCGTACCCTTATATGTTCATGCATTAAGGTAGATGGGTTATCTCTATTAGGGTTTCCCCTACCTTACTCCGCATTCCTTCCGTGATAACATTTCCCGTTTAGCATATTAGTTAGCTTTGATGTTTAAGGATGAATCAATGAGTGCGTTTCAGATCGAGGGGTTTGCTGCTAATTCGCCAGCCATGGAGGCGGGGCTTCAACTTGGTGATATTCTGTTAGAGATTGATGGTCAACAGTTTGATTCTATTGATGATCTTAATTCTGCGATTCCTGAATCCTCAAATTCCTTCTCTGTTTTGGTTTACCGTAATGGCAGGCAGTTTAACGCTGAGCTAAGAGGTCATGTTCTGGGATGCTCTCTAGTGCGTCAGGCTGTGCCTGAGTCTGTTGTTCAGGCTAAAAGGGATGCTGTTCTGGAGTTGATTGCTCTGAAATCTAAGGGATCACCTGAGGAGATCTCGCAAGAATCCGACTCTGTAAGCGTTAGATTGGTGAAGTGCAGCACCTGTGGGGCGAGTGTTAGTACCAATGCTAAGTTTTGCCCTAGCTGCGGGGAAGTTGATTTTATCAAAGCCGTTAATGTTGGTTCGGTTCAGGCTTTATCTTCAAAGGAAAGCGAACTTTCAAAGGCAGGTAATGTGTTTGTAGGCTTGCTTGGTATATCAAGTTTGGTGATTTTAATGTTCGCAATCCTAACTGGCGGGCAAGATAAAAATTCATCAAATGAGCAAAGTAATCAAGTGATGAACGCAGAGTTTAGAAGTTTGAGTTCCTGTCTGTCAGGTATTGAAAGAAACACTGGTATGAAACTCCAAATTATTACTGATAAGCCAGAAATAGTTTCAGGTTTTCTCTCAAATGGTAAGCACTTCGGGTGTAAGCGGGTTATCAGTGGCAGTAAGGGCATTTATTACGAAGGCTGGTATGGCGTATAGAAATGTTTTAAGGATGAATCTATGAGTGCGTTTCAGATTGAAGGTTTTACAGACAGTTCACCAGCCAAGGAAGCGGGACTTCAGCTTGGTGATATTCTCCTAGCGGTTAATGGTGAAGAGTTTGACTCTATTGATGATCTAGTAGCTGGAATATCTCAAAAGGGTGGAGGCTTTACCGTATCGTTTTACCGTAATGGTAGGCAGTTTGATGCAGAGATTAAGGGAGAGCGTTTAGGGTGTTCTCTAGTGCGTCAGGCTGTGCCTGAGTCTGTTGTTCAGGCTAAAAGGGATGCAGAGTCTGAAGCTAGGGCTAACAGGGACGCTGAAGCCAAAAAAGGAATGACCCAAGAAGAAATCGCTATTCAAGAAGGTCGCCTTATTAGCTGCCCTACTTGTGGCGGTGTTGTCAGTGTTAATGCGAGTTCCTGCCCTAAGTGTGGCGAGGTTATTCTTCGAAACGCTGCTCCTACTGAGGTGAGTGAGAAGTCAGGAACGTCACCTTTGGCAATAGCGGGAATCGGGTTAGGGGTGTTTGTTGCAACGCTGCTTTTAATGGTTTCAATTATCAAGGATGGTAGTTCAGACTCTGTTTCCCCTACCTATTCAGGCTCGAATGGTTTCTCATTTTCAAGGCTTGTAAGTAGGCTAGAGGCTACAGGGGCTTCTACCACCTCGGTTTCTGAGCATTTACCCTACAATACCTGTCTGACTCAACTGGAGGTTGTCAAAGGGAAGTATCCTCTTGCTAGGGAAATGAGTTTGGGTGATGTAGGCCGCATCTTGAGGATTCAAGCAAATGATGGGGCTATTCTTGTTACCTGTAGTAAACCGGATCAGAGAATCGTTCTGACTAAGTCATAGGCTGCTGGGATTTTATAGGAACTCTATAAAGTGTGACCGTTCCCATGTGTCAAAGAAAGTATACCTTTTAGACACTTCACGCCGTGATCTGAAAGACTGATTCTTGTGTGTCCAATTGAGTGATTGTTTTGAAATTTGACACTTGTCTATTTAGGTCTTAAACTCTTTTTTACGCTTAAAGAGGGTTTAGCTATGTCAGGTCAGAATGTTGGATATGTTCGGGTAAGTTCAGTAGATCAAAACTTAGAGCGCCAGCTTGTAGGTGTTGATCTGGATGAAGTGTTTGAGGATAAGGCTTCAGGTAAGGATGTAGAGAGAAAGGGCTTAACGGCTTGTCTGAAGCATCTGAGAAAAGGGGATACGTTACACGTTCACTCTATTGATAGACTTGCCCGTAATATGAGCGACCTGCTTAATATAGTGAATGACCTGAACCTGAGAGGTGTTGCTATCCAGTTTCATAAAGAGAAGCTGACTTTTACAGGTGAAGAGAATAACCCCTTTCAGACTTTACAGCTTCAGATGATGGGAGCCTTTGCAGAGTTTGAAAGAGCGTTGATAAAAGAGCGCCAGCGTGAAGGGATGCAAATTGCTAAGGCAAAAGGTAAGCAGATAGGAGCTAAACGCAAACTGACACCTGAACAGGTTGAAGAGATTAAAGAGAAGATTGCTTTAGGTGCTCCTAAAAAGGCGCTGGCGCTGGAATATGGTATTAGTAGGCAAACTCTATACTCTGCCATAGGGTAGATACTAAAAAGCCCTCTAAGAGGGATTTAGAGGGCTTCTGTAAGACTTAATGGAGTGTATTAGAACCAATCATTTGTAATAACCGATCAGTCATTTCTGATTCATAACACCACGGCACTTGCTGTTCAATTAGCTTGTTGCGCGCTTGTGGTTTTAGCTCAGTCTTGTCTTTGAAGACTAACAGGAAGCGATCAGAGTATTTTCTGGCAACAATACCTTGCTTGTAGACTGAATGATGCCACTGGTGCTTTAGCTGGATATCATTCTTATTCCATTTATTCATTCGGTAAAGCTGACCTTTATAGTCCTCTTCAGCCTTTGATTTGGTTGGTTTGTAGTTAAGCTGGCGTGACTTGTATTCTACATAAATCTGATCTTGAAAAATGAAGTCAGGTTTCGCTTTGAAAGTGATCCCGTCAGAGTCCCTAAAGGTCTCAGGATAGTATGTATTTTGAGCCGGTTTTAGCCATACGTTACGGCTATGGAATTTGCTCTCTTCTACGCTATCGTATACTCCTGTATGATTCTGCATGATAAAAACCTCTTATAAATATATTAAAAGAAATGACAAAACTGGTTGTCATGGGTGTCCACTCCGTTGAGAGATAGATGTATCAAGGGTTGTAGCCGGACAGGCTCATTTAAGAGTGCCTGTACAATGGCTGTCAGTGGGTGTCCGCTTTTAGGCAAGCGCACCATCAAAGGGATAGGGTGTATACGTTTTAGCTATCTCTTTGACTTCTGTGAAAGGTGTTTCGTTGTGATACCAGTAAGTTATCTTGGTGGACTTAAAATTAAGTCTCTTACTCTGATACCCTTTTTCAGATAAATAATCTTTAATATCCTTGTCGTAAAAGTTTTCATTAAGGAACAGTTTTAAGCAGCTCCATTGAAATACCTTTCTGGTTTGAATGAAGTCATCTATTTCACACTCAAGCTCTGGTTTTGATCTCTCTACCATTGCTAATAATGTTTCAGTTTCAGGTGGGTTCTTATGGTTGAAACCATCCAATGATTGATTCATTAACCAGTTGTAGATGCTATCCAGTGATATTTTTTCAAGCATATTGGCAATGAATGCTTGCGTTTCAGGTTTGTCTATTTTGTGCCTTATGTAGCTGGGGACATACCATCTCCTTGTGTCATTTTCTGATAGTTGGATAGGTGTTATCTTATTGCTTGCCAATATGATTCTTGTGAAAACAGGAATAGTGCGAGCATTCTCAAATTTTCGTTCGATATGAACATACGGCTCTGAAATTCTGCTTTTTAGCTTTGTCATCATTACAGGGTGGTTCGATTGAGTGTCATCCAGCATACAGAGCAAGGTTCCGTCTAAACTATTGCTGTGCTTGCCCATAAAGGCGCTGTAATCGCTATTCTGAACCGCCTGCTTAGAAAGTAACGGGTAAAGTATATGGCTGAATAAGACCCCTTTCCCTGTGCCCTGATCACTGGTTAGCATGATTGCAAAGCTTGGTCTTTCTTCAGGTTTCTGCATCAAATGAGCTAGGAACTGGACTACATATTTACGTTCATTTTCTATCGGAAATAGCCTCTCAAGAAACTCAATCCAACAGGCAATACCTTGCTCCCTTTCATCTGTTTTAGGTATATAGTTTTTCCATGTGTTTAATTCGTAAAAACCCTGTAAATCTGCACAGGGTATTAGCCTTGGCCTGCTGGGTAGGAAAACATCCTTTGTTATTTTCTCAAAAGAGCTAAAGGCATAGCTTCTTTCATTTGATGGGAACATATCTTCTATAGACGTTTCAGTTCCTGATTCTGGGTGGATTAAGAATGACTTGGTTTTGCTTGATTTTATAAACCAGCCTTCGCCTTTAAGCTTCTTAACCTTTTCTTGTAGATCCTTGTTTTCCTTGGGCATTCTTTAAAGCCTCCTTCTGAATGAGTGAGATAATTAGCTGTGTTGGTGACTGCTTTTTTTGCTTGCACAAGTCTTCAACTTCTTTAATAAATTGGTCGTGGTATATCCTGATTCTCATAGCCCTAAATCTCAGCCGGTGAGTAGAACGATGTTGGCTCAAGTGACTGTTTATTTCTTGAGAATGTCTGTAGTCGATGCTCAGGAAATTCTCCGTAGTGAGCAAAGTAGCTCCACCTGCGAAGGGTGGTAACGGTGCTCCCGATTCTAATTTTGTGATTAGCACCGTACTTGGGATCAGCGACTAACTCCCCTGACTCGTCTATGTATGAGTAGTCTTCTAACAGGCTTTGTACGACTTTTTGCTTGAATGTCTTCATAGGTAGAACTCCTTCGTTTAGACAATAGAAAGCCCCTCCAACAGAAACGGTTCTGTAGAGTTAATGGGCGTGATTAAAAGCTTAGGAATAAGAAAACCCACCGAGCCGTAAGACTGGGTGGGTATGTATGGGTGTTGCTTGATGGCAATATAATGAATGAGTATGACTATTTGTCAATACCTTGTTGTAATTTATTTTTACCTATGCTAGCCATGGTGGTTTTGCTTGCGATTAAGAGGTATCCAGTAAGTTACTGAAAGCGTGAAAATCGTGTTCTGGAAACGGATTAAAGCGATCAGGTTTGGTTATCCATTCCTATTGTAAAGCTATACGTAAGGGGTATTAAGCAGGCTGCACTGGGGGGTATAGCTGGCGCTGTAGAATCTGACAAAGTTACCCCCCTATGGCATTATTGTTTGGCTTCATAATCAACAAGTTTTTTCATAATCTCTCTAAGTCTTCTGCGTGTATCGATAACACCATAATGTGCTGCCATCTTGCCGTATATTGCCCAGCCAAAGAAGTTCTCTCGTTCTATTTCTGTGATCCCAGCTTGTGTAAGACGTGCGTTCAGCGTGTGTCTAAAAGAATGAGAAGTGCCTGTAAGCCCTAGGCTCTTAAGCCACTTGTTCATGGCTTGTGTTCCGTTGTTGTTCATGTAAGTGTCATCTTTGATGTAGTGTTCAAAGGCGTATACCTGCCGTTCTTTGGCTTCTGATAGGATGTGCTGAGCTGTTTCAAGGCTAATACCTGTTAAGGGGATGTCGCGTTCTGACTGCTTTGTTTTTAGCTTTCTGGCTTCGTTGGTCTTTATGGAGATATAAGGTTGTTCAGGGTCGGTAAGGTTAAGGTCTGACAGCTTTATAGCGGCAACCTCAGAACAACGGCAGCCGGTTTCAACCAACAAGCCTGCCATCTGAGCTTGTAAGTTGTCGGGCTGGGCTTTGACTTGCGCCTTGATAAGGTCAATATCTGTGCTTGAGAAGGTTTCTCGTTTCTCAGGATTATGGCTTGAAGGTGTCAGGGTGGCGTCATTAAAGGGGTTTTGAATGTTAATGTCATACTCAATCAGTAAGCAGTCTAAGCCTCGTTTAACAGTCCCGAGTGCTTTCTTGTAGGTATCGTAGCTGTATTGTGTAGCAAGCTGGTCAATAATACGCTGAACATCTCTACGCTTAATGTTCCTGACTCTGGTCTGGGGTAGGTTGCTCAAGAAGTATCTGAAATGGCGCTGTATGTTATTAAGCTGCTTTTTGCCTGTGATATTTTTACGTGTTGTATAGAGTTCTATGGCCTCTGATAATTCAGGGTTTTCAGTGCCGTCTAAAATATCCAACGCTCTTTGCTGAAAGGGTAAGGGGGTATCAAAACGGCGCTCATAGCCGTCAGTACCTGTTTCATAGTATTCAAGATCATCACGTAACTCATCCATAAGGCTATCAATAGGCGTGTGATAAACGTTACTTTCAGGGTTGTCAATGACCCTATCAAGAGGTTGTTCTTCCTTTTTGGCGTCAATAATTCCATGCTCTGCCAGTAGCTTAACCGCTTCAGCTCGCTCGCCTGTTCCCCTTAGCGTTAAAAACTCTGCATCGTATTTGTTGGTTAGGCGCTGGGCTTCTTTTATTGCTTCGCTTTCGTTGCAGGTTTTAAGGGTTCGCTTTATCTCCCGCTTGCCGTATAGAGGCTTTAGGTCGCTGGGTACTTCTCTGCGGTAGTAATAGCGTCCTGATTTTTTCCTTGTGAGGTATTTTACAGTCATCCTTAAACATCCTATCTGGGTTCGATAGCCCCGCATGGTAGCACCTTGTTGAGTTGTCGGGTGCCATTCGTACCTGTTTTCGTACTTGTTTTCGTACCAATAATATTGCCATTGAACATTTAACTTCTTTTAAATCAATGGGTTGTGATGATGCTGGAACGAGAAACGGCACCCTTGTGAGGTGCCGTTTTTTTGTGCCGGAACAAATGTCGATAGGACATTCTCAAGCTAAAAGCACCTGAATATCAGGTGCTTTTTTGTGTGCTGTACCGTCTTACAGAGGGTAGTGCTCTGGGTAAGGCAGGCGTGCAACGCCGGAATCAACCGCAGCTTTAGCAACAGCAGCAGATACCGCGCCCAGCAGACGGGAGTCTGTTGGCTTAGGAATGATGTAGTCCGGACCAAACTCCAGCTTGATGCCGTCATAAGCTTCAGTAACTTCTGCAGTTACTGCTTCTTTTGCCAGATCTTTAATAGCGTGAGCGGCAGCAACTTTCATCTCTTCGTTGATGCGGCTGGCACGCACGTCCAGAGCGCCACGGAAGATGAATGGGAAGCCCAGTACGTTGTTTACCTGGTTCGGGTAGTCAGAACGGCCGGTCGCCATGATCAGATCGTCACGGGTCGCGTTAGCCAGCTCAGGGCTGATTTCCGGATCAGGGTTAGAACATGCGAATACGATCGGCTTAGGTGCCATTTTAGCCAGTTGCTCAGCAGCCAGCAGGTTTGGACCAGACAGACCAACAAATACGTCAGCACCGTCGATTGCATCGTCCAGAGTGCGCTTGTCAGTATCGTTAGCAAACATCGCTTTGTACTGGTTCAGGTCATCACGACCGGTGTGAATAACACCTTTGCGATCCAGCATGTAGATGTTTTCGATCTTAGCACCGCAGCTAACCAGCAGCTTCATACAAGCTACTGCGGCAGCACCGGCACCCAGACATACGATCTTGGCTTCTTCGATAGACTTACCCTGAATTTCCAGAGCGTTCAGCATGCCGGCTGCCGTTACAATAGCAGTACCGTGCTGGTCATCGTGGAATACCGGGATATCACACAGCTCGATCAGAGTGCGTTCAATTTCAAAACACTCAGGTGCTTTGATGTCTTCCAGGTTAATACCACCCCAGGTGTCAGCGATACGGGCAACCGTGTCGATGAAGGCCTGTGGGCTCTCAGCATTAACTTCGATATCAACAGAGTTGATGTTTGCGAAACGTTTGAACAGAAGGCTCTTACCTTCCATTACAGGCTTACTGGCCAGAGGGCCCAGGTTACCCAGACCCAGAATCGCAGAACCATCAGAAATTACAGCAACCAGGTTGCCTTTACCGGTGTAGCGGTAAGCGTTTTCTGGATCTTTTGCGATCTCACGTACAGGCTCTGCAACACCTGGGCTGTAAGCCAGGGAGAGGTGACGTGCGGTTTCTGCAGGCTTGCTGATTTCTACACTTAATTTGCCTGGAGTAGGGTTGGCATGGTAGTCCAGCGCAGCTTTTTTCATTTCTTCTGACATTAGAAAAGTTCCGGTTGTTAGGGTTTAGCACTTCCAGAGCATATAGAAAAAAAACCAGCCGAACAAGGCGCATATTAAACAAAAGTCAAAGAACTTTTTTTACAAAAAAATTGCGCTTTTATGAGCAAAAACACTATCGAAATCAGAATGTTGTAATTTGACTACTGTCGGTTTTAGCTGCCATCTTCAAGGTAGAATTGCGGCTATTTTTGACGCATTTGTCCCCGGTAAAATTGCTTCCGTAGAAATATGACTACAGGAACTGCTGAGTCATGGTCGCTTTTGGGGATCAGCGGTCAGTATTTTCTGCTTAAGCTTGTAGTTGGCGGTAGCGGAAAAAGGGCGGGCTGAATGACAGGCATAAAAAAAGCAGCCCGTGGGCTGCTTTTTTGTCCGATAAAGAAGAACTTAGCTCTTCTTGATACGGCTTGCGAAACGCTGCTTGAAGCGATCAACACGGCCGCCAGTAGAAGCTTGCTTCTGCTTACCGGTGTAGAAAGGGTGGCACTGAGAGCAAACATCCAAGTGCAGTGGCTTAGCCAGTGTAGAACGCAGTTGGAAAGTGTGACCGCAGCTGCAAGTTGCAGTTACGTCGTTGTACTCTGGGTGAATACCTTGTTTCATTTCGAAAACCTCAAAAAGTTTGAACCGCCACCTGGTCTTGCCAGGCACCGTTCAGGGTCTGTACAGATAACCGGTTATTCTTAGCAGGCGCTTCATTTAATAGATGCAGGCATCTAATAGGATGAGCCCTATAAGAAGGTGAGGCATAATAGCAGAGATTTTTTCTGAGGCAAGAGGTAAGCATGACCTCATTATTTGACGATGAGCTACCTGTCATTCGTGTCGCGTTACCCGTGCCGTTAACGCGCTGTTTTGATTATATTTTACCGCCGAACTTACAGAATGCTTACCTGCCGTTAGGTGCGCGGGTCCGGGTGCCTTATCGCAACAAAACCCTGGTCGGTGTAGTAATGGAGCGCCAGGTCACACCGGATGTGCCTCTGAATAAACTGAAACCACTGGCAGAGCTGATTGATGATGCTTCCCTGCTGGATGATCACCAGCGCGCCCTGGCGCAGTGGCTGGCGCGCTATTGTCATGGTCCTATCGGTGAAGTGATCAGCATGATGTTGCCGACCCTGCTCAGACAGGGTGCCGCAGCACACATTCAGGAAGAGACGTATTGGCTGGCGACCCAGAGCGGACGATCTCTGGAGCCTGAGAAGATGAGTCGCGCGCCTAAGCAGGCTGAACTGCTCAGGGCGTTGCAGAAGCATCAGCAGCCGGTAGCCGCGACCATGTTGCGCTCACTGGGATTCACCTCGGCACAGATGGCCGCGCTGGAAGACAAGGGGCTGGCGGAGCGTTATCAGCAGTCCCGCCATCTTGAGGGGCGGTCCGATGAACCCCGTCAGGTGTTGGCTGAAATTCCCTTGCAGCTGAATGAAGACCAGAAAACGGCGGTTGATGCAGTATCAGAGCGTTTATCTGATCCGGATGTGTTTCTGTTGGAGGGCATCACCGGCAGTGGTAAGACCGAAGTTTATCTGCAGATAATAGAAGCAGTATTAAAGCAGGGGCGACAGGTGCTGGTACTGGTGCCTGAGATCGGCCTGGCACCGCAAACCGTTAACCGTTTTAAAAAGCGCTTCTCCGTACCTGTTATGACCCTGCATTCCGGCCTGAATGATAAAGAGCGGCTGGATGCCTGGTTGCTGGCGCGGGATGGTCGTGCAGGAGTATTGATCGGGACGCGCTCGGCAGCCGTCACGCCCTTTAAGGATCTTGGGCTGATCGTCGTCGATGAAGAGCATGATGCGTCTTATAAACAGGGCGACGGTATCCGTTACTCTGCCCGGGATCTGGCGATTGTTCGCGGTAAAATGCTGGGTTGTCCCGTGGTTCTCGGATCGGCGACCCCCTCCCTTGAAACCCTGCACAATGCGATCGAAGAACGCTACCGCTGGTTAAAACTGACTCAGCGGGCGGGTGCCAGTGTGCAGCTGCCGGATATCTACCTGCATGATATCCAGAATAAGAAGCTCACCAACGGCATCGATGGTGGTTTGTTGCAGGTGATGCGGACTCATCTTCAGCAGGGCGGGCAGGTATTGGCCTTTATTAACCGCCGTGGTTTTGCCCCTGCGCTGATGTGTCACGATTGTGGTTGGGTCTCTGATTGCCCCTTCTGCGATGCCCGTATGACCCTGCACCGTGAACCGCCGCGTCTGCATTGCCATCACTGCGACAGCGTCACCGCCATTCCTCATCAGTGTCCCAAGTGTTTTGCCTCAGAGTTGAAGCCGGTGGGTTCCGGTACCGAGCGTATGGAAGAAACGCTGGAAAATGCCTTTAAAGACTGGCCGGTATTTCGGGTGGATCGGGATACGGTCAGTAAGAAAGGTATGATGGAAAAGCTGCTGGCTAAGGTGAATCAGGAGGAGCCCTGCGTTTTGGTGGGCACTCAGATGTTAGCCAAAGGACACCACTTTCCGGCGGTTTCTCTGGTGGTGGTGCTGGATGCCGATGGCGGCTTTTACAGTTCCGATTTCCGGGGCCTTGAGCGGATGGGGCAGTTGCTGACGCAGGTCGCGGGGCGTGCCGGTCGTGAAAGCCGCAAAGGCAAGGTGGTGGTGCAGACGCACCGGCCGGATGATCCTTTGCTCAAGTTGCTGGCGCAGCATGATTACCGGGCGTTCTCCCGTTGTTTGTTGGCAGAGCGTCAGGAGGCATTGCTGCCTCCCTATTCGTTTATGGCGATTATTCGCGCCGAGGCCAATCACAGTCATCTGGTGGCCAGTTTCCTGACGGAAGTGGTTCAGGCCGCTGAACCTGTGACGTCACAGATAGAGGGGCTGGAGGTTACAGGTCCCGTACCCTCCCCGATGGAGCGCCGTTTTGGCCGTTACCATATGCAGATCTGGCTGATCTGCGACCGGCGCGCTCCGTTGCATCAGGGGGTTGCTACTTTGCTGGATCTTATTGATCGCCATCCGATGCAGCGCAAGGTGCGCTGGTCGCTGGATATTGATCCGCAGGAGCTGATTTAGCGCCCGTACGCCTTTTGTAAAAAAATAGCAGGCATTTATTACCTAAAAGCACGGTTTTGTGGTTAACAGACGCCGGAATAAAGATGATAATGTCGGGTTATTGATGATTAGTAGGTCGGAGTCTTGATTGGCTTCGGACAGTAAATTTCTTGGTTAGCAGATCCGGATTGAAATGAAAGAACATATTGCTGAATTAATTGGTGCCGCCATCGACTCTCTGAAACAGCAGGAGATTCTGCCTGCTGATCTGTCACCGCGAATCATGGTGGAAAACACCAAAGATAAAGCGCACGGTGACTTCGCGACCAATATCGCGCTGATGCTGGCCAAGCCTGCGGGTTGTGCGCCACGCGAACTGGCTCAGAAGCTGGTTGATGCGCTGCCGCAAAGCAGTAATGTGACTCAGGTTGATATTGCCGGTCCCGGTTTTATCAACTTCTTCGCCAGTGCCGCGACGATTACCGCTGTTGTAGCTGATGTTCTGTCTCAGAAAGAGAACTTTGGCCTGAGCAAAGCCGGTGGCAACCAGAAGATTCAGGTGGAATTTGTTTCGGCTAACCCGACCGGTCCTCTGCACGTAGGCCATGGCCGTGGCGCAGCTTACGGTGCGACCGTATCTGACTTTCTGGCCGCAGCCGGTTTTGATGTTCACCGTGAATACTATGTGAATGATGCCGGCCGTCAGATGGATATTCTGGCGACCAGCGTATGGCTTCGCTATCTGGAAACGAACGGTGTTGCCTTTGATTTCCCAAGCAACGGCTATAAAGGCAGCTACATTCTGGATATCGCCAAAAAGGTACAGGATCAGTTTGCTGACAGCCTGATCCGTGATGCGGCGGATCTGTTTGCTGGCGTGCCGGCTGATGAGCCGAAAGGCGGTGATAAAGAAGCTCATATTGATGGTCTGATCGCTCAGGCGAAAGCGCTGCTGGGTACTGAAACCTACGAGCAGGTGTTCGACATTGCCCTGGAAGATATCCGTGGTGATATCGAGCAGGATCTGGGTGAGTTTGGTGTTCGCTATCAGGAATGGTTCTCTGAGCGCTCCCTGACCCGTGGCGGTGACGTTGAAACTGCACTGAAAAAACTGACCGATGCCGGTCATATCTATGAAGAGAACGGTGCTCAGTGGTTCCGTTCTACCGCGTTTGGCGATGATAAAGACCGTTGCGTTGTGCGTGACAACGGCATGACAACCTACTTCGCCTCCGATATCGCCTACATGCACAACAAGTTTGAGCGTGGCTTTGACAAGCTGCTGTACGTATTCGGTGCCGATCACCATGGTTACCTGCCACGTCTGAAGGCGGTATGTCAGGCGCTGGGTTACCCGCTGGAGAAGCTGGACTTCCGTCTGGTTCAGTTTGCGATTCTGTACCGTGGTTCTGAGCGTGTGCAGATGTCGACCCGTTCCGGTTCTTTCGTGACCCTGCGGGAACTGCGCGGTGAAGTGGGTAATGATGCGGCGCGTTTCTTCTATGTGAGCCGTAAGTCCGATCAGCACATGGACTTTGATCTGGATCTGGCGAAATCCCAGTCCAAAGACAACCCTGTTTACTACATCCAGTATGCTCATGCCCGTGTTTGCAGTGTGATGCGTAAACTGGCGGAACATGACTGGAGTTTCGATCAGGCTGCCGGTCTTGCTGCGCTGGAAAAACTGGATAGCGATTACGAGAAAAACCTGATGGTGGCGCTGGCGCGTTATCCTGAGGTTCTGGAAAGCTGTGGTCTGAACTATGAGCCACATGTGATGGCGCAGTTCATGAAGGATCTGGCGTCAGATTTCCACACCTGGTACAACGCCCTGAAAGTACTGGAAGAGGATGCGGAGATCCGTAATGCCCGTCTGGCTCTGAGTGAAGCGGTACGTCAGGTGCTGGCGAACGGTCTGGGTCTGTTGGGTGTGAGTGCACCTGAGGAGATGTAAGTATTATGAGCAGGGATTTTGCCCAAAAGTCACCAAAGCGGGGTGGCGCATCACCCCGTCAGGAAGAAGAGGTAGTCACACAGCGTCGTGAATTGCCTGCATGGAGCTGGCTGATTTTTGGCGTTGTACTGGGTTTTGGCCTGTCGGAATGGCTGGACGAAGACCCGGTAGCCCCTGCTCCCCGGATGGCTGCAGTACCTGCAGCGCCGGTGGCAGAAGCCGCACAAGCTGAAGTCCCTCAGGATGAGGAGCGAAAGCGCTTTGATTTCTACAATCTGCTGCCACAACAGGAAGTGACCACCGATCCGGTTGAGGAATACAAGTCGACCCCGCGGGATGCGGAAAATCTGCCGGAGTATATTCTGCAGGTGGGCTCCTTCAGAGCGATGCCGGATGCTCAGCGGTTATCCGACCAGTTGAAAGCCGATGGCTATCAGGCTGATATCTCCAGCACGGAGACATCCAGCGGCACCTGGCACCGGGTTCGTATCGGTCCTTTTAAGGATCGTCGGAAGCTGAATATGGCGCAGGACGCCATGGCGCGACAGAATATTCAGTCGCTGCTGATCCGGTTGCCGCCGCAGCCTCAGTAATTGTGTTCTGAATAGCCCTGAATGCTGAAAAAAGCCGTTACTTGCTCGGGAAGAGCGATTAACGGCTTTTTTCTTTTAGGGGCATGGGTGATTTATTCCCTATTCCATTCTCTTTTAAACTTGAAATTATTCCGGCTTACCACCATCTAATTCTGTTCGGAAGGTGGTAAGCCTTTGCAACGTTTTTCAGGTTGGTTCCCCTGCTTGTGTCGTGCGGTATTGTTTTTGGTTAGGGCGGGGAGCTGACAGATGTTTTTTGACAGGGTGTAAAGCCTTTAAACCCAATTTGGAGTAGCAGATGACAACGATTGTAGCTGTGCGTCGTGACAATCAGGTAGTGCTGGGCGGTGACGGTCAGGTATCTCTGGGTAATACCGTAATGAAAGGCAATGCGCGTAAAGTGCGTCGCCTTTACCGCAATCAGGTACTGGCTGGTTTTGCCGGTGGTACAGCGGATGCTTTCACTCTGTTCGAGCGCTTTGAAGCTCAGCTGGAAAAACACTCAGGACAGCTGACCCGTGCTGCCGTTGAGATGGCAAAAGACTGGCGTACCGACCGTGCCCTGCGTCGCCTTGAAGCGATGCTGATTGTGGCGGATCACACGGCGACGCTGGTGATTTCCGGTACCGGTGATGTGGTGGAGCCTGAGCATGGCGTTGTATCGATTGGTTCCGGCGGCAACTTCGCGCTGGCTGCCGGTCGCGCTTTGCATGAAAACACGGATCTGAGTGCTCAGGAGATTGTTGAGAAAAGCCTGCAGATGGCGGGTGATATCTGCGTCTTCACCAACCACTCGCCAACGATTGAAGAGCTGTCCTGGTAATCGGACGCTGATCATGGATGAAGAGGTCGCCCTGATGATCGCCAGCGTTACCGGCAACAGGGCGTCAGAAACCGAATTTTAAAAATTTAAAAGAGTAGCTGTTATGTCTCAGATGACACCTCGTGAAATTGTTTCCGAACTGGATCGTTTTATTGTTGGTCAGGCCGATGCCAAGCGCGCGGTGGCGATCGCCCTGCGTAACCGCTGGCGTCGTATGCAGCTGGATCCTGAGCTGCGCACCGAAGTTACCCCTAAGAATATTCTGATGATCGGCCCGACCGGTGTGGGTAAAACCGAGATCGCCCGTCGTCTGGCGAAGCTGGCCAACGCGCCGTTTATCAAGGTAGAAGCCACCAAATTTACCGAAGTGGGTTACGTTGGTCGTGATGTGGAAACCATCATCCGCGATCTGACCGATATGGCGATGAAGATGCTGCGGGAGCAGGAAGTGAAGCGTGTACGCTTCCGTGCTGAAGAAGCAGCCGAAGAACGTATTCTGGATGCGCTGCTGCCACCGGCCCGTGCGGGTTTCGGTGAGGAAGAGCCTGCCCGTGACAGTTCAACCCGTCAGGTATTCCGCAAGAAACTGCGTGAAGGCGATCTGGACGATAAAGAGATCGAGATCGATGTAGCAGCACCTCAGGTTGGTGTAGAGATCATGGCACCTCCGGGCATGGAGGAGATGACGAATCAGCTGCAGAGCATGTTCTCCAACCTGTCTAACGAGCGCACCAAGAAGCGTAAGCTGAAGGTTAAAGATGCGCTGCGTCAGGCAACGGATGAAGAAGCCGCTAAGCTGGTTAACGAAGATGAGCTGAAATCTCAGGTTGTGGATGCGGTTGAGCAGAACGGTATCGTCTTTATCGACGAGATTGATAAGGTTGCTAAGCGTGGTGAAGCCGGTGGCGCGGATGTTTCCCGCGAGGGTGTGCAGCGTGACCTGCTGCCGATGATTGAAGGCAGCACGGTTTCCACCAAGCATGGCATGGTTAAAACCGACCATATTCTGTTTATCGCTTCCGGTGCTTTCCACCTGAGCAAGCCTTCTGACCTGATTCCTGAGCTGCAGGGTCGTTTGCCGATCCGTGTTGAGCTGAGCGCTCTGACGCCGGATGACTTCAAGCGCATTCTGACCGAGCCGAGTGCCGCATTGACGGTTCAGTATCAGGAGCTGATGAAGACTGAAGGTCTGGATATCGAATTTACCGAAGATGGTATCAGCCGTATCGCGGAGATCGCCTATCAGGTGAACGAAGGTACAGAGAATATCGGTGCCCGTCGTCTGCATACCGTGATGGAGCGCCTGCTGGAAAGCATCTCCTTTGAAGCCGGTGATATCAAAGAGGCGGTAACCATCGACGGCGATTATGTGAATAAGCAGCTGAACGATCTGGCAACCGACGAAGATCTGAGCCGTTTTATTCTTTAAACGTCAGCAAAGAAAGCCGGTTGTTCACAACCGGCTTTTTTGTGGGTGATCAAGAGCTATTTAAGGTCTGCGCCGTTCCGCCGGATGGCGGGACGACAGGCCGGGGAAGACATCATGAGCAGTAAACAGACGCCTGTTCCGACAAATATCAATTACCGTAAATCCGCCAATCTTTTAGAGCTGAGCTATAACGATGGCACCGTGCTGGAGCTGGAAGCAGAACTGCTGCGGGTTTATTCCCCGTCAGCGGAGGTGCGTGGCCATGGCGCGGGTCAGGAGAAGCTGCAGACCGGTAAGAAAGAGGTGCGGGTGCTGGATATTCAGCCATCCGGTACTTATGCCATCAAGATCTGTTTTGATGATGGCCATGATTCCGGTCTGTACGCCTGGGATTATCTTTATGAACTCGGTTCTCACAAAGAGGCGTTCTGGAAAGATTATCTGCGCCGTATCGAAGAAGCCGGAGCCAGCCGCGAGCCGTCACTGATCTCTATCAAACAATTGTAGTCTCACTCCGACGGGGCTGAGTTTAGCCCCGTCTATCGCACGGTCAGGCAAAGACAAACCGCCCGGTCCGGTTTACAATGTCGCCAATTTTGAATGCATAGGTTTTGTCATGTCCGAGTCAGAAAAGGAAAATCAAACCACCCACTTTGGTTATCAGCAGGTTGGTGTTGAAGAGAAGGCGGGTAAAGTAGCTGAGGTTTTTCACTCAGTGGCCGCAAAATATGACCTGATGAATGATCTGATGTCCATGGGGGTTCACCGCCTGTGGAAGCGTATGACCATTGAGATGAGTGGCGTACGTCAGGGAAATACCGTGTTGGATATTGCCGGTGGTACCGGTGACCTGACGCTGAAGTTTTCCCGTCTTGTCGGCAAAGATGGCCGTGTGGTTCTGGCGGATATTAACGACTCCATGCTGAAAGTGGGTCGTGACAAGTTGCTGGACAAGGGTTGCAGTGGCAACGTCGAGTTTGTTCAGGCGAATGCTGAATGTCTGCCATTCCCGGATAACACCTTTGACTGCATCACCATCGCGTTTGGTCTGCGTAATGTGACCGATAAAGACAAAGCGCTGCGCTCCATGGCACGAATCCTGAAACCGGGTGGCCGTTTGCTGGTTTTGGAGTTCTCCAAACCAACCAACCCTGTCATGAGCAAACTTTACGATACCTACTCGTTCACTGCGCTGCCGTTTATGGGCAAGCTGGTAACGAATGATGCCGAAAGTTATCGCTATCTGGCTGAGTCGATCCGTATGCACCCTGATCAGGAAACCCTGAAGGGCATGATGGAAGATGCCGGTCTGTCCCGCGTTGAATACCACAATATGACCAGCGGCGTTGTGGCGCTGCACCGTGGCGTAAAACTCTGATATGTCCATCGGACTGCCTACAGGAATGCTGCTGCACGGCGCGTTGGAAAGTGCCGAACAGCTGATCAATCCTCTGCTCAAGCGTGATGCTGCCGCACTGGAACAGCTGGCGGCGATCGCCGGAAAAGTGGTGCGGGTTCGCTGCACCCAGCCTGAGATCGCGCTTCTGATCTGGCCTTCAGCTGAGGGGCTGCATTTTGAGCTGGATAGCTCTTTGGATTCGGAGGGGCGGGCTTCGGAAGGCGCGGAGGCCGGGCTACAGGTCGATGCCGGTGTCGAAGGCAGCCTGAATGACTTTGCCCGTTTTATGCTCGCCGGTGACCGTCGGGAAGCGCTTCTGTTTGAAGGGGCGCTAACACTGCGGGGGGATACCGGACTGGTGCGTAAGCTGCAGCAGATCACCTCGTCGCTGGATCTTGATCTGGCGTCTGTCAGCGAAAAAGTGATCGGTGTTGTACCGACGGCTCTGTTGTCTGCTCCTTTAGCCGGTCTTGCCCGCTGGCGTGCCGGTTTAGGGAAAACCGCCATGCAGGATTGGCAGGAATATCTGCAATATGAGCTGGCGCTGTTGCCTCCTGAGGCTGAACAGAAAGGTTTCAGTGATGGCGTATTGAATGTGCGTCGCCGTGTCGACCGCCTTAATGCCCGTGTTGAACGCCTGCAGCAACAGATTCAGTCGCTGTCCGGCGAAGCGTCCGACCTTCAATCCGATCCTCAATCCGATCATCCATCCCCGTCAGAATCTCATTCATAAACCGGAGTCACTGTGTCCCGTCTGCTTCGTCTGTTTAAAATCATTTTTGTCTTCAGTCGTTACCGCTTAGACAGCCTGATTCCGGAAGATCGCCTGCCCTGGTTTGCTGTGTTACTGCTGCGCCTTAATCCTATGCGTCTGCTGCCTGTGGGTAAGAAGAGCCGGGGCGAGCGTTTGCGACTGGCCCTGGAAGAGTTGGGGCCTATTTTCATCAAGTTCGGCCAGATGCTGTCTACGCGCCGGGATCTGCTGCCGGATGATGTGGCGGATGAGCTGAAAAAGCTGCAGGATCAGGTGCCGCCTTTCGCCAGTGACGTCGCGGTGAAGGAGATTGAATCGGCGCTTGGTATGTCCGTCGATGGGCTGTTCAAAACATTTGAACGTGACCCTATGGCCTCCGCTTCTATGGCTCAGGTGCATGCTGCCCAGCTGAACACCGGCGAGCAGGTGGTGGTAAAGGTGATCCGTCCCGGTATTCGCCGGGTGCTTAAGAAAGATATCAAACTGCTCTATACCCTGGCTTACAGCCTGAACTACTGGGTGCCTGAAGCGCGCCGCCTGCATCCTGTAGCGATTGTGAAGGATTACGAATCGACCCTGTTTGATGAGCTGGATCTGCAGAAAGAAGCGGCCAATACCTCTCAGCTGCGCCGTAACTTTGAAGGTTCACCGGCACTTTATGTGCCTCAGGTGTACTGGGAAATGACCCGTAAAAATGTCATGGTTCAGGAGCGTATCTACGGTATTCCGGTGGCAGAAGTGGATGCCCTGGTTGCTAACGGTACGGATATGAAAAAGCTGGCGGAGCGTGGGGTAGAGGTGTTCTTTACTCAGGTCTTCCGAGACAACTTTTTTCATGCGGATATGCACCCAGGTAATATTTTTATCTCAGATAAGACGCCCCATGATCCGCAATATATCGGTATCGATTGCGGTATTGTCGGTAGCCTTTCCGAAGAAGATCAGCACTATCTGGCCCGTAATCTGTTGGCATTTTTCCGTCAGGATTATTACGAGGTCGCCCGCCTGCATATCGAATCCGGTTGGGTTGGTGAAGGAACGCGGGTCAATGAGTTTGCTACGGCGATCCGTGCGGTATGTGAGCCTATCTTTGAGAAACCCCTGAAAGAGATCTCCTTCGGTCAGGTGTTGCTGGGACTGTTTCAGACCGCCCGCCGCTTCAATATGGAAGTACAGCCGCAGCTGGTACTGCTGCAGAAAACCCTGCTGAATATTGAAGGTCTGGGGCGTCAGCTGTATCCGGATCTGGATCTTTGGAGTACTGCCAAGCCGTATCTGGAAAACTGGATGAAGCAGCGTATGGGGCCTAAAGGGGTTTGGAAGAATATCCGCAGCCAGTTCCCGGACTGGATGGAGCAGGCACCTGAACTACCCAATATGATTTATGGCGCGCTGGATCAGGTGCGCAAAACCGAAGAGCGCCAACACCGTCAGGAGGCTCTGTTGCAGGAGCTGGTCGTCAGCTCTAAGACCCGAAGCAAGAAGAAGTCCTCTTCTCTGGGTTGGCTGCTTCTGATCTCAGGTGTCTTTGTTGCCAGTGACGGATTACCCTGGTTACAACAGCTGCCGGCAGAGGCTCAGGTTCTGATGGCTCTGGGTGTCTTTTTCCTGGTACGCCGATAAACAACCGCCGGATGCACCTGTCTTTTTAGGCATGGTGCGTTGTGAAAAATTCTATTATGCTTGGCTGTCCCCTGAATTGGCTGAAGGTTGAGAACAACCGGTTAGAAAACAGTTATTTAGGATGCCATTATTTATTCCGATGCAGCGGCTGAATATAGCCTCTGGGTCATAAGAACAAACAGGATAAGGCTGAAACCGATGAGTGATGTATTGCAACAATTAGGTGATATCTTGGCAGAGCGTCGTGATGCGGATCCAGATACCTCTTATGTTGCTCAGCTTCATCATAAGGGCCTGAACAAGATTCTGGAAAAAGTCGGTGAAGAGGCGACAGAAACCATTATCGCAGCCAAGGACGCAGAGCGTTCCGGTGATGTCAGCGATGTGGTTTATGAAACGGCCGACCTATGGTTCCACAGCTTAGTGGCGCTGTCTCATCTGGGACAGTCACCACAAGCCGTCATTGATGAGCTGGCACGCCGCTTTGGTATGTCAGGCATCGAAGAAAAAGCATCCCGCCAGAAGTGATCCGCTTCTGACGTTTCCGTACCTGAATAAGACGGCCGGAAACAGCAGGAAAGAAACAAGAATAAACACTGATTTCAGTGGCTAACGCCGAGGTGTTAGTTTTTGAACTTACGGGAGTAAACACTATGTTAGGTGGTATCAGCATTTGGCAGTTACTGATTGTTCTGGGCATCATTATTCTGATTTTCGGAACCAAGAAACTGCGTAACGTCGGTAGTGATCTGGGTGGTGCCGTGAAAGGTTTTAAAGAAGCGGTTAACAATCCGGACAAAGACGCTGAAAATAAAGAAGATCAGGCTTCTATCGAGAAGAAAGAAGCGGATCAGGTTATCGACAGCACTGCTGAAAAAACTGAACAGAAAAAGTAACTGGGTGAGCCCCGCGCATGTTTGATATTGGTTTTTTTGAACTTATCGTCATCGGTATTCTGGCACTTCTGGTGTTGGGACCGGAGCGTTTGCCAAAAGCTGCCCGCACGGCGGGTATGTGGATTGGTCGTATCAAGCAGGGGTTCAGCTCGATTCAGCAGGAAGTGAATCAGCAGTTACATATGGAAGAGATGCAGAAACAGCTTGAAGAGAATCGTCGCAAGCTGGAAGAAACTCTGCGCAAGCAGGAGCAGACTATTACCGAAAGTACCGGCCCACAACCGACTACCGGTGATACCGCTGAATCCAAACCAGCGCCTGCGGTTGAGCTGGATGCTCCTGTTACTCAGGTTCGCCCTGAAGATGAAGGGCCTTTTGGCTCCACGCCACCGGCTTCGCCTTCTTCTGCAGCCGCCTCTGATAAACCCTCCTCTTCCGATCACAAAGGTTAGTTATGAGTCAGAACGAACCGCCGCAGCTTCCGCCGGTTATTCCAGAGGAAGGCAAACACGCACCTCTGATTGAGCACCTGATCGAGCTGAGAGGAAAACTCCTGCGCTCGGTGGTGGTGATTCTGGTGGCCTTTTTGGCCCTGTATCCTTTTTCCAATGAGCTTTATCTGATCGTCTCTGAACCGCTGCGTGCGCTTTTGCCGCCGGGTACTCAGATGATTGCAACGGAAGTGGCTTCTCCCTTCCTGGCACCTTTTAAGCTGACGCTGGTCACGGCTCTTTTTGCTGCCATTCCTTATATCCTTTATCAGGTATGGAGTTTTATCGCGCCGGGCCTGTATAAGCATGAGAAGAAAATCGCCATGCCGCTGCTGGCTTCCAGCGTGGTGCTTTTCTACTCGGGTGCGGTGTTCGCTTATTATGTAGTTTTCCCGCTGATCTTTGCTTTTTTTACCTCGGCAGGTCCTACCGATATTGCGGTGATGACGGATATTAATTCCTACCTGAATTTTGTCCTGAAGCTCTTCTTCGCTTTTGGTGTAGCTTTTGAGATTCCGGTTGCCACCTTTATTCTGGTCTGGACGGGTATCACGACGGTTGAAGCGTTGTCCGAGAAGCGCCCCTATGTGGTGATCTTCTGTTTTGTGATCGGCATGTTGCTGACACCACCGGATGTGATCTCTCAGACACTGTTGGCGTTGCCAATGTGGTTGCTGTTTGAGCTGGGGATTGTGATGTCCCGTCTGGTCCGGCGCTCAAAAGAAAATGAGCAGGACGAGTCCGATGAAACAGCTAAAGAAGAGTCGCAATAAGCGGCTCTTTTTTTATCGCCCGCTACACGTTAGCCCTGCTAAATGTAGGTGTTATGACTTATTGATGTAAGAGATCTCTGATAGCCCTCCCTCCTTGTTTCAGATCAAGTTAATTTCCTCCAATCTGGTCTTAAATAGACTTCCGCGAAAAGTGTCATGCGCGGTTTTTCTGTTTTTTGCCAATGCTTTAAAAGCGGGCATTTTTCAATTGATATAAGGATCTTTTTGATCATGGTTGATCAGAGCAAAATCCTCTATGAGGATGATGAGCATCAGGTTATTTGGTTCGGTTGGGAAGATCATGAGCATGAGTCCCTGGTACAATCCAACCAGCTGTTGATCATTAATGCTGATAACGCTTACCTGCTGGATCCGGGTGGTGCATTTATCTTTGCCGATGTGGCAGCGGAAGTTAATAAGTACGTCCCTCTGAGTCAGATTCGCTATATTCTGGCAACACATCAGGACCCTGATGTTCTCTCTTCAATTACGTTATGGCTGAAAGCCACCAGTGCGCGGCTTCTGGTTTCCCGTCTCTGGATTCGTTTTGTTTCTCATTTTGGTTTTAGTGATAACTCACGTCTGGTCGCCATTGAGGACAGTGGTAAGCAGATCCGCCTGCAGGATGACGAATACATCAAACTGCTGCCTGCTCACTTTTTACACAGTGAGGGGAATTTCTGCTTTTACGACACCCGTTCCAAGACGCTTTTTTCCGGTGATATCGGGGCTGCGGTATTTCCTACGGGAGAGCGTTATCTGGAAGTGGATGACTGGGATTCGCATCTGAAATATATGGAAGGCTTCCATAAGCGCTATATGGGCAACAATGCGGCAACCCGCCGTTGGGTCGCCAGTGTACGTGATCTGGAAATCGACCGTATCGTGCCGCAACACGGAGCGATTATCACCAAAGAACATGTCACTCAGTTTTTAGACTGGTTGGAGCAGCTGGAGTGCGGCACCGACCTGATTGATCAGATCTACGACAATGCGCTGTCCTGATGGGCATACGGATGTAAAACAATAAGAAAAGAGGTGAGCGATGTCTGAGCAGATTACCCGGGTAGATGAGAGCAAAATTCTGTTTGAGGATGATGAACATCAGGTCGTCTGGTTCGGCTGGGAGGAACAGGAGGGGGCAGACTCTTTTGTTCAGACGAATCAGTGTCTGGTGGTGAATAACGACAAGGGCTATTTTTTCGATCCCGGCGGTACTTATGTTTTCCACCATGTTCTGGAAAATATCATGCGGGTGATCAACCCGCGTCAGATCCGCTACCTGTTTGCCACCCATCAGGATCCTGATGTTTGTTCATCGATTCCGTACTGGATGAAAACAACGGATGCGGATCTGCTGATTTCACGCCTTTGGCTGCACTTTGTCTCTCATTTCGGTTTAGAGGATGTAGACCGGGTGGTGGCTGTGCCGGATGGCGGTGGTCGTATCAGCTTGGATAGTGGCGACTATATTGCGATGATTCCTGCTCACTTTTTGCACAGTGAGGGGAACTTCAGCATCTACGACAGTCGCTCAAAAATTCTGTTTTCCGGTGATATCGGTGCAGCGATATTTCCACCGGGCAAGCGCACCATGTTCGTCGAAGACTTTGAAGCTCACCTGCCGTTTATGGAAGGTTTTCACAAGCGGTATATGCACAGTAATCAGGTCTGTGCGCGTTGGGTTGAGCAGATTCGTCAGCTTGATATCAAAATGATCGTTCCGCAGCACGGCTCTATTTTTCCGGAAGAGCAGGTGGAACGGTTTTTGGGTTGGTTCAGTGAGTTGCGCTGCGGCGGTGACTACATTGAGCAGATCTACAGGGATGAACGCTTTTAAGGTCTGAATAAGTCCTGGTAGGAATGAAGCCTATGATCATGAAGGATTTTGAGCTCAGCTCAATCTCAGCAGATGAACTTGTTGTTAATCAGCCTGTACCCTGGCCGGTTTACGATGAGTTCGGCAAATTGCTGATGGCGAAAGGCTCTGTAATACGTACTGAACGTCAGCGCGACATTCTGATGCGCGTAGGGCTTTATGCCCGCGAGATTGGCGACGAGGATGAAAAAGACGAAGTTCTGAAACCGGTGACGTTTAACCGTTCGGTGAATCCTTTTGCCGAGTTTGAGGATCTTTGTCTGAGGCTGTCTGAGCTATTTCAGTACATCGAGAAGAAAGAAAATCCACCGGAAGATGCGGTATACAAGCGCACGATGGGGATCGTGACCTACCTGCAGGGGCTGGTGGCTCATGATGCGGACGCTATGATCGGTGCGGTTCATCTGATGGATAGCTCTCCGTACCATATTCTGCATCCGGTGCAGAGCGCCATTCTGTGCGAGGTGATCGCCCTGCGTTTAGAAATTGAGCAGGAAAAGCGACTGCCGATGCTGGCGGCTGCGCTGACCGGCAATATTGCCATGAACGCCTATCAGGTAAAGCTGCATCAGCAGCGTAAGCCCTTAACAGAGCAGCAGCGTGAGGTGATTGAGAAACACCCTGAGGTGAGTGCCTCCATGCTGGAATCGGTGGGTGTTACGGACGCGTACTGGATCAAGCTGGTGAAGTGTCACCATGAGCGACCGGACGGCAGTGGCTATCCCCGTGGGCTAAAAGCCGATGCCTTGCCTATTGAAGCGAAGATTATTGCCCTGGCGGATGTCTATTGCGCCATGGTGACGCCAAGACCTTACCGGGAACCGGTGTCTTATAAAGCAACGCTGCGTGAGCTGTTTGTCCAGCGCGGCCAGAGTGTGGATGAGCGGCTGACAACGATCTTTGTTCATGAGCTGGGGCTATATCCGCCGGGCGTCTATGTGAAGCTGCAGAACGGTGAGCTGGCTGTTGTGGTCGGGCGGACACAAAGCCCTAAAGAGCCTCTGGTGGCCAGTGTGCGCAAAGCGGATGGCAATGTTTTCCTTAGCCCTCGTCGTCGTAATACCGGGATTCGGGAATTTACCATTCGGGCAACCTGTACCCAGAAAGATCAGGTTGCCGTGAATCCGGCAACCCTATGGGGTATTCAGGCACTTCAGGTTCAGAAGAAGCGGATGATGTGATCAGCTCATGCTGATCACTTTTTCCACCAGTATTGAGATGCCTTTCTCGGCCTCTGAGATCCGCTGGGCCTCCATATAGGCGGGCGTGGTGATGACCTTGTGTTCGTAGTCCACCACGATATTGTCCACGTTACATCCGATATGCACGCCACCCATGCTGTCCACTTCACCGGATGCAGCAGCATCGTGGCCTACGGTACAACTGATACCTTTACCAAGGATTTTAGGGATCAGTACCGGTGCGATACAGATCATGCCGATGGGTTTACGCTGTTCGTGAAAACCCCGTAGCAATTCTGCAAAGGGTTCGTAAACATCGCAGTTACCGCCATTGAAGGCAAAGTCAGAGAAGTTCTTCGCCACACCAAAGCCACCGGGGACAATAACGGCATCAAAGTTATCAGGATTGGCTTCCTGAAGTGGCAGTACTTCGCCACGATTAATACGGCTAGCCTCGGTCAGTACATTACGCTTCTCATCCATGGTTTCACCGGTGCGGTGATCGATCACATGATGTTGTTCAATATCCGGGGCGAAACAGGTCACCTCGGCATTGTGATGATCAAGGTGCAACAGGGTCAGGGTTGATTCAAAAATCTCGGCTCCGTCAAATACTCCGCAGCCGGAAAGAATAACCGCAACTTTTTTTGTATTCATAGCTGGCTCCTTCAGGTCAATCTTCTGATCAACGCTACTGATTTATATACAGGGTTGCAAAGGTAATACGCTGGGACTTCAGTCAGTAAGAGGTGGCGGGTTGTTATTTCACCTTCTGTTTCAGGGCAGAACCTAATAACCAGATTAGGTTGTTCGTGGGTAATTTCCCAGCATCCGGCTGACCTATTTTCATTTTGTCATGGCCGTCACGGGGTTGAGGGACATAACTGTTGAACACGCGATCCCATAGACTCAGGTTAAAACCGAAGTTGCTGTGCATCTCATTTGGGTAGATCGAGTGGTGCACCCGATGCATATCCGGGGTGACGACCAGCGCTCTCAATGCGCGATCCAGTTTTTGCGGTAAGGCCAGATTTGAGTGATTAAACAGAGCCATGCCGTTGAGCAGAATCTCGAAAATAATCACGGCAGCAGCTGGCGCTCCCAGCAGAATGATCGCCATATTCTTAATCAGCACAGAAAGCACGATCTCAATCGGGTGGAATCTTAATGCTGTGGATAAGTCATAGTCGGCATCATAGTGATGTACCCGATGAAGCCGCCAGAGCAGAGGTATCCGGTGAAAGAGTCTGTGTTGCCAGTAGATCAGGCCGTCCAGTAGTACCACGGAAATAAGAATGGCGATCAGCGCTGGTGTCTCCGTCAGATTCAGCAGGCCCCATCCCTGTTCGTCAGCCCAGTTTGCAACCGTCACAGGAAGTATCAGGCCCAGGGCAAGGCGGACAATCAGGCTGTCCAGCACCACCAGGCCGAAATTGGTAATCCAGCGTTTTGTCATCGGTTGTGTCGTTTGCCGACGTGGGAACAGCTTTTGAGCAATGCCCAATACTAGGATAAGGCTCAAAAATACGGTCAGTCGGATGGTGGATTCTTCCATTGGTCTACCTTCGCGGGTATCTGAAGTGGCAAATCGTTGTTTGGGATAGCTTAACTGAATCAGAGATCTCTGATGTAAGATTTTATTATCGGCTTCAGGTTCCACGATCAGGCTGTGAATTTCACTACTTGATTTTATAGCGGCCGCGCGTGACCATTGATCGGATAAGTTAATGATGGACTCTGCTTCTTTGAAATATTTTTGTCATCTTGATAATGGATACTTTAAAGAGGCAGGTGATTCTCCTTTTTTGTGGAGTGTGATACACAGTGTTTAATCCCAGCCAACGTTCATTTCCGGCAACCCGTATGCGTCGTATGCGGGCCGATGATTTTTCCCGACGTTTAATGCGCGAGAACCATCTGAGTGTTGATGATCTTATCTATCCTGTATTTGTCTTAGATGGCGAAAATCGTCGTGAAGCCGTGGCATCAATGCCCGGTATTGAGCGTCTGAGTCTCGACCTGTTACTGAAAGAAGCCAGAGAGCTGGTTGCTCTGGGGATTCCTGCAATCGCTTTGTTCCCTGTGCTGTCTCAGGATGTCAAAACAGAGTTTGCTGAAGAAGCCTTCAACGCCAATGGCTTGGTACAGCGCGCAGTAAAAGCGCTGAAAGACCAGCATCCTGAACTTGGCATTATCACCGACGTTGCTCTGGATCCATACACGATTCATGGTCAGGACGGTATTCTGGATGAAAGCGGTTATGTCATGAATGACCGTACCGTGGAGACTCTGGTGAAACAGGCGCTGTCCCATGCCGAAGCGGGTGCTGATGTTGTTGCTCCGTCAGACATGATGGATGGCCGCATCGGATCAATCCGTGCCGTGCTTGAGCAGGAAAATCTGGTGAATACCCGGATTCTGGCTTACGCCGCGAAATACGCCTCAGCCTACTATGGTCCGTTCCGTGATGCGGTCGGCTCGGCTGGAAATCTGGGCGGCGGTAACAAATTTAGCTATCAGATGGATCCTGCCAACTCTGACGAAGCGCTGCATGAGGTTGCGCTGGATCTGGCTGAAGGCGCAGATATGGTGATGGTCAAACCCGGTATGCCTTACCTGGATATTGTTCATCGCGTGAAAACTGAATTAAAAGTACCGACCTTTGTTTATCAGGTCAGTGGCGAGTACGCGATGCACATGGCGGCATTCCAGAACGGTTGGTTAGATGAAGAAGCCGTTACACTGGAATCCCTGATGTGTATTAAACGCGCCGGAGCAGATGGGGTGCTTACCTATTTTGCGAAGCGTGCAGCGATGTTACTGCAACGCTAACTGAAACGAGGGTGGGTCAGTGAAAACTACGGAGAGTGTTCCATGGACCAATCAAATCAAACTGCTTCACCCTCGTCAGAGGATACTTATGCCCAGGATGGCGGCACAGGAAGGCCTATTTTGAGAATCAATCGTTCCGATAGTGGTACTCGCGGCAAAACGGCTGAAGATACTGATAACACCATCAGTCTGGACAGCCCTGATCTCTATATCAACCGCGAACTGAGCCATCTGCAGTTTAATATCCGTGTGCTGGAACAGGCACTGGATACGTCACATCCCCTGTTGAATCGCCTGATGTTCCTGCTGATCTTCAGCAGCAATCTGGATGAGTTCTTTGAGATTCGCGTTGCGGGTCTTAAGCGTCAGGTCGCTTTCAGTCGAGAGAAAAGTGATGCTGATGGCATGATGCCGCAAGAGGTGATTCGCCAGATTAATGATATCTGCCACGAGCAGATTGAGCGTCAGTACAGCATTCTGAATGATGAGCTGATTCCTGCGATGGAGCAGGAAGGCATCCGCTTCCTGCGCCGTGCAGACTGGTGCAAGAAACAGTCTGAGTGGGTAAAGGATTTTTTCCGCGACCAGATTCAGCCGGTCATCAGCCCGATTGGTCTTGATCCCTCGCACCCGTTCCCTCGTTTGGTTAACAAGAGCCTTAACTTTATTGTCTCTCTTGAAGGTAAGGATGCTTTTGGACGCGAGGGTGGTTTAGCCATTATTCCGGCACCGCGTTCGCTGCCTCGTCTGATCCGTGTGCCTGATGAAATCGGTGAAGAGGGGGACAACTTTGTCTTCCTGTCGTCCATGATTCACGCCCATGCGGAAGAGCTCTTCCCGGGCATGAAGGTGAAAGGCTGCTATCAGTTCCGACTGACCCGAAATGCAGACCTGATCGTTGACCCTGAAGAGGTGAGTGATCTGGCGAGCGCTCTGCGTGGTGAGCTGCTTTCCCGTCGTTATGGTGATGCGGTGCGCCTTGAGGTGGTTGATAACTGCCCTCAGGAATTGATCGACGTATTGCTGCTGCAGTTCGGTTTAACCGATCAGGAGCTTTATAAAGTGAATGGTCCGGTTAACCTGACGCGCCTTATGGCGGTGATGGGGGAGCTGGATCGTCCGAATCTTATGTACCCGCTCTTTACACCGGGTACTGCGAAACCCCTGCGTCGGGGTAACAGTATTCTTGAAGCGATGCAGCAGAACGATATTCTGCTGCAGCATCCGTTTGAATCTTTCACACCTATTATCGATCTGCTGCGTGAAGCCGCCCGTGATCCGGATGTGCTGGCGATCAAACAGACGCTGTATCGCACCGGTGCGGACTCCCAGATTGTGGATGCCCTGGTAGATGCCGCCCGTAACAACAAAGAAGTGACCGTTGTTATTGAGCTTCGGGCCCGTTTTGATGAAGCGGATAACCTACAGCTGGCCAGCCGCCTGCAGGAAGCTGGCGCTGTCGTGATCTATGGTGTGGTGGCTTATAAGACCCACGCCAAGATGATGCACATTGTACGCCGTGAGGGTAATAAGATCCGTCATTACGCTCATCTCGGTACCGGTAACTATCACGCGAAAACAGCCAAGCTCTATACCGACTACAGTATGCTGACCAGTGATCCTTCGCTTTGTGATGATGTGCATAAGGTTTTTCTTCAGCTTTCAGGCATGGGTAAAACCCTGAATATGAAGAAGCTGCTGCACGCACCTTTTACTTTGCAGAAGACACTGGTGGAGAAAATTGAGCGGGAAGCCGAGTTGGCGAAGAAAGGTAAGGGTGGTCGTCTTATCTTTAAGTGTAACTCGCTGACAGATCCTAAAACGATCAAGGCGCTGTATAAAGCATCTCAGGCAGGTGTTCAGTGTGATCTGATTATCCGTGGCATGTGCTGTTTGCGTCCCGGTGTTGAAGGAGTCTCTGAAAATATCACGGTGCGCTCTATCGTAGGTCGTTTCCTTGAGCACACCCGGGTCTATTACTTTGAGAATGGCGGTGACGAAGAAGTCTATTGTGCCAGCGCCGATCTGATGGAGCGTAATCTTTATAAGCGGGTCGAGACCTGTTTCCCGATTACGGCTAAGAAGCTGGCGCAGCGGGTCATCAATGATCTTGAGACCTATCTGCTGGATAACTGCCAGAGCTGGATGCTGCAAACCGATGGCTCATACCTCTCTGCGGCAGCCAACCGGGATGAAGATGCTGAAGAAGTCAGTGCTCAGGAAACTCTGATTGATGCGTATGCTCAGCGCAGCTGATCTTTTAGAGTAGTCCCAACTGCTGAAAAGCCCGTCACCGTAAGGTTTCGGGCTTTTCTTTTGTTTTCAGTCCGTTAGCGCCGCATACCGTGATTTCAGGCTTATTCGTATAATTTTCATTTTTTATGCACTTTTCTCATTTTAGGGGTTGTGCTGCCCCGTTTTGTGCGTATAATTCGCCCTCGTTGTCACGGAGCAAGTCT
>JBLXDJ010000012.1:0-34726 GCA_048264105.1 Oceanospirillum sp.
TATCGCCCTTTTAAAAACCTTGATTCAGGAGACGATCTTGGACACTCAACTGATCGATGGCAAAGCCGTAGCGGCCGGATTACGGATGGAGATTGCAGGCAAGGTTGCCGAGCGTGTATCCGCCAACAAGCCTCGGCCCGGACTTGCCGTGGTACTGGTCGGGCAGGACCCGGCGTCACAGGTCTATGTGCGCAGCAAAGTCAGAGCCTGCGAAGAAGTGGGCTTTCTGTCACGCAATCACAGCCTGCCGATGGATACAACGCAGGCACAGCTGCTTGAGTTGATTGATACTCTGAACGCCGATGATCAGATCCACGGTATTCTGGTACAGCTGCCACTGCCGAGCCAGATCGACGTGCAGGCGGTCATTGAGCGTATTCACCCCTCCAAGGATGTGGATGGATTCCACCCCTATAATCTGGGGCGTCTGGCGGGCAAGGCTCCAACTCTTCGCCCCTGCACACCCTATGGCTGCATGCGTCTGCTGGCGGCCTATGGCATCAACCCGGAAGGGAAAAAGGCCGTTGTGGTGGGGGCCTCCAACATCGTGGGCCGCCCGGTGGCACTGGAGCTTTTGATGGCCCGAGCCACCGTCACGGTCTGTCACTCCAAAACCCAAGACCTCCCCGGTGAACTGGCCACGGCCGATATCGTGATAGCCGGCGTGGGCATTCCCGAGTTCATCAAGGGCGAGTGGCTCAAGCCCGGTGCCGTGGTGATCGATGTGGGCATCAACCGTCTGGACGATGGCCGTCTGGTGGGGGACGTTGAATTCGCCAGTGCATCTGAAAAGGCGTCTGCCATCACACCGGTACCCGGTGGCGTGGGGCCCATGACCATTGCCTGTCTGCTGCAGAACACGCTGGAAGCTTGTGAGATCACTACAAAAAATTGATCTAGAACCGCATGCTTTTTAGCGTGCGGTTTTTATTATTGAGATGTCACTGAATCGTTGCAAGTAGGCACTTTTCTGCACAAGACTGTGGTAGGTCATAGGTGTTGCAGACACAAATTTTTTGAATTCCCGTAGGAAATGAGGCTGATCACTGTAACCCAAATCACATGCCAAGTCTGAAAAAACGACGGTGTTTTGGCTAGTTATTGTGTGTACAGCAGACTGGCAACGTACTATCTGGCTGAAAGCCTTAGGTGTCATACCCATATCGGTTAGAAACTTTCGTTGGAGTGTGCGACTGGTATAACCCGTGATACTTTCAAGCTGATTTATACGAATATTGCCTTTCTTTGCACAAATTTCCCTTATGGCATATTTGGTTACATCAGACAGTGGTCTGGCTGACTTGTTAGAGTAAAACAATCTGAAGATGTCTACTTGATTTGAAAAAATAGTTTCTTCCGAAATTTTGGATATAACCGCCTTGAATTCGGGTGTTAGATCGAGCAAACAGCACCTCTGATCAACTAAATCGGTTGCAGATATGTCCAGAAAATTTGGGAGCACACCCCGGATGAAACGTACGCCAAAATAACGATGCTGGTGCTGTAGGCCAGCGTTCCGAGCTTCCATCGCAGAGCCGCAAACGAAGGCTCTGGGTGTACTCTGGTCACAATCGAAAAGAATATCGACGCAACCATCAGGAATTACTATCGCTAATCTTTTTGATTGATCAGCCACAAAGCTATAATAATGAGAAATACATGGATCTTCACTAATTAAAAGTTTGTACTCTTTTTCAGCACTTAATACAAGCAAGGGTTGTTCAGTATAGATCGATGAAAATCCGATGATAGAGGTATCGAAGTTTTTGTTTCTATTATTAATAGAATTCATACATTAATATTAAGAATAATTTTAACTAATAGAATGACTTTAATTTCTATGTTGTAATATTATTCTTAGTCCTCCCCCTAAAAATGCACATGAAAATAAAATTGCCACCATGGGAAGGGGGGTTCCGTCACTGAAAAAACCGACCAGAGATCCAGATAAAGCCCCTAGTGCATATCCACTTGCACCGAGCATTGAAGTTGCAGTAGCACTGTTTTTAGGGAATAAGTCTGTTATTCCTACTAGAGAGTTTGTTGTAATCAAAGTATGAAAACAAAAAAATAATAATAACAGAGGGATGAAGTAATATAGATTTGGAGATTTTTCAAAATATATATAAACAAGAGTAAAAAAACCAACAATGATTTGTGCTACTTGTGATAATACTAGTATTTTTTTTGATTTTATTTTGTTAAGCAATATTATATTTGACTTATTCCCGATTAGAAGAGCAACTACATTACAACCAATAGCAAAGGGGTAAATGTTTTCACTAAGATTGAAATATCCCATGTAAACGGTTGGTGATCCAGTAATTAAAGCGAATAAACTTGCAAAACAAAACCCATAAGAAAATAAATATCCTAATGCATTTTTATTAATAATAACAATAAGGTAACGTTTTATTGCATTTGGTCTTTCTGTTTGTATTTCTCTAGTTTCAGGAAGGAATCTGTAAACGATAAAGCCAAGTGTCAATCCATAAATAATTAGAAAGACAAATATCATCTGCCAGCTTGTTGTTTGAAGTATGATGTTACCAATAATAGGTCCTAATATTGGAGCAAGCATTAGAATTAAGGACATTCTTGAGAGAGTTATGGCACTTTCACGACCACTAAAAATGTCTTTAACAATAGCAGGTGTATTGACAACAGTTATTCCTCCACCAAGTGATTGCAATATCCTAAATATCCAAAGCCACTCTACTTTTGTTGATAATGTGATAAGTATGGATCCAAAAACAAACAGAATTAATCCAAAAAAAATACTGGCTCTACGACCAAAGTGATCGGAAAATGGGCCCCCTATCAATTGGCCAATCGAAAAACCCCCTAAAAAAAAACTAAGTGACAACTCAATATCGGAAATTGGGCTATTAAAATCCAGAGCCATAGTAGGTATAGCTGGTAGATATGCATCAGTTGAAAGTGGTGCTAATGCAGTCAATGCGGCTAATATAAAGACAAACCCTGGAATAACCATACAATTATTTTGTGATGAAAGAGTCTTCATAGCCTATATCTCAGTAACTATCTTATAATGCTGCTGATATTATTGAATATATCTTCTAGTTTTTTATTTAAATTTTTCACTTGTACTGTGCTTATTTCCTTGAAGCTTCTATGAGCTATCTCTTTAGTAAGTTCCACAGTAGCTTCAAGTTTATAAATCCCCTCTTTTGTTAAGGAAATAAGAGTTAATCGTCTATCAAAATCTGGCTTACATAATTCAATAAGACCATCTCTGCGCATTCTATAAATTATTTTTGTTGTTGTTGATGGTTTTAAGAATGAGTGCTCTGTTATTGTCTTTATACTTGGGTTAATGTCCTCATGTATAGTCATTAATATCCGCCAGCTTGAAATGTCAAGATTTATCTTCTTAAGTTTTCTTTCCATTTCTTCTGTGTATTTTGCATTTACCTTTGCTACCCAATAGAAAGGAAATTCGTTACGTCTAAAATTGTTATCTAGTGGGTTATATATATCTTTCTTCTTCATGGATTATGGATTAGCTTCTATGTATTTCATGCGGCCAATGATGGTAAGAATAGAGATATTGATGGGATTGTTACAATGAGCACAAGTCGCACAATATCAGCAATCCAGAAGGGTGTTACTCCCTTAAAAATAGTCATCAGTTTTATATCAGGCAACATACCTCTAAGTACGAAAACATTCATTCCAACGGGTGGAGTTATTAAGCTTATTTCTGTGACAACGACAACCATAATTCCAAACCAAATAAGATCGAACCCTAAGGCCTCAACAACAGGATACAATACGGGTACGGTCAGTAAAATCATTGACATGCTTTCAAGTACACATCCCAGTATTATATAAAATCCTATAATAATAAGTATGACAGTAATTGGGCTAAATCCCTGAGATAATACCCAGTCTCTAAGTAAAACAGGAAGACCAGTTAAGTTAATGAAGTTTGAGAAGATAATGGCGCCAATAACCAATATAAATAATGTTGCGGTTGTTCGAGCCGCGCTGCTAAATGAACGATTTAGAACTTTAAAGTTCATCTTTCCTGTTAGTAAAGCAAGGATAAACGCCCCTGAAGCACCAATACCTGCTGCTTCTGTCGGTGTGAAAATCCCTAAATAAATTCCGCCCATAACAATTATGAAAATAAGGTTTATTGCCCAAACACCTTTTAGAGCAATCAACCTTTCTGGCCAGCTTGAACGTTTACCAGCTGGACCGATTTCTGGTTTAAGCCGAACGGCTACAGCAACAGCTACCATATAAAGGACAATGCCCATTAAGCCAGGTAAAAGACCAGCTATGAAGAGTTTTCCTATATCTGTTTCAGTCATCAGACCGTATACAACCAAAATAACGCTTGGAGGAATCAGAATTCCTAGAGTTCCGCCCGCTGCTATAGCACCAGTCGCAAGACCATCGGAATATTTATATTCCCGCATTGAGGGCATCGCAACTTTCGACATGGTTGCTGCAGTTGCCATGGAACTTCCGCAAACGGCTGAGAACGCTCCACATGATGCGACAGTAGCCAGAGCCAAGCCTCCTCGGAAGTGCCCTAAATAGGCATTAGCCGCACGATAAAGTCCTCTGGAAAATCCCGTTTCAGTAATAATGTTTCCCATTACCAGAAAAAGTGGAACTACAGACATGCCGTAGGAAAGGCCGGTGTCAAATGCTACGGATGCCAGCATGTTTAAGGCACTTTCCCAGCCGCGTGGGTTACCATAAAGGTAGGTTTGTGTATATCCAAACCCAATTACCCCAACGAGTCCCATTGCTATTGCTAGAGGAATACGAGCTAAAATTAGTATCATTAAAAGAGCAAAGCCGATCAAACTTGCTTCCATTATTTATCTCCTTTTGATGATTTTGAAATTCTGCGGGCAATGAAAATTATAAAAAATGCTAGTGCAGACAGTGATACAGTTATTGCCATCAAAAGCGTGAGCCAAGCATAAGGAATTCCTAGTACGGCAGTAGCATCATCATAATGGAAGTTCTTGAATGTATGCTCCCAGAGCTTCCATGCTAATAGGCTGAATCCGGCTGCTCCTATCAGTGTTGCGACAGCCTCAAGGAAATTAACAGTAAAAGGAGAAATAAAAGAGTCAATAATATCTACAGTTATATGACTTTCGTCAGAGGTGACCAGAGGCAGCCCGAGAAAAATCACTGATGCCAGCATGAACTCAGTAATCTCGAATGCGCCTGTTACCGGTGTCGATAACAGGTAACGTCCGATAACATCTACCAGTGTTAGCACCATCATAAAAAACATCACTACTGTGGCAACGATACTAAGAGGGCGGGCAATAAAACGCTGATACCATATAATGGGTCCAGCAATATTTTGGGTTTTCTCTCCGGCTACCATGGTCAACTCCAACACTTATTCTATTTCTCGGCTTAGCTTACGGAATTCAGCTAATGCCGCCTCGCCATCAACCCCCATATTTGCCGCATCCTGGAGCCATTTGGCCTCCATAGGTGCAGTTGCTTCCTTGATTTCAGCGATAAAGGCATTATTGGCTGTGACCACTTCGTTCCCGTTTGTCGTGATCGCATCCAGACCTTTTGCGTCCCATTTATCCCACATCTGACCCGCAAGACGTGCCAGAGCTTCGCCCGAGACTGAGTCAATTGCGATCTGGTCTTCTTCTGAAAGCTCGTTAAAGCGATCTTTGTTCATAACCAGGAAGAAGCCAAAGTTATATAAGCCTCCGGGAACAAGTGTGGTGTGCTTAACGATGTTCTGAATATTGAATGAAACGACAGACTCGAGAGGAAAAAGTGTTCCGTCAGCAACACCACTTGATAGAAGCTCATAGCTGCTGGGAGAGGGTTTTTGCAGTGACACTGCATCGAGCGCAGAGGCAATATCGTTCATGAAACCACCACCCACACGCATCTTGAGGCCGCTGAGATCTGCTGCCGAGTTTACTGTACGCTTAGTATTGTGAATATGGCCTGGTCCATGAGTAAACAGGCCTAATACTTTAACATCCTTATATTCACCCGCGTTTTCGAGGTATTTTTTGTACACACGCCAATACGCGACTGATGTACCAACTGCGCTGTCACCAGCAAAGGGAAACTCGACCATTTTGTACAGTTTGAAACGTCCAGGTGTATAGCCTTGTGAACCGTAGCTAATATCAACCTGAGCTTCTCGAGCAAGGTCGTAATGGACTTTTGGTTGGCCTAGCGGAGAAGGCAAAATAATGACTTCCACACGTCCATCTGTTGCCTTTGCAACGTTTTCGGCCCATGGCTTCAAGACATCAGTCATCATCGGATGGCTGGCCGGTACGAATGTAGAAAGTGTCAGACGAGTTTGTGCGTGAGCCAAGTGGGCCATCGCAGTCAACGCAAAAGCGGCAGTAAGGGCGAAGATTTTTCTCATTTTAAGACTCCGTATCTTTGCTGTGGAGCTGTTTCCAGCCTCAAGAGTTCTTAGCTACCGTCTCCTTGTTAGGGACGGATCTCTCTAGCTGATCTGTTCGTGATCTTCAAAGCTCATCTGGCAATCTGTGCAGGAAGGCAATAAGATCCTGTTTCAAAATAAGAGAAAAAATAAATATTTGTCAATTGAAAATAGACAAAAAAACATAAAAATATCATATAGCGCGACTAATGTGTTTTTTTGTATTTTTTTTGGTGCAGGCGTGCCATCTTCTGGTGCATTTCCAGAGCTGGGTTCGAATTGCATATCTATTTGTTTGCAAAGGGATATGTGGGCTTTGGGGTTAATGCTTTGTACTAAAAGGTGTCTGAATGATCGAAGTGTGTATCGCGCGATTGAACGTTACGCCGACAGGCTCTATGTACGTCTGCCGCTGATTGGTGAATTGGTACTTGTGCACATCAGGACGTGTTCTTCTCTCTCCCGAGAAGCCCGCCCACCGCCTGGTCTGCTCGCTACCGAATAGAACCAGGAAGTCTTTATCCTATTGAATTCGCATATTCAGAGAAACAACGATATTATTTTGATAGAAGTGTTTGACCTTGGTAGATAATTCGCATAAATTGAGAATGTGTGTTTTTTGATTGGGGCTTATCTATGAATGGTGCAGAATCTATAGTCAAAGCGGCAGTGGATGCCGGAATCGAATACTGCTTCGCTAATCCGGGTACTACAGAGATGCCACTGGTTGCAGCGATGGATAGTGATCCGGGATTCCGGCCGGTACTGAGCATGTTTGAAGGCGTCTGCACCGGAGCTGCTGATGGTTACGGTCGTATCGCAGGGCGTCCCGCGTTAACACTGACCCATCTGGGACCAGGTTTCGCCAACGGTATCGCTAACTTGCACAACGCGCGCCGCGCCAACAGCCCAATCGTTAACCTGGTGGGCGATCACGCCTCCTGGCATGTCAACTACGACCCACCTCTGGCCAGCGATATCGAGTCATTGGCGCGGCCGGTTTCCAAGTTTGTGCGTACCTCCCGATCCGCCGACGGTCTGGTGGAAGATCTGGCGGCGGCAATCAATGCCGCCTGGCAGCCGAGCGGGGCGATCTCGACACTGATGTTGCCGATGGATCTGCAGGCTGCGGAACTTACCGCAACACCGAAGAAGATGGTGATCAACCCGCCCAAGCGCCGCTTCTTTGCTGATGGCGTCGAGGCGGTGGCCGATCGCATCAAGGCCGGTAAGCGTCTTGTGTTTATCGTTGGCGACAACGGTTTGACCGAAGAGGGTCTCAAGGCTGCGGGTCGTATCGCCCAGTTGCCCGGCGTGAAAATGTATGCCGAAACCTTCCCGCGCGTCAGTCATCGCGGTGGTGGTTTGCCTGATCTGGATCGTCTGCCGTACTTCCCTGAGGTTGCGATAGAGGTTCTTGAGCAGTACGACGAGGTGGTATGCGCAGGGGTGCCTGAGCCTATCTCGTACTTCGGTTATGAAGGTATTCCATCACGTCTGGCCGAACCGGATCGTCTGGTGATGCTGGCAGAGGTCGGTCACGACGTGGTCGGCGCGATGGAAGCATTGGCTGATGCCGTAAATGCGCCTGCGTTTGCACCGCTGGAAGGGCAAGTTTCGATGCCCAATGCAGATGAGAAATTGACCCCGGTATCAGTCGGTCAGGTAGTGGCAGCCGGTCTGCCGCACGACTGCATCGTCTCGGTTGAGGGCGGCACCTGTGGCTATCCCTTTTTTACCCAGTCGGCACATGCTGCGAAGCACCGCGTCATCACCAACACCGGTGGTGCCATCGGTCAGGGAATTCCTGCCGGATTCGGTGCGGCACTGGCCGAGCCGGGCAATACCGTGGTGTGCTTGCAGTCAGACGGAAGTGCCCAGTACACCATACAGACGTTGTGGAGTATCGCACGGGAAAATCTGCCGGTGGTCATCCTGATCGCCGCCAACCACAAATACAACATCCTGCAGAACGAGCTGCGTCGCTATGGCGTGACGGAATTCGGCCAGAACTCTCTGGCGTTGACTGAACTGGATCGTCCGCGTGTTGATTGGCAGGCGCTGGCCAAGGGTTACGGTGTGTCGGCTGTTCGCGTTGAGCGTAATGCCGAGCTGATGTTGGCACTGAAAGACGCGGTGGCAGCGAAAGAGCCGCGCCTGATTGAGATGAGTTTGTAAGGAGTCGATATGGCGATCATGGATATCTTCTCTGACGTACAGAAGTTTCTGTCAGAGCCGAAAAAGCTGTTTATCGGAGGGGAGTGGGTCGAGCCTTCTTCTGGCGAGTATTTCCCGGTGGAGAACCCGGCTACCGGGCAGAATTTCGCCCACGTATCGATGGCGATAGAAGCCGATGTGGACAAGGCGGTTGCCGCTGCGCGTAACGCGCAGGACAGTGTCTGGGCCAAAGTGCAGCCGGCTGAGCGTACGCGCTTGATGATCCGTCTGGCGGAGCTGATCGAGGCCGATGCCGAGAATCTTGGTCAGATCATTTCTCTGGAAAACGGTAAGCCCTACACCAACGCCTACAAGGGCGAAGTGGTGATTACGGCCAATATTATCCGCTACTTCGCCGGTTGGCCGTCCAAGATCGAGGGTAGCACGATTCCTGTATCGCCCCGCGGCGGCGAGCAGATGCTTAATTACACGCTGCGCGAGCCGGTGGGTGTCTGTGCCCTGATCGTGCCGTGGAACTTCCCGCTGTCGATGTGCGCCTGGAAGCTGGGTCCGGTACTGGCCACGGGTTGTACCGCGGTTCTGAAGCCTGCCGAACAGACGCCACTGGTAGCGTTGCGCCTGGCTGAACTGATTCAGAAAGCAGGTATTCCGGCAGGGGTGGTCAACGTCCTGACCGGCTTCGGCGATCGCGCTGGTGCACCGCTGTCAGCCCATAAGGATGTGGACAAAATCGCCTTCACCGGCTCTACCGGTGTGGGTCGCATGATCGCCAAGGCGGCGGTCGGCAATATGAAGAAGGTTTCGCTTGAGCTGGGCGGCAAGTCGCCCAGTATCATCATGCCGGATGCCGATATCGTGCGTGCTGCCAAGGGTTCCGCCGATGGCATCTTCTATAACCAGGGTCAGGTCTGCACCGCTGCATCCCGTCTCTATGTGCATGAGAGTGTGCTGGATCAGACGCTGGCAGAGCTGCGCAAGCACGCTGCCGCGCATCGGGTCGGCCCCGGTCTCGATCCGGTCAATACCATGGGGCCGCTGGTGTCCCGTGAGCAGCATACGATCGTTAAGGGATATGTGGATCGTGCACTGAAAGAAGGTGCCGAGTTGATCTGCGGCGGTAAGGTGCCGGCGGATCTAGAAGGCGGTTACTTCATGGAGCCGACCGTGTTTCTGGATAGGCAGGAGCAGGCGCGCATCGCCCGTGAGGAGATCTTCGGTCCAGTGGTGACGGTGATGAGCTGGTCTGACGTGGACGAGCTGGTCTATCGCGCCAACAACACTCCCTTTGGTCTGGCAGCGGGTGTCTGGACCAACAACCTGAAACAAGCCCATACCATCGCTGCAAAGCTGAAAGCAGGGTCCGTCTGGATCAACTGCTGGAACGTGGTTGACCCGGCCTCGCCGTTTGGCGGTTACAAGCAGTCCGGCTGGGGCCGTGAGATGGGTAAAAACGTGATCGACGCTTACACCGAAACCAAGAGCGTCTTTGTAGACCTGAGCTAAGTATTTGTGAGGATTGTCTGATGGATCTGGAACTTAAAGGCCGCGTAGCGATTGTAACCGGTGGCGGTATGGGTATCGGTAAAGATGTGGCGCGTTTTCTGGCAGAAGAGGGCTGCGACGTGGTGATCTGCTCGCGCACGATGTCCGTGCTGGAAGCGACCGCCGCCGAGATCAGCGAAACCACCGGCCGTCGCATTGTGCCGGTATCCTGCGATACCACCGATATGGATTCGGTCAACAGGATGGTCGAGAAAACCATCGAAGCGTTTGGCAAGGTCGATATCCTGGTTAACGGTGCCGCTGCCCCGTCGGGGGTGGTGCGTAACTCTATCGAATTTGCCGGCGATGACGAGCTGCTTGGCGATCTGGATACCAAGGTTATCGGTTATTTCCGCTGTGCCAAGGCCGTTACGCCGCATATGAAAAAGGCAGGTTTCGGTCGCATCATCAACATTGGTGGTCTAACGGGTCGCAGCAGCAAAGTCATGTCCGGCATGCGTAACCTGGCTATCGTACACATGACCAAGAACCTGTCTGATCAGTTGGGCCCGAGTGGCATCACCTGCAACATCATTCACCCTGGCGTCGTCGATACACCGCACATCCAGGAACTCTATGAGCGTGAGGGCAAGTTGCAGGGCAAAACCCCGCAAGAGGTAGAACAGGGTTACATCGATGTAACGCCGATCCGTCGTACGCTGCAGCCGGTGGAGATCGCCTGGCTGATTGGCTTTTTGGTATCGCCCAAAGCCGGTGCGGTTACCGGTGAATCCATCGGTATCGATGGTGGTTTGACCCGCGGTATCTTTATTTAACGGAGGAATCATGAGCGGCACTATTCTTGTATCAACGGTTGGTCAGGCTGTCATCAAAAGCTCCGACAAGGGTGATACCTGGCACCGACTGGGGTTGGGGCAGGATATCGAGTTCGATGCGATCACACGCTCTCTCGATCTCGACCAGACCAACCCGCAACGCCTGTACATCGGTACCGATATCGGCTTGTGCGTCAGCGAAGATGCCGGTGCAAAATGGACCCGTATCGATTCGCCCTTCAACGGTGAAACGGTGTGGAAAGTGGCAGTCGACCCGAAGAATCCCAAGCGAATCTTCGTCGGTACCGGTGCCCCGTCGCGCGCCGTGCTCTGGCGCACCACTGACGGCGGTGAGAGCTGGGATCGCGCTCCGGTCGAGATTCCCGAATACTGCGCCGGCGTCAGCAAGCCGCGCCTGCTGGCGTTCGCCTACGACCCGACCGACAGCAGCAAACTGTGGTTCGGCCTCGAAGAGGGTGGACTCTTCTTCAGCGATAACGGCGGCGACAGCTGGGAGCGTGTTGATTCACGCCTGCTGTGGGAATACAACTCGGATATTCACTCGATTCGAGTGCTGCCGAACCATGGCAAGAAAGTGGTCGTGTGCGTCTGCGTCAATGCCATCTATCGCAGCTTCGACGACGGTAAAACCTGGGAAGGTGTCAACCCCAACGACGCGTTCGGTCTCTACTACGCCCGTGCCACCGCGGTGCCGGCAAGTTCTGAAGACACCATCTATCTGAGTGTGTCGGACGGTACCCCCGGTACTACCAGTTTGATTCTGGTCTCTCGTGATGCCGCGGCCAGCTGGCAGGTTCTGCCGTTGCCAGTTCAGCCCAATTCCTGCATCTGGGCGATCCACGTTAACCCGGCGGATGCCAACCAGGTGGTGATCGGTACCAAGTACGGCCACCTCTTTACCAGCACCAATGGCGGCATGTCCTGGAGGAAGGAGTGGCGCGAGTTCAGTGAAATCGCCGATGTACTTTGGACGCCCGCTGAGGCGCAGATAGAAGCGGCTCACCAGTCTGTAATCACCAAGTGAGGATGGCGCGATGAAGTTCAAGGTTAATCGAACCCATATCTCCCTCTTTGTAAAAGACCCTGAAACCTCGGCGCGTTGGTATGAGGATGTATTGGGTATGGCGCGACACGCCGAAAACGGCGATCAGTGGATCATGATGGGGTTTGGTCCCAAGCATCACGATATCGCGCTGATTCGTGCCGATGAGGGCGCTCAGTTGGGCGGCATAGGGTTGCAGCACTACGGTTTCGAAATCGACGGCGATGAAACCACGCTGCGCAAGCTCTACGGCATGCTGCTGAAGAAAAACGTGAACATCGTCAAGACCACTGACCACGAGGTGGGAATCGGTCTCTATTTCACTGATCCCGACGGCATCCGTCTGGAGTTTTTCCTTGAAACGGAACATGACGACGAGCTGGCTAAACAGCGTTTCAAGGCCACCAACGGTCCGAGTCGTCCAATCGAACTTGAACCTATTTTTGACTGATATTTGTAGGCATATTCACAATGAAAGAAGCAAATTTTGGCCCCTATCACATCCGTAAATGGTTTTCGTTCTACGAAGAGACCCAGGCGAACGAAACCGGCGTTCTGGCCGATGGCGAGCCGGTGAAGAAATATGTCATCGCCGCGGCGATCCATAACCCCTTGGCTGGTCAGTTCAAGGAAGACCTGTCTGAGCTGATCGAACACTCGCCGGAGCTGGGCGAGGAGTTTGGCCGTCGCATCAACGAGCTGGCCGGTGACAACGAGATCGTGAGTTACGGCAAGGCGATTCTGGTCGGTGCTGATGGTGAGTACGAGCATGGCAACGCCTTCCTGACCAACCCGGCCGCCGACCCTATACGTGTCGCTCTAGGTGGCGGCAAGTCTTGGGTGCCCTCTACCGGCAAGATCGGCGCACCCGGTGCCATCCTGGATGTGCCGCTGGCGCACAAAGATGCTCTGTACGTGCGCTCTCACTACGACTCCATCACGGTGTCATTCAACGATGCACCGCGCCGCGACGAGCTTATCGTTGTTTGGGCATTTGCGACCCGTGGGCGTCTGCACGCACGTCTGGGTGGCCTTAAGGCTGAGGAAGTGATTGGTGAGGATGGCCTCCACTGAGGCCTGATTCAGAGTAATGGAAGGGTGAGCGATGTCTGCAACGAGTGGTTTCTTCAAAAGCGGTGATCTGCAACTGCACTATCTGCAGTGGGGTGATCCATCCGGTATTCCTGTGGTGATGTTGCACGGTCTGCGTGGTTTCGCGGCGACCTGGGAGTCGCTGGTCGACGCCTTGGGCGAGGGTTACCGTTGTTATGGACTGGATCAGCGCGGTCGGGGAGAGAGCGACTGGGGGCCCATCGAGGGTTACCAGACCGACACTTATGTGCAGGATCTGGAACGCTTTGTCGATCATCTCGGGTTGGATCGGTTCGTATTGATTGGACATTCGCTGGGTGGCACCAATGCATTGGAGTATGTGCGTCGTCATCCCGAGCGGGTGCTGCGTCTGGTGATCGAGGATATCGGCCCCGGCTCCTCCAACCGTGGGGAAGGTGCCGAACGTATCCGTCGCGAGATGAAGAACACACCGCTCACCTTTTCATCCTGGGAGGAGGCTGAGACGTTCTGGCGTTCAAGCCGCCCCAACCTGACCGAAGATGCTTTGCAATCCCGTCTGCGGCACTCCTTTCGGGAGCAGGATGGCAAAATTGGCTGGAAGCATGACCAGCAGGGAATTGCCGAAGCACGTCTCACCTATGAGCCGATCGACCTTTGGCCTGCGGTCAAGTCTGTCACCTGCCCGACGCTGCTAGTGAAGGGCGGGCGTTCCGACTTCCTGCCGCGCGAGACGGTGCAGGAAATTCTGACCACCAATGAGGCGTTCACAGCGGTCGAAGTCGATAACGCCAGCCATTATGTCCATGATGATCAGCCGGAAGTGTTTAATGAGGTAGTCGTCGATTTTATCAAAGCTGGTAACCAATGATTTAACCCGGAGGTGGTAACAGTGGGCGTTCAAAAGACACAGGTTGTAATTGTAGGAGGCGGTCCGAACGGTATCGCGTTGGCCAACTATATGGGGCTGTACGGCATCGACACCGTTGTGCTCGAGTCTTCCGAAGAGGTTCTGCCCTTTCCGCGTGCTGTCGGAATGGATGACGAAGCGATGCGCGTACTCCAGGGGGTCGGCCTGGCCGACATCGCGATCAAGGATATGATTCGCAATGTGCCGCTTCGCTATTACAACGCTCGCGGTGTTTGCTTTGCAGAGGTCAAACCGAGTACTGCACAGTACGGTTGGCCGATGCGGAACATTTTTATGCAGCAGCTTACCGAAGTGACGCTGCGCGAAGGGTTGCAGCGCTACGCTTGTGTTGATCTGCGTCTGGGTCACACCATGGGCAACGTCGAGCAGGATGAAGCCGGGGTTCGGATGCAGGTGACCGATAATGCAGGTGTCGAGTACTGTCTAGAGGCGGACTATGTGATAGGTGCCGACGGTGCCCGATCCGAGATTCGAAGACAGATGGATATCGGCTATACCGGTATGACTCATCCAGCCAAGTGGGTGGTGGTGGATGCCGCCAACGACAAGCTGGAAGCGCCATATACGGCACTGCATGCCGATCCCGAGCGCCCCTTCGTTTGCATCTACCTGCCTTATCAGTACCGCCGTTGGGAGTTTATGCTTCACCCTGGTGAGGATGAGGAAAAAATGTGCGAAGAGGGTACGATTCGAGGCTTGATCCGAAATCACATCGGGGATGATGTTGATGACCTTGAAATTGTCCGAATTCGTGCTTACACCCATAACTCCCGTGTCGCTTCTACCTTCGTCAAGGAGCGGATGCTGCTCTGTGGCGATGCTGCGCATATCACCCCGCCTTGGGCGGGGCAGGGCCTCAACTCGGGACTGCGCGATGTGGTCAATATTGGCTGGAAGGTCGCCGCAGTGGTCAAGGGACTCGCCAACCCGGCCATTCTGCAGACCTACGACACTGAACGGCGCGGGCATGCTACGGATCTGATTGCGCTGGCCGACAATATGGGCGCGGTACTGGGTATGACCAACCCGATCCTGGCCGGCATTCGTGACTGGATTTTCAAGGCCACGGATTCGGTCGACTCTCTTCGCGAGCATCTGGTGGAGTTCAAGTTCAAGCCCAAGGCCCATATCACAAAAGGGATCGTGTACCACGCGGGCGAAGAGGTGTACCCGGACAGCATGGTTGGCCAGTTGTTCATCCAACCGGATGTGGAGGACGCCGAGGGGCAGCGCCGCAAGTTCGATGAGGTGCTCGGCGACTGGTTCTCTATCGTCGGTTTCAAGACCAACCCTGTCGAGCATATGTCCGAGGAGAACAAGGCGTTCTGGAACACGCTGCAAACGCGCTACGTGCAGGTTAACCGTTCACGTAGCGGCAAGAGCCATGACGAACGTCTGCAGGCCAGCGGAGCCGTAAGCGTCGAAGATGTGGACAACCTGCTCGCCGACTGGTTCGGCAAGGCGCGTGACAAGATCGTGATTGTCCGTCCCGACCGTTTTGTCGCGGCTATCACCTCGGCGAGCCGCCTGAACGAAGCGCTGGATGCGCTGAGATCGAAACTGAGTTGATCACCCCTTCTGGGGGCTTAGGCCCCCATTTTTATCTCTCTCCTGTCACCCTGTTTCTGGTACTGATGCTATGCAAGATCTGCTAAACACCTCTCTGCTGCGTAATGCCTGCTTTATCGATGGTCAGTGGTGCGCCGCCGATAATGGCGCGACCGTTGACGTCACCAATCCGGCGACCGGCGAGACCATCGTCCGCGTGCCGATGATGGGAGCTGCAGAGACCGAGCGCGCTATCGATGTGGCCGAGCTGGCCTATAAAGAGTGGCGTAAAACTACTGCCAAGCATCGTGCTCAGGTACTGCGTCGCTGGTTCGACCTGCTGATGCAGAACCAGAATGATCTTGCGCTGATCCTCTCCAGTGAGCAGGGTAAACCGTTGAACGAAGCTAAGGGCGAGATCGCCTATGCGGCATCCTTCATTGAGTGGTTTTCGGAAGAGGCGAAGCGGGTATACGGCGATACCATTCCCGAAGTCACACCGGGGACTCGCCTGACCGTACGCAAGGAGCCGATCGGTGTGTGTGCGGCGATCACGCCGTGGAACTTCCCTGCAGCGATGATTACCCGCAAGGCGGGGCCGGCGCTGGCGGCCGGTTGCTCGATCATCATCAAACCGGCGACCCAGACGCCGTTGACGGCGCTTGCTCTGGCTGCCTTGGCTGAAGAGGCAGGCATACCCAAAGGCGTATTGCAGGTGGTGGTCGGGCGCGCCTCTGCCATCGGCAACACGCTGTGCGCCAGTTCCAGAGTGCGCAAGCTCTCCTTCACCGGTTCCACCGATATTGGCAAGCTGCTGATGCAGCAGTGTGCTGATAACGTGAAGAAAGTGTCGCTTGAACTGGGTGGCAACGCGCCCTTTATCGTGTTTGACGATGCCGATCTGGACAAGGCGGTAGAGGGCGCGCTGATCGCCAAGTTCCGCAATAACGGCCAGACCTGTGTCTGCGCCAACCGCATTCTGGTGCAGGAGGGCGTTTACGACGCTTTCGCGGCGAAACTGGCCGAAGCGGTCGACAAGCTGCGAGTGGCTCCGGGCACGGAAGAGGGCAGTGAGTTGGGGCCGTTGATCGATGCCAGCGCCTACGACTCGGTCAGCGCGATGATCGACGATGCGCTGACCAAAGGCGCTACGAAAGTGACCAACCGCGAGGTGCAGGTCGATGGCGAGAAGCGCTTCCTCAACCCGGTGGTGCTGACCGGTGCCAACACCGATATGGCGTTTTACAGCGACGAGATCTTTGGCCCCATCGCGCCCCTGTTCCGCTTCAGCACCGTGGAGGAAGCGATCGCCCTGGCCAACGACACTGAGTACGGTCTGGCTTCATATCTGTATACCTCAAGTATCAACACCTACATCCGGGTGTCCGAAGAGCTGGAGTACGGCATGGTGGGGGTCAATACCGGTCTGATCTCCAATGAGGTGGCGCCCTTTGGCGGGGTTAAATCCTCCGGTATCGGTCGTGAGGGCTCCAAGTACGGCATCGAAGATTATCTCGAGATCAAGTACGTCTGCCTGGGAGGGCTGGCATGAGCTCAGTTGAGATGATTGCGGATGAGATCGCGGGCGCTTTGGACAGTGCGCGCAGGCAGGCCTTGCCGTTGCAGCTGCTGTCGGGGCTGGAAGAGGCTGGCGTCGAAGAGGGATATCGCGTGCAACGTGCCCAGATCGCGCTGAATCAGGCCCGACACAACGGCATCACCGGCTGGAAGGCGGCGATGTCCAATCGTCCGGCGATGGATCGGTTTGGCTTGAAGAAGCCGATCTATGCGCCGCTGTTTGCCGATATGTGTTTGAGTGGAGAAACGTTGTCGCCGCAGGACGTGATCGCACCAAAGCTCGAGGCCGAAGTGCTGTTTGTGCTGCACGAGGATATTGTGAATGCCCAGTGCAGCGACGAGCAGATCATCACCGCTATCGGCGCGATGGGACCGGCTTTCGAGGTGGCCGATTCGCGTATCGCGGGCTGGCGCTTCAACATCGCGACCTTCGTGGCCGACCTTGCAGTTGCCAGCCACTATTGTGCTGGCGAGCTGCAACCGTTCGACGCTGGTATGGCTGGCAGTGATATCGACTGTGTGTTGGCATTTAACGGCACCGATCAGTCGGGCTCGGTAGACAATGTGATAGGCGGCCCACTGGGATCTGTGATCGGTATGATACGGGATGTTGTAGCGCGCTACGGCGAGGTGAAAGCCGGCCAGCACTTTCTCAGTGGCTCGCTGACCAAGCCGCTGGATATGGTGCCGGGTACCACCTATTGTCTGCGGATGTTCGGTCAGGAACTCAAACTGGAATACAGGTGACAGTCTATGAGCGACAAGTTCGATAAAGGGTTGAAGACGCGCAAAGCGGTGCTCGGCGATGAGTATGTGGACCGCTCCATCAATAATGCAACTGCCTTTACCAAGCCGCTGCAGCGTTTGGTGACGGAGTACTGTTGGGGCGATGTGTGGCAACGCGAGGGGTTGGAACTGCGTGAGCGTAGCCTGATCAACCTGGCGATGATCGCCGCGTTGAACCGTCCGCACGAGTTGGAGCTTCACCTGCGTGGTGCTCTCAATAACGGTTTGACTCCCGAGCAGATTCGAGAGGTGCTGTTGCAGGTGGCGGTTTATGCCGGGGTGCCCGCGTCGATCGATGCATTCAGGGTAGCCAGCCGAGTGTTGGCTGAAGAAGGTATCGATCTCAATGCGCTGAGCGAGGCGTAAAGCGCCTAAACGCGCTTTCAGCGCTGATTCACACAAGGCGAGACTCGTGAGAGTCTCGCCTTTTTCATGCCTGTCTGTTCACTTGCTGTTGCCTTCCCCACTGCGCCTTTGCCCTGCTGTCTGCGTTGCGGTAGCGCTTTACCATCGTTGCGCCCACTCATTCGCTTTTTCTTGAGATAGATCAAGCTAAGCCGGTCTATACCTCTTATCAAATATTATTATTCGCATATTATGAGATGTATGTGATTTATGGCTTGTTTTTTACCCATGTTTTTGTGGGTATTTAAATAATGTGCGATTTGCTCTTATTTATTGGATTAATGGGCACCAGGTCAGTATCACTCTTAAATAAATATTCATTCAAGTAGAGGGTTATCCGATGAGTGGAACAATACTGGTGGCTACGGCCGGACAGGGAGTGGTGAAAAGTGCGGACAACGGTCAAACCTGGCACCGCTTGAGTCTTGGTCAGGAGATCGAGTTCGATGCGATCACCCGGTCTCTGGATATGGATCCCCAAGACCCGAATAAGATCTATCTGGGCACCGATACCGGCTTGTGTGTCAGTGTCGATGCCGGGGCTAACTGGAAGCAGATGGATACCCCGTTCAACGGCCAGACGGTCTGGAAAGTCGCGGTCGATTCTAACAACCCCAAGCGTATGTTTGTCGGCACCGGTGCACCATCGCGTGCAGCGCTTTGGCGCACCACCGATGGCGGTCAAAACTGGCAACGCGGTCCGGTGGATATCCCCGAGCGCTGTGCAGGCGTCAGTAAACCCCGCCTTCTGGCGTTCGCGTTTGATCCGACCGACAGCAACATTCTGTGGTTCGGGCTGGAAGAGGGCGGTCTGTTCAAGAGCGTGGATGGCGGTGACAGCTGGGAACGTGTCGACTCGCGTCTGCTGTGGGAGTTTCACACCGATATCCACGCGGTACGGGTACTGCCGAACCACGGCAAAAAAGTGGTGGTGGTTGTCTGCGTAAATGCGGTCTACCGCAGCCTGGATGATGGTGAAACCTGGGAAGGCCTAAATCCGAACGACGCGTTCGGCCTGTACTACGCTCGTGCCGCGGCGGTGCCTGCCGGCTCTGAAGACACCCTCTATCTGAGTATCTCCGATGGTACGCCGGGCACCACTAGCCAGGTACTGGTTTCCCGCGATGCAGCCGCGACTTGGCAGGTGCTGACGCTGCCGCAGCAGCCCAACTCCTGCATCTGGGGTATTCACGTGAACCCGGCCAACCACGACCAAGTGGTGATGGGAACCAAGTATGGCCATCTGTTCACCAGCGAAAACAGCGGCAAGGGCTGGAAAAAAGAGTGGCGCGAGTTCAGTGAAATCGCCGATGTGCTGTGGACCCCTGCGACGGCCGAGATCGTTGCCGCCCACCAGTCAGTGATCAAAAACTGAGGTAATGCCCGTGAAAGTCAAAGTCAATCGTACGCATATCGCGCTGTTTGTTACCGATCCTGAGCGCTCGGCAATTTGGTACGCCGATATCCTCGGTATGGAGCGTACCGGGTGCAACGGCGATGCCTGGATCATGATGGGATTCGGAGACAAGCATCACGATATCGCCCTGATCAAAGCGCCGGAAGGCTCGGCTCAAGGCACGCTTGGACTTCAGCACTATGGCCTGGAGATCGACGGTGACGAAACCACCTTGCGCCGCCTGTATGGCATGCTGCTCTCCAAGCAGGTCAATGTGGTGAAAACCACCGATCACGAAATCGGCAAAGGGCTCTACTTCACCGATCCGGACGGCAATCGGCTGGAGTTCTTTCTTGAAACCGATCACGACGATGCCCGGGCAAAGGCGCGCTTCAAAGCGGCCAATGCGCCCAGCCGCGAGATCACGCTGGACCCAATCTACGACTGAATGATGGCGGGTCCCCTCGACCCGAATAGACCCGTGAACTGGCTTAGCCCGGTTCACGACAATAAGAATTTAACGGCGAATTATTCGGAGATGACACAGTGAGTATTGAAACGACTGAAGTGGTGATTGTCGGTGGCGGTCCTAACGGTATCGCGCTGGCCAACTATATGGGGATGTACGGTATCAACACACTGGTGCTGGACTCGTCCGAGGAGATCCTGCCCTACCCGCGAGCGGTGGGCATGGATGACGAAGCAGTGCGTGTTCTACAGGGAGTCGGTCTTGCCGAACCTGCACTCAAGGATATGATCCGCAACGTACCGCTGCGTTACTACAACGCGCGCGGTGTCTGCTTCGCCGAGGTAAAGCCGACGACCGCCAAGTACGGTTGGCCGATGCGCAACATCTTTATGCAGCAGCTGACAGAGGTCACCCTGCGCGAGGGACTCTCGCGTTATGAATCGGTGGATCTGCGCCTGGGCCACACCATGAACAGCATCACTCAGGATGCCGAGGGCGTCACCCTTGCGGTGACCGACAACACCGGGCAGGACTACACCATCCAGGCGCAACATGTAGTGGCCGCCGACGGTGCCCGCTCGGAGATACGCAAGCAGCTGGATATCGGCTACACCGGCATGACTCATCCGGCGAAATGGGTGGTGGTGGATGCCGCCAACGATAAGCTCGACGCGCCTTTTACAGCGCTGCATGCCGATCCCGAGCGTCCCTTCGTGTGTATCCATATGCCTTATCAATACCGCCGCTGGGAGTTCATGCTCCATCCGGGCGAGGATGAGGAGACAATGTGCGAAGAAGGGATGATCCGCGGTTTGATCCGCAATCACATCGGCGATGCGGTGGATGAGCTGGATATTGTCCGTATACGTGCCTACACCCACAACTCCCGCGTGGCGTCGACCTTCGCCAAGGGGCGTGTGATGTTGTGTGGTGATGCCGCGCATATCACACCGCCCTGGGCCGGTCAGGGCCTCAACTCGGGGCTGCGCGATGTGGTCAATATCGGCTGGAAGTTGGCGGCCGTGGTCAAAGGGCGTGCACCTCAGTCGATTTTGCAAACCTACGATACCGAGCGCCGCGGGCATGCCACCGATCTGATTGCATTGGCGGATAACATGGGGGCGGTATTGGGCATGACCAACCCGATTCTGGCCGGTGTACGTGACTGGATCTTTAAAGCTTCAGGCTCGGTGGACAATCTGCGCGAGCATCTGGCCGAGTTCAAGTTTAAGCCGGTCGCTCAGATCACCAAGGGGATCGTGTACCACGAGGGCGATGAGGTTTACGAAGACAGTGCTGTGGGTCAGCTGTTCATCCAGCCGGATGTGGAAGATGCTGAGGGTAATCGCCGCAAGTTCGATGAGATTCTGGGCGACTGGTTTGCCGTGGTCGGCTATCGCGTCAATCCGGCGGAGTTGATGTCCGACGAGAACCGGGCGTTTTGGGACACACTTGAGACGCGTTATGTGCAGGTCAACCGCTCACGCAGCGGATTGAGTTACGACGAGCGCCTTAAGGCGTCCGGTGCGAGCAGTGTCGAAGATGTGGATAACGCTCTGGCTGATTGGTTCGGTGCAGTACGCAATAAGATTGTGATCGTACGTCCGGATCGCTTTGTTGCGGCGATTACCTCGCCTGCGCGTTTGAACGAAACGTTGGACGAGCTGCGTAAACGCCTTTCCTGATTGTGTATCAGTGACGATCTGAGCCCCGGTAAAATCGGTATTCTATACAGAGTGCCGATTTTTTGTTCACCGCTTTAGCGCTGTGAAGAGTGCTGTATGTATTTAGAATAAGAGTTTATGCGATCTATAAAAAGTGAACATGGGTTTTCTATGCATTCTAAAAAGCTTAAGGAGGGTCTGATCAAATCTGCCACATGGGATAATGCTGACTGCACATGATCGAGGACGCATAAGATGGATCAGCAACTTACATTCGCGGACAGCGAGTTCAGCAACAAGCATCGTCAGACCCGCAAGGCGAAGTTCCTCGGTCGAATGGACAAGCTGATTCCATAGGCGCGTCTCGAAGCCGTCATCGACCCTCATTATCCCAAGGCTGGCAACGGCCGTCGGCCGTACCCCTTGTCCACCATGCTGCGCATTCACTGCATGCAGCAGTGGAATAACTCGATGCGTACAGGGTGGGGAGGCGATAGATTCCGGTGACTAGAGAATGAAGTGAGCCTATATTTGGCATCAGCGTGCGTCTTAAGCCTTAAACACTGCTGTGCACAAGCAGCCGTCTCAACCGCATCCACCGAGTCAGGCTGCGTGTGTTTAAGTAGTTGCCTAGTATCAACGTGGCAGTTGGTGGGCACTGCTCGCAATAGTTCGGGTCATTTGTTGCAGGCGTTCGATCAGTGCGGCCTGGTCGAAAAGCTCGAATCCCGCAGTGGAGCCCACGATGGCGATACTACCCCGTATCTCATCCAGGTTTTCGTTGTCGATGATCGGTGCTGCAATACCGGTCAGCCCCAAATTTAACTCGTCATGAGTCTGGCAGTATCCATTTTTTCGGATTTTTTTCGTTTCTCCACTGAACTCTTTCCAGGACAAATCCAGTTCGGGGTCTTGGCTGATAAATTCTTCATAAATTTTCTTAAGGCGGTGGGGTTTCTGGAATGAGACCAGCACCTTTGATTGTGCGCCTTTGAAAAGTGGTAGCGGCCGCCCTCGGCCAAAGGTGAAACCATGCTTTTCCTTCGCCGCCTCAATGTGAGTATTGATGATATGGCCATCGAAATAGACGCTCAGATATACGGTTAGGCCCGTAGCTTTTGAAAAGTTAGCCATAAGCTCTCGTCCGCTGTGGATAAGCGGATCATATAACCGCATCATCCAGTCGAGTTCTATGATTCTGGGGCCTAATGTATAAAGACCATCTGCCCGGGTGAGAAGGCCTGAGTCGCACAGTTCCTTGACATAACGGTAGGCGGTCGCACGGGATAATGACATTTTCTGTGCAATATCCTCTACCTCTATGGCGAGGGAGTCCGGACCGAACATTTTCAAGATACTCAGCATTCGGCCTAAGCTGGTCATTTTGACCTCCAATAATGTTTCCATACCGCACGCGAAACTAGCATATCCCTTGTTACATTAAAACAATGTCATGATGTGGCAGTTTAACTGTTGTGGTACGGCGAATTAGGTTTGGCATGTCACTGAATGCCACTGTTCTCTCGGCTGGATGGCGAGATGGCTTTGGCTTTCATCCGGCAAGTAAGTAGTGGCTTTACCTGGTATAGCGCTATCAAGGGGCGCGCCAAGTACCACTGTTCTCAGCGGATTCTCCAGTGGATACACGCCTCAGCTCAGTAATCACCTGCAAGCCATCGTTGATCCAACGATGTTATGAATCCGTCTCATTATACGATACAAATTCTTTATAGTGTGCAATTCGGGTGCTTTTATGCACCGTTTTTGTTCATACGTCTCATGAATGCGTTTGTTTGTCGCGCGGACCTCTTCAATCTGCAAAGCACAGAAATCCTGTTTTGTGACATCACGCGATCTGATGAATAAAAAACACCCCCAGAATATGTGTTCTTCATAATAAAAACTCATAAAAAACAACAAGTTGAAAGTTTTATTTTGATTTGTTCTTATTTCTTTTGATCTTTGCGAACTTCTATGAGTGTTGGCCTGAATTGTTTCAGCTACTAGATTTTGCACCAAAACAGTGCAAATGACAAAATTCAAAAAAATGAGAATAAATAAGCATAAATCTGTTGATTTATCATTGTTTGTCGTTGTAGTCTCAGATGATGAGAAAAAATTGGTAAATGTATGAAGAAGATAACCCGTATTCTGTATGCGTCCGACTTGGGTAGTGGCAGTCGACCCGCCTTCCGGGCGGCGATACATCAAGCAGCGGTGAATGATGCCCAGATTATTTACTTGCATGTTCTTGAGCCTATAGGGGGGGCGGCAGAAGAGCTAATCAATGCGTATTTACCCGAGTCGCTCAATAAGGCTCGATTGGAGCAAATGGTTACGGGGCTGAAAGAGAGGATCTGTGAACGGCTGTCGATCTTTCACGAAGAGGAGTTGGCTGAGCACTGGGCTGACGACGTAAAAGAGCCAATAGTAGAAGTGATGCAGGGTAAAGCTGATAAGTGCATTTTGAAAGCAGCGCATCGCTTCGATGCAGATCTGATTGTGATGGGAGATAGGAGTAGCTCGTCTCTGGCGCGCGTGTTCTTGGGTTCTACAGCTCAAAAAGTCATACATCACAGTGATATACAGGTTTTGATTGTTCCACTGGGAAAGGACTCAAACAACTGAATTACCAATATCAATAAGAGGTGAAAAATGAAAAAAATCAAAAAATTGGTTATGGGGTGCGCTGTCATGTGCGCTGTGGTGGGAGCTCCCTTTGCAATAGCTTCGGATTACCCCAATCGACCTGTGAAATTTGTCGTGCCATGGCCGCCTGGTGATCTTGAAGATGTGTTGACTCGCATAATCGCTGAAGAAATGACTAACGCAACGGGCAAGCCAGCAACCGTCGTAAATAAGCCTGGTGGGGGGGCCGTTATCGGCACAGCCGAGGTCGCGCGTGCTAAACCCGATGGTTTGACGATAGGGTCGTTCGTAAATGATCTGCTGACGCTCAAAGTTCTTTCGGGTAGCGTGCCTTGGGGTAGTTCTACTTTTGAGCCGGTCGGTATATTTCTGGATTATCCGTTCGTACTCGCTACGCGTGGTGACGCGCCGTACAACAATATGAAGGAGTTGGCTGAGTACTCCAAGACGAATCCAGTCTCGCTGGGGCATTTCGGATACCAGGCTGGGCCCACTGCGATGACATTCAAAGCCGCTGAGCAACTGGGAATCAATTTTTCGTCTGACGCCCCTTTTGACGCAACTGATTGTTCTGTTTTGGCCAACGGGGATGCAGATGTCATCAATTCTACTACCCAGCTGATTTTGGCTTGTCTCAAATCGGGCGATGCCAAGATTCTTACTTCCTTTACTTCAGACCGAATCAGTTTGGCACCAGATGTACCTACATTGAATGAAGTGGCTGGAATTTCTCTGACAACCTGGAATGGACTCTTTGTGCCTAAAGGTACGCCGAAGCCAGTTAAGGATCGTATTGCAGAGATTGCCCAGAAAGCCCTCGATTCAGACCGTGTTCGTGAAATCAGTAAAACAACAGGCGCAATCGTGTATTGGCAAGGCGAAGAGGAATCTCGTCAGCGCATAGCCGATGAGCGGGAAAAGAGTAAAGAGCTTCTGCTTTATATGCGATAAACCAATGGCGAAAGGCACTTCCGCGGAGATCAGCCGTGGAAGTGCTTGGGTGCGAAGTATGTCTATTGAAAAGACCAAAGTAGCTTGTTGCAATCGCTGTCATGAAGCGGATGATTTGCTGCGAGGAAGTAAACCATACCCGTTCTATACAGCAGTATTCTTGACCTGTTTGGTATTGCTTTTGTTGTTACCCGGTCAGGTGAAATGGATGAGTCAAGAAGGCTGGTATCTACAGCCAGCACTTGGGCCGCTCATAGGTTTGTTAACAGCTCTTATTTTCTCGTTTGCACAAATAATTGGTGTATTACTTAAGCTGATAAAAATATCACCTAGTGTTTGGCTGGAGTATATATCAGAAGTCGTTTCAGAAAGTCGTGTTGCCGTCATTACCAGTTTTATTTTCTATTTTTACCTTCATTCTGTTAATAAGATAGGTTTCTTTCTCTCATCATTTATTCTGATATCGACATTGATCTTTCTAACACGATTGATGAACAGGTTCTGGCTTTTAGTGACATTTCTGGTCACGGTACTGATTATTCTTATTTTCAGGGTTGCTATCGGTCTTTGGATGGATGATGTTTGGTTATATGAAAAGCTCCCTAACGCACTGGCCGATTTTTGTAATAAGTACCTATAGGCGATAAGTAATATGGAAAATATCCTGCTTGGACTTAACGAAGTTGTGACATTCAATGTCTTGGCGGCGATTATAATCGGCGCACTTATTGGCGTGACGATTGGATCAATTCCAGGTCTAGAGCCCGCTGGTGTCATGGCAATATTACTACCTCTTAGTTTTACCATGGCGCCATTGGCTGGTGTGATGTTGCTTGTTGGCGTTTATGGAGGTGCTTGGTATGGGGGTGCAATTCCCTCGATACTCATGAACACACCAGGAACGCCTGTGGCTGTATTGACAACATATGATGGTTACCCTATGGCACAGAGAGGTGAGGGCAAAAGAGCGCTTTCTATCGCTTATACCTCATCATTCGTTGGCGGAATTATCAGTGTTACATCTCTCGTTTTGTTGGCACCAGTACTGGCCAAAATCGCGCAAAAATTTGGTTCACCTGAGTTCGCGATGTTGGCTTTATTGGGGATGATTTTTGTTGTTTTAGCGCACCGCAAGCATGTAGCGGCCGCTATCATTATGCTGGGTTTTGGTATCATGCTCGGCTCAATTGGCATGGATCGATCTTTCAATACCCAAGTGTATACCTTCGGGCAGCCTTGGTTGTTGGGTGGCATTCCTCTGGTACCTGCGGTAATAGGGCTATTTGCCATGTCCCAAGCATTTGTCCTGCTCTCAAACAAGGGACGGGACAGTTTCCACACCAAACTGGATAAAGGTGGATATTTCTCCGGGGTCATAGAGCTCTGCCGTCATAAAATGGTTGTGGCACGCTCGGCATTTCTCGGTGTAATCATGGGCTTGCTGCCTGGAGTTGGTGAGTTTGGATCACAGTTTTTCTCTTATACACTTACCCAGAAATTCTCCAAAGATCCAGATAGCTTTGGCAAGGGTAACCCGGCAGGAGTAATTGCATCGGAAACTTCGAATAATGCAGTGACTGCATCTGTCATGGTGCCGTTGTTGGCATTTGGGATTCCGACAGATGCACTGATGGCGATGCTGTTGGCGGTTTTTATGGTGCATAACTATGTACCAGGACCGACCCTTTTTGCCGAACGCCCTGAGTTCATATCAGGGCTATACATATCACTTTTCATCATGAATATTGTGGCTTTCCTTTACCTGACATTTGCCACCCGCTGGATGGTGAATTTGACTCGGATTAGTGGTCGGTTTATCGGTGCGGTAATTTTGGTACTTGGCTTCATTGGCAGCTATAGCCAGAATTATCGTGCATCTGATGCAATTATTGCTTTGTTCTTTGCCGGCATAGGATATGTCCTAAGGAAAAACGACATACCTGCCATACCTATTATTCTGGGAATGGTTCTTGGTCCCGTTTTCCTAACCCGACTCAAGCAGTCAATGGGTATATCCAATGGGGATTTGACTTTATTTGTCACCCGTCCCATTAGTCTAGTGCTTCTTTCAATAACTGTTATATCAATTATTGTTTATCTTTTTGGTAAGTATAAAAGTAGAAAAGACCGTGTGATATAAATAGGTATTTTATGTTTGTTATAGAAATTTGAAATTTTATTTATTGGTATGGCTTGGCAATAGAGAGGTCGATTATATTTTAAAATAATGATATTCAATAATGCAAAAATATATCAGTAAATATAATAAAACAAAACGAGGTTTTTATATGAGAAAAGCGTGCAGTTTTAAAAAAACTTCAACATTAGCGGTAGCATTGCTGGCTGCTTCTGTCACAACAGTATCACAGGCTTATACCTTGATTGATGAGCAGGGTAAGAGTCTAAATTTGGATGTTGAAGCAGTACTGGGTATTTTCAGCAGCGATGAAAGCTATGGAAGTAGTGAAGATAAGCCCTCTTGGAGTGAAGGCTATATCAAATACGGACTGTCGGCTCAGCACTCAGTTGGAAGTGGTGAGATATTCGGTGCGGTCAATGCTCTTTCGTCAGGCACTTGGGGAGATGGCGATGCTGCAGGTTTAACCACCGGTGATGAACGTGAAACTGATATTGAAGACATGTATGCCGGTTACCGAAACAACATGTTCGAAATCTCATTCGGGCGCCAGAACATTACCATCGGTGATGGTTTTATCCTCAACGGCGACGGTTTGAACATGGGTAAAGGCCTGGACGGCATCATGCCGGGCTTCAGTGCCAATCGCGGTGGCGCATACTGGCTCGCGGGACGCAAAGCACTCGACAAGACTGCCATGCTACGTGTGGGCGGTGAGTCCGGTCCTCGTGCGGATCTGTTCTGGTTTGAATCCGACAACCCGGCGCAGGCCAGTGTTGAGATGGCGGGTCTTAATTTTGAGTACGTTACCGACACGGGTACTTTCGGCCTGATGCATTTGAAGGGGCTGGATGTAGATGACAACCAAGCGGCGTTCTTGGGCTATGGTCGTCGTGACGGTCAGAAGACCACTAGCATCCGTTATCAGGGCAACGCGGGGGTCGAGAACCTGTTCCTATCCGCCGAGTATGTGGATCAGTCGCAGGGCAACAGCAATCCGGACGCCAATGCTTGGTATGTCGAGGCAGGCTGGACCTTTGTCGATCTTCCTTGGTCGCCAAGCGCGAACTATCGCTACACCAGTTATGACCAAGGCTATGATCCGCTGCTGTTCGGTTTCAACCGAGGTTATGGTACCTGGTTCCAGGGTGAAGTAGCGGCTAACTACGCCGGTCCCTTCGCCACCGACTCCGACATTCATTACCTGGGTATAAAAGCTAACCCTACGGAAATGCTGACTGTGGGCGCGTCTTACTTCGACTTTAGTGACACAGTAGGTGGTTCCGGTAGCAACGATGCCAGTGAAATTGATATCTGGGCAGAGTGGGTGGCACATGATCACCTGATTATAAGCCCACTTGTGGGTTTTTATACGCCGGATTCTGATAGCAGCACCCAAGGTAATGATGACACCAATATCTATATGCAGGTGTTGGCGATTGTTCCGTTCTGAGACAGGGATCGGGCGTTATCTATAAAGAGCGGAGGGGCTTTCCCTCCGGTCATTTTCTGTTTTAAAGGTAAAACACATGAGCGGTCACTACAAACTTATAATCAATGGGCAATGGGTCGAGGGGGAGTGTGAGCCTTTTGCCGTCAAGAATCCAGCTACGCTCGAGACAGTTGCCACTTGTGCTAACGCGACACCGGAGCAACTGGATCAGGCCGTCCATGCCGCACAGAATGCACAGGTCGGTTGGCAGCATACATCGCATGAAGAGCGCAAGCGGTTGCTCCATTGTATCGCGGATGAGATAACCCAGAAACGTGATGAAATTGCTGCGCTGATAGTGGCGGAGCAGGGTAAGCCTTTGCCGTTGGCAATCGGTGAAGTCGAAGGTGGGGTTGCCTGGACTCGATTTGCAGCAGATCAGGACATTCCTGTTGAGGTGCTTGAAGAGTCGGCGGAGAAACGGATAGAGGCTCACCGTAAGCCACTGGGTGTCGTGGCATCCATCACGCCCTGGAACTGGCCCTTCATGATCGCTATCTGGCATCTGATTCCAGCGTTGCGGGCGGGTAATGCCGTTATCAGCAAGCCCTCTGGATTGACACCACTGAGTACCATCAAACTGGTTGAAATCATGAATAACCATTTACCCAACGGTGTAGCCAACATTGTGACTGGCGAGCGAGGTATAGGTAGTGGTCTGACCTCTCATCCGAATATTCAAAAAGTTGTCTTTACCGGCTCGACACCGACTGGTCAGGCCGTTATGCGTAATGCGGCAGTCAACCTGAAACGTTTGACGCTGGAGCTTGGCGGTAACGACGCAGGGATCGTGTTACCAGGAGCTGATGTCGAGAAAATCGCGCCGGCCATATTTGGTGCTGCATTTCTCAATATGGGCCAGACCTGCGGTGCTTTGAAGCGTCTTTATGTACATGAATCGCTTTACGATCAGATGTGCTCGGCGCTGGTTACGATCGCTGGGCAGCAGGTTGTGGGTAACGGTATGGATGACGGGGTGACCTTCGGGCCTGTTCAAAACGAGGATCAGCTGAATCTTATCACGGAGCTTGTTGAAAATGCCCGCGCTGCTGGTGCCCGAGTGCTGATTGGTGGCGAGCCCGTTGCAGGGAAGGGGTACTTCTATCCGCCGACTATTGTTGCTGATATTGCGAATGAGGCTCGTCTTGTTCAGGAGGAACAGTTTGGCCCTGTACTGCCTGTAATCAAGTTTTCCGATGTGGATGAAGTGGTCGCAATGGCGAATGGTGTGGAAGTGGGATTGGATGGTTCTGTATGGGGGCCAGATACAACTGAAGCTGCTGCAATCGCTTCGCGTCTGGAATGTGGCACCACGTTCGTGAACACACATGCCCAGATTCAGCCAAATATACCGATGGGAGGTTGCAAAATGTCGGGGTTCGGTGTCGAGTTTGGTCAAGAGGGTTTGCTGGAATTTACATCTCTCCAGATTCTACATGTTCGGAAGTGACAGTAAGTAACTGTCAGTCATGTATGAGACATATAAGGCTAACGGAAACACATCCGGAAAACGTCGCGATATTTTGATCATCACGTAGCCGGATGGGAGTTAGTCGCGTGTTGGCAAAGGCATGCTCTGGTCTTCCCCCCTGTAACTACAGGGGGGGCTTTTAGCTGAGAGTAAACATACATAACTGTTCGAGCGAATTTCGTTTTAACAAATCAGTACAGAACCGATACAGCCTGTATGGTCACGAGAAGATCGGCTGTCTTGCATCTGGGGATAAGACGATGCCCTTATATCTGCATCGCCTTAGTGCTTACGAGAATAACGATCTGACGGATGATCTGTGTGATTACGCTTCTGTAGATTGACAGAAGGGGCGATAGTGGAATCCATTCCACTTGAGGTTTTCCAGCAGCATATGATTCGTGGTTACAGCCGTGCGAATCGATAGGGATAGGGGTCGATTATCGGCTCCACACCAGAAATCAGATCAGCAGCCAATTGGCCTGCGGCTGGTCCTGTGCCAAAGCCATGGCCTGAAAAACCGGTAGCCACGACAAGACCCGGGATGGCTTCAATATGATCGATTACGGGATTGGAGTCCGGGGTCACTTCCAGAAGACCAGCCCAGGCCTCTTCTATTTTTGCTTCATCGAAGGCAGGCCAAGCAGACTTCAGATTGTTCAGAGCATCCTGATTCAAACTCATGTTGGGTGTCGGATCGTTAGTGCGTACCTGTTCAAAAGGTGTTCTGGAATCGGATTTCCAGCGCCGTTTCATTTTCAGATCATCGAAAAACGGGCGGCCGAATCCGATATTGAGGAAACTTCTTTGTGTTTTAAGTTGATCCATGTAGCGGTGTCCAATCAGCAGGTGGTCTAGCGTGATCGGAGCGTCCAGTTTGCCGCGCTGGGTAATGATGTAGCCACCGCCTTGATGCTTGCGGAAGGAGAAGTCAGGCCCTCCCACGGCGGTGTCGGTTGGCCCCTCCATCGGCTGTGTACGCAGTACGGAGCAGATCAGCGGCAATGTCGGCAATGAAACGCCCAGATTACCCAGGAAGCGGCGTGACCAGGCCCCCCCCGCAAGAAGCACCTGCTCGCAGCGGATTTCACCCTTTTCGGTGACAACGCCGGATACCCTGCCCGCTGACGTGGAGAGCGTCCGCACGGCACAGTGCTGAATCAGCGTTGCGCCTTTCTTAACTGCTGCTGCGGCCATGGCGCTGGTGGCAAGGGCAGGCTCGGCATACCCATCAGAAGGTGTGTGAATACCACCGACCCATTGTCCCGTGCCACCGGGAACCAGTCGGTCAATATCAGCCGTGGTCAGCAGTCTTGAGTCCAGTGACAGAGGTTCAACGGATGTGTACCAGGCTTCATGCATGGCCATCTGCGCTTCGGTTTTGGCAAGAAACATGATACCTGCTTCACGGTAGCCAACGGCACGACCCACGCGCTCGGGCAATTGCTTCCATAGCCGGTCGGCTGCCTGCGCCAGGGGCACGTCAGCCGCATGACGGCTTGTCTTACGTATCCAGCCAAGGTTTCGAGATGACTGCTCACCGGCAATATGCCCCTTCTCAAGCAATACCACCGGGATATTGCGTTCTGCCAGGGACAGAGCTGCAGCCACACCGACGATGCCCCCACCAATCACCACTACGCGGGTAGCGGCTGGTAGTTCATCAGATGTAACAACGGGTTCCAGTGTTTTGGTCATGACAGTTTCCTTGGCTATAGCGGAAGAGCCGGGTGGTGGCTCCTCTCGAAGCGGATTATTGCGCGATGGTGATTTCTTCAACGTCAGCGTTTGCTGCGCCACGGTACGCTGTAACTTCCAGCTCGACCTTGTAGACGGTGGAACCCAGTGGCGGGCAGGTGACCGTGGTAGCCGGGTTAATGCCGCGGAACTTGGTGCCGATGAATTCCATCACCTTGGGAGTGTCTTCCGGGCTCTGGATGAAAACGCGGGACATCACGACATCCGCGAGGGATGAGTCGACAGCCGCCAGTGCGCGCTCGATGTTCTTGAACACCTGCTCGGTCTGCTCGATCACGTCTTCGGGAATCTCCTGGGTGTCCGGGTTACGACCAGCGGTGTTGGACACGTAGATCAGGTTGTCCACGGCAACAACACGGGAGTAGCTGCCGATCTCTTCGAACCTGGAACCGGTTTTAACTTTTACGACTTTGGTCATTGGTTTGATCCTGTATGAATTTTGCGAACTGATTGGGCAGGTCGGGTATCGCCTGCCCGAGAAAATGTCTGGCGATATCAGCGCAGGACGGGTGTGTCCCACAGGTTCAGCTTAACTCCGATACCCTTGTTGATCGCGTTGAGATATACCTTGGTTGCCCAAGCCACATCTTCGACCGGCATGCCGCCAACAGACATGATGATGATCTCTTCATCGTTCTGACGGGCTGGCGCAGCACCGGCCACGATGGCACCAAGGTCTTCCAATTCGTCTTCTGGCATCAGGCCGTCCGCGATCATGTCCATGAAACGCATCCCAACCAGCGGGATGTGGTTATGTGCCGGCTTGGGTACTTCTTCATACCAAGCCTTGTACAGGCCGATGCTGTCCATCACCTTGCGCACGCCCGGGCTACTCATGCCGTCATCAAGCCTGCAGCTGGCCGGCATGGCCAAATAGGCTCCAGGCTTGACCCATTCGCGTTTGACCTCCGGATATTTGGACGGATCGCCCACCTCACCAGAGTTGCAGTAAGTCACAATGTCGGAGCCCCGCACCACGGCCTCATTGCTGTCGACGACTTCGATGTTAGTGATCTGTGGATATTCCGCTTTCAACCATTCGAGGAAGTTCTCCATGCTCTTCTGACCACGACCCTTGATCCTGATGGTGTCGATGCCGGGGCGGGCTGCCATAAAGGATGCGACCGAGGTTTTGCCCATGACGCCAGGGCCAAGAAGGCCGATCACTTTGGCACCCTTGCGAGCAAGATGGCGTGCGCCCACACCTGGGATGGCACCGGTACGATAAGCGGATAGCAGGTTGGCGGACATATAGGCCAAGGGTGCACCGGTATCGATATCACTCAGGATTAACATCAGGATCGAGCGGGGAAGCCCTTTCTCACGATTGGCAATATTGGAGCCATACCATTTAACGCCGCAGGTTTGAAAATCACCGCCCAGATAGGCGGGCATTGCCATCAAGCGGCGGTCGGCAGTGGGTTTAGGCATGGTGGGGAAAGGGGATTCTTCGGGGAAAGTGATTAAGGCACCGTGGGAATCATTGTTCGGGCCAGCCATACGATAGTCGCCGTTGTGCAGTAGCATGAACATTTCTTCCATCGTATCAACACAGGCAGGCATGTCGGTTACACCCGCTTTGATCATGTCCGGCTCGGACAGGTAAATGAAATCGATTTTTGTTGTTTCGGACATAACTTCACCTGTAAGTATCGTGTGTGCCCCGTATGTTGTAGAGGTGCGTGAGGAACATGTTTATTGAGTGTTTTGCAGTAATGTTTTGATGCTATTGAGTAGAAGAGATCTCGTATTGAATAATTACGACATGGGATGATGTGTACGACAGTGAAATATTCAGTATTAATAAACGTGTGTGAGAGCGTGGCTTGACGTAGACTGAATTAAAGCTGTTCATGTATTCTGGGTGGCTGTTGAACTTTACTATACGTTCATTGCATAGCATCAAGGGGAAGAGGGTGCACGCATCTGCCAAGACGGAAGTGTCACTGAGCCTCAGTGAGCTGGACCACATACTTGGACTGCAACGCAGCATTTGCAGCTTGATCGCTTCTGATACGCCCTATCTAGACGTGATTACCGAAACCTGTCGCATGGCCGAGCGCTTGCTGCCGGGCGCCGTTGCCTCCTTCATGCAACTGGATGCGCGCTCCCAATTAATGAATGTGGTATCCGCTCCCAGTATCCCTGCCGCCGGTGTCCGTCGTCTGTGTGGGCTGAAGCCGGGGCCGGGAGGTGGCTCATGCGGCAATGCCGTTCACGGCAACGCCCCTGTTTTCGTTTACAACACCTTCATAGATCCTCGCTGGAGTGATCTTCGCGATCTGGCCCGAGACTTCAATCTGTGCTCCTGTTGGTCGTTTCCTGTTCGCAACGAGCAAGGGGAGGCCATCGGCTCATTTGCCCTGTCTTCATTTGAACACCGTAACCCATCAGATTTTCACAAGCGATTATTGGATGTCGGCGCTTC
>JBLXDJ010000013.1:0-28173 GCA_048264105.1 Oceanospirillum sp.
TCTGAGCGCTGGACGCACCCCGTGCAGAACTGGAACTTGACGCTGTCACAGATGGCCATCCACTTCCCAGGGCGCTTGGAACATCACATCAGCCTATGAGGCTGGTTGGCTGACACAGAGTTTTGAACACCCTCGCTCATGGCACCGATTCATCCCAGCGACAGTTCTTGTCGCCATAGCTGCATCCAGGTGGAACCTTCCAATAGAACAGGGCTATTTTTTAGGATTAGGATGCAGTTGCTTGGCCTTGCGAATACCAATTTTCTGTGGCCGCCCACCAAGCTGGGGATCCTGATCCAGGCCGAGTGGTTTCAGCCAGTCACTTTTTCCCAGCGCCAAGATCATCAATCGAGCAGTAGATTTATAGTCTTTCTGAGTTGACTCTGCATATTCCGCAATACGTTCAGAAACAAACCAATCAAAATGTTTTTTCTTGAGTCGCTCAGACATTACCACGTCAGAAAAGCGCTTCTCAATCATTCCAGCAACACGATTAATCTTAGTTCTTACTTTTATTTTATAGTCTTCTTTCACATCTCGAAAAATTAGGTTTTTCATGATTTTCATTGTATTCATATATACTATCCTACATACGATCGTGCAACACTCATTCGATTATGCCCTGCTACACGCGCAACCTCAGTCCAGCCTAGCCTTAGCAGCTCCTCATTTAAAAGCGTTGACTGATCAACAACAGGAGCTGGCAACCCCGTCACCTTTTCAAAATACTCAATCATAAAATAGACTCTTATTTCTCTGATATTGACAATCTCATATCTTTTCAATATAGATCTAACTTTTTCAACTTCCGAACATAAAAAATCTTTAAGACTTTCATCTTCTTTATTGGCAGACAAAATGTTTTTAGAACCTTCAGGCCTAACCTTTCTTGCATATTCCAATGCTTTAACACCTTCTGGAGTAACTGGGATATTTCTGCTATCACATTTCCTACCGCCTTTAGTGCCTTCTAAAATGGTTACAAAACCCGTTTTTTTATACTCTATCCAGCACCGGTCCAAATCCATCAAAACAGCTTCTCTTAGACGCAAGCCAAAATGACGGACTAATCTTATTATTGCAGATCCTCTCTTATAACCTGACTCATTCAGGATAGAGATCGCTTCATTTATTGACTGATCGTTCATAGATGGAACTTTTCTTCTGATATAAGTTCGAGCGTCTAAATAATCTGACGCCTTAATGTATAGGTCATCATTCCGTCTGAAAATCCTCATGATTATGTTGACCGATGAAATCATGTTATGTGCATATGAAAGACACATGTTTCCGCTTATGAAATCGAACTCAATTCGTTGTGCAAATGCTTCCGTATGTTCAGCTGTAATATAACGAACATCATTTACATCATAATCAGACAATAGTTTGATAAAGATGTTGATTCGGCCTTCATGCGTTTTCCTTGTACCGTAGCATCCGAATCCGTATTCACTGATCAGAGCCTGTTTTACTGCATAGCTCAACGTTCGACCATAGCCAAAATTTGGCTTTTGGTGCCGTTTGCGTTTTTTATACATAGTTCCATACCTCCTCAAAATTATAGTGGGGCATCAATCTGGAGCTGCGTTACACCGCTGTTATAAACAACGATAAGGTCGCAGACCTCCAGATTGATGTTTGTGGTTTGTGCGCCCAGTACCTGCCTAAACCCGGGGACGGCTCCGTACCTAACGCACTGTTTCCGTCCCCGACAATCGGCAGTAAGTGTTCGGCCCACGATGGGCCAGCGGAAACTAGTCGAACCACTCGACCAAGATTTGTGCCCTCATATAAATGTGCAACGTGATGAATCTCCCCCTTGCACATGCGGGGTGAGGGTCGACTCCGGTCGTATGAGTAGCCAGCAGAGTCGAGGATCAGTGGAGTTACACTCCACATTTGGACCTATGGTCTTGCACATGCCTGTCTGGTAACAGGTCAAAACCGGGGTTTTGGTACAGGGTTTTGGTCAGGTACAGAATTGCTGAAACATGCATGGATACTGGCTTTCAGCCACATCACATAAATCCCATCTCTATTAATAAAGCCGCGCCAAAAAAAATAAAACGCTGCGACCTAGAAGTGGGGGTGATGTCTGGCAGGGATAGCCTGCATTGCGAATTTTTCCCTGTCGCAACTGCAACAGGACGGTACTGCATTGGTTTTGGGGATTTGCGGGCGGTCGCCCAGAGGATGCTTTCGGCCCGGTGTCAGAGGGATAGCGCAGTGTGCAGCTATCGGCACAGTGCAGCTATACACTGAGAGGGCAAGATGGATTTGGTTCTAGTAGTACAGACGGATTTATGCCAGGGCACACCAAAACCACATGGATTTCAGTGAAAATTTGAATTGCTGAATTTTTACATGGCCAGCTCCCCTGCCGCTACGGGGGATACCGCAGCGAATTGCACGACAAAATTATCAAAGCTGCTCAGCTGTTGCAAGCCATCTCGCTGTATAAACTGCAACAAAATTCAAAGTATCTGACATAAAAGCACAATAACTGGGCAGAAAACGCTCAAAGACTTTTATACACACATAACATTCATCACACTATGACATCTTTAAGTATGTAATCTCAAACGACTTACATTGCCTATGCTGCTGCAACCTATTAGAAAAAGAAAATGCGTCATTCACTCAATAGTGCTGAAAAACTTCAAAGCTTATGTCCAATGAAATCTTCCATCCTGTATCATTTACTACATAACGTGCATGAATCATTTGAATTTCATCATACCCCCAAGCCGCAGAGGAGCCTGCGGTTTTATCGAAGATTTCGCGTACCGCCCCCTTTGAGCCCGCATTAAAATTTAATTATGTGAACGGACTCATCATCGCAATAGTACTTAATTAATATTCATAAAAAATAAACCCTCTTTATTTTTAGCTTACCTATTACTTCAATTGAAATATTAACCATACAAAATTCAAAAACCTGATAAAATCCTAAGAGTAACACTAAACATCCTGCTTAAATATTTAACCACCCAACCTCTTAATATCATCAAGTGTTTGATAAACACGATCTTAAAATCACATCAATAAAAAAACCAACAGGACCCTAGTATTTATCCGTCATCACTCTTTAGTCAAAGCAATCCAAGACTCTCAACAACTGGCTTATACATTACAGAATTAATTCTCCAACACGAAAAAAACCGGGCTTCCACCTGAACATTGCAGCTCAGCCCTTGGTTCTATAACAGCCTTTATTTCCTGCTGAACACTACCATCCGGATAGATCACCAACTGCACACCCTCCGCATAATTAAACAGGTAACGCTGAATGCTGCCCCATACGCCAAGCTGTCCTTCATTTTCATCAAAATGCATGCTCACCATCGACTGTACATATCGTACCTGCTGATTCAGTGGCATTTTACGAGTCGCTTCGTCCAGCATGATTCGCCGTTTAGACTCAAACAACGCCAGCACAAACACCGGCTCGGTTGTCCGCTGAAATCCGGTATCGATAAATACATAGGGGCGAAAAGCAGTTCGTCGCTCCTCCAATTCACGTTGTATTAACTCAATTTCTGCAGAGTAATCATCTGAATCCATACCCAGCAATCGACAGAGATGCTGGAGAAATTCCAGATCACTGAATTTAAAGTCAAAACCGCCCTGCCCCAGCCCAAGATGTGGGTCTGTCAGCAATGTGCGGATACGGCTTTGACAGTGTTCAATTCGAGCGCGATACCCCATCAGTTGGCTGATATCGCCCAGATCGGCGTTTGCGAGTCGAAGTTGGAGCTCCTGTTGCAGCGTCATAAGTCACCTCTGTAAGTCAGATCGGATCAAGGGGAGTCAGTGCGTCATCCTTTGACGCACACCACCTGTTTCAGGGTATGGACCACTTCGACAAGGTCACTCTGCGCAGCCATCACTGTATCAATGTCCTTGTAAGCCATCGGCGTCTCGTCCAGGACCTGTTTATCCTTGCGGCACTCCAGCTAACCAGTCGGTAAATATTCCCCCAATCATCAGAGTTAAACCACTTCTGCCCCAGAACCAAAGACTCCAACATCAGCAATGATTGCTTATCTGAATAATCGGGATACGCCAAGCTGAGCAGCAGCCTCGGCGTTTCAGTATCATTGGGATTGTTAAGCATCATGGCATAGGCCAACGTGATTAAGAGATCCGGCTTTTCTTGTATTTCAGTCTGGGACCTGAGATACACTTTCAGCTTAGTCACAAGCTCTTCTTTCGCTGGATACCCAACAATAACGGCCAATTTTTCTCGTATTGGAGAATCACCCAAAGCCAGTTCCTGAACAATTAGCTGATGATCGAGGCTATATACGCCGTTCAGATCATAACCCTCAGCAAAGCTGATTGATGTAATAGGCGAGTCAGCCAGCACGCCCGCCGATGTAAAGCAAACAACAGCGACAAAGCAGCTGAAAAATCGCTTTATCATTCCTTCTCCTTTGTCGCTTTTGCAACAACCAGCAACTGCTGCCTCGCCCGCGTAGCCGCAACATAGTTCTCAAACCGTTCCAGCACGTTTTCGCTGTCCCCGAAATCAAGAATCGCCACTGCCTTGAACTCCAGTCCTTTAATCCGTTTCTTGGTACCAAATCGGATACCGCCCTCTTCCTGGCCGGGGTCAGCCTGACGGGCTTTCAGTTCAACCGTTCCTAAGCCATTACTCTCCAGAGCATTAATCACCCTGGAGTTCGGTGGGGTCAGGCAGATTTCATGGGTCGCGATATCACCGGACTCAGTCAAGCCCTTAACCCAGGTCACTACAGCGTCGACCATTTCTCCGTCGCTTGCGCATTTGACCAGCTGGGGTCTCGGCCCATGGAACACCGAGCGATCACCCTGAGTAGCCACATCCTCGCCATCCAGATCGTCAATCGACATACCTTGGAGAACGCCGTGAGCCCAGTTCCTGATCTCCTCACTGGTACGGTAATTGATCTTTAATCTCCGTGAACGGCCACGAACATCAATCCCAGCTCTGCTCATGGGCACTGGAACCGTGTTGTAAATTCTCTGGTGACCATCTCCCACAACACATAAGGCGTTGTTCAAGCCTTCCTTTAACGGGCTGATAGCGGCGATGAGACGTAGTGCCTCAAGTCCAAAGTCCTGAGTCTCATCTACGAGCACATAGCGGTAACCCGGAAATTCGCCTTTCTCGGCTACCAATCTCGCCTGATGGATCAAACCGTCAAACGTCACAAGTCTGCGGTATTCCAGTTGCCGTCTGGCCTCAACAAACAGCTTCCAGATCTGGCGGCGCTGTTTCCGCTTGAGAACCGGCCGACCAGAGCGAACCATGGTGAGGTAATCGTCTTCAGAGGTGATCCCCATCGGGTCAATTACTTGTTCGAACTCTTCTCGTACAAAATCAGGAGTAAAATCCAGGCCCGAAGCAACCGAGGATGTCATCACCTGCTTCCACACCGATTTTAAGTCATCTTGCTCTGCAATCTTCGCTTGGCCCTGGGCACGAAAACAAATGGTCCGAGCCAGTTGGTGAAGGTTTGTTACCTCAATCTTTTCAACCACGCTTGGAGCCAGCTTTTCCATCAGACCCTTGATGGTGACCGACAGGTTCGTGGTGTAAGTGGTAATCAAAACTTTCTCATCATCGACACATTGATTTGCCAACCACGCTGCCCGATGCATCAACGCAACCGTCTTGCCTGTCCCAGCGGCACCAAAAATCTTCATGGGCCCTTTGGTATTCCACTCCACCAATTTGCGCTGATACGGATGCAGAAATATTCGCCACTCTTCGATGTCTTCGCTGAGGATCTCCTGAAGGTGCTCCTCGCCTTGGACCAACACCAAATCCATATTGGTCATATCAGCCAGATGGCTAAAGTCACCTGGAGTAGTTGGCTTCTGGATCTCGTCCAGGCCGCCGAGCATCTCATTGAGAGCATCATCCAAGGTCATTCCGGCGGCAATGCCGAATAGAATCTGCCCAGCCTCCGGAGGCAGGTAATCCGAAAGACGTTCAAAATCGTCATCGTTACGCACCGCTCGAACGGCCGGAATCAACGCTTCCGGAACCCCCGCCTGAAAAAGTTCTTTATCGGAGAGTTTCTGGAGGACGTAGGCCTCTGTTTCAGTTTCAGCTTCATATTCAGCGGTCTCTGCGTCGTGAACAGATTGCTCCGCCAGCTCCACATCGAACACTTGAAAAGTACCTAGTGCCATGTGTGCTTCGAACTGCTTGTTCATGCACCATTGATAGGCTTCATCATGGTGGTCGATGTGCATGAGCAGATAGGTATCACCCTTTTCCGGAGCGATCACGATGGCCCGGTAATCCAACCCCACCCTGGCGCTCCGTACTTTCTTATCCTTTGCAGCCTCAATGGGCTCAAGGTGAATACTTGCCTGCGTACTATCACTCTCGAATTTATAAGTGAGCTCGTAAACTTTTTTCTGAACTTTCGCTGGAAGCTTGCCGAAATTTTTCAGCACATCCCGGTGCAGCATCATCTTGGCCATGTTTATTCTCCTCCTTTTTGTTTCGGCAGCTGGTCAATACACCACTGCTCCCCGCGCTCTTCGATATCTTTCAGAGTTATCGCCTGCCAGCCGGCTCCTTGCCACTGACCAACAAACTCTTCCTGAGTCCCTGCCAGAATGGCAATGGGTACGGTCGCCTCTGGCCATGCCAGTTCTGCAAAATAAATATCAGACAGATCATCGCTGTAGTATTCACTTTCCGGCAGCTCAACACTCGCTGCGGCGAGATGTGGTATCAATTTTTTAACCGGCACAATGGCATCGTCAAGCAGCTCCTGCCATTGCTCATCCAAACTTACCTGAGGCGTCAATGTAGGCTCTGGGATTACCCCATCCTCCACCTCAGACGTGGTATAGAACATCACATTGCCCATGAACTGGAACAAGTTCATCAATGCATGGAAGCGTCGCCAACGCAGTTTGAAGGTTTCCGTACCTGAGCGCTCCGCCTCTGAATCCCCCAGACGCAGCTCACTGTATAGGTTGGTGTAATCCGACTGAATCAACTGCTCCGAAAGCCCGTAAGCAAACAAATCGTTGCTGATACTCAAATTCTGAGCGATCCACGTCCACTCCGGATTATCGACTTTTCCGGGTGCCGGCACGGGATATCCCTGCCTCCACATCTGCAATTTTTCAGATGTTTCCCGCGCATCTTGCCCAATGCCCCGACCCGCCATCAGCATCAGCGTGAAGCCCAATGTCTCCTGACCAACCTTTCGCCAGGTATCATCATTTGGCACCCGCAGAAACGCTTTGAATTGGCTGAATGCATGCCCGCTTATAGAGCGAAGAGCCGCCTTACCTCCAATATCGTCAATGCGCTTGGGTAAAATAACATCGGTGACCTGTTTATCCAGATAACGGAACCGCTCGCCATCCTCCTCGTTCAGATCATCCCAGCTGATGGACCAGACCCAATACCCCTGGCTCTCCAATACAGATCGTCGTTTACGCAGATCATCAGCTAAGCCCGAAGTCGGCTCAGTCGGTTTAACGTGAGGCTCGAAACCATCAAGGAAAATCGCCACGGGTCGGGAAACTTCATCATCCGCAGTCAGTAGGAAGTCCGGCTGACACTGCACCGCGACACCTTGCGGACTGCCCAACTTCGGCTGCAATTGAAGGGACCAAAGACGGCCGTCGCCCAATGTAAAGCGGAATCCGGTTGCACCACCGATCAGCTCTTCGCGCCAGTCGTCTGGCTTGCCATTCTCCTGCACCCAATCCTGTAGCTTGGTAACAAACCTTTTTTCCAGAACACTCTCAAACTGGGCTTTCGGCTTAACTTCGTCCAGCTCTGCCTTTGTTTCGCGTTCCATACCGGCAGCAATGAGTTTCTTCAGCAGGCGAATGCCTCGCTCACGGGATATCTCATCGGCACGGAACTGCATGTGGTAGGTCCGCAGGCACCGGTAACAACCATCCGTATCGTCTTCGGTCTGATGCAACTCACGGCAACGACACGTCTCCAGCTCTGCCAAAGCAAGCCGCAGCACTTCCATAACCCCTTCACCAGAACGGTCTGCATCATCGCGAGTCTGGAACAGCTCTTTAAGAAAGCCAGTACCACCCGGCACGGCATCCATCAAAACCAGATAGTTCTGGGTAGTTCCGTCGTTCAGGTTCGGAACTATCTGCTGTTTCACCAGAAGGTGCCCAGGGTCGCCCTGAAAGCGCAAACGCATCCCAAGATAAATTGCAGCTTCAAGGGTCGACAGGTCTTCAGGCTCCACATCCGGAAGCAACAACCGGATGGCCTCAGAACGCAACTCTCTGTACAAAAAAACTTTTTCCCATCTGTAAGCGTCCTCCATGCGCCCTTCGCGCTTACGCTTTTGAGTCTCTCGATGGCCGGAGCAGCTTCTGCGGTGGTTAACCTTATCTCTGGTTTCTCCCGGTTTCACGGCGACACCGCAGTCCGCACAGACGACGAAACCTTCGCTGGACACTTTTACATCATTGCCAAAAGCCAGGTCACGGTGCTGGTCCTTGAAGCCCGCATTGACCTCGCGCAGCACCATCGCAGCGCGGTACTCAATACCAAAGGGCAGTTTGTCATTGGCAACAGCCCCGCTAGCCTGCTCGACCGTTTGGTCGAAGGAATTGACCAACTGGTACACCTCGTTCTCGCGCTCATCGCCTTTGTCGCCGGAAAGGCTGTCATAAAACTCCATGTAAGAAATCGCCTGGGAACGCGAGAATTCCAGGAAATTAGCCTGCTGGCCTTTGACTGTTTGCCCTTCAATGCCGTCGAAACCACATTGTGGACACGCGGGAACAGCCTCTGGGCGATTGATATCGTCCGTCATCCGCATATGGCCACATTGGCCACAAACACCCCACTCGGTTATCAAGGGTTCGCTCTTGGAGCCGATTTCAATCTGCTGAATGTCAAACCGATGGCTATGGGTATAGAAATGGTTCCAGGGGGCCAGCTCTCGAATAGCGGCGGAGCCACCACGTACCAGCTCAAACGGCTCACGAACGCGTAACTCGTGATCACCCGCAGTACCCTTCGGCTTGCGATGGAACACGGCTCCGGAGAATCGGACGCCACGTTCCGGAAATGCGTAGTTGGGCAACAACCCATGTTCCGTCAGCACTTCCAGCGCACTTATCTGGTTCATCTTCAGCTGACGAGCATTGAGAATTCGTTCCTCTCTCTCAATCTCCAGCAAATCTGCGTTATCAACAGCCCCGTCCAGCTTTTCCTTTTGCGCTCTTAAACGCCGCTTGGCGTTCTCAAGTAACAGCCGCTGCTGACGGAATTCGGCGGCAGCTTTCTCAATATGCTTCCGTAAGCGCTCCGTCCGGGATTCGGCGAGGAATCGCTGCTGAGTATCGTCTTTGGCATTAGATTTAAAGCGCTCAAGGAATCGGGTTTGAAGGGTCTGCTCGTTTTCGAGAACCCAGGCCAATAACTCTGGAATATGGCCCGACTTGGTTTCGATAATCTCGTCAATCAGCTGTTTACCGGTAGCCGGGAGATCAGCCAGAATTCCTTCCCGAACCCCCTGATCAAAACAAAATGCCAAGTACTGGCGAACCAAAACGGCGCTGGCATCCAGCCAGCAGCCAGGCGGCTCGATATCCCCTGAAATCAGCGCGTCCGGCCTGGAATAAAAGAAAAGATCGTGAGGCCTCTGGTTAATGACACTAAGCACCAGCGCTGTACCAGTTTTACGCCCGGCCCGGCCAATACGCTGCAGATAGCTCGCAGTGGTTGGAGGTATGGAACACAGCATCGTGGTCGACAAATCGCCAATGTCGATACCCATCTCCAGAGTCGACGTAGCCGTCAGAACGTTGGGGTCATCCGCGTGGCTACCCTTGTTAAAAGAATACTCCAACGCCTCCCGCTCTGCCGTTGCAAGAAGTCCGGTATGCTCGTGGGCGAACACCCGGCGTAACGCTCCCTTCCGGTAACGAGTACGGTAGTAACCTTCCCTTTCCGTCAGCTCACCGGGCTCGTAGTAACCCTCGTCGTCGAGATAAGCCAGGCTCGCCGCGCCAGTCCATAAGCGCGCCTCCCATTCCGGCCGAAACAGCTTATAGCCCCGATTGGGCGCAATCAGCTTCTCTCCGTTGGGGTAAAGGCGAGCCGCCTGATCATTAATGGCATAAAAATGCTGTTCGCCATCCGCATGTACTTCGCGAAGCAAACCGGTGCGCTCTCCGGTCTTCAGGAAGGCATCAACAAGATCCACCAAAGTGGCGTCATCTATACCCGGCAACTCCATAACCTTCCTCGCCCATTTCAGATGCCAGGGCAACATTTGGTTAGGCTTAGCCGGTGCCAGGATATGATCATGATCTTTGTTCGGCTGTGTGCACATCAGCCGGGGCTTGTATTTGCCTTGAGGGGGGTAGGTTTCCCGGCCAGCAATGGTTTTACCGAACGGATATTTACCCCAGAACCGCTGGGCCGCATAACTGCCAAGGTACGGGTGATACAAGCCACCCCGCTCACGCTGCCGGTGCAGAATACCCAACACCCAAAGCGTAATGTCTTCAGAAGACACCGCCTCCAGCTTGGGGCTGATGGCCGGCAGCCGTGCTTTCAGCTGTGAAACCGTTTCTTCCACCAGTTCTGGCACCCACCCCAGAGTCGCACTGGCATGTAACTCCATGGTTCGGCCATGGGTCAGCATCAGGCTGAACTCGCTGGTCGCTTCCCAGGTCAGCCGCCGGGTGATGTCTCCCAGCAATTTGTGCGGTATCTCTCTGGCATCAAGTCGATTGCGGAAATCCACGTAATCGTCATATTCCCGCAAGTCCGTGGGAATCAGGGTTTCCAAAGCCTGCTTGGCGGTTCCGGGTCTGCCCGGTCTATCGGCACCCCAGTAGTCGATCAAACGCTGGCCAACCTCTGGCAGGGGAACACCCTCGTCGCCCGCCTCATCAATCACATGTTGCAAGGCGGTACGCAGAGTAAAGTGGTAGGTACGGGCCGAGAAAAAGCCGGCACGATGGCTGGCATCCTGAACACTGTCCGTAAATGCCAGCAGCTTGGGATCGTTGTTAAGAACCGATCCAAACACCTCGTCGATTGCCACGCTGGAGATGGTCGCCGCACGGCTACCGATGAACATCAGGCTTTCATTTTCATGGCAATGCGGGCACCGGCGAGTACCACGGCGAGCACCGTTCTCCAGACTGTACGATTCATGAACCATTTTCACCGGAAAGGTTTTCTCGTCCGTAATGGGGCACGGCCCCGGACCTTCCCGAACCACCAGCGAACTGGCGGCCAAATGCCACTTCACCGCATCCAACTGCTGCTGTCCGGACGCTGATATAGGGTCATCTCCGTCTCGCCAGGGGCTCAGAATTACCAGCGATGGAGATGGTGCGCGTTCAAAGCCCCAGGCTTCATAGATTTCCCGAACATCGTCCCGCAGTTGCATGCCATTTATACCATGCTGGCCGATGACCGAATCCATATCCGGGTCCCGCAGCCCCACCCAGGCCACCTCGCCACACTCAGTGCAGTGTACGATGGGTAGCTGCCTCTTCCCTTCCTGAAGCTTATTGTCCAGCCAGGTAAACATTGGGTGCTGGCTAACCAGCGAGCCAATACGACGCAGCTCTCTCAGCCACAACTGCACCTGGGTCGGAACCAATGGGAAAGGTTTACCACTACGCAATTCACGGGCTTGGGCTACCAAGGCGAGAAAAGCCATCAACACTTCACCCCGCGCCTGCGTATCACCCACGGCACGGAACGTGAAAGTCATGTCCGATTTACTGATCTCCCGGAGCAGGTCGAACCAGGACACGGCACCCGCTTCGGTAACCTTCAGCAACAAATGAAACAAAGGGTGTTTGCGAATCCACTCCCCAACCGCAACGCCCCACAAATCCTCCGGCTTCAGTTTGGGTAGGAAAGATTCCAGCTGCTCGTATTGTGTTGACCACTCGCGCCACCTGGGATCATCTACCGCTACCGGATAAGCCGGCCCGCCAAACAGTTCAGCCACTCTGCGAGCGTAGGTCTGAGCATCTTCTCGGTGAGCAGGCGCGCAATCTTCTGCTGAGGGATAGGTTTCCACATCCCGTACAGGCGTGCGAACCACTTCCTCAATGCGATAACGGTCCTCCTTGATCACCGCATCATGGGTAATGTCTTCCTCAAACAGGGTGCTGGCAAACTCGCAGAGTTTGTAAATGGGCCCCATGTCGTGCTCATCATCGCCGCCAGCGACTGTCGCGCTGGTGCCTACCATGCAGAGTTTGCCCTGGGGAATCTGGAACCGTTCCTTCAAACGGCGAATCAAACAGGCAACATCGGCCCCTTGGGCACCGTCATAGGTGTGCAGCTCGTCTAACACCAGATATTGCAGAAGTTCAGGATCATCCTGATTGAACCGCCAGATGCTGGTGTCTTTCGGTCGCAGCAACAGGTAATCCAGCATCTTGTAGTTGGTCAGCAGAATATCGGGGGGATTTTCCTGCATGGCCGCACGGTTAGTTATCGAGCGATAGGCAATTTTTCCGCCACCTGCAGGGTCCGGAATAATCGTCATTTCCTGAAAGGTATCTTTCTCCGCCCCGTCGTCCTTGCTGGAAGTCTGGGTCATACGCCCGGTGTACATGCCTACACGAATACGGGCCTTACGTTCGCCGTTGTGGTCATAACTCAGCTGGTCAGAGGTAAGAATCTCCTCAGCAAAACGGTTGGCCTGGTCGGCCGCCAGCGCGTTCATTGGGTAGAGAACAATCGCTTTGATGCCCTGATCTTTACCTGCCTGTTTCATCCGCAGGCAGTGGTCCAGCAGCGGATAAAGAAAGCATTCCGTCTTACCGGACCCGGTTCCGGTGGTCACAATGGTCGGCGCAGGCACCTTGCTACCACGAGTGGTCAGGCGCTGCCAGCTCTGGGCCTGATGCTTGAACGGCACCCAGGGCACATGCAAGTCAAACAGGCTGGAAGTATCCGCTTTCTCCAGCCGAAATGGCCGCTTCAGCTGCAACCAGGGCCCCTTGAAAAGGCCTTCATCCGGGTGCGTAAAAAAGGCCTCAAGCGCCCTCTCCGTCTCCTGGTGGCGAATGTGAAAGGTAGCGCCAAGATAGTGGAGAACCTGCTTTTTGACTTCCAATGCCAAGGTGGCGGGCAACATAACCGTACTTCCTGAAATCGATTGTTATAGGCTTACAAAGCGAGCTGACGAACAGGCATGAGGCCCTTTTGAGCTGCGGCGCGGGCCTGCTTGCTATTGCGAGTAATGGCAACTTTGCCACTGGCCACCCAATGAAAACGCCGAGGCGCATCCAGCTTGCCCGTTTCGGCATTCTTCAACCAGGCCATCAGCCACTCTTTTTTCTTGATTACCTGGCTCACTTCCGAGGTATGGGCGGGGTGCACTTCAACGAAGTTAAGGGTCTGATCGTGAGCTATCACATAATCCCAGCGTGATGCCTGGGGTTGCTGGGCCGCCAGGCTGGAGTCGATATCGGCACTGCCGTGGCAAAGGCGCGAATTGCCGGGCTTTACGAGTGCTCGGTCCGCAGCCTTCAGCGCCTGTAACCCTTTTTTATATGCTCCCTCTCCAAGATCCTTTTTTATCGTCTTCGGAAATTCCTTTTCCACGGTCATTCATCAGCCTCCTGCATCAACCGGCTGATCACATCAGAAGCACGACTACTGAACTGGGTTATGCCGCCCCAATCGGCAATGGAGTCATCCTCGGAAAACGGATCCAGAGAGGAAATATCCCGGGTGGAGACGCCCTTCTCACCCGGCTCAAAGTAAAAGCTCTTGACCACTTTGTCAGACAGCACAGCGCCGAACACATCTCGCATACCGGGCGAATTTGGCAGGTCGAACAGCTCAAATAAGGCTTCGGGCGTGCCCTTGTTGTCCTGCAACGTTCGGATAGCCCAGGCCGCCTCAAGCAGCAGCGGAGAGTGAGTGGAAATCACCACCTTGTAGCCCCGGTGCATTAGCTCCAGGCAAATCAACAAAACGGATTGGATTGCTTGCGGGTGAAGGCCCATCTCCGGTTCTTCAATCACCACCCAGTCCACGCCCTTGCGGCGCGCTGAGCCCGCCGAAGGCATCAGCCAGTAGAGACTGAAAAGAAGGGGCATAAATTCACGCTGGCCGGCAGACCAGGCCATGTATGGCAAGGTGGCACCGCCCGCGTTGATGACGATACGCTTCTTCAGGTCGTGCACTTCCTGGGTAACGGTTGCACCGTGGAAAATACTGTCATCAATGCGATCACGCAGCACTTCTTTCAGGCGGCTTTTGATTGGGAACAGCTGGTTGTCCTGGCCGCCCAGCCCCTTCTCCATGAGCCTGCGCAAATTCTCACTGAAACTTTTCACCACAAACGGATCCAGCGCTGCAAAGCTCTCATAGCTGCGAGGGCGGCCCTGGTCCAGCGTTAACACCCGTTGTGCCGGCACAAAGAACACCGATTCCTGATCTTTGCCGTTACCCTTGCGCAGCCCGGTAAGATCAACCGGTTTCCCATCCGGCTTCACTCGGGACTCCTTGCGCCAAATCGACCCCATGCCCTCTCCAAACATAAGGGTGAGCAGTGGGTCGCTGGTGCCCTCAGAGGCACCGGGCTCATAACTGTAGCCATACCGCTTGAGCGTTTTAGTGATCGGACCATGATCCTTCACCAACTTGAACAGTTGGAGAAACACACTTTTACCACTGGCCTGGGGGCCAACGAGCAAGGTGAGATCGCCAAACTCAACCTCTGCCTTCCTTATCTGCGCCAGCTGCTCAACATGTAATTGTTTCATGGTCACTTTTCCAAAGAATCTTTAGCGTTACTGTACCCGACCCAGGTCGCTGAGGCATTAATAAGGCCACACACCACTGGCGGCCTGAAACAAAACCCGGCCGCGTTCGCGAATGGAATCCTCGCTCCAATCTGCAAGCGGGTCTTCTCCTTCATGCACTGGGTAGAAATACCGGTTCAGGTTCAGCTTGCTGTACTTGGCCAGTTCCGGGCGCTTTTTCTGCCAGCTGCCGTTGGAGAGCGACGGATTCAGGCTGCCGGTAATCAAGGTGAGATTGCCCAGTGTATGCACCACCTGATCCCGTTGCTGGGTGAACTGCAATTTGGCTTCCGGGTCTGCCTGATGCTCTTCTGGTATCGGCCAGTTCAGCTCCCATTTCACCGGCATCACATGCTCGATGGTGAGGTCATTGGGCAGCTCCAGGTTCTCGCTCTTGCGGTCCGCCTGCACCTGGTCAATGGCCTCCAACACGGCGCGAATTTTGTACTGTGCCAGAGCCTGGTAGATGGGCCGATTCAGAATGCTTGCCTTGAATTCCTCGTCCGTCGGGAAGCGCACGCTGTCGCCGTCGCTGGACTGAAGGATAGCTTTCAAGGCATCGGCGGTGAGCGAACCTTCCCTATCCAGGGTTTTGATCACATCCAGGAACAAACGGTTGTAGTTCTTGGAAGTCAGCCCACATACCATGCGGCGCACCAGGAAGGATTCCAGTACTGTGAGGAATCGATCGAACTCCAGTTGCTGCGCTGGCAGCAGTTGGTCGCAAGCGAGCAGCAACAATGGATACACCGTGGCCGTGTCTACCGCTTCAAGGCGCTTCAAGAACATAGCCAACCGAGAGTTCGCCGGTGGTTCGGCAAAGGTCTTGAACGCCAGGGAGTAGCGGGAGAGTGCTTTGAGGTGCTCTTCGGTGGTTACCAGCAGAACGGATAGATTGGGCTTAGACGGCTGCTTATCCTCTGGCAAGTCCGCCAGCGCTTGCTGGTTTTCCACGTATTCCTTGAACGATTCAAACAAATGCGCTGGGCGCACTTCTTCACGCATCATCAAGGTGAGATAGTGTTGCAAGAAAAGATCGATACGCGGGCGCTTGGCGCGGCCCTGGGTCACTTCCTTGCGCCAGAAATCGTCGTCGAAAGCCGACCAGTGGCGCCTGTATAAATCCTCGATATCCTGGGCATCCGCCTGAGCTTTGCGGAAAAGGTAATTCTTGACCAGATCCGCGGGTAGCAGCTGCGTGCCGCGGGCATTCAGGGTTTCGAAAATCACCTGGGATTCGTCGTCGTCATCCAGGTTGATGACAACAACCTGCAAGCCACCACTGATCACTTTCCAGAGTGCATCCAGACGTTCCTCGGGATTAATCTCCTCCTCCAACTCATCTGCTTCGTCGAACTCACCCGATAGCCAACCACGAATCTGCTTGCAGAAGTAGAGGTACCCTTCCTGCATTCGATTACCATGAGGTTCGACGGGCTTGCCAGAGAAGAGCGTTTCCAGGGTTAGATCCGCAAAGGGCTCTGACTCAACCGCGCCCGACTCATGCAGCGCCTTGAATGAATCCCTGTCGCGATTGGTAGGCCACACCTTGTATTTCTCATGTTCGTAGTCGACCTTGCTAGCCTTGTTAGTCACCAGGTCATTAAAACGATCAAAATACTTCTCGTTGTCCAGGCCCTTGGCCAGATCCCGGGCAGCCAACATAATCAGCTGCAGCGTGGTGAAACGTTGCTGCCCGTCGATCACCTGATGGGTTTCAATGGAACCTGCCACGTTCTTGAGCTGTTCTAGTACCACCGCCCCCAGGAAGTGCTTACGGTGCCGGCCATATTGCAGCTCGTAATCCAGCAAGCCCTGAATGTCTTCCCAAAGCGGCTCCCAGTTTTTTTCCTTGTTCCATACGTAAGGGCGCTGGAACAGCGGGATCTGGAACGAGATGGTCCCGTCAAAAATCTGGTTAAGGTCTCTGGCCTTGGCATCCATCAGGCGGGCTCCTTGTTGTTTTCAGTCAGACCGAGGCGTTCAGAGAACACGCGGTAAGCAGTGCGGTAATCCTCGATGCGATCTACGTGAGAGAATGGCGGGTAGAAGGTTTTGGTGACGGTTTGGTTGCCGTTGTCGATTTCCCAGCTTACGGTTAGTGGCGATACTCCGTCATGAGTAGACATTTGTTGGGACAACTCTCTGGCTCCCGGATCTTTCCTAGTGGTATTTGGCAATCTGGAACCGGCAGTGTCATAAAGATCAACATTCTCATAACGTGAAAGCACGGAGAAATACGTTTGATATATACCTATCAGTTCAGAGATTGAAATGCCAAACTCCAATGCAAATAATACATCAATCTCGATCAGAAAATTTCGTCTGGCCAGATCGCTTCTAAGGGAAAATCGTGTGCTAAAAGAAACGTCGCATTCGCTCCAATCAGCCTCCCCAAACTTGGTGACACACTCTCCAAAAGACGTACTTTCGTCTATTTCTGAATACTGACTTTCCCATAAACCTTCATACGCAGTAGTGAGGCAGCAAAGCCGTAAATATCTATTAACGATTCGATCACAAATATCGGAATTATTTATTAAAGGAAACTTTCCAATTACTGTTAAACCTAAATTTGATTTCCCGCTAACCCGAACAAAAAAATCAGCAATAATCGATGCCGTGAACGCAGATAACCGAACCAATTCTGAATTAGATTTAAAAATAACACTAAACACACCATCCGTGTGAGTTACACCCGGCGGATAAACGGCAGAATAAAGACTACGCTCAGTCATAAGATCTGTCATACGCCTATTTACATAACGGTATCTAGACGTAACCAACCTCGGCACATCACAGTCGAAGCAATCTTCATGAATTTTCACGTACTTTTTATTTTCAGAGTAATTGACGTAGTCGTCTTCTATGACGATATCTGACTCAGTTCCATCAACTGCCTCATCAAAACAATCTCCGATTGCTGGCCAATGCTTTATACTCGCATTAAATGCGTCATAACAGCCATTTTTGTCTCCAGGTGCGTTTGGGCTTCTAGGCACGAAATCGTCGGTCAGTATACTCAAATCCACATAGTCATAGGACTTATTCGTAGCGCAGTTTGTTCTTGCTTGCTTAAAAAATGGATTAGCAATACCTATAAGTGGTCCGGCAAGAATTAGTTTCTTGAATGAATCTGCTCGATAACTAGGATTATCCTGACGCCTTAATACTCCTGAAATTTTCGAAGATCTCTCCGTAAAAAATGTTTCATGCTTATACTGCCCGTCAAAAGAATTGAGGCGGGATCCATAGTGAGAAAGCTTCGACATGACCCCAATACCGGCAGCGTCGTATACTTGAACGATTTTAGTACCAGAGAAATCTCCTTTGTGCTCTGTTATTTCTGAGAAAATCTCCAGCACTTTTTCATCTATGAAAATCTTTCTGTCGGGATGCCCCTTTGTTTGCCAAGATCCATCATCACGTTTCATTCTAGGTACAACAGTGCCTAATAAAGAATCATTGTGACAATCAGCTATCGCACTTACATCGAAAAGGCTAAAAACCGCATAAAAATCTATATCCTTTTTTTGAGAACCACAGAGCGTGCACTCAAATTCCTTCCCATTATGAACATCTTTGAACATCCGTTTTTCATTTCGAAACGACCAAAGAAATTCCAATCTTCTATAAAACTCTGCTCTAAAAGCTGAGCCTTTTTCATCATCAAAAATTCCTTTAAGGTGAATCAACGCCAATTTCCCTGTCTCTGAAACCAAGCGCCAACCACTCTCTATAAAGTTCTTATACAAATTTCCAGCAGAACCCGCCAGCTTTGGATACAACTGTGGGTCGGATAAAAATGATATGCTTCCTCTAGTAGAAACAACTCCTCTTAAGTAAGATCTCAGGTATTTTCTATCCTTCAACTTATCAATCAAAACCGTTTCAACATCATCGGGTTCTAACCCTTTTATTACAACTAAAGGGTCAATCTCTGCTGTAAATAGTGTGGTATCCCATGACAGAACCAACCACGGCGGATTACCAAACATCAAATCAAAACCTTTAGGTGCCACCTCCTCCTGAACCTTTGGCCCCAGCACTTCAGTAAAAATCAGCTCCCAGTGATGAAAGTTCTGCTCGGAGGTGGCGGTACGCCCAACCCCAAACCAGGGCACCAACTCACTCAAATGCTCCGCATCCGGTAGCTTCTGCTCACTGGCCTGAAACAGCGCCTCCAGCTCAATTTCCTCACCCAGCTGAATATCCAGCATGGCACGGGTGGCCAGATCATCTGTGCCAATACCGAGTAGAACTTCGGCGGCCGCCAGCCAAGCCTCTCGGGAGGGTAGATTGTCGCTTTGGTCCAGAGGCCAGAAGTAGAAGCTGCACCAGCTGTCCATCAGCAGCTTCAGGCGCTGAAAGGCGCCGCTTTCGGCTTCCAGGCTGGCTTTTATTCCTTCCTGGCGGCGTAGCGTTGGGCCGTTGCGCAAAGCTTCCAGACTGTTCTGGGGCGTTGGCCATACGGTGGACGTGCAGGCTGTGTCTGCCAGCGCCCGCTCGCGGTCGATGCTGTAGTCTTTCCAGAGTTCATCGATGCGCTCACTCAGGCGCTCCAGACGAACCACTTCCTCCACGGACAGCTTGGTTTTGACCTGTTTGTTACGCCATGTCTTGATCGCGTCACACTCATCCGGCCAGTGCTCTTTCATGAGCTTGTCGTTTGCCGCCGGGGCCATGTCTTCATCCCACACGAGGAAATGGTAAATCTCGCCGGGTTGGCGGTCTTCACCGGGTTTGAGCTGACGCGGGATCTCGGCGTTCTTGCCGTAGTGTTTGCCCCGCAACAGCTGGTCTTTTTTCCAGACACTGCGGCGGGCACCGATGAGGCTGTTGCCGGCCCGGAGCCTTAAACCAAACCAAGGTGTAGCTGCGGGCTGGAACAGGGGCTGGCTGTCTTCATCACCATCGGCCACTTTCAGGCGGTGAATGGTGGACAGCCAGAGAGACAAGGCACCTAACTCAACTGCCACCGGGTTCAAATCGACCCCATAGACATTGTGAACAGCGATGTAGTGACGTACCCGGCGCAGTTCGTCTTCGTAGTTGCTGGGGTCGATGTTTTTACCCAGCTGTTTCTGCTTCAGCTCCAGATAGTGATGAGCCAGCTGATCGATGGCTTCCACCAGGAAGGCAGCGGACCCCATGGCCGGTTCGCAGATTTTCAGGTTGAGGATGTCGTCAGCCTGCTCTGGGCCGAAGTCTTTCAGGCGCTCCTTCAGGGCTTCTTCCACCAGGGTGCGGGTAAGTACTTCCGGGGTGTAGTAGGAGGCGCTGTTTACCCGGTCTACACCGTTGAGGTGCAGGATAAAGTTACCTTCAAGATAATAGCGGGTCCTTTCAGTTCTGTTTTCAATAACAATCTCACCGGCTTTGAACTCGCTCTCCCTGTCAGCTGAAACGAACCAGGTGGGCACCTTCGGGTCAACCGAGTCATCCTTCATTGGTTTTCCGTTTTTAGCCTTCTGGTGCACCTGAATAAGCTTTTCTTTAGCGAAAAATCCTTTGTAGGACAGCAACCCTTCATAGACCGAACCGAGTTGCACAATTCCTAACTCGGCGTAGTTGATGCGTCCGACTTTGGCACTATTCCTCGAAGTCCCTAGACTCAGGCACCGTACTACCTTGTAGAGCACTTTATTCGGGAGCTTCACCCGGCTTAGCAGTGGCGTTGCCTGAGGGTCAAACAGCGTGGCTGTCAGTGGCTGGATGGCAAAAACTTTGCCCGGGGTATATTTGGATCGGCGGCCACCGCTGCCGGTCAGCGACAGCTGTTCGCCGGCAGGGGCACCGAACAGGCTTTCCTGTCGGGGTGCCTGACCGAAGAGGTTTTCATCGGTTTCCTCTTCCGTGCCGTCCCGCTGCGGGTCGAAGCCGTCGTAAATCAGCTGGAACAGGCGCTGCAGGTGTTCAGCAATGTAAGTGCCGTTCTCGGTGGTGGTGCCGGGTTCGTTGGCATCCACCAGGTCTCGCAGGGACTCCAGGCTGTAGCCCAGGCGGTACACATCATCATTGATAGGCAGTATGCCCAACTCCCCACCACGGGCTTCGGCATATAAGCAGAACAGCAGGCGGTACACGTATATCAGTGCATCGTGGCGTAACTGCTCGGCGGTAATTTCCCGGCTGCCATTAGGCAGCGGTTCTTCCCGCTCGCTGAGTTGGCGATAACCCAGGTTGTTCTGCCGGCGAGCCTCTACCCAGCCGTTGGCAATGGCCTCGATGGCATCGCGCACGGCACCCTGGAGCTTCTCTGATACGCCGTGGGTGCTTTTCAGGCTGCCTTCGCGCAGCCGTTCATGCAGCACTTCGTCACTTTCACCTTGGGGCACCAGCGCTTCGTCTGAAAGCAGCGCAGCAATGGCCTCGAAGGTTGCGGCCTGGCGCCGGCCATAGGCCTCGTCCAGATCAATCCAGAGGTAACGGCCCTGGGCAAAGGTGTGGGCATCGAACAGGTATATGCGACCACCTGCCAGCAGCATGACCCAGCGCGGAGCATCTTCCTGCTTGAGCAGCAGGGCAATGGCTTTTTCCCAGCTGCCCTGGAACGTGGGCAGGCCGTCAACATACTGGGTTCTGGCAATAACGTCCTGTTCCAGCGGTTCTTCATCACTATCGCCGTCGGTCAGGCAGAAAGGGGCTTCTGCAATCACCAGCCAGGGCTGATTGTGGCGGTTGAGGCGGTGCAGTACAGGAATTTGTTTCTGCTCACTTTCCAGCACCAGGCCGAAGGGTTCGGGCTGGTAGCCAAGGGCCTCCAGAAGAGCCGGGTGCCAGCGGTTGATGCTGTCGTTCTCTGCCCGGACCCGCAGCAGCGGGTCGTCGTAATTGAGGGCTTCGGTTTTAGCTTTGAAGTAGGTTTCACCCAGGGCCGCCAGCTTTCTGGGGGCCGATTGGCTGCCCTGCTCCTTCCAGCCTTTGACCTTGTCAGCGATATCTTTGCTGAAGCCGTTTTTATCTGCCAGGTAATGGGCGGCGTAGTAGTCGCCTACGTTCTTGATCGCGGTATCCAACGACATTACTTCACTCCCTCTACTACCAGTACCAGGCGGGTTGTAGCTTCATCGGTGGCGCGGTAGTGGGTTTGTTCCCAGTTTTCGCGCCGGTCTTCCAGGTACTTTTCCATTTCTTCACGCTTCTGGCGCAACTGTGTGGCGCGACGACCTTCTGGCGGTAAGTTGGCCAGCTGGGTATCAATGCGCTCGGCCCAGCGTTCGAACCAGTGTTTGAGACGGGCGTTTTCTTCATCCAGCCTTGGGCGGATCTGGGCTCTGCGCTGGTCTCTTAGCTTCTTGAGGTGGGTAACGCTCTGGTCCACCGCCGATCCCAGGAAGCTCTTCAGAAGGTGGTCTGGCAGGGTGCCGGTTTTACCGGTATTCGCCAGCTGTTCGAAATTGACTTCATCCAACGCTTCTTTAAGTGGCCGGATCTGGAATTGGCCGCCCTTGCGGAATGAAACAGCATGGGGGTCAACAATCAGCGGTGTACCGGCGCGGGAGCTGACCTGCCCTATGAAGCAGAACAGCAATTCGCCCGGCTCCAAAAATGGGGAAGCTATCAACGGTGCTTCGCCGCGCTTCTGCAGCATCATCAGTTTTTCCGCCAGCCACTGCATAACGGGGTGCTGCTCGGTAAGCAGCAGTTCTTTGGACCACTGGCCTTTCTGGGCAAGGGCTGCCTTGATGGCCAGGTCTACCCGCTCGGGTTTATCGGTAAAAAACAGCTGCTGATCATCTGGCCAGGCTTCTTCCGGCATGGCCGAGGCACCGTAGACCATTTCTGAGTCTACCCATGGGGCACCCAAACGCTTGGCCAGCTCCTTTGGTGGTGTGAAGATGATCTGTTGCCCTGTGTGTTCCAGAGGGTGCCAGTCCGGGCCACCGATCTGTTCTTTCAGAACACGATAGCCCTGTTCGAAGAACTGGCCGTTGTCGAGGAGCCGGATGCGGGAATTATCGGTGTTTGGGGCCGCCTCTTCGGCTTCATCCTCGTCGGGTTCACCACCACCCAGCATACGGCTCAGGAAGTCGGCGTAATCCTGATGGGCCAGCTCGTTGGCGGCTTTCAGGGTGGATTCGAGATCACCGGTTTCTGCTTCACCGGTTTCGCGATCCAGCAGATCGGTATCCCCTTTCACCAGGCTGTCGCCGAAGGTTTCTTCTTCCTTCCGGGCATCGTATAGCTTCAATACGCTTTCGCCGGTACGGGTCGAACGGTTGATTTCCTCGACCTTGGAGACCAGGCGCGAGAACAGCTCACTATCCCCTTCCAGCAACCCGGATTCGGTCTCGACCATCAGGTAGCGAATGATGGGCGGATACTTCTGACCAAAACGGTCGATGCGCCCGTTTCGCTGGATCAGCGTGATGATGGACCAGGGCAAATCGTAATGGATGATGTTGTGGCACTGGTGGTGCAGGTTCACACCTTCGGATGCCACATCTGTGGCCAGCATTAACCGTACCGGGCTGTTGCCCGTACCGAAGGCTTCAACCGCGGCAGCCAGGGCATTGTCTGACATACCGCCGTGAATCGCGGCGATCGTTTGCTCTGGCTGTTTTTCCTGCTTGGGGCTAAAGCTCTGCCCGAAGTGCTTAGCCAGGGCTGGGGCAAGGTACTCCTGGGTTACGCGGCTTTCGGTAAACACCAGCAGGCGCGGGCTTTTGGAACTGCCATCCCACCCCATGGCGGCCAGTTGTTCGACCAGGAGTTTAAAACGGGCGGACTGCTGGACATTCAAATATTCCAGACGGCGCAACAGCTCTTCAAGCTCCTCAATTTCGCGGCTGTCCGGATCGGACTTTTGCAGATAAGCCAATCGTTTCTCAGCCGTGGAGCGACAGGCTTCGGGGCTGGAGAGGAAGCTTTTGTACATCCCCCAACTCACAATGGCCTGGGCATCAATCTGCTTATCCAGTACCAGTTGGCGGATATGTGCCAGCTGTTGGTATACATCCTCCTCAGCTTCACTTGCCTGAACCGTGGTTTGGGGCAAGGGAATAACCTCCCGCTCGGAGAAGTTACTGCCGGCCTCTTCCTTCACATCTTCCTTAAACCGCATCAGGAAGAAGGGAGCGATATCCTCCGCTTCGTATTCCTGTAGCTTCGGGTCTGGCACCGCTGACGGGTCCAGCAGGCTGATCAGGCGCCCGAAGGTTTCGCGTTTACCGTTATGGGGGGTGGCTGTGGTGAGAATCATGCTGTTGGTGCGCCGCGACAAACGCCGTGCCAGCCGGTAGCTCAAGTGGCGCTCGGGGTTTGTACCACCAGAGACGTTATGGGCTTCGTCGATGACCACCACATCCCAGCGGGTATTTTCCAGAAAGTGCGCGTACCGGCCGATGTCTTTGAGGGTATCGATGGAGATGATGATGCGGTGATACACCTCAAACGGGTTTTTGGAGGCCGGTATCTTTAACTGCAGCTTAGAGAGGGTGTCGGAATCCATCCGCACCAGCGGGAGCGCAAAGCGATTCCAGAGTTCCGCCTGGAACTGAGTCAGCATGGATTTCTTCGCAAGTACCAGAATGCGCTGGCCCTGCCCCCGACGAATCAGTTCGCTCAGGATCATGCCCACTTCGATGGTTTTACCCAGGCCCACCTGATCCGCCAGCAACAAACGTGGTCGCATTTGCTGGAGCGCGCGGTAAACGGCCTCTTTCTGGTAGTCCATGGGCGTGAAAGCACCCATATCTTCAAAGTGTGGTTCCGGGTCTGTCAGCGGCATTTGCCTCAGCTGGGCTTCCAGGAACAAGCGCGCGGTGGAATAACCCCGGGTTTCATCCCGCACCAGCTCGGTTTTGCGCGGGTCGACTTCCTTCAGCCGATCCAACTGGGTGAGGAACGCAGCCTCGTGGCCACGGTTTAGGTCGTCTACGCCAGTGCAGAATACGATCTGGTGCTGGTTACTGCCGGCTGCGTCTACACGGGTAACGAGCCACTCTGCGTCTCGGCATTCTACGCGCATGCCTGGGGTGAAAACTGTCAAGGTCAGATCCTTTACCTGGAGTCGTAACTTTATGAGTTATGGGACATCTTCCGTTTTTTTGGGCTTGGGGCCAAGCTTCGTTTGCTAAAGATATCCTGCTAATGCGACATATTTAGGCGCATTGGTGCCAATAATGAAGAACTCCGCGAGCCTAAGTGCTAACCGCTGGTACAAATGTAGCTTTTCCGTAAGCGCCCTTAAATCAGCACCTTTTTTCCAGCCACTAACCGCCGCACACTGATTCCATCGTCACCTATGCGAGGAATCCACCATGAACTCAGCCGAGCGCACACACTACTGGCAACAGCAGGACGGTCTGACATTTCGACCGTTTCTGGCCCTTATCAGACCTTAAGAGCTTACTAATGTGTCCGGATAGCGGACATTTCTTTCAGCATATCGGACCAACCAGAGCTGCCGATATCGATCCAAAGCCGCCGTTCACGAAATTAATCCTGAAACTGTGTATCCGTCCGGTGAACCCATCTTGAGCTCAACAGGCTGACCATCCGATAGTGTCCACTTATTTTTGAGTGGACACTATCAATGACCCCATCAAGCGCACCCCAAGGCCCACGCAAACGCCGTCATTTTTCACCCGTGTTCAAGGCCGAGATCGTGGCACAATGCCGCCATAGTACTCAGTTTGGGTAATGGTGTTGAGCTCCGGCTGAGTCAGAACATATGATCGGGCTCGATAGCCAGGCGCGCATCTGGCTGTGTACCGAGCCCACCGACATGCGCAAGTCGTTCCGGGGTCTGAGTGCTCTGGTCCGCAATCAGTTGAAGCATGACCCGCTCAGCGGTCAATATTTTGTGTTCATCAATCGTCGCAAGACCCAGATGAAGATGCTGTATTTTACCGCCACCGGATATTGCCTGTGGGCCAAGCGTCTGGAACAAGGGCAGTTCCGGGTGCCGTTATCCGCGTCCGGTCCGCGAGCCCTGACCCTGACGGATCTGCAACTACTGATCGATGGTATAGAGGTGCAGAAATACCGCCAGTTCAAGCGTTTTCGAGGCCTGTAGAAGGCGGAGTTCTAGTATAATATCGGCCATGAATTCAACGGCTTCCGCACCCCAGTCCACTCCGTCCTCTTACTCAGCTCTGGCCGAGGAGAATGTATTGCTGCGGGAACAGCTTCAGGTTATGCAGCGGCAGCTGGACTGGTTCAAGAAGCAGCTGTTCGGCCCCAAGTCCGAGAAGCAGGTGTATGACCTGCCAGAACAGGACAGCCTGTTCCAGCCAGATGAAGCGCCAGAACAGCCTGCGGGTGAAGAAAAACGCATCATTAAGACCTATCAGCGTGGCACTGCGGGAAAGCAGCGCAACGACGACTGCCTGAACGATACCGGCCTTCGCTTTAGCGCCGATGTGCCCGTGGAGGTCATTGAACACCTGCCACCGGAGTTGACCGGCCCGGAGGCTGATCAGTACGAAGTGATCGGCAGCAAGACCACCTACCGGCTAGCTCAGCGGACCTCCAGCTATGTGGTACTCAAGCTGGAGCGCCCGGTGTTCCGGCGTAAGGGAACTGAGAAGCCGGTGACAGCACCGGCTCCGTTCAACGTACTGGACAACAGTCTGGCCGACGTCAGTCTGCTGGCGGGTTTACTGGTAGATAAGTTCCAGTTCCACCTGCCACTGTACCGCCAACACCAGCGCATCCAGCAAGCCGGCGTGACCGTCAGTCGCAGCACCCTGACCAACCTGGTCAAGCGCGCCATTGACCTGCTGCGTCCCATTGTGGATGCCCAGACCAGCAACGTGCTGCGCAGCCGGGTGCTGGCCATGGACGAAACGCCTATCAAGGCCGGTCACCAGCGGCGGGCAGGCCTACAAAAAGGCAGGATGAAATCCGGCTGGTTCTGGCCGTTATACGGTGATGCCGACGAAGTGGTGTTCACCTACTCAAACAGCCGCGGGCGCAGCCATATCGAAGCGGTGCTCAGCGAATCGTTCAGCGGTACCTTGATCAGTGATGGCTATGCGGCCTATGCCCGCTATGCCGCCGCTCAGGAGAACATCACCCATGCCCAGTGCTGGGTGCACAGCCGTCGGTATTTTATCGAGGCGCAGAAGGATCATCCGGAAACCGCCACCGAGGCCCTGCAACGGATCGCGATGCTGTACCAGAATGAAGAGGCTATCAAAGCTCAGGGACTGAGCGGCGAGAAGAAACGCCAGTACCGGTTGGACCACTCGAAGCCAGTCGTCAGTGACTTCTTCCAGTGGTGTCGGGATCAGTTGGCGCAAGCCGGACGAGTGCCCAGCGATCCGCTAACCAAAGCCCTGAACTACGTACTCAGCCGCGAAGCGAGCCTGACTGTGTTCCTGGAAAACCCCAACGTGCAGCCAGATACCAACCATCTGGAACGCGCCCTACGGCCCATCCCCATGGGTAAGAAAAACTGGATGTTCTGCTGGACCGAACTTGGCGCGGAACACCTGGGACTCATCCAGAGCCTGATCAGCACCTGCAAACTGCACGATGTGAATCCCTACACCTACCTCGTGGACGTGCTACAACGCGTGAGCCGACATCCGGTCCGCGCCGTGGCAGACCTGACGCCACGGATCTGGAAAACCCGGTTCGCCGAGAACCCGTTGCGGGCGCTGATCGACCCCCGTCACCCTGCCCGCCAAGACACCCCACTGGAGACCTCCGTTCATGCGTATTGAAGACATGAGTATCGATCAGTTGCTGGAACTGAACAAAGTTATCTGTCAGCGAATCGATGAGTTACAGGACCGGGAGACTCTCCAAGCGCTGAGCCAGTTACGTGTAGGCCTGAAAGTGACCTTTGAGGGTCGGGAAGGTCCAGTGGTGGGGATCGTCACCAAGATCAACCGCAAGAGCGTGATCGTGTTGGCAGAGGACGGCAGCAAGCAATATAAGGTCTCGCCGGAGCTATTAAGGCCTCTGCGTGACGTGAAGTAGGTCAACTACGCCATAGAATGAACGCTTACGGCCGGGCCACATGTTTTCATCATGCACCACTTTTCGGAAATAGTCGTAATTCGCTAACTGAGCACAAATCATAGCCGATGGAATCCAGTAAATGACATTGGGCAACGCGACTCCAGTAATGCTCTCAACAAGGGTCAAAAGTGAAGCGAGTACCCATATGGAGGCTAAAATTATAGATCCTTTTGCCCACATTGTTTTACTGAAATAGTAAAGGGGGCCGAATAGGAAAGCCCAAATATTGAAGGATATTTTGTGTTTTTCTTTGAAGCTAAGCGGGAATTCAGATAATAAGTGCGACACTCATGGTTGAACGGCAAGAGGTGGCCAACTGCCGAAGGTGGTACGCTTCAGCTCGCCAAAGTCAAAGTAAGTATCACCATGAGTTATCAGCAGTTGACCGAGGGG
>JBLXDJ010000014.1:0-25932 GCA_048264105.1 Oceanospirillum sp.
CGCGCCTGTCGTGGCACCGGGGCAAGATGAAGAAAAAGGTGACCAGCAGTCGATGACTGAGCAGATGCTGTCACGCGCCTTTGGTGGCGGGCCGCTGCCGCAAACACCGGCTGGAAACTACCGTGCACCATCAGCCAGTGAGTCTGAGCAGGAAGGCAGCAGCGATACGGTTCAACCTGTAACCCAGGAACTGACCGATCAGGACAAGGCCGGCTCCGAAACCGCAGCTGTGAAAGAAACCCTGCCGGCCCGATTTGAAACGCCAGCCGAGTTCATTGAGAAGTTGATGCCGCTGGCCGAGCAAGCGGGGAAAGAGTTGGGAGTAAACCCTAATGTGCTGCTGGCGCAGGCTGCGCTTGAAACCGGCTGGGGCAAGTTCATCACCCGTGATGCAACAAGCGGTGAGAGCAGTCGTAACCTGTTCAATATCAAGGCACACCGCGGCTGGGAAGGTGATACCGCGCAGGTACAAACTCTGGAATACCGTGGAGGTGTACCCGAGAAGGAACAGGCCCGCTTCCGTGCCTATGACAGCTATGCAGACAGTTTCACCGACTACGTTGATTTTCTGCGCAGCAACCCGCGTTATCAACAGGCGCTGGAGCAGGGTGCTGACCCAACCCGCTTTGTACGTGAGCTGCACAACGCCGGTTATGCCACCGACCCTGAATATGCCAACAAGATAGAACGTATTTTCAGCGGTGACCTGCTGGCCGGTTTGGGCCGCGGCACTAAAGAAGGCTGATTGTTGGCCGATAACCACACAGTAAACGGTGAAGGTGCGTGGCACCGCACAAATAACGGAGCAACATCGTAATGTCATATGGCCTGCTGTCACTCGGAGTTCAAGGTACACGTGCCGCTCAGTCTGGACTGGGTGTGGTCGGTAATAACATTACGAACCTCAATACACCGGGGTATACTCGACAAGTTGCCCAGTTCAACAGCCTGGAAGGCGGCGGTGTCGTTCAGGACAATGTTGCTCGGATCGCGGATCAGTACATTACGGCTCGCCTGTGGAGTGACAACTCACGATTTGAGGCTTCCAAGGCATATGAAGAGCTGGCTAGCCAGCTGGACAACCTGTTGGCCAGCGACAGCACCAGCCTGACGGTAAAAATGGATGACTATTTTGCTTCGCTTCAGGCCGCCAACGATGACCCTATTTCGCTTACAAATCGTGAACTTTTTCTGGCAGAGGCGGGTGCTCTTGTACGCCGCTACCATGACCTTCACGACCGTGTTGCACAGATTAACGAAACAGTTAATACAAGAATACGCGAGCTTACAGAACAGGTTTCTGTTTCTGCAGGTCAAATAGCCGATTTGAATGACCGCATACGCATCGCTGAAGCCGGCAGCAAAGATGCGTTTGAGCTGAAAGATCAGCGTGATGAGGCTGTTAAAGAGCTTTCGTCTCTGGTGGACATTAAGGTCATCGAACAGTCCAATGGTGAGTTCAGTGTATTTGTAGGCAACGGTCAGCCACTTGTTGTGGGGCAGTCAGCGTATGAATTCGTTGCCCGTGAAAATGAATTCAATCCATCGCGCTACGAGGTTGGTGTGGTGATTGCGGGGAAAGAGAATGTCATTACTGACATGCTGACAGGTGGTGAACTGGGAGGTCTGATTACTTATCGTCGTGAGACCATGGATCGAAGCCTGAACGAACTGGGGCGTTTGGCGATCACCTTCGCCGATACCATGAACGCACAGCATCAGAAAGGTATCGACTACGACGGTGAAATGGGTAGAAGGCTCTATAATGATATCAACTCAGCCGAACTCATGGAGTCGCGCTTTCGGTCACGTATTGACGCTACGGGTGACGTGCGCATCACTGACAGCTCCAAACTGCGTGCAAGCGAATACGAGCTGGTATTTACCGGACAAGATGACTTCCGCCTGACTCGGCTAAGTGATGGTAAAAGCTGGACACAAAACAGCTTCACAGATGCGGGTAGCGCCGCTGACGTCGATGCCGAGAATGAAATCTGGTTTGACCCGGCTAATGGTGAGTTGCGCCTTCAGGTGGATGGTTTCAGGTTGGATGCGAATAGTAATGGCCCCTTTGCGTCCAATGAGAAGATGATGATTAGCCCGGTACGAACCGGTGCAGATGACATAGAGCTGAATATACTCGATGGTCGAGATTTGGCGCTGGCCTCACCCGTGACCATTTCCGCTTCAACCGGAAATACGGGGACAGCTGCGGCAAACGTCAGCGTCAGTGCAATTGATGATATTACAGAAACAGATCCGCGTAATGTCTTTCCCAAACTACCCCTTACACTTGAGTATGACAGCTCGCTCGTTCCTGCCTGGACGGTTACGGATACAGATGGCAGTACAACAACCTGGGCGGTCACCGTTGATCCTGCACAGCCTGACAGGCTTGAACTGACCGATCAGGCGACAGGCAGAACCATGCTGGAAGTGGGGCTGAGTGGACAGGTACAGGACAATGATACCTTCACTGTTGGCTATAATTTCAGTGCAAATGGCTCAAGTATTGGTATATCCGATAACCGTAATGGCTTGGTGATGTCTGACTTGATGAAGCAAGCGACAACACTTGAAGGCAGTTATCAGGACAGTTATGGCCGGTTGATCGAAAGGGTCGGAACAGACACCAAAGTGGCACAAATGGACCGCAGTGCCTCTGAAGCTGTACTGCGCAACACAATAGCTCAAAGGGAGTCTGTCAGCGGTGTTAACCTTGATGAAGAAGCGGTCAGGCTGATCCAGTTTCAACAGGCATATCAGGCATCTGCACAGATTATCAGTGCATCACAAACCATCTTTGACGCCCTTATCCAGGCTGTTTGAGAGAGGAGAAAACGATTATGAGACTATCAACCAATCTCTTCTACTCGCAGAATGAAACCAACATCAGCGAAGCCAACTCTCGGCTTTACAAGCTGCAGCAGCAATTATCCACTGGTAAAAAACTGCAGCAGCCATCCGACGATCCATTGGCGACAACACAGATCATGAAGTTTGATCGTGTTATCGCCCGTACCGAGCAGTTCAGGGAAAATATTTCGGTTTCCGAACGTCGTCTCAGCTATGAAGAAACGACGGTTGCCTCGGTCGTGACTAGCCTGCAACGTGTTCAGGAAATCGCGATTCGCGGCAACAGTGGTGCCATGTCAGATAATGACCGGCAGATACTGGCTAGTGAGCTGGATGGAATCCTGGATCATGTCAAAGGGCTTCTGAATACTCAGGATGCTCAGGGCGAGTACATGTTTGCTGGCTATCGTGGAGATACCGAGCCTTATGTATTGAATGCGGGCGGTACTGCTTACGAATACCAGGGCGATTCTGGGGAGCGTTTTCTGGATATCGGTGAGAATTCAACGATCCAGTCCACAGACCCGGGAAGCGCAATCTTTGGTGACAGTACAGATAATGTCCTGAACCAAATTCTGGACCTGAAAACGGCTTTGGAATCAGGCACTGACCCCTCTGCAGCCTCTCAGGGCGTCAACGGCTGGTACGAAAACATTGTCAGCCAACAGGCACAGCTTGGCTCCAGGTTACGTGTACTTGAAGATCAGGAAATGAACCTGACTGATCTTAAAACGTTTACCGAGTCAACACGTTCCCTGTTTGCAGATACAGACTATTATGAAGCCATCAGCCAACTGTCGCTTGAGTCCACGGCGCTGCAGGCTGCCTATCAGAGCTTTGGTAAGGTCCAACAGATGAGCCTGTTCAACTATGTTGGATAAATCAGTGCTGAAGCAGGCAGACACGGAGACGCTGATTGAAACAGCCCTTGAGTGTGGGCGTCAGCAGGCGAGTATACTTGCTCATACCGAGACGCTAACGGATGAACAAATCGAAGAACTGATTGAAATAGAGAAAATCAGAGATTTCAGTATCCGTCTTATCGACTGGAGTGATGCTAAGCAATTTGAGGATCGTCTCCATGTGCTGCAAAAACTTGATAATGATAATCAAGCTTTGTTGAGTACAAAGAGAAACGCGTTACAAAAAGATATTGAACTACTTAAGAAACGGCGCAATGTTGCCGGTGAGTACATGAACTTCCGGTGAGCTTGCTTTAGATGATACAAATTAATACAGGTGTGCCCTATGGACGTTAACAATAATGTTGCAATAGGTGGTGGGCTCCAGAAATCAACTGGCCATGATAACTCTGCTCAAGTGCAGAGTGTGCAAAAGAGTGATGGTACAAATCATGCTGCTCAAAATCCACAGTATACGGTAGAGCAAGTAGAAAAGGTCGATCCTCAAGCTGTCCAGGATGCGGTTGAAAAGCTCAGTGAATTTGTAGAAACCGTTAGTAACCGAGGGCTACAGATCTCCATCGACAAGGACTTGTCTCAGGTGGTGCTCAAAGTGGTAAATAAAGATAACGAAGAAACTATCCGACAAATCCCGACAGAAGAGGTGTTGGATCTAATGAAGCGTATGAAGGATTTGTCGGAAGATTTTTTTGGGGATGCCACCGGTTTGTTGGTTGAGAATAAGGTATAAGGAAGCGCGTTTTGAGTCTTAACGAGATGATCACCAATAAATTTGGTGAGGAGTACCTGTATGCCGTAAACCGGGGTATGTTTGAACAGGCAAGTGCGAAGGAGCGTATTGCACGTGAGTTTGGCAAGCCGCTGGCACGTGAAGATTCACTGATCATCTTTATTGGCTCAGACTCGGGCAATATCATACGTTATGTGCTTGATCGCGATTTACCGACGGGAACGCGTTATATATTCGTTGAGCCTGAAGGTATTCTGAAACAGGTCGCGATGGTTGTTGATTTGAGTTCGGTTGAAGATAGGATTTGGCTGGTGACGCCAGAGCAGCTCAAGGAAGCTGCACAGGAAGCCGGTATTACCAGCTACATGTATGTGGATGGTGTGTTTCTAAAGCGCTGCCTGTCGGCAGAGTACGGTTTTTTTGACCAGTATCGGTCTGAATATTGGGATGCTGATAGTTATATCAATGACCTGCGTTGGAATGCGCTGGCATCACTTGGGCAGGATGCTTTCATTCAACGTCAGTTGCAAAATTGTGCCGATAATAGTCATCCCATTTCTGAGATAAGAGGGTGCCTCGAAGGCAGAACGGTAATAGTCCTGGGCGGTGGCCCCAGCTTGGATGAACACCTTGATTGGATCAAGGTTCATCGCAAACAATTGGTAGTGTTTTCAGTGTCAAGGATATCGGCTCGGCTGCAGCAGGTTGGTCTTGAGCCGGATTTTGTTTTTTCGGTTGACCCTCAAGATGTTAGCTACGAACTCAGTAAAGAAATGCTGAGTTTTGGGCCTGATGTGATTTTTGTGAATCAATATCATGTAGCACCCAAGCTGTTGGCACAGTGGCCACATCAGAAGTTTTTTATGGGACCGCTGTTGCCATGGGCTTCTGAGCTGAATCCTACAGAACTATTTAATGGTAGCGGACCTACGGTAACTAACTCAGCGATTGCTGCTGCGGCCTGGCTAGGGAGTAAACAGATTCTGCTTGCGGGTGTGGATCTTTGCTTTTCACTTGCAGGTTATACTCACGCTGCCGGTAGCATGGAAAGAGCTGCGGGACCTAAAATGGACCTCTCTAACCTAATGGTTGAAACTAACTTAGGTGAATTTGTCAATAGTAGGTCCGACTATGCGAATGCTGCGCGCACTATCAGTCTGCAAGCGGCCGCCCTGCAGAATGAAGGAGTCAGGTTAATCAACTTATCTGCTCATGCGGCACGTATGGAGAATGTGGTATATCAGTCCCCCGACACACTCAGGCTTAAAGAATCATCCATAGAAACACTAGTTTTGTCTAAACAGCAGCAGCTACTCGGCAGTATTGAATGGTTGAGTACACTTCAGCAAGAACTAACTGATAAACAAGCGGAAGTGAGCATAGTGATCGAGCTGTTGGAGCAAGCTGTGCATTTGCATGACAGCATGTACGAAGAAGATCAAGTCAATCCTCATCTTAAGCACGAGCTTGAGCAGCTGGAGTATCGTCTGTCTGATGAATATTCTGAAGTGTTTAAATTAGCCAAAACACTATCGCTACGCGGTTTGCTGAGAATGGCACAGGCTTTCGATGAGTTGGATGCTTTGGCCCTGAAGCAAATTAAGCAGCGACTGGATACCTACTACGCTGCACTTGAAGCGGGGGCTAAGCGCTTGGAGCAACATATTAAGAAAGGCTTGGAATCTGTAGAAGTGCGTCTATGTGAGTTGTCGATTTTGAAGATGCATCCAGATGAATTACAGGTGCAGGTGTACAAGTGGATAGAGCGAGAAGAGCCGGGCCGAGCCTTTTGCTTCGAACTTGTTGGTGTGAACGCAGATACACTCAATATCGCGAAGCAAGCGTTTAAAGAAGAGATGCAGCGGGACCAACTGGCTCCGCTGGCCCACCGAGCCAAACTGCATAATCTCCATGCATTACCTGAGCGCATTCAGTATCTCAAGGATAAGGGAGATATTGATGCACTGGCGGAATTGCTGAATTCACTGGTGAAAACAGAAGGCGCTCAATCCTATCTGCCTTTAATTTCTGCCAGTATCCACCAAATGCAACAGCAATATGAAGCTGCACTAGCAGATCTTTTACCATTGATGGAGCAGCCTGATTCCCCCATTCTGGAACAGTCACTGGCCATGATGGTTAGTCTGTGTACGAAGCTGGGATATCATCAGGCGGTGATGGATGCAATGGCGGCTTTGGCCAGTCTAAATGCCTTTTATCTAAGTCTGTATTCTGACGCATTAATGGCCAACGGTCAGGCAAAAGATGCCATCGAGCATCTTACAGAGTATCTGCATTATTTTCCTAGCGATCAGGAAGCGTTAATGAAGCTCAAGAAGTGGTATGCAGAGCAAGGCAGTCAAGAGGGAGTTAATCTGGTTGAGTCTTTAATTAACGCTAAGATATCAAAAGATTAAGACAGTTATCCTCCCCGGTATCTGATTGATATAGGGGAGGATAAATCATCCACTAACCCTCGTGGAAGTGGAATTCCGCAGGAATCTGATCCCAAGCATCTTTGATCTGGAAGATCAATTCGCGGGCTTCCTTGAGTGCTTCGATATCATTTTTGTCTGTCGCAACCAGCAGGCGTTGGCGCACATAGCGATATAGAGCCTGTAGATTCTCGGCCAGCTCGCCTCCTTTCTCCAGATCGAGTCCTTCTTCCAAGCCACCCACAATAGCCAACGCCTTGGAAGTGGCTATTCCCTTGGCATTCATATCCTTTGCTTGAATGGCTGTGATGGCTTGGTCTACACGCACTAGATAAGTATCGAACAGCATCTGAATCAGTTTGTGGGGAGAAGCGCTTTCCGCGCCAACGGTTTTATACTCGTTAATTCCTTTCATTTAACTCTACCTGATAATCAAGATTTCTGAGGTGCGAAGCCGGGCAGTGCAGCAAGCTGGCCTGCCAGGTAGTTCCCGGTATTGTTGTATTGGGCTACTAGCGTATCCATGGCAATAAACTGGTTCAGCATGCGCTTTTCAAGAGTCTGCAGGCGGTCTTCAAGATCCAGCCGTTCATCACCGACCTTTTTAATCGACTGATCCAAGCTCTTGGTACGGCTGTCAAAAATGCCACCAAGATCAAGTGCCTGCTTAAGGCTGTCTTCGAGCTTGCCGGCAATACCATCGGCAGAGCTTAACAAGCTACTCAGAGCTTCAGGGCGGGAATTCAATACTTCATCAAATTTAGTACTATCGATCGACATTTTACCGTACTGGTCAATCTCCATACCGATACTGAACAGCGATCCGTAGCTGCTGCTGGGGTCATTGGTTCGCAAAATACTGCGTACTTCTCCCATAATCTCCCGAGCACTGAAGTCGCCCTGCAAGGTACCACCTGTTTCGGTATCGGCATTGTAGGCGGTAAGGCGTTTATAGGTATCAGCCAGCTTATTATAGCTGTCGACAAAGGCTTGTACGGTTTCTTTGGTGCCTTCTTTATCAACATTCAACGACAGGTTAACTGCAGAGGTTGTTTCAGCTTCCAAATCCAGGGTAACCCCCGGAATGACATCACTGATGCTGTTGCTGCTACGTGTGGCTAGCATGCCATCCACACGGATTTGTGCGTCCTCGGCAGCCACAAGTTCACTCATGCCGCCGCTACCGACACCGTTCACATCGTAGCTGTAAGAGAGTTGTGACAGCCCTGTTTCCAGCACACCATCATCGGAGTCTTCGGCGACCTGAATGCTGATTTGGTTCTCGAGGCCTGTCTCTTTTGAGGTCAGCACCAGACGCGATTCGGTACCGCCAGTACCATCATCAACATTAATAATGGTAGCAGTGATACTATCATTATCAGCAGAGGTGTTGATGGCGTCACGAATACCGGCCAGCGAATTGTTATTGCTGTCGATCACCACATCAAAACTGTTGTCACCGCTGCCGATGGTGAGTGTACCGGTACCGACAGTATCACTGGACGAACTGAAGCCTGATGAGCTGAGCTTCTGTGCTTTAGCAAGATTGAGTACTTCGATGGAGTACTCGCCGGCTGAAGCACTACTGGATGCAGAAGCGGTAAACATCGCTTCATTACCAGAACTTGCCGTAACCTTGAGCAGGTCGTCAGAGTCTGCCAGTTTGGCAGCGGCATCTTTGAAACTGCTGAGACTGCTTTTAAGTGTACCGAGTGCGGATAGTTCTGCCTTATAGCTGGACTCGCGTCGATCCAAGGCGTTGTTTTTAGCCTGACCCTCGGCCTGTACCAGCTGCTTAACCAGACCCTGAATATCCAGCCCACTACCAATACCACTGAGTGAAAGTGCCATCACAAACCTCCGATCAAAATAAAAATGCCTGTATGCTGGAATCAGTATACAGGCACTGGTTTAGCCATGTGAGGCTAGGGGGAGGGGGATTACCCCAGTAGACCCAAGACAGACTGCGGAGCCTGGTTAGCCTGTGCGAGCATGGAAGTACCAGCCTGCTGCAGGATCTGAGAACGGCTCAGGTTTGCAGTTTCGACCGCAAAATCAGCATCCAGTATACGTGAACGTGCAGCGCTTTGGTTTTCGATTGCAGTGGACAAGTTGTCAATAGTTGCACTGAAGCGATTTTGTATAGCACCCAAGTCAGCACGTTTAGTATCAATCGACTCTAGCGCCGCGTCGATTTTATTGATTACGCTGCGAACAGCCCCTGCACTCGCAGTGTTGTCGATTTTAGCAGTAGTCAGAACTGCACTTAAACCAGCAGCACTCTCCAAGTTACCGATAGTAACAGAGATCTGATTGTCACCGGTAGTGCCGAACCCGACTTGGAAAACAGCATTGCTGATATCGCCTTGTAGTACTTTCTTACCGTTGAACTCTGTGTTTTCAATGATACGCCCCAGTTCTGCTTGGAGCTGTTCGAATTCAGCATTTAGTTTGTCTTTGTCGTCACCAGAAACGCCTGCATCGTTTGCTGCTTGAACAGACAAGTCACGCATCCGCTGCAGGGTGTCAGTCATTGTCTGCATTGACCCCTCTGCAACCTGTGACATGGAAATGCCATCGTTAGCGTTACGTTGGGCAACAGTCATGCCGCGAATCTGAGAGGTCATGCGGTTGGCGATTGCCAAGCCCGCAGCATCATCCTTGGCACTGTTCACACGAAGACCGGAGGACAAGCGCTCCATCGCAGTCTGCAGAGAACTGTTGGTACGGGACAAGCTCTTCTGAGCGTTGAGAGACATGATATTAGTGTTAACTACGCTGGCCATGACGGTCTCCTTAGACAATCAGCTTAATGTTCTTCATGAGGGCCTCTGCCCTGGTAACATGTTTAGCGGCTGCATCGGAGAAAGCTTTAGGATTTTTTATAAAAGAGAGTGAATGAGCCCAAGTTGTTGTAAAACCATCATTGAACAAGCCAGCTGCATTGAACAAGCCCGCTGCTAGTCGGGGAGATCACAGGGCCGTGTCCAGTTTCATAGGCTGAGCCTACCGCAATCCATGTCAGGAACGGATATGGATATGTTGTATGGCTACTGAGAGATGGCGTGTGGTGCAACGCGGGCATTACCATGGATAATACTCTGAGCTTTACGACAACGCGATGCCTCAAAGTTAATGCTGAATACGTTACGCTTTACAGCAGCAGATTCTTATTACTGCCATGAGGATGCTGGTCCTGGGCTGCGTGAATCCTCCTCCTGCCAGTGGGCACACCATTTATAGACGGTGTGTGAACAGATAGAGTGCGTGATGTGGATATACGAATGGTTGCCCCTGAAGATCGCGCAATCAGCGATAAGGGGCTCGAACATGTAGTGTGCTTTGTGCATTCTTCTTGTAGAGGTTTTGCGTCAGTTACTCTGTTCGGTTTGTTTGGCGGTAACGGAAATTGCAAACTTGACCGCTTGATCACCCCTTCATAGCACCCAGAATTAGGGCTTTAAGGCCCGATTGATCGGTAGGATGGTTCTGATGGCAGCGGTAATGAAAAAGATCATTTTATCAAGTTTTAATTGTTTATTATACAATTTTGATAGTACAGGGCATAATTCATCTACCCTATTATTCATGGGGATGGCTTAAGGTTGTGTGCTGTTGTACGGAGTTCATAGACCGAGCTTACCAGTCTTGCAGGCATGGCGTCGCATGCGATGATGGAAGAGAGAGGTACATATGTTCAATAATCAATCGATAATGATTACTGGTGGGACTGGATCCTTTGGTCACAAATATGCCAAAACTTTGCTGGCCCGCTATAAACCCAAAAGACTGATTGTTTTTTCTCGTGATGAGCTAAAGCAGTTTGAAATGCAGCAGCAGCTAAATGATCCCTGTATGCGCTATTTCATCGGTGATGTCCGTGATGGTGATCGTCTTATGCAAGCCATGCAAGGAGTAGACTATATCATCCACGCAGCAGCAATGAAACAAGTACCGGCTGCAGAATACAACCCCATGGAATGTATAAAAACCAATATCCATGGAGCGGAAAACGTTATTAAGGCTGCGATTGAAAATAAAGTAAAAAAAGTAATAGCGCTATCTACTGATAAGGCAGCTAATCCAATAAACCTTTACGGCGCAACAAAACTTGCATCAGATAAGCTGTTCATTGCGGCTAACAATATAGTAGGGGGCAATAGAACAAGGTTTTCTGTAGTACGCTATGGGAATGTGGTTGGATCCCGGGGCTCGGTAGTACCTTTTTTTAAGAAGCTTATTTCTGATGGGTCCAAAACACTACCAATAACACATCCTGATATGACAAGGTTTTGGATAACCCTGCAGCAAGGAGTTGACTTTGTTCTGAAGAATTTTGAAAGAATGCAGGGGGGTGAGATATTTGTTCCAAAAATTCCATCGGTTCGTATTACTGATCTTGCTAAGGCTTACGCTCCCGAGCTTAAGCATGAAATTATCGGTATTCGCCCGGGTGAGAAGATGCATGAAATAATGTGTCCTGCTGATGACTCTCATCACACGCTTGAGTTTGACGACCATTTTGTAATCACGCCAACCATTCGTTTCTTCGGAAGAGAAACAGACTTTTGTACAAATGCCTTGGGGGAAAGGGGGAGGCCGGTTGTAATGGGGTTTGAATACCATTCAGGAACAAATCCCCACTTTCTTGGGCGGGATGAAATTGTGAAATTGGATGTTGATGCATGATTCCTTATGGCAAGCAGGATATCAGCAAGGCAGATATTCAAGCTGTCGTTGAGGTCCTAGAATCAGACTGGTTAACTCAAGGGCCTAAGGTGCCAGAGTTTGAGCAGGCTTTATGTGACTATACAAAAGCTAAGTATGCCGTAGCGGTCAGCAGTGCTACATCGGCACTGCATATCGCCTGTTTGGCATTGGGTGTGGGCCCTGGTGACCGAGTTTGGACATCGCCCATTACCTTTGTGGCATCGGCAAACTGTGCTCGCTATTGCGGTGCAACGGTGGATTTTGTCGATGTTAATCCTGAATCTGGCAATATGTGCCCTAATGCCTTGAGAGCCAAACTCGAGCAGGCAGCACTTCATGGAACGCTGCCAAAGGTAGTTATACCTGTGCATCTGTGTGGCCATAGTTGTAATATGGCAGCAATTGCTGAGCTTGGTGTCCAATATGGATTCAAAGTCATCGAAGATGCATCACATGGTATAGGTGGCAGCTATAACGGGCATAAACTGGGAGGTTGCAAATATTCAGATATTACAGTGTTCAGCTTTCATCCTGTCAAGATTATCACGAGTGCAGAAGGCGGTATGGCACTGACCAACAGCCGGAATTTGGCCGAGACAATGCGACTCTTGCGTAGTCATGGGATTAGTCGAGAGCAAGATGTCATGATGAGGCCAGATGAGGGGGAGTGGTACTACGAGCAGCGTATGCTTGGCTTCAATTACCGGATGACAGATATACAGGCGGCGTTGGGGTTGTCTCAGTTTAGGCGGTTAAATGAGTTTGTCATGAAACGGAATCAGCTGGCCGAGTCATATTCGCACGGTTTGGCGAATCAGCCCGTATCAAGTGTTGAGCCGTTATCAGGTAGCATTAGTGCCCGACATCTTTACATGGTACGAATCAATGAATATCAACGTCGTCGTCAAGTATTTAATATGATGCGAGAGCGAGGCGTGCATGTACATGTGCACTACTTTCCGGTTCATTTGCAACCCTATTACTTGTCTTTTGGCTTTAAGGCGGGAGACTTCCCGAACGCTGAACAGTTCTATGAAGAGATTTTAACGCTGCCTTTGTACCCCGCTCTGGATGGCATGAATCAGGAAAAAATTCTCGGTGAATTGACAGCATGCCTCAAGTAAATAAAAACACACCACCCTCAAGCTTGAAATTCTAATTTTTTAGTGGGTCTCGATTTCGCTCAATAGCAAGCTGACGTCATGCATTAAATTTTCAATACCTCTATGGTTTGCAAACACTCGGGCAGCCTCTCTTTGTAGCCTCTCTCTTGTGATGCTGTCGCTCAATAACAGTTCTAGCTTGTCGATGGCGTCTGACAATGACTCACTGATAAGACAGCAGTTTTCGGTATTCAATAGAGCCAGCTCAGAACTGTCACACAAGTGTTTTGGTGGTAGCAATAAAGTCGCAGCCCCGGCATGAATAGACTCAAAAAGTGATAATCCGTAGCAGCTTAAAACCACTTCTGACTCGGCCATCAACTCTTTGAGGTTTTCTGGTGCCTTAAGTACCTTGATATCAGTACCCTCAGGCTTTTTGGGCTCAGCTGCCAGTGGCCCCTGAATCCAGATAATCGGCCAGTCAGTGGGGACTTTGCTAAGCAGGGGCGGTAGTTGCTGGCCGTAATCCAAGGCATCGCTACCACCGGTGAGAACAAGAATTTGACGTTTTTTCCTTCTATGGGGTATGGGCTTGAACAGGTAGTTTTTCCAGCCAGATGAGACTTTAGGCTGTTCCAGAGTGGTATTAAAACTGGGGATGAACAGCCAGTCCAGATCTGTTAAAAGAGCTGCCAGCTTGTCTATACCGACGACTTTTGATCCTTTTTTTCTGACGGTCTGTAATGCTTTCCTGAAAGCTTTCAAGGAAATAAAGTCTGGGTGGACGTCTAATATTATTAGTGGATTGATATCTGTTTTTAAGGCATGCAGCAGTTCTCTCTCGCTCTGATACCAACGCACTTCTGCAGAGGACGTATGGGGAGGCCCCGGGTACAACACATGGACTTTTGTACCAATGGCCAAGTGTTCCTGCAGGGCATTGGCTATTAGCTCAGAACGCTTGAAATGGCCTAAGCCAATATCAGCACCCATGTGGCAATAAATACTGGCTTTTGCGTAATGCTGAGAGGCAGATTTTTGCTTTACATGGGCATTAATTGCAGCCAAGCCAGGATCGCATAGCAACTGCTCCTGAACCCAGGCAAGGCTAACAATGGAGCTCTTCGGGTGTTTTGCATACCAGCGGCGATAAACTTCGGACATGAAGTGATAGTCAGCTTGGGTATCGACAGAAATGCGTTGTATTACCTTCGAGAAATCGTTGCTGTCGGAAATGTTGAGGTATTCAAGTACAGGAGTTAGCTTGTCACCATAGCCCACGTGCTCTTTGGACAAGTTGCAGTGGCTGACTGACAACAGCTTGTCCCAGCCGTAACGGCTAAAGAAAGACAGTCCCTCATGCAGTGAGGTGATGCCTTCGGATAGTTTGACACTATCTTTTCCGGACGCCTTTAGCGCTTTCAAGGCATGGTCAATGAAGCCAGGATCTATTAATGGACAGTCACCGCAGACATAGACTACGAAGTCCGGATTTTGCCTTTGGATGATGCTATCAAGCCTTGCCATTAAGTCATTAACATCGCCGCAATAGGGGTGACACTCGACTTTTTGCTTCAGGGCCCACTCATGCAGCGGGCGGTTAAAATCATCGGCAGTTGTGGCTAATTCGCAGCCGTTGACCTCTTCACATTGCATCAGTCTGCGCCAAATATGACTGACCATGGGCTCGCCGGCCAGTGGCAATAAGTGTTTTCCCGCCAGACGACTGGAGTTTAGCCTGGCCCCGACAATGGCAAGCGTCTTGGTCATGCCAGATTTTCCTCTGTTTAAAGTGTTTCTGCTGTTTGAGGGTAAGGAGCCTGGCCATGGGGACTAATGCATAGCTCAAGGCTCAGCAGTTGCCCACCGGGCTTTAGTGTTTCATCGGCTTCAGCCAGTGAAAACCATAGCCGATTCAGATATTGTTCATCGATTTTTTTACTTGAAACCATAGGCAAAGCAGCACATAGAGCAGGGTCCCAGTCAATACGAATGCCTCGTGCTTGGGTGCCAAAACAAATGGAACCCGAGGTTGCTCCTAAGGCGCTGGATGAGGAGACTATCGAGGATATCGGCGCGCCCTGATCCATGTCACTGCTTATCTGGAAAAATTCATCCTTGTGGCCACCTAGGCGGGTTGAATACCAGGCCCGCTGCTCGCAATCAAGTAGGGTCATAAAGCCCAACCGCACTGAGGCTTCCGGGCGGCAGCTCTCTTCGAAGTGAAAGCCGCAAAAGAGGCGCTCACCTTCGAGCCGATACCATTTTAAAATCGCGCCGCTCTTGAGTGATTGGCGGCAATAGATGACCAGACATCCGTCTTGCTCCCCCAAATGGTACTCCACGCGGTTGAGATCGGCGACTCTGTCGCGGTCGCGAAAACGCTCTAGTAGGAGGTGATTGGTGTAAAAATCGACGCCATAGCTGATATGGTCGAAGTGGCCGTGTGACAGAGTACCCACAACCGCCGTAAAGTCATGGCTGGCAAAGGCCAGCGTATCTATTGCCAGACCGCGGTTGCCGTTGAGTGTCAGTCTGAGGTCCGGGGTTTGCACCTGCAGTCTGCGTCTGGCCTCATCATAATCAATACGGATGTCTTGACGGCCTTGCCAGGGTGTAAATGTTGGTGCTGGTGAGCTCATCTTGGTTAATGCCAGCGCCTCGTAGCGCGCTTGGGTCAGGTGTGTTCTGAGATCACTGGCCCAGAGGCGACACAGGTCTCGCCAACACTTATCGTCTCTATTGGGCTTCGCCTTGAGTTCGTCCAGCCTTTGGTAACAAAGACTATTGAGGCGGAGGTCGTTGCGGCCGCTCAGCCCCCAGCGCGTAATGTTGTATTTGGCCTGTTTCTTGACAGATATTGGGTGTTGGGGATTGGTGAGCGCAAGAGGCTTGGTATCTTGCCAGAGCCTAAGTAGTTTTGATGGGCTGCTCCACTGGTAGCCTTCCAGGTCATTGAGGGTCATGAACAACTTCGCTATTCGCTGCCATTCGCCGCTTATTGGTTCAGCTTCGGTATGGTAGCGCCCGGGACGGAAGTCAAACACTTCAGCATCGCTGCCATAAACCGGAAATGCTAGAGTGCAGGGGCTCAATACCTTGCGCAGATATTGAAGATAATCTTCCAGAGTCAATTCGCCGTGAACATAACGCTGGAACTTTTGAAAAGCGATGGCATGGTTCCAAATGACCTTGATGTGTCGGCCGCTGGCGCTCGTCAAAGACTGAGGCCGCATTAACAGCTCGCGTTGCCATTCAGGATTGTGTGAAAAGGGATTGTCCCACTCCACCACCACGGCCTCGAAGCCTTCATCTATGTAGATATCAAGCAAGCCGGCTGAAACCGCCTGCTCATTGAGATAGGCGAGCCTGGGCCTTACACCTAATAGGTTCTGATAACTTTCTTGCCCCAGTCTCAAGTTGGCACAATTGACCTCGGCCGGAATCAACGGTCCTATGATTTGGCTGTCGCCACTGGCAACCAGCTCGCATTTTTGTTGCTGTAGAAGCTGCTTGAAGCGGAAAATCCAGCCAGGGTCAGCTTCATTGATTCTTTCCAAAGTGTAGGCTGTCAGTTCCAAGCCAACGGGAATACCTATCTCGGCGAGTTGCAGTAAGGGCCAGTAGCAGCGATTCACCACCTCTGAGTGCATATCATCTTCAATTGACGAGAATGCCAAGTTCAGGTGGAAAACCGTATATAGGGATACAGAATTTGATGTATATGGCTCTAAAGATGGTCTGTTCATCTATTAAATATAAAGTGATGTATGCATGAATTAAAAGATATCTATAACAATCCGTGAAGTGGGCATAAAGTGAACTCTCGCACAGTTGGTTTTATAGTAACTCTTTGTCTTGACATTATTTGGGTTGCAGCGGCAGACCACAAATTATAATCCTTTCCCGCTTTATAGACTTTGTGGTCACCTCCGCCGACAGCAGCCGGACTTTTGCCACCGCCGGATAGTCTTGTTCTCAGCGAGCTGTCAGTCTCTGATCCTATCGCTATAACTCTACGCTGCATTTGATGATTATGAAACCGGTAGGCGTATCTGAGGACATAATTTGCCCTAGGGTCAAGCTTGGGCGCAGTCAATGGAGCAAGTTGGCTTCCTTGACTAATCTAAAGCGGATGTGGTAATTGGGGGGGGCTGTCTCTGTGTTTGGGGGCTGTGTCTGAAACTTGTGCTCTTATGCAGCGGTCACTCTCCCGCCAGTCACCGCGGGCCTGAAATGGCATAGTGAATTAGGCTGCTTGCAATCAGGCGAACCAAGACAAGCTGGCCTCGCCATAATTTTACTGCTGGATTGCGTCACGAGCCCGTCCAGCTTGTTGTCGATCATGGCTTTAGCGATACATTCGTTAAGCCTGCAAGGCTGTGAGCGTCAGGCAACCGTCAATGAAACACTGGGTGCGACAGCTCAAGTCAGAACAATCTGGAACGGGTCCGAAGGCACCGACCATGGCACCAGAGCAGTGTTTTATTCGAGGCTTGGAACGGCAGGTCGCTTTTACCTGCCTTAACTCGCTAAACTAGACAAAGACTATTCAATTCCCGCTGAATAAGGCTGGCAACTCAGGATCTATGGGTCCTGGCTGATAAGCTTCCTTAGTCAGGAACAGTGTTTGACTAGAGACATATATTGCATTGAGGAAAGCGCATGGTATCAATTGGTTGTGATCAGCACTCTGGTCCATTGCTTGATGAGGTTGATGGGTTTCAGGTAATAGACTGCCAAGTGTGTGGTTTTAAACACGTGCATCCGTTACCCACCGCTGCCGAACTGGAGTCTGTGTACCGACACGAATACTATGTCAGCGATAAGCCCTTGTTTATAGAGGAAGGTACCGCGGATAGCCAATGGTGGCAGCAGGTGTATGCTGACCGCTTTGATACTCTGGAGGGCTGTTTGCCGCAGCATGAGCGCAGGATACTGGATGTTGGTTCTGGCCCGGGTTTTTTCATTCAGCATGGTCAACAGCGCGGTTGGACAGCCGTTGGCATTGAGCCTTCAGTCAGAGCCTGTGAGCATGCCCGCAGCTTGGGCACTGAGGTTGTTGAGGATTTCTTCACCGCAAACAGTGCTGCCAAATTGGGGAAGTTTAACGCTATCCACGCGAACGCGGTGCTGGAACACATTCCTAACCCCATCGAAATGCTAGCCTTGATGAGGGAATCTTTGGCTGCCGGGGGAGTGCTCTGTGTTGTAGTCCCCAATGACTATAACCCTTTTCAAGAGACTCTGAGAGAGATAGAGGCGTATCGCCCGTGGTGGGTTGCTCCACCTCATCACCTGAATTTCTTTGATTTTGACTCACTCGGTAACTTACTCGAAAGGATGGGGTTTGACGTCTTCCTGAAAGAAACCACATTTCCAATGGATATGTTTTTACTCATGGGTGAAAACTATGTTGATGACGGCAAGCTGGGGCGTACATGTCACCAAAAGCGGATCAGATTTGATACGCAATTGAATAAAGCAGGTCGTAACTCGAGTAAACGGGCTTTCTATCAAGCTTTGGCCAATGCCGGCTTGGGAAGAGAAGTGGTTTTATTTGCCAGAAAGGTCTAGTCAGACAAGACAGAACAAGGAGATAAGAATGAATAAGGTCAGAGTACTGATTCAGGCCAGCTCACGCTCTTGGGCAGGGGGAACCGATATTTGTATGGGTCTGGTTGATGGCGAAATCGCCGTTGTCAGGACCGTTAAGCGTGCCCTCAGTGCTTTCCCTGAGTATGAGGTACGTCTTGCTGCGCCGGAGTTTGACCGTAATGGCGCCTTGGATCAGATAGTCAGTGAATTGAATGACTCCAGATTAACTGCATTTTATGGCTATGATGAAAGCCCGCTAAAGCGAATGCTGGCAGCCTCTGAGGATCTTGGCGATGAGGATTACATTATAAGGGCCGATGGCATTCATTTCTGTTTTGATACGGAGCTCAGTAAGGAAATGTTGACACTGGCTCAAAGTCGCCAGTTGGATTGCGTTAAGTTACCTGATGATTTTCCGGTTCATTTTAGCTCTGAAGTGTTTAGAGTCGGCGCACTGAGAAAACTTGTCACTCAATTGCAGGCTCCGGAAGATGCCAAGTTTCACGTTCATCCCAAATGTTATTTCGCCCTCAAAAGGCATGAATTCAGCTTTGAGTGCCTGCTTTCAACCCCGAGCTACTCAGATGAATATCTGTCTGAGTGTCGACGCCTGGCCAACGCTATTTACGAGATCCCCCGTCAGGAGGTCAATGGTAAGCGGATAGCCTCAGGTGACAGGTTGGGCTTTCATTACGAACTGGCGCTACGCTACTTGAAACCCAATATGAAAGTATTGGATATCGCCTGTGCCGATGGTTATGGCGTGAGGATGATGTCCGAGAGCCTAGCGCAAGTTCATGGAGCTGATTTGGATCCGGAAAGTGTCTCCTTTGCTAAAGCAAACTCACCACAAAAAAACGTGGATTTCTTTGTTGAAGATATCACCGCTATGTCTTTTGCGGATAACAGCTATGATGCAGTCACCAGCTTTGAAACACTGGAGCATGTACCTGAACGTGAGTGCCTCAGTGAGCTCAAGCGTATTATTCGCCCCGGCGGCATGCTGGTGTTGAGTACCCCTCAAAATAGTCTGGGACATATTCCCGTTAATGCGTGTCACTTGGTGGAGTATGATTTGGACTATCTTCTGAAGCTGGTCGGAGAATATTTCCATATCGTCAAGGTGATAGGGATCAAAGCCGGGATTATCTACGATGATACCGATCCTTATGGCACAAACACTGTGTTGGTTTGTGTCAATCCTATTCGATAATTGTTGAGGATTAATTTCTATGGCAAATAATGCCTGTGAACAATTTGTAACATCTCCAGCCGATCTCAAGGCGTTACCTGTAACTGCCTTGGCCTCCCAGGCAGAAGCTATTCGCCATTTTCTTATTGATAAAATATCTACTACTGGTGGACATATAGGCGCCAATCTTTCTGTGGTGGAAATGACGGTGGCGATTCACTATGTATTTAATTCACCAAAAGATCAAATTATATTTGATACAGGGCATCAAGGTTATATACATAAGCTGTTGACCGGGCGAATGCCAGCTTTTGATTCCTTGAATACCTACCGTGGCATGAGCCGATTTATTGCCAGAGAAGAAAGTGAACATGACATCATAGATGCGTCTCATGCAGGTACATCCATCTCTTTGTCAGCCGGTATCGCCTCCGCGCTGCGTTCTCGGGGCGAAAATGCATCAACAGTTGCGGTGATTGGCGATGGTTCTCTTGTGGAAGGGATGGCATTTGAAGGGCTGAACTTCGCTGGAGGAGCGCAAGACCTCAAACTTGTTTTGGTGTTGAATGATAATGAAATGGCGATAGCTCCTTCTGTTGGCGGCGTAAGAAATGTAACAACGGGAAAAGATTGGGAGCATAAATCGCGGCATTTCTTTGAAGGGTTGGGCTATCAGTATATTGCCGTGGCCGATGGCCATGATACTGAGGCGGTAGTTAAAGCGCTTGAGGCTGCCAAACAGTTGGCTCGACCTACTGTTGTTCATCTGAAAACCGAAAAAGGTCGCGGCTTGGCGTGTGCTGCCGGGCATCCTTACAAGTTGCACTTTTCAATGCCGTTTGATCCTGTTTCAGGACAGGGGGCGGCACCTACAGTTGTGGGTAAAACCTATGCCGTTGTTCTTGCTGAAAAGCTTGAAAGCTTGATGCAAAAAGATGGTGACATTGATGTCATCACTCCTGCAACGCCCTATGCTTCGTCTTTGGACAAGCTATTTTTAACCTACCCAGACCGGGTTATAGACGTAGGGATGGCAGAGCAGCATGCGGTGGGTATGGCCTGTGGCTTGGCCCTGGAGGGGAAAAAGCCTGTTGTGTGCATGCAAACCACATTCATGCAAAGAGCATTTGATCAATTGCTTCATGATGCCTGTTATATGAATTTGCCGGTGACTGTGCTGGGTGTCAGAGCCGGGTTCGCCGGTTACGATAGTTCAACCCACCATGGTCTGTACGATATTCCCTATCTGCGCTCCTTCCCAAATATGCAGATTATTTATCCAGCCAACACTACTGAAGCGGAGCAGATGCTGGCGAAAAGGCTTGATGCACCTAAGGGCCCCATGGTGATCCTGCATCCGTATGAGCCCATTCTGGCAACCGAACCTGTTATCGGACAGATGGAGCCTTGTGGTCTGTCGGTAGCTGCCGAAGGGCGGGATGGTTATCTGATTGGTTTGGGCAACACTCTGGCCAATGCTTGGGAGTTGAAATCCAGACTGCAGCAGTATGGCAAAGATTTCGGCATTATTTGCATTCAGAGTATCAAGCCTTTCCCTGAGGCAAGACTCAAAGAGCTGCTGTTGCCGGGTATGGATATAGTGACATTGGAGGAGAGTGTTCTGGCGGGTGGATTGGGAACCGCAGTATTGGAAACGGTTAGCGATGCAGACATTCGAGTCAGAATATTGCGCACTGGGGTCAATGACGCCTTTGTTCGTCCTGGCAGCAAGCTGGAGTGCAGTCAGGAAGCCGGGATCAGTGTGGCACAAATTCATGAGCAAATTGTTCAGCGCTGGCCTGAGTATCTGGAGACGACTCATGGGTAGATTGACGGGAAAGGTGGCTCTGGTAACCGGAGCCTCCAGAGGCATTGGAGCTGGGATAGCCTTGGCGTTTGCCAGAGAGGGGGCCGACATCATTCTCAACTATCGTGCCAATGATGCTGCTGCTGAGTCCGTTGCAGAACAGATCCAGGGCATGGGGCGCAAGCTACTGAAGATCAAGGCCGATGTTTCGCAGCGTGATGATATCAAGGCGATGCTTGAAGAGGTCAAAAAGGTTTTCGGCCGGGTAGATATCCTGGTCAATAATGCAGGTATTAATAAAAGGGGCTGGTTTGAAGAAGTCACAGATGAGGCTTGGGATCTTATTTTGGGGGCTAACCTCAAAGGCCCTTTTATCTGTTGCCAGGAAGTTTTTCCCCTGATGAAGGCAAATGGCGGTGGCCGTATCATCAATATCTCCTCGGTCGCCGGACAATATCACGGGCCTAAAACTGTACATTACGCGGTATCCAAGGCCGGACTGAATAGCCTGACCAAAATCCTGGCCAGGTACGGCGCCGAGCACAATATCCTGGTGAATGCGGTGGCGCCAGGGTTGGTTAGAACCGATCAAACTGCAGATGAAATTGACTCGCCGGCAGGGTCTAGGGTGTTGGATATGACGCTGTTAAAGAAGGCCGGACGGATTGAGGATATCGCCAGCGCTTGCATTATGCTCGCATCGGATGAGCAGCAGTATATGACCGGCCAGATCCTGGCTGTGAGTGGAGGGGCCATTCTTGATAACTGAGTACAAAACTATCTTGTTACTTGGCGGCAGCGCAGACCAACTCTATGTAATTAAAACCGCCAAGAGCATGGGGCTCAGGGTCGTTGTTGTGGATGGTAATCCCAGCTCTCCGGGGTTTGCGTTGGCCGATGAATATGCGGTTGTCAGCACCAGAGACTTACCGGCATTAAAGCGATTTGTAGATGGGTTGGCCTATCCTGTCCATGGTGTAACAGTGATGGGCAGTGATATTTCACAATATGTGTCGGCTCTGGCTGAGCATCTGTCTTTGCCCTGTATTCCCTTGCAAGCGGCAGAAATAGCAACTGACAAACTGAAGATGAAGCAGTGTTTTGCTGCTCATGGATTGCCTATCCCCTGGTTCAGTGCCATAGACAGCTTGAATCAGCTGTTGGAGGTGGTTGCTGAGCGCGGCCTTCCACTGATCATTAAGCCGGTCGACCGCTCGGGTGCGAGAGGGGTTTTCCTTCTTAAAGAAGGAATGGATATCAAGATGCTCTATGAGCGTGCTGTCAATGAGTCCTTCAGCGGCCAAGTTATGGTTGAGGAGTATCTGTCGGGCCCACAAATCAGCACCGAAACGCTATTTTATCAAGGAAAAAGCATTACTCCCGGTTTTGTGGATCGCAATTATGAAATGCTGCATAAGTTCTCGCCCCACATCATTGAAAATGGTGGCTGGCAACCCAGCCGATTGTCACAGAGCCAAAGGCGCAACGTCGAGGCCTTGATAAATCAGGTTGCGAATGCCTTGGGAGTGACGGCTGGGGTGATTAAGGGGGATATCGTCTATACGCCGGATGGTCCAAAGGTTATTGAAGTGGCCACACGTCTCAGCGGGGGCGATTTTTCCGAAAGCTTGGTGCCACTTGGATTGGGAATCAACTATGTCAAAACCGCACTGGAAATCGCCTTGGGGTTGAAGCCTGACTTCGAGGCGTTAATGCCAAAGGTTAACAAGATGGTAGCCAACCGCTATTTCTTCCCTGAACCTGGTAAATTGTTGGCCATTGAAGGTGCTGATGAAGTCAGGAAGCGGGACTTTGTCAAAAAACTGGAGTTTTTTGTCCAGCCCGGAGAGCTGATTAAACCTATAACCAGTCACGGCGATCGCGTCGGGGTATTTATTGTCGTGGCAGACGACATGCAAGAACTGGAACAGAGGGTCGCTTGGGTTTATGAGCAGATCCGCTTCGTTACGGAATGCTGAAACGCGACCTGATATCAATAGACAGGGGGCATATGCCCCCCTGTCTTGCATCAGTTGCCCTGATAGCTTTGCCGCATGTGCTTCAGCGGCCGCAAACCATCGCTGGGATCTGCGCGCCAGTCGCGATCCTGTGCTTCGCTTGGGGCCAGCAGTTTGTCGCTCTGACCGTCAATAAGCTCAGCTTCGCGGCATTCGGCAATTACCGGCTGCATCTGCAGGGGTAGCCAGCAGTGCCCCGCAGCGTATTCAGCGCCCTGTTCATCCAAGTCGATATGAAACTCCACGCAATCGGCCTGCCAGCGGCCAACGGCGCGACGAACCACAGCCGCTGATACGCTGTGATCAGACCAACCCACCTTAACCCCATAGCGCTCGCGAAAAGCACCAATTACCGCCAGGTTGCAATCGGATTTTGGGGTAGGGTAAGCCGACACACAGTGCAGCAAGGTGATATCGCGGCAACCTGAGTTTTTCAATACTTCAATGGCGTGATCTATCTCGTTGAAGTTGGCCATGCCGGCCGAAATTACCACGGGCATTCCTGTCTTGGCGCAGGCTATCAGCAGGTCATCCCACAGCAGCTCGTAAGAGGCGATTTTGTAAAAGTCGACATAGGGCTCTAGTTCTTTGACGGCATCGAGATGAAAGGGCGTGCAGGAAAACTGAATGCCGTGGCTGTCGCAGCAGCGTCTCAACTCCGGTAGAAAACTGACCGGTAGTTCCCAATCCTTACGCTTTCTGTGCATTTCGCTTTTTTTGAGGATTTCGGGGGCGAACAGCTGATCAATTTTGAATAGCTGAAACTTGACAGCATCACAGCCGATGGCGGCGGCAGAAGCGATAAAATCAAAGCAGCGTTCCAGGTCCTTGTGGTGATTGCTGGAGACTTCGGCAATAAAAAGCGTGTGGTTCATCGAATGCTACCAAGATTGTTATTCAGAGTGTTCTAGACATGTTTGGAGATTACTTAACTATTCTAGCTATAAATGGCTAATCAACAGGCTGCCTGAAGTTTTGGCGAGTGGTCACGTATTATGTAGCCTGTATCAGATCCCTTGGTGCAGCACAACGGAAAGCAGATGCTTGTACGATAGTCGTTTATAAGCTATGTCAATCCATTGACATCCTCTCGTCATCCGGTAGATTGTCAGAATCCTGACAAGCCCGGACACACCCATGAGCATAACCAACCAAGGCGTTTCTGGCCAGCTTCCTTTTCAGGCACTTGTCATTGATGATGACGCCATTCGTCGCGATGCCCTGCGCACCTGTTTACAGTTCATCGAAGTAGAGTGTCATGTTTTTGACTTTGTTAGTTGGCTGCAACAGGGTAAAAGTTTTTCGCTCGATACCATCGGTGTGGTACTGATCGGTGAGAGCAGTTTGCCGATAGCGCTCAACAAGCTGATAGTTGAGCTGGATCGGGGGCCGGTTATCCCTAAGCTGTTGACTTGTGACTGGCCGGAGCTGGATCAGGCTTCATTTGCGCAGTCCGGTATTCTGGGTGTGCTGGCGCAGCCTTATCGTTATCCACAGTTACTGGATTGGCTGCATCAATGTGCCCTTCTGCGTGAGCGTGGCATAACTGAGCCGCGTGCACTGCCGGATATGCCGGGCTTTGTCGGCCAGAGTGCGCCCATTCGCGAGATCCGGCACCTTATTGCTCAGGTGGCACCACGTGATATCAGTGTCCTGATTACCGGTGAGTCCGGTACCGGCAAGGAGGTTGTGGCGCGTTGCCTGCATGAGCACTCGCCGCGCCGTGACGGGCCTTTTGTGCCGGTCAATTGTGGCGCCATTCCATCCGAGCTGCTCGAAAGTGAGCTGTTCGGCCATGAAAAAGGGGCGTTTACCGGTGCCATATCCAGCCGGCCCGGTCGGTTTGAGCTGGCCAACGGCGGTACGCTGTTTCTGGACGAGATCGGTGATATGCCGCTGCCGATGCAGGTTAAGCTGCTGCGTGTGTTGCAGGAGCGGCAGTTTGAGCGGGTGGGGGGCAGCAAAACACTGGAAGTGGATGTGCGCATCGTTACCGCGACCCACAAGAACCTGGAGCTGATGATTCAGGATGGGCAGTTCCGCGAAGATCTGTATTACCGCCTCAATGTATTCCCCATCGAAATGCCGGCACTGCGCGACCGGCTGGAGGATCTACCACTGCTGATCAATAATCTGAGTCAGCAATTGGATGAGACCGGCTCCGGCCGACTGCAGTTCCATCCCGCCGCGCTGGAGTCTTTGCGCCTGCACCCCTGGCCGGGCAACGTAAGGGAGCTGGCCAATCTGGTTGAGCGGCTCAGTATCATCCACCCCGGCGGTGTGATCGGGGTGTCGGAGCTGCCGCCCAAGTTTCGCCATATTGAAGAGCCGGACCCTGAACGTTATGTGCGGCCTGAGCTGCCGCTGCCGGTTGACACAGAGCAAGCCACCGCATCCGCCGAGGTTGCCGCTGCTGAGGCACTGCCTGCCGAAGGGATTGATCTCAAGGCCTGGCTGGAATCCCATGAGCAACGCTTGATCCATCAGGCACTTGATGCGACCGATCAGGTGGTATCGAAAGCGGCACGCCTGCTGCAGATTCGGCGTACCACGCTGGTGG
>JBLXDJ010000015.1:0-23624 GCA_048264105.1 Oceanospirillum sp.
TGCCGCGGCGCGGGCTCTGATCGGCTCACCCGATCTGATCATCGCCGATGAACCCACCTCGGCACTGGATGGCGCCAGCCGCGACCGCTTCATGCAGCTGCTGCTCGATGAGCTGGCTCAGAGTGAGACCACCCTGTTGCTGGTCAGCCATGACCCTGCGCTGTCTGAGTATTTCTCACGCCACCTTACACTGGAAGGAGCCGGCTCATGCTGATCCGACTTGCACTGCGCAGTCTGGCCAGCCGCCGTGCCAGCGCACTGCTGACACTGTTCACTCTGGCGCTAAGCACTGCTCTGTTGCTGGGTGTACAGCAGATTCGCGAACAAAGCCGTTTGAGTTTTTTCGATACGGTCTCTGGTACCGATTTGATTGTCGGTGCTCGCTCCGGGCCGGTACAACTGCTGCTCTATTCCGTGTTTCATATTGGCTCAGCGACCAGCAATATCCGCTGGAGCAGCTACGAAGCCCTGAATGATGACCCGCGCATCGCCTGGACAGTCCCGCTGTCACTGGGCGACTCACATCGCGGCTATCGTGTTGTGGGCACTCACAACAGCCTGTTTGAACATTACCGCTACGGCGCCAAACAACCGCTTGAGTTCGCTCAGGGTGGCCCGCTGAATGACCTGTTCTCGGTAGTAATCGGTGCCGAGGTGGCACGCGAGCTGGGCTACAACCTTGATGATCGCCTGGTGATCGCACACGGTGCCGGCAACACCAGTTTCAAGCGTCACGACAATCTGCCCTTCAAGGTCAGCGGCATTCTGACCGCCACCGGCACACCACTGGATCGGGCCCTGCTGGTATCACTTGAGGGGCTGGAGGCTGTTCATCTCGGCTGGCGTGCCGGCATTCCCCTGCCGGGTATGCAGGTCACGCCCGAGCAGGCCCGCAAGCGCGACCTGACACCCCGAGAAGTTACGGCTGTTCTGGTGGGCCTTGAATCTCGCCTGCAGACCTTCCATCTGCAGCGCGAACTGAACAACCGACGGGACGATCCCCTCACTGCCGTTTTGCCTGGCGTGGCGCTGCAGGAGCTGTGGCAAGTGGTCAGCGTGGCCGAAAAAGCATTGCTGGCCGTGTCCGGTGCTGCACTGCTGATCGGCCTGTGTGGCATGCTGGCCGTATTGCTCAGTGGTATGCAGCAGCGCCGACATGAGATTGCCGTACTGCGGGCATTGGGGGCATCCCCCTTGCGCATCGCCAGCCTGCTGATGACTGAAAGCCTGCTGCTGACTCTCAGTGGCCTGTTGCTGGGGCTGTTATTGCTTTGGGGCGGGATGACACTGCTGCAACAGCCTCTGCTGGATCTGTTTGGCCTGCGGCTAGTACCTGCAAAGCTGTCACCCGAGCAATGGGCACTTGGTGGTATCATCCTGCTGCTGGGAGTGCTCAGCGGACTGATACCGGCCCTCATGGCCTACCGCATGGCACTGGCCAACAGTCTGATCCGGCGCAACTGATGGAGAACTCAATGCGTGTACTGACTACTCTGATACTGGGCCTTTCGCTGTTGCAGCCACTGCAGGCCAATGACGAGATCATCGTCAATGGCGAAACCGCGGCCGAGATACGCTGGGATGATTTGATGCCGGAAGACTATGGCCTCTCACTTGAAGAGCTATTCAATAGCCCCGAGCTGGATGCATTGGACGATTACAGCCCGAAAGCGCAGCAGATCATGGACCAGATGATGCAGACACTGGCTTCAGCCCCAGTCGTGGAGTCGATGGATGGCCGCATGGTGAGCATTCCAGGCTTTGTGGTACCACTTGAAGGGGTGGGTGACGTAGTCGATCGCTTTTTTCTGGTGCCCTATTTCGGCGCCTGTATTCATGTGCCGCCACCGCCTTCCAACCAGATTATCGACGTGCACTACCAGCCCGGCACACGGGTTGAAAGCCTGTACGATGCGGTGCTGATCAGCGGCCGGCTGACGACTGAAGTGTTCAGCCATGAGATGGGAACGGCAGGCTACCGACTGGAAGCCTACCGCATCCAACCCTATGAACTGCCGGATGATGCGGAAGACTGGCCTGAAGAGTAACCTGCTCTCAGGCCAAACAGTACCACCCAGATCACACTTGCCAGCAACAGGCTGAGCACCAGAGTGGCGCCCGCCGGCCAGTCAAGCTGCCACGCCAGGCCGAGCCCCAGCGGGTAGCCAGCACAACCGCACAGCAGCGCAGCGCTGCGACCACCCGCCAGTTGCGCCACCAGCGCCGGTGCAATCAGCGTCACGAACACCAGATAAACGCCCAACAGCGGCACCGAGAAGCTGACCAGCAGCGCAAAACAGGGATAGAACCCTGCAGCACCGAGCCAGTTTGAGTACCGCCACTGTACAGTCCAGAAAGCGACAGTCAGCAGCGCCAGCGGCAACAGGTCATTCCAACTGACCCAAAGAATATCACCGTTAAGGCTGCGGGCCAGTTGATGCCCCGCATGGGGATCGGATGCCAGCAACAACAGCAGCGAGCAGGCGGCCCCGGCATAGAGCAACCCGATAACCGCCTCACGCTGAGCTGGATACCGCGCGGCCAGCCAGCCCACAAGACCGGCTCCCAGCACTGCCAGCAAAGTGCCACCCGCCAGCGCGGCCCATGGCACATCCGGCCACCCTTGCTGCGCCAACAAGGCTCCCAGCGCAGCCAATTGAGCCACCGCCAGATCGATAAACAGAATGCCACGTTTGAGCACCTGCTCGCCCAGCGGCAGATGCGTCAACAGTACCAGCAGCCCTGCCGCCAACGGAACCAGTAACAGTCCAACTTCAGCCAGCATCAACCTGCTCCAGCAGCTGCGCCAGCAGATGATCGAACAACTGATCCAGCCGTTCTATCCCCTGCTCTGGCGCGGTTGTGGACGGCAGTGCCAACACCGGCAGTCCGGTTTTTTGGGCAAGCCACTGAGCACTTTGCGGGTCCTGATACCAGCTGTGCACAATGGCCAGCGGTTGTTCTGCCTTCACATCCTCGACCAGTGATGCCAAATGACCCGGAGTCGGTGGCACACCCGGCTTGGGTTCCAGATCGGCCACCACCTCCAATCCCAGCCAACGCCAGAAGTAATCGAAGGTACTGTGTTGAACCACAAGCGTACGACCGCGCAGCGGCTCCGCACGTTCACGCCATTGATTCATGCGCTGCTGCCAGCTCAGGGACCAACGCAGGTAGGCCGCACGGTACCGGACGGCCTGCTCAGGATCAGCCCGGCCCAGACGCTCACTCAGCACCGCCGCCACCTGCCGGATTCGCTCCGGATCAAGGTGCAGGTGCGGATTGCCCTCCGGGTGCACGTCACCGGCACCGAAGGGGACATGATCGAGCTGATCAAGCGTTTCGACATGTTCAGCCGCAAACAGCATTCCCGCACGTCCCGGCTGTACCTTTGGGTTGGCAGCTCGCTGCTGCAGCGCCGGCAGCCAGCCGGCTTCGAGCGAGGCACCACTGCAGATGGCCAGATCCGCACGGCGCAACCGGGCGATCAGGCTCGGCCGCGCTTCGATATAGTGCGGATCCTGATAGGCATGGGTTGCACTGCTGATACGCGCCTCCGGCGCCAGTGCTTGAGCCAGTGCTGCCCACTCGGGCTCACAGGCAAAGATCTCAAGTGCCTGAGCTGGCAGCGGCAGTAATGCCGCCACCAGCGCAAGGCCGGTCAGACTAGAACGAATGCGCATCATGAGCACCAAAGCTAATGATGTACTGCAGCGTCAGGACATCATCAGCTGCCGCATCAAAGGTGTCGTGCCAATCCTTGCGCACATCCTGACGGGTGTACTGCAGGCGCAGTGTCTGGGTATGACTCGGGTTCCAGGCCAGCATCACGGCGGTCTCTTCCAGAGAACCCTCATGGAAGTGATCATCATGCCCCAGCTGTACATCCAGGCGTCCATGACGCAGCCCTGCACTCCACTGAGGTGCAAAGCGATACACCGCCGAACCGTACCAGCCCTCGTGATACTCCTTACTGTTGGCATATTCATTCGGGTCGGTGACGCGAGCATATTCGGCTGAAAGTGTCAGCTGCTGGTTGCGATTGTTGCCCTGAGGCGCCCACTTCCACACCAGATCGGCCAGGTACATATGCTTGCCGGTATATTCGGCACCATGGCTGTGACCATGCCCTTCTTCTTCATGATCGTGATGGTCGTGGTGGTCATGTTCATCATGCTCACCCGCTTCCAGTGTGCGGTTACGCAGGTAGCTGAAGCCGGCCTGCCAGCTTTGAGAATCACTCAAATCACCGCCCAGGCTGGTCGACAGAGCCCAGGTTCCCACCGTACGACCACTATCGGTTTCACTCAGCTGGTCGCCATCAAATGCCTCGGCACTGATGCGCCAGTAAAGATCCGTGGGCATAACCAGGCTCAACCCAAGACCGTCGTCGTAATAGTGACCACCCAAAAAAGCGCGATACAGCAGCGGGCGCTCAACAAAACTGTCAGCATGCGGATGCTGACCATTCAGATAGCCGATATCCGACAGAAAGCGGCCACCCCGCAGCGTCATTCCTGCCGGCAATGACAGCGTCTGCAGGTAGGCTTCTTCAATACTGAAATCGGTTTCCTCCTCATTGGCTTCCATAACGGCGGTCAGTTTGCCGCTCATCAGGTTACCAAACTGTTGCTTGAGCGCCAGCTCCGTATGGCTCAGCCCCCAGCCTTCTGTACGGCCACCCAAAGCCGTATCCGTAGACTTGTGATAGGCATCAATCGTGAGGCTGATATCGGGGGCCGACAGCTCCGCCTGAGCGGTACCGGCCACGAATACAGCCAAGGGCAATGTGCGAAGTAAAGTTAATTTCATTTTCATGGTTTTACAGCTTTAGTACGTTGGAGAAAGGGATGTGTATACTATAACCTTTGTTATAACATAACAACAAAAGCCAATAGGGAAGGAGAGCATGATTGTTTGATCGAACTCGCAGACGTGTGCAGGCTGTAAAAAGGGATTTCGGGCCGATTAACTTGTACCGACTACACGATTACGTCCGGCACTCTTCGCGCGATATAATGCGTGGTCTGCCTGCTCCAACAGCGCCTCTGCTGGACCCTGTTTCAACTCTGCCGCCGCATAACCAACACTTACCGTTACATGATCCGCGATGGATGAATATTCATGCGGATAGTTCAAACTCTCAACTGCACGGCGCATCGCTTCAGCAACTTTGGCGGCACCGGCGATGTCAGTTTCCGGCAAAACGACCACAAATTCTTCACCACCATAACGCGCAACCAGGTCACCCGGGCGCTGCGTTACCTGCTGCAGAGCTGTTGCAACCTTGATCAAGCATTCATCACCCTTGCCATGGCCATAGTTATCATTGAAAGGTTTGAAAAAGTCGATATCCAGCATGATCAATGCCAAAGGCTTACCGCTGCGTGACAAACGTCTCGCTTCAGATTGTAATACTTCATCAAAACGGCGCCTGTTGGCTAATTGCGTCAACCCATCAAAATTCGAAAGGTTTTCGAGCAGATCCGTTTTGAGCTTCAAGCTCATGTGGTTACGCACACGCGCTTTCACAACCTGAGCATGAAAGGGCTTGGTGATGTAATCCACTGCACCCAGCGCAAGCCCCCTGGACTCATCCTCAACCTCACCCAGGGCGCTCACAAAGATCACCGGAATTTTGCTGGTCTCCGGCTTTTGCTTCAATTCGCGGCAGACAGCGTAGCCGTCCATATCGGGCATCAAAATATCCAGGAGGATCAGGTCAGGCGGGTGATTGCCTTGCGCTATTTCAAGCGCTTTTTGGCCATTGTTGGCCACCTGAATCGTATATTCATCCTTTAGCAGGTTGGCCAAAATACGGATGTTCGTGGCAACATCATCAACAATGAGCAACCTGTTTTTGGCAGCTGGGCTGACCGGTTGCCCTGCTGCGGGCTGCGGTTCCGGCGCCGTCGCACTCTCCTCTGACTGTTGAACCATTGGTGCCAACTCAAGCCACTGTTCTAGCATTTTGAACAGTTGCTGTCCCGAAAAGGGCTTGCCCAAATGGTCATTCATGCCGGCATTCAGTGCCTTGTCTCGGTCTTCAATCAGGGCTGCTGCCGTCAATGCGACAACCGGTATATCCTGATTAAAGCTGCGTATGGCTTTGGTCGCTTCATAACCATCCATCACAGGCATCTGGATATCCATTAGTACCAAATCCACACCACCCTGCCGCACACGCTCAACACCCTCGGCACCATCACTGGCCAGCTCAACTCCAAGCCCCATCTGTTCAAGCTGGGACTGAACCACCTGCTGGTTAACCGGGTTGTCTTCTACCACCAGCACCCGCTGATTCTTGAACAGGCTAACGGGTCTCCATAAGCCGGGCTCTATAAAATCGCCGACAGGCGCAGTCTCATCACAGAGATGATCGGTTTCGGACTGATCACCCGAGGATGTCTGCACCTGTGCGATCGGCAGGCATAACTCAAAGCAGAAGCAGCTGCCGACACCTGCTTCGCTTTCTACATGGATGCTTTCTCCACCCATCAACAAAACCAGGCGTTGACTGATTGAGAGTCCTAAACCGGCACCGCCATGACGGCGCGTGATAGAGGTGTCGGCCTGGCTGAATGCCTGAAACAGCTTTTTTTGCTGCTCTTGAGTCATGCCAATACCGCTGTCCTTTACCCTGAACACAAGCCTCGTACGCTCGTCTGACAGGCATTCGCCCTCAATCTGCAGCTCAATTTTTCCCTGTTCGGTAAACTTCACGGCATTACCCAGCAGGTTGGTCATCACCTGTGTCAGGCGTACTCGATCACCTGTATACCACTGAGGCAGGTTATGCTGGATCGTAAATAACAACTCCACCCCTTTTTGCCGACTTAATGGACCGAAAAAGGTATCGAGCTGGCTGATGACATCCGAAAGCCTGAAAGGATCGGCTTTAATCACCAATGTTTTCGACTCTATCTCTGAAAAGTCCAACAGGTCATTCACAATCCCCAGCAATAGCTCGCCTGACTGGTAAATCTCTCGTGCACGATGATGTGACCGCTCTGGCAAAGACTCGGCTATCTGTAGCTCGCTGAGCCCGATAATGGCATTAAGCGGAGTCCGGATCTCGTGACTCATATTGGCAAGAAATTCTGACTTCACCCGGCTGGCGTTTTCTGCCTCTTCCTTGGCACTGATCAATAACCTTTCAGCCTGCTGGCGCTCATTGAAATGATCGGTTAAATCGATGGCTGCTGTAGCGAGATAAGCCGGCTGCCCCTGGTCATTCGGCATCACAATACCGCTCATCAGCATCGGGAACTCATAACCGTTACGATTGTAATGCCACACTTCAGTCGGTGGAAAATAGTCTTGTTGCTTCAGTTGGGATAAAAGCGTTTCTACTGCCGGCATCTGCTCAGAGCAATGAAAAACAGACAGATGCTTTCCCTTCAGCTCCTGCACCGTATAGCCATGAATATTGGCAAAGAAAGGATTGCAATAGAGTACATGACCCCGCAAGTCCGTAATCAAATTACCGTACATCGCGCTTTCAGCAATGGATCTGAAACGCCGGGTTTCCGCTTCTGCCTTTTGTCGCTGTCGCATCAGATAGGTTAAAACCACAATCGTAAACACCGACAACGCAAGCCCAGCCAGCAACAACAGGATAATGACACGATTGCGCTGGTTAACGTCGGCCGTCTGTTCTTCTACCAATTCTTCAAGGCGTTGCTTGTAATGCCAAAGTCCGTGATCAAGGTTCCGGCCAGGTGTAATATCATGTACGACTGAAAGCAATAAAAGCTTTCCATGTCGTTTAAATGGATGCGAATGTATTTCGACCGTGCGTATATCTCCGTCTGCCAAACGGTGCCTGAAAATAAAATAGTTACGACCCTCCTGCTTTGCCAAGGCCATCTCTTCAGCCACTTGTTTGGGGCTAAGTGTATTGATTTCATCTATCTTCATACCCTCAAAAAGGGCAGCTTCATAGCCGTAAAATGATACAGCAGCCGGGTTTGCTTCTATAATTTCGCCACTGCTCGGATCCAGCCAGTACATGGGGACACTGTGTTTCATAAACACGGCATCCAAATCCACTTCATCCGCATAACTTATGTTTGAAATCGGGTATAAAAGCAATCCCAGTATCAGCGCAGTTATATACAGCTGCACGCTATTACACATCAGTTCCACTTTTACCGTCATAATAGCTTCAGCCTCATGGCTTAAATCACAACCCGATTGCGCCCCTGCCGTTTGGCAGCATAAAGTGCGGTATCCGCCCTGTTCAGCAGCTGCTCTGCCGTTGTTTCAGCTGTAACGATTTGAGCACAGCAGCCCACACTGATCGTCACATGATCAGCAACCTGTGAATAGCCATGCTCGACATCGATTGCCTCTACAGCAGCGCGCATTGCTTCAGCCACCCGTGCCACGCCCTCTGCATCTGTTTCAGGCAAAATGGCTGCAAACTCTTCACCACCGTAACGTGCCAACAGATCACCGGGGCGCTTAATCACCTGCTGCAGTGCCGCGGCCACCTTAATCAAGCACTCATCCCCTTTGCCATGACCATAGTGGTCATTGAACGGCTTGAAATAGTCGATATCCAGCATAACAAGGCCCAGCGGCTTGCCACTGCGCTCAAGACGTTTCAGCTCCCGTTGCAGTGATCGATCAAAGTTGCGCCGGTTAGCCACCTGTGTCAGACCGTCCACATGCGACATATCTTCCAGCATGTCCGTTTTGACCTTCAGGTTCATGTGATTGCGTACTCTCACCTTCACGATATCAGCATCGAAAGGCTTGGTGATGTAATCAACTGCCCCCAAACTCAGGCCTTTTTTCTGATCCTCAACTGCATCCATTGCCGTCACGAAAATGATCGGAATGTGATTGGTGATCGCATTGTTTTTAAGCTCACGGCACACCTGGTAACCGTCCATCTCCGGCATCATGATATCCAGCAGTATCAGATCCGGAGGATGACTTCCACGGGCAATATCCAGAGCCTTTTGTCCTCGGTTGGCTACTTGAATTGTGTAGTCATCTTTCAACAGGTTAGCCAAAATCCGAATATTGGCCGCCATGTCATCCACAATCAGCAGTGACCGTTTTTGTGCAACCGTCAACTGTGCAGTGCTTGGTTTTTCTGCTGCTTCAGCAGCCGCAGCTGAAGGTTCTACAGACACCTGGCGGGTTTGCAGCCATGGGCGCAGATGGTCAAACAGCTGTTGTGCTGAGAACGGTTTGCCCAAGTGATCATTCATGCCAGCCTGAAGAGCCTTTTCACGGTCTTCAACCAGTGCTGCCGCGGTCAGGGCAATGATCGGAACCTCTGTATTGAAGGTTCTAATCGTACGAGCTGCCTCATAGCCATCCATAACCGGCATCTGGATATCCATCAATACCAGGTCATATTGTTCACGGCGAGCCTGCTCCACACCTTCGGCACCGTTTCCAGCCAGGCTGACCGTCAGCCCCATCTGCTCCAGCTGTGACTGAACAACCTGCTGATTGATCGGGTGATCCTCTACAACCAGCACCTTTTGACTACAGAAGCGCTCGGCAAGCGACGGCAGTTGTACCTGGTTCTGTTGATACAGGTGCGAAAGGGCATCGTAGAGTGAAGAGCGATGCACCGGCTTGGGCAGATACTCAATATCATCTTCACCATAGAGCTGGATGTCTGATTGGTCATGCGCCGATACCATCAGCATTGCCGGCAGCTGACGCAACATACCGGCTTCCTGCATCACCGTGCGGATCGTGCGCAGCGCATTAAGGCCGTTCATTCTCGGCATTTCCCAGTCCATCAGTACAACATCGTAGCTCTGCTGATGTTTGAGTCGCTGTTGCACCCTTTCTACCGCCTGAATGCCGTCTTCAGCTTCGTCGACCACAAACTGCCAGGACTCAAGGATTTCGCGTAGAATTTGGCGTGCTATGGGCTGATCATCCACCACGAGCGCATGACATGCACCGTTTTTACAGCGAAGTGGCTGTTGTAAGGATTGCTCACTGGTTACAGCCAAAGGCAAACACAGCCCAAAGCTGAAGCAACTGCCCACACCGGCTTCACTGTGAAGGTGAATTCCAGAACTGCCCATCAGCCTTACCAGCCGCTGACTAATGGTCAATCCCAAACCCGTGCCACCATGACGCCGCGTGATTGAGGTATCCGCCTGGCTGAAAGCCTTAAACAACCGCTCCTGCTGCTCGGGTGTCATACCGATCCCGGTATCACTGATGCTGAAAACAAGCTCAGCCTGCTTATCCTGTATCGCTTTCGCTTCTATCAGCAGTTCCACCGTGCCCTGCTCAGTGAACTTAACGGCATTAGCCATCAGATTGGTCAAAACTTGGGTCAGGCGCAAATAATCCCCTTCGTACGCCTCAGGCAAGTCCGGCTGCAGGTGCAACACCAGTTCAAGACCCTTTTGGCTAGTGGGAAGCGCAAACAGCGACGCAAGCTGCTGCAACACGTCACTCAGCCTGAACGGGTGCGATTCAAACTCCATTTTACCGGCTTCAATTTTGGAGAAATCCAGCAGGTCATTCACGATTCCAAGCAACAGCTTGCCCGAGTGATGAATCTGAAGAGTACGCTGCTGCATGTGCAGAGGCTGTTCCTCCCCCAGCTGCAACTCACTCAGTCCGATAATGGCGTTCAGGGGGGTGCGAATTTCATGACTCATGTTAGCCAGGAACTCGGACTTGGCCTGGTTGGCCTGATCAGCTTTAGTTTTCGCAGCCAACAACTGCTGGGCTTGTACTTCCTGTTTTTCCAGCAGCTGATTGAAAGCACTTACCAGCAGCCCAACTTCATCATTTCGTACAACCGTTAACGGTTTAACCTCGGAAACGTTTTCCAGCATGCTGGCTATTTGGGTCGCTGAGTTTTTCAGGTCGCGCAGCTGCCGCTTGATCAGCCAATACGCCAGTAATGCCACCACGACCAGCATCGCTGTGACAGCCATCACAACTTGCAACAGCAATGCTTTGACCGGTTCCAATACCATGGCCGCAGGAAAGGTATGTACCACAACCCAGCCCGTTTGCTGTAACGGAGTCGCTGTATACAACAGTGATTTCCCGCCGCCATTGGTCACCTGACCCTGCCACTCTTTTTGCTTCAGGCGATTGGGCAACGTATTAAAACCCAACTGCGAGATATGTCCCATGACGTATTCTCGCTTTGAGCTGGTGACTACAAGATCGCTTTCAAGATCCAACACCCACAGCTCACCTTCATCACCGATGGTTTGCAGTGAAATATCGGTCAGCAGGTTATCTTCAGCCAAGCGAGTTGAGCCAAGCGTCATGCCAAGCAACTGGTTGCGCCGGTTCAATATGGGTACGCTGATCAGAAAAACCGGCGAGTTGACACCTCTACCAATGAGTGGCTTGGAAATATACGGCTGTTGCGTCCGCAATACGTGTCGGTAATGTTCACGGTCTCTCAGATCAATGCCAACACGCCCTTTTAGTACCGGGGAGTCAACCGAGAGCACACCCTCTTTACTGAGCACCAAAAGGCCATTATTAAAATGTTCATGAAGCTGTAGGCGTGAGTCCAGAACAGCCTGCATGGCATCAAGCGGCAGTAATTGCTCACCATCATTGAGCAACCCGGCCAAGCCTTTCAGCGTACGCGTGCGCACTTCCAGCCCGTGATCAATACGGCGTGCCACAAGGTTCGTGTAGCTTTTTTGATGCTCTAGCAGGAGGCTACGGTTATGCTGTAACACCAGCCACTCGACCATTGCCGTAAGCAATAGTGTCGTCACAAGAACAGACGCCAGCGTAGTCAGCAGCAATCGTTTGCTTAATGAGTTGGATACTAGCCTTGGCACTATTGGCTACTCTGTGTTAGCTGAAGTATCAGCCGAGACAGGATCTCTGCAGCCTGCTCAAACTCGAAATCATCCAGTGCCTGACACAAAGTACGCCAGTGCTCATGGGCCTCTTCCGGCAATTGTTCAGCCAGTGCCTGCAGCTCAGACTCATCAATAAATTGACTGTTTTGTATTGCCGCCAGCAAGGCCTGCAAATCGGATTGGACAGATTTGTTCTGCGTATTGCTCCGCCCTGGCTGAGCTTGCTCGGCAGACTCTTCTTTTTCAAGCCATCGTTCTATCTCCGCTGTCGTCTGCTGCAGGCACTGTTCCAACGCACTGGCCTCAGTTTCGGTTGGAACCTCAGACTGTTTCAAGGTTCGATCAAGTGAGGTTGCCAAAGCCGCCAGTGCCTGCAAAGCCAGGTTACCGGCAACGCCTTTAAGGCTGTGCGCCAACTTTTGCAGCGAGGCGATTGCCTCCGGAGAGGGTTCGGTTTGCAAATGGCGAAGCTTGCCGGGCAATTGTTGGTAATCCGAGTCAAACTGCTGCAGGAACTCCATCAAAACCTTCCTGTACAGCTGCCGGTTGCCACTAAGCATGGTCAGACCGGCACCTGCATCAAAACAACTGCAAGGGGTAGCATCCCTCACTGACTCAAAAGACGTTAGGGCCGGGTCAGGTCGTGTATCGGCGGCAACACTTTGGACTGCCTTGGACTCTGTCGCTTCCGCTTTCAGCCACTGGGCCAACACCTGCTGCAGCGCCTGAGGATCAATGGGTTTGGAGAGATGACTGTTCATACCTGCAGCCAATGCTCTTGCCTGGTCTTCCGCCATTGCTGCAGCCGTCAAGGCGATGATTGGCAGCTCACAGCCACGCACACGCAACTGTCGGGTGGCCTCGTAGCCATCCATGACCGGCATTTGAATATCCATCAGGATCAGGTTGAAGTCAGACTGCTCAACCAGATCCAACGCCTCATCCCCCTGTTGCGCCACCGTTACCTCAAGCCCCAGCTTTTCAAGCAAAGATCTGGCGACCTCTTGGTTGATCTGGTTATCTTCAACCAACAGAACCCTGCCTTGCAGGGTATGAATCTTGTCCAGCGTTGCAGATTTCTTGTGCAACAGCATTTCCTGCTCGGAAGCTTCACAAGCACGCAAAGGAAGAATAAAACTGAAAACAGACCCCTGCTCCGGCTGACTTTCAAGCTCAATACCGCTGCCGCCCATCACTTCAACCAGACGCTGGCTGATCACAAGCCCCAACCCGGAACCACCGTGTTTGCGGGTTACCGAGTTATCAGCTTGACTAAATGCATTGAACAGTTTTTGCTGCTGCTCTTGCGTAATACCGATGCCCGTGTCCAACACACTGAACTTCAGCGATTGTCGGTCCACTGACGACTGGTGCGTAGAAACGACAAGTTGGATGCTTCCATGCTCGGTAAACTTGATGGCGTTGCCGATCAGATTGGTCAGCACCTGTCGCAGGCGCAGCTCGTCACCGACAAAGGCGTCACCCACCCCTTCATCAATACGCATTGATAACTGCAAGTTTTTGCGGCTCGCCATATCGGCAAACAGACTGTTTAGGTTATCCACCAAACCCGTTAAGAAAAATGGCTGGGGATCGATCGAAAGCTTACCCGCCTCAATTTTTGAAAAGTCGAGAATGTCATTAATAATTCCAAGCAGCAAACGCCCGGAGTGATGTATTTTTCGCAGCCTGTCATGCAGAGTGGTCAAATCCTGTTCATCCACACTGATTTGGCTGAGGCCGATTATACTACTCATGGGCGTACGAATTTCATGGCTCATATTGGCCAGAAAGTCCGACTTGGCACGACTCGCTGTATCTGCAGCTGCACGAGCTTCAGCAAGAGCCTGTTCAACCTGCTTGATCTCGGAGATATCGGCGTGTGTCCCCATCATGAAAACGGGTTTCCCCGTACCATCACTGCCCGTGACCTTTCCTCGCCCCTGAATCCAGACCCAGCGCCCTTCGGCATGACGCAGCCGAAACTGAACATTGAAGCCATCACCCTGCTCGATACTGCTCATCACATCAGACATCATGCCCTGCACATCATCAGGGTGCATGAGAGACTGGAATTTTTCGAGGGTTACCGGGAAAGCATCAGGCTCATATCCCAGCATTGAATAGGCTTCCGGGGACCAGTTAACTTCATTTGTGACCAGATCCCAGCTCCACAGACCTGTATTCGTTGCCTCCATGGTAAGTTGAAACTGTGCCGTGGTTTCTGCCAGCTTCAGCTCCTGCCGCTTTCGCTCGGAAATGTCGTATATGTAGCCGTTCCAGATGACTGAGCCATCAACCATCTTTTCCGGCGTGGCACGCCCTTCGAGCCAGCGCTCACCTTTTTCAGGATGGTTGTAGCGGTACTGTACTTCCCAAACCGTCAACCGGTCTGCAGACTCTGATATGGTAGTGGCAACCAGCTCAGCATCGTCCGGATGCAAACGCTCCAGCACAATTTGAGCATCTTCTTTCACCTGCGCGGGGGATACCCCGTAAACATCACTGATGTTGGCCGTTGCAAAGGGGAAGCTGCTAGTGCCATCCGGAAACAGCCGATATTGATACAGCGCACCCGGTACATTTCCCGCAAGACGATTCAACTGTTGTTTTTGTTCATACTCATCCGTTACATCGGTATGTGTACCAATCACGCGCAACGGTCTGCCATCAGCATCAGTGCTGAAAACTTTGCCTTTATCCAGAATCCATTTGTAGCTGCCATCCTTGCAGCGCACTCTGTGCGTGTTTTCGTAAACGGATGTTTCCCCTGAGAAATGTCGCTCAAGGTCCGCATAGGTTGCCGCTTTGTCGTCCGGATGAATACGCGAGTCCCACTCATCGAGCGAGTCGCTTATTTCATCTTCGGCGTAACCCAGCATCGATTTCCAGGTCGGCGAAAAAAACACTTTGTTTGTCTGGGCGTTCCAGTCCCATACACCCTGCTGCGTGCCTTCAAGCACAGCTCGCCAGCGCTGTTCATTTTCTGTGGTATCCAGTGCAGCTTTGAGGCTTTCTTCCTGCCGTCGCAACATCTCGCGCCAGCTTTCATACACCAGGGCTACCAGCTCTTTCTGGTGCAAAAGCCCCACGACCTGCCCTGCAGCATTACAGACCACCAGACGCTTGAGTTTTTCCTTACGGCTGATGGACAGCGCTTCCTGCAGCGTCAACTCTTCCTGCACGGTCAAAGCGGGGCTGGTCATGAAACGTGTGACAGGTTGCATCCAGTCGGCATTATTCTGCAGGGCACTGGTAATATCGCTCTGGGTGATAATACCTACGCCTTGTTCCGCAGGCATTATCAAGGCTGCAGAATGCCCCGCTGAATGCATTGTGAGCATGGCGGTTTTCAGGTTGTCGTCGGGGCGTAAAGAAGAATAAGACGACAAATTCAGCAAATCTTTAATACGTCGTGTTTCTGCCAGACTTCCCGGATCAAGATGTGTAATAAGGTCTGAATAGCTGACAATTCCGACCAGTTCCTGCTGCTCGTTGACCAGGCACAGATGCTCTGTGGGTGAGTCACGCAGCACCGTGATGCCTTCACTGACACGCTCATTGTACTGCATACAGGGTACCTGAGGCAGATGTGCCCCAGACAACGGCCTGCTGAAATCAAAATCAGCCAAACGCAGCGTCATTACAATCTTCGCTGTTATGATATGCAGGTCCTTTTCAGGACTGATAACGATCACGTCATGAATGGAGTGCTCAGCCATAAGGCTGACAGCGGCATTGATGGTGGCAGACTCAGCCAAAGTGACAACGTCACGGCTGGCAATGCTCGACAGGGGGGCAAGCAGCATCAGAGCTCCTGGGTTAATGCAAAAGTTTGCTCAAGCGTGACACATAGGTGTCCGGTCCATGCAACACTATTGAATCACTTTTACCTGCACCTGTCAGCCGACAAAGGTCGACCAAGGCTGACCAAATCCGCCGGTACCGGCTTGCCCATCAGGAACCCCTGCATGCTGTTGCACTGATGTGTTTTGAGGAAGTCACGCTGTTTTTCAGTCTCGACCCCTTCCGCGAGTACTTCAACACCAAGACTGCGGCCCAGTGCTATAACCGTCAGGATAACCGCTTCATCCTTCGGGTTGCGGCCAATATCACGGGTAAAGCTCTTGTCGATCTTGAGTCGATTCAGCGGCAGGTACTTGAGCCGGTCCAGCGAGGAGAAGCCGGTACCGAAGTCATCCAGTGCCAGGTGGTACCCAGACAGACGCAGCCGCTGCAACTGCTGAATCACAAAGTCAGGATCTTGCTGGATCATCGACTCGGTGATTTCCAGCTCAATTCGGCGCCGCTCCAGATCAAACCCATCCACCAAGGCATTGAGGCGTGGAATAAAGTCGGCCTGTAACAGCTGGTGCGGTGAAATATTGATCGCAACCAACGGAACATCCAGTCCCTGCTCCAGCCATTGCGACAGCTGCTCACAGGCCTGCTCGATCACCTGCCAGCCCAGCGGAACAATCAGCTGGGTCTCTTCCGCCAGCGGAATGAACTGGTCTGGCCCCAACAGTCCGCGCTCCGGGTGTTGCCAGCGCACCAGTGCTTCCAGACCACAGAGGCGATCATCATCCAGGCGGTATTGTGGCTGATAGTGCAGCACCAACTGGTGTTCCTGCAGTGCCTGGCGCAGATCCTGTTCGACTGAAAAGCTTTGTACGGCATCCGAGGTTAGCTGCTCAGAGTACAACTCATAACGATCCTTGCCCCGCGATTTGGCGCGGTACATGGCAGTATCAGCATGCTTGATCAGGCTGTCGGCATCACGCCCATGTGACGGGCACAGGCTGATACCAATACTCGCGGTCAGCTGTAGGCTATGCTCGGCAACCATATAGGGACGGCCCACAATCAGCAGGATCCGCTGAGCCTCGGCAATGGCACGCTGCGCGGCACCGGGTACCAACAGAATGAACTCATCCCCTCCCATACGGCACAACTTACAGTCTTCTGGTGTTTCCACACGCATCTGATACGCCAGCTCCTGCAGCAGACGGTCCCCTACCTGGTGCCCCAGGCTATCGTTGATAAGCTTAAATCGGTCCAGGTCGATGAACAGCAACGCAAAGGGACGGTCAGGTGTTTTCAGCCACTCTGTCAGCTGCTCCTGCATACGGGTGCGATTGGGCAGCTCGGTCAGGTCATCGTGTCGGGCCTGCCAGGCAAGATCCAGTGTTTGTTGCTGCACCCGCGCGACCAGCAGGCGTTCACGATTGTACATCGACAGGATCAGCAAAGAGGCCAGAGCGCCAAGGCCGACCAGCAAAACCTGCAGATAGAGTGCCTGACTGATCGGGTGAGCGGCCAGATAGTCAGGCCTGGCCACTGCCTCCACCTGCCACTCCTGCTGCGTCAGCAGCACCGGAAACCCCTGACTCAGGCGCACCCCCTGGGAGCCGGCCTTGACTGTGTCGTAGAATGAACCACCAAATCGCTCGTAGACTCTCAAGCCCACATGTTCGATGCCTGACTCCTGCAACGCGGCATCAAAAAACTGTGCCACCGTGAAGACGCCCACAATGAAGCCAAGCAGTTCACGCCGACTCTGCAGCAACTCTGCCCCCGTCTGACGGTAAACCGGTTGCAAAATCAGCAAACCCGGTTCATTCGGTGCCTGGGTCAGATTCAGAATACCGGTTGCCACCGCCTGACCGCGTGACTCAGCCTGCAGTACCCAGCGACGGCGATCTTCCAGCGAGTAGAGGTTGAACCCCAGTGCGGCCCGGTTCTGCTCCAGCGGCTCGACATATTGCACCGGAATCAAGACCTCTTCAGACGGCGGGGACTCACCATAAATGGCGTACTCAGGGTTACCCAACAGATCACGTGTACGCTGCTCGAATTCGGTCCGTTGCGAACGCGGTACCAGCGGGTCCCAGGAGTAAGCGCGCAGCGCAGGGTTGTCCTGCATGCGAGCAAACACCAACTCTCGAAACTCTTCCGGCTTCAGATCCGGGCGACTGGCTATCTGCTGTTCAAGCCGGGCCAGATCTCGCAGGTTCTGCTGGATGGTTGCCTGAATACGGGCATCGATCAGTTGTACATCCTGACGAAAACTGCGTTCCAGCAAGCTGGACAGGTGAGACAGGTAGTACTGATTGATCACGACCAACGCCAATAAGGTTCCCAACAGTCGCACCGACAATACCCAACGGCGAGAAGCAGCGTCAGACTGGGGTGCCGGCAGCAGCGAGAGAAACAGAGGGGTACCGAAAACGGCACCAAAGCTGTCGCCCAGCCACCAGCTGACCCAATCCAACAACAGTCCCAGACTACCACCTGACTGATTGATATACGTGACCGCAAGCGTTCCCAGCGTGGCATTCAGGGTGCAGGTCAGCACCCCGGCAAAGAGCAGAAAGCGCAGCATCCAGCGCTCATTGACAGGCACCAGCGGATCAACACCGAAACGACGGATCAGGTATGCCGCCAGCCCGGTTTGCAAGGCTGCCCCGCTGGCAATCACCAATGCGGTCAGCAGGTGTCCCGTCTCTGGCAGGTTCCAGCCGTTGGGCAAAATCAAATTGACCAGCAAACTGCCGAGCCACACCCCCGGCAACATCTTCGTACCAAAACGCAGTACAACCGCAAGTGCGAGGCCTGACGGCAACCATAAGGGTACGATCTGGTCATGCAGCCCTGTGCTGGACAAGCTGAGTCCAAGCATCGCATAAGCGATGGCCAGTAACAGATTGGTAGCAATTCTGTTGGAGCTGTGACACACGGCTGATGAATTCACAGTATCCACTGCACTCCCTGCAGGTCAGAAGGTTGAGACCTGGGTATTAAACATTTGCTTGATCATACATCAAAAGCCACAACTGGGTATCTTCTCCCGTTGTTGCAGATCAACCTTGCGGTGCTGCCAGCAACACCTCCAGCTCTGCCACGGGCAGAGGCTTGCTGGCCAAGTAGCCCTGATACTGGTGACAGCCAAGCGTGTTGAGCAGGCTGCGCTGGGCCTCGGTTTCAACCCCTTCGGCCAGCACTCTCAGGCCAAGCTTGTGCCCCAGCACAATGATGGTTTCAACGATGGCACGCGCCTCATCGCTTTCAAGCAGATCATCGGTAAAGGATTTGTCGATCTTGAGCAGATCGAGCGGGAAACGTTTCAGGTAAGCCAGGGAAGAGTAGCCGGTACCGAAATCGTCGATTGCCAGCCGCACACCCAGTCCCCGCAACTGCTTCAACATGGCCACCGGTTCAAGGTTGGGCGCCATCAGGGCGCTCTCGGTCAACTCAAGCTCAAGCAGCTCCGGTGCAATACCGGTCCGCTCCAGCGCCTTGGCCACTTCATCCGGCAGGCTGTGATAGCGCAGCTGTTGCGGTGACACATTCACAGCCACACGCGGGATATGCAGGCCAGCCGCCTGCCAGCGGGCAATTTGATCACAGGCCTCGTTCAGCACCCAACGGCCAATATGGTCAATCAAAACAGTTTGCTCGGCGATGGGGATAAACTCCACTGGCGAGATCAGACCCCGCTCAGGGTCCTGCCAGCGGACCAGCGCTTCCACCCCGGTCATTTCACCCGTTTCAAGAGACCACTGCGGCTGATAGTAAAGTCGAAGTTCATTGGCTTCGATGGCGCGGCCCAGACGCTGTTCCAGCTCCAGCCGCTGGCGAGCAGCCTGAGTGAGATCATCACTATAGAAGCTCAGGCTGCCACGCCGCTCCTTGGCTCGAAACAGAGCCGCATCCGCCTGCTGCAAGAGGTCTTCCGGTTTCTGTTTGAGATTGGTGATCAGACTGATGCCGATGCTGGCACCGACACGAACCTCCACACCACCGCTTAGCGTAAAGCTGCCGTCAAACTGTCGAATCAAGCTTAACGCCACATTGGCTGCATCGCTGCCTGAAGTTACATCCTCAAGCAATACCGCAAATTCATCCCCTCCCAGACGGAACAGCATGTCTTCGTCCCGCAGGCGCAATTTCAGTCGCTGCGCGGCCTGCTCAAGCAACTGATCACCCACCAGATGACCAAAGCTGTCATTCACATCCTTGAAGTTGTCCAGGTCGATCATCAGCAGTGCCGATGTACGCTTGTGGCGGCAGTTGTAATGAATACAGTGGTCCAGCTGGCTGAAGAGCATCTGTCGGTTGGGCAGGCCGGTCAACAGGTCGTGCAGTGCCTGGTATTCCAGCCTGGATTCGCTCTCTTTCAAGCGGCTAAGGTCTGTATAAACCCCGACATAATGGTTGATCCTGCCATGCGGCCCGCGTACCACGCTGATACTGAGCAACGCCGGGAACACCTCGCCATCGCGGCGCCGGCTCATGATTTCACCCTGCCAGTGGCCGGACTGATCCAGCTCGTACCACATATGCTCATAAAAGGTACTGTCATGACGGCCGGAGGCAAACTGGTGCGGCGTGTTGCCGACCAACTCCTCCTCCGTCCAGCCAAACATCTCGTTGAACGCAGGGTTAATCTGAATAATATGTTGTCGGGCGTCCGTGATCACCACGGCCTCGCGGGTACTGTCCAGTACGGCCGAGGCACGTTCCAGCCGTGCCTCCTGCTGCTGGCGCTCGGTTACATCGGTCAATACACCTTCTATATGTAGAATGTTGTTCTGACGATCCCGCTGCACATGGGTATGGTCCTCTACCCAGATCACCTCACCCGATGCCAGCTGCAAACGGTACAACTGATGATATTCGTTTTCGTTGCGTTCAAGATGCCCTTTCACTTCCGCGGCAATGATCTCACGATCATCCGGGTGTATCAGTTGTTCGTAGTTAAGCTCGCCATTTCGCAGCTCCGCAGGTTCGATTCCCCAGCGGCGCACATTGTCTGACACATAGCTCACTGGCCAGCCTGCACTGTTTTCCCAGCGCATCAAGACTACAGGACTGGCATTGATCACCTGGTTCGCCTTTTCCAGCGCCTGGTCTCGTGAGTAGTTGGCCAGTGCAAAACTGATGTCATAGCTGAGTTCATCCAGCGTATTCACAACCTCATCGGTGAAAAAGTCAGGCTCGCCGGCATACAGTGTCATCACCACAAGCCGGCCATCGGCATCACTCAAGGGCAGTACGATGGCAGCATGGATATCATGGCGTCGCGCCAGCTGATACCAGGGCTGAAAGCCGGGGTCGGTAAAAATGTTGTTTGCCAGCATGCGTTCGCCCTGCCTGATGGCTGCCATGGTCAACCCCTGCTCGGGATAATTGCGGCACAACTGCACCAGCATCGGCAGGCTTTCGCCACCAAACCCGGCGCTGGCCAGGGGCTTGAGTTGACCTTTTTGATCAAGCTGAGCCATCCAGGCAAATCTCAGTTTGCCGAAACGGACGGCAATATCACAGGCGCTCTGGAAGATCCGATCCGGCGTATGGCGGCGCACAATCATCTGGTTGGTTTGCGACAGCATGTTGTACAGGTTGGCCTGACGCTGGATCAGCATTTCATGGCGCTTGCGCTCAGAGATATCCTGCGCAATTGCCAGCATCCAGCCGCCGTTTTCCCGTTCAATCTGTACATTAAGCCGAATATCCACCAGATGCCCATCCGCATGACGCAGCTGTTTTTCCATCTGGTAGCCATCGGTGACACCATCCATTACTGCCTGAAATTGATATTCTTCCTCTTCAAGCAGGTGGCTTGGGGTCAGTTCCCGCCAGTCCATTGCCATGAACTGCTCACGCTCATAGCCCAGCATCCACAGTAGTTCGTCATTGACGCGCACCCAGCGCCGGGCAACGGGGTCATAGATGCCCATTCCGATCAGTGGCATGTCATAAAAGCGCTGCAGGATTCGGTCACGCGCATCCAGATCCGCCTTGACCTGCAAACTTAACCGCAGGCGCTGCTGACGCCAAAGCAGCAGCAGGATGAGCCCCACCGCCAGCATAAATATCATGCCTAAAAGCAGCATCCACTGTAGCAGGGTATCAAGCGGCTCAAACACCTCATCATGGTCACGTTTGATCACCAACGCCCAAGGGGTATCAGGTACGGTTCTGTAAGCCGCCAGCACCGGGACACCTCGGTAGTCCTCGCCAGCAACCTCACCCGCGCCACCTGAAACCAGTGCAATAGCCCCAGGAATTGTTTGCCCGATCAGAGAAATAGTTTGCGTCATGGGCCGAGCGTCACTGTGCTTCAGCGGTGAAATATAGACTCCTCGGCCCCCTTTTGCCTGCAGCAACAGAAGCTCCGCACTGTTTCCACTTAACAGCCACTCAGACAGTATCGGCTGCAGCGAGGTTTCAAGCGGTCGATAAAGCTCAAGGGCAATGCGATCCCCATGACTTGGGCGAGACAGTCGAACCCAGGCAGTCGCGTTTTCATCCTGTAGCAGCTGCAACCAGTCTCTCTGACTGATTCTGAAGGGCTTGAGCGCATTACCATTGGTCGCTATACGGGGGACCGTTCCCAGTTGAAGCGGCTCCCGCCCCGGAAAGTGGATTTCTGCCCCGGAATAACCCAACCCCTGCAACAGACTGGAAACGGCCTGCTGCATGCGTGCAAAACCCTCTGACTCGGGAGCAACTGTACTGCCACCTGTTACCAGCAGCTGCTCAATGGCTCCCAGCTCCCGACTGCTCTGTTTAAGCCATTGACTGATTTGCGAGCTTTTCAGCTCGGCAACCTGGTCCAGCCGGTCCAGCTCACGCTGCTGCAGCTCAGGACCATACAGGCGGGTTACAGATACCCCCAGCAGCGGCACCACCAGCAACAGAGCGATAAAGGCAAGCACAAGGAAGCGTTGGCGCCCAGGGACACGGCTGGACGACTCCTCAAGCCGGAAACGGGTCAGAGCCAGGTAAATAAGCGCCGCACTGATGAGCACGAAGGCCACACCCTTGTAACGGCTGACCTCGGCAAAACGGTGAAGATCACCGGCCAGGTAAACGACAAGCTGGTCACTGAACACAATCCACGCCACACCCAGAACGGCATACAGCAGTGTCAGTGTCAGCGGTGATCGCATCTGTGAAAGCAGCATCCTGTCACCTTCCCTGCCCAAAAGCATTGAGAATCAAATCTACCTGTCAGGCCCTTCCATAGCAATCAGACCACCGCAATAAAGCTCACCAGGGCAGAGTACTACCATCATAATTGATGAAGTCGCCGCTTTGATCCTGAGTTAGACCTGTCAGAAGCGTGCGCAGGGCGCTGACGCTCTCTTCTGGCGTAATCAGTGCATTACTGCCCCCCATATCGGTTTGGGCCCAGCCCGGATGCAATGCAACCACTTTTACCCCGGCCCCCGCTAAGTCGATGGACAGGCTGCGCACTATCTGGTTCAGTGCGGTTTTGGAGCTGCGGTAGTAGTAACCGCCACCTGAAGTGTTGTCGGCAATACTGCCAACCTTACTGCTGAGAAATGCCACTGTTTTCAGCTCACTGGCCGCAATGCGCGGATACAGCGCCTGCGTCAGCATCAATGGGCTAAGCGTATTGGTTTCAAGTACCTGTCGCCAAAGCTCACGCTCCAGGGTGCCAAACGCCACACCCTTGGGACCGTAATAACCTGCATTATTGATCAGCAAATCAATGGTGGTGTTATCCAGTACACGATCCAGCGCCTTGATCTGACCATCCTTGTTAACATCCAGCGTATGCAGGCTGATTTGCTCGGGAAAGCGGGCCTCCAGCGCCTGCAGTGCCTCGGCATGCACCAGATCCCGTGCACAGGCATGTACCTGCCAGCCATCCCGTGCATATTGATAGGCGAACTCAAGCCCCAGACCACGATTGCAACCGGTAATCAAAACTGTTCTGGCCATCTGTGCTCTCCTTGAAACATCTACCTTCAGTCA
>JBLXDJ010000016.1:0-23109 GCA_048264105.1 Oceanospirillum sp.
CCGTCTTTGCCGGTGAGGTCTTTGCCCTCACGCAGGGCTTGAAGTGCGGCATCCATATCGAATGTAGGTTTGGTCATGAGTCATCTCTTTTCGGTTCAGTCTAAAGAAATGACACAGAATTCTGAACACTACCTCAGTGTATCCCGAGTCTGTGGAGGGTGAATGAATGTGTCGTCCAGTGCTTCGAGATGATCAGTGGGAACGTATCAAGGAGCTGCTTCCGGGTAAGGCCAGTGACTGTGGGGTTACAGCAAAGGATAACCGTCTGTTCAATGAAACAGAACTTGAATGGTTTTATCCATAGTAGGTTGCTATCATCATTTTTATGACCACCAAACGATGACACAGCAACCCAAGGACAGCACCCCATGCCAACGATGGCAGCCGATACCGCCTCACCCAACCAACGCGAACGTCTGTGGCAGATCGATTTTCTGGCGCGCTTTCGTGGTCAGGTAACGCGCCAGGATCTGGTTCACCGTTTCGGCATTGCACTGTCCAACGCTACCCGCGACTTCACGCTCTACCGCGAGCTGGCACCGTCCAACCTGGACTACGACCACCGCGATAAAGTGTACCGCCGCACGCCGCAATTCCAGCCTTTATTCACCTATGACCGCGAGCACACCCTGCAGACGCTGACCCTTGGCCAGGCAGCAGGGCAGGAACCCTGTGAACAGCCGATTCTGGTAGATGCAGCACCTACATTGAACCAGCCAAGCCTCGACGTTTTGGCAGTGGTGTCACGCGCGATTTATGCCGCCAAGGCGATCAGGATCCGTTATGTATCCGTGAGCAGTGGCGAGTCCGAGCGGGAGATTGTGCCGCATAGTCTGGTCAACACCGGACTGCGCTGGCATGTGCGGGCTTACTGCCGTACCCATGCCCAGTTCCGGGACTTTGTGCTGACGCGCATCACTCAGGCTGATGAGCTGAATACCGCCATCGACTTGGCGGTAGAAAGCATTGAGCAGGATGCCGAGTGGAATAGCTGCCTGGCCGTTGAGCTGGCACCGCACCCCGCTGCAGCCCACAAGCGTGCCATCGAATTGGATTACGGCCTTGCCCCCGGCGAAACTCTGCAGATGAACATTAAAGCCGCCACCGCCGGTTATTGGTTGCGCCGCTGGGGGGTGGATTGCAGCTTGAATGCCAGGCTTTCGCCGGATGAATATCAGCTGGTGTTACTCAATCCCGCCAGCGTGTATCGCCAGGCGAACCTGTCCATTGCCCCCGGTTTTACCCAGGAGACACCCAACCCATGATCTCGACCGAATCCCAGCAGAAGTTCGGTTTCAAGTATGGCCGTAATGGCGCTCATGCCAGCCGGACCATGATGCTGTCTGAAATCACCGAGCTGTTTCACGGTCGTAGCATGGACGCCACCGCCGCCCAGTATCAGGAAGATGTGGAGCTGTTCAACGTCCTGCACAAGCCCACGGAAAAGTCCCGCAAGCTGACCTGGAAGCATCTGGTGGATCTCTACGGCATGGATACCGCCATTCCGCTGTTCCGCATCTTTCGCCGTTTCTGGGAAGTAGATGAACAGGGCCGAACCCTATTGGCCTGCCAGATGGGGTTGGCGCGTGATCCCTTGCTACGCATCTCAATGAACAAGATTCTGCAGCTGGAGCTGGGCCAATGGCTGCCCCGTGAAGAGATGGAGCAGGTGTTCGCCGAACAATGCCCGGATCGCTACAGCCCGGCGACGCTCAAATCCATCGCCCAGAACGTCAACGGCACCTGGACCAACGCAGGGTTTCTGCAGGGCCGAACCAAAAAACATCGTACTGAGCCGGATATCCGCCCGGTCAACGTCGCCTTTGCGCTGTTCATGGGTTACCTGCAGGGGCTGACCGGCAACCGCTTGTTTAATACCGAGTGGACCCGTGTATTGGAATGCCGCACCGAGCGTTTGCTGGAACTGGCCCGCTCGGCCAGCCATAGCGGTTTGTTGCGCTTCAAGCACTCCAGCGAAGTGGTTGAAATCACCTTTCCCGATTGCCTGACCAAGGAAGAAGAGGCCTGGCTGTATGAGTGATAGAGCATGAGTAATCGACTGAACCGCCTGATCAAAAGCTACGCCGGCTATATCAGCATCCCCTGGATGAAAGGGCTCGCCGATGAGCAGCGGGTGCTGTTTGCCGTCTACCACAAGGAAGATGAACTCAAGCTGCGGGCACGGGTAGAAGAGTTCCGCCTGGCTACCGAAAGTGCCGGGCATACCTGGCTGGAGCTGGATATCACCCGCCTGTTTCCGGAATGGATGGCCTCGCAGAAGTACCGGGAAGACTACTTTGAAGACCCTGAAGACCTGGAGCCGAAGTACAAAACCTTTGTGCGCCAGTCGGTGGCAAAGCTGGCCGAACAGATTCAGGCCGAAGCGGACGAAAACACCCTGGTGACTCTGGTCGGCTGCGGCACCCTGTTTGGCTTTGCCTCAGTATCGGATTTCGTCAAACAGCTGGCCGCTCATGTACCGGGCCGGTTGCTGGTGCTCTTTCCCGGTGAGTACATCGATAACGGCTACCGACTGCTGGATGCCCGCGATGGCTGGGGCTATCAGGCCACAGCGATTACCGCTTACAACTGATATCAAACAGCAGCACTGCAAACAACTGAAAGAACAGAACCACACCCGGCGACACCGGCGGGCGTTGATGAATAGATGGCTACACGACAAGGGAGCACGCACAGGATGCTGAACCGCGATATCTACCAACTGGACCCCCAGCAAAACCGGCTGGAAAACAACGGTGTCGCCGAAGTAAAGGACGACCAATCCGCACAGGCGCTCAAAACCCTGCGTTATGAGCTGCAAACCTTTGTCTGTGATGGCGAATACGAAGCCGGTCTCGACAAGATACTGTCGGCCTACCTGCGCAACCTGGTGGATGGCCATGAGCAGCCGGGCGTCTGGATCTCCGGCTTCTTTGGTTCCGGTAAATCCCACCTGGCCAAAATGCTGCGTGCGCTTTGGACCAACCAACCGTTTGGCGATGGTGTCAGCGCCCGCGATATTGCCGACCTGCCGCAAGAGATCAAGGATCACTTCAAAGAACTGAGTATCGCCGCCGGCCGCCACGGTGGTCTGCATGCCGCGTCCGGTACCCTGGGGGCGGGCGCAAACAATAACGTGCGTCTGGCGCTGCTGAACATCATCTTCAAGTCTGCCGGTCTGCCGGAGCAGTATCACCAGGCCCGTTTTGTCCTCTGGCTGAAGAAAGAGGGCATCTTCGAACAGGTCAAGGCGCAGGTTGAAGCCGACGACGATGTCTGGGAAGACGAACTGGAAGACCTGTACGTGTCCCGTAGTATCGCCCGTGCGTTGATGCAGGCTGACGATACTCTGGCCAGCGACGTGAAAGAGATGCGCCAGCTGCTCAAAATGCAGTACCCGCAGGTCAACGATGTCACCAACCAGCAGATGGTCGATGCCATCCATGATGCCCTGGCCCAAAACGGCCAGTTCCCGCTGACCCTGGTGGTGCTCGATGAGGTGCAGCAATACGTGGGTAACGATACCGACAAGGCGCACCAGGTTCAGGAAGTGGTGGAAACCTGCTGTAAGCACTCCATCTTCGAGAACAAGCTGCTGTTTGTCGCCACCGGTCAGAGTGCGCTCTCCGGTATGCCCAACCTGCAGCGCCTGCTGGGCCGCTTCCAGATCCCGATTCAGCTCTCCGATACCGATGTAGAATCGGTGATCCGCAAGGTGATTCTGCAGAAAAAGCCCTCGGCTCAGTCCGAGTTGGATGCGGTGATCAAAACCAACCTGGGGGAGATCTCCCGCCAGCTGCGCGGTACCAAGATCGAACACCATCAGGATGATGAGCAGGTGATGCTGGCAGATTACCCGCTGCTGCCGGTACGCCGCCGTTTCTGGGAGAAGGTGCTGCGTATTGTCGATACCACCGGCACCGCCTCCCAGCTGCGTAACCAGCTGAAAGTGATCCACGAAGCCGCCCAGGCCACGGCCGATCAGCCTCTGGGTCATGTGGTACCGGCGGATTTTATCTACAACCAGATCACCGTCAACCTGCAGCAGACCGGTGTTATCTCCAAAGAGATCGCCGAAGCCATTGGCCGCTTGTCTGCCGGTGATGAGGATGAGCAATTCAAATCCCGCATCTTGGCGCTGGTGCTGCTGATCGGTAAGCTGCCGACCGACCCCACTGCCGACTGTGGTGTGCGCGCCACCGCTGATATGCTGGCCGACCTGCTGATCGATGACCTGAACAGCGGTAAGGAAGCGATCCGCAACCGGGTGCCCAAGCTCTTGCAGGCACTGGCCGACGAGGGTCTGGTGATGCCGATAGAAACCAGCGTGGGCACTGAGTACCGCCTGCAGACTCAGGAAAGCGCCCAGTGGTACGACACCCTGCGTCAGGAAGAAGCCGACCTGCGCGGCAACCAGCAGCGGATTGAAAATATCCGTGTTGACCTGCTGCACAAAGAGCTGCGCCAGCAGATCGCCCAGGTGCGCCTGACCCAGGGTAACTGCAAAGAGCCACGCACCGTTCACGCCTGTTTCGATCCCGAGCTGCCCCGCGATGCCGCCGACAAGATCTACGCCTGGGTGCAGGATGGCTGGAGCCTGGATGAAAAACACTTCCTGGCCGATGCCCGCAGCCGTAACCCCGGTGAGCCGACTATCTTTATCCATGTACCGGCCCGTAACCGTTCCGAGCTGAACAACGCCATCGTCACCGAACACGCCGCGCAAACCACCCTCGACAAGCGCGGTATGCCCAACACCGATGCGGGTAAAGACGCCCGCACCGCCATGGAAACCCGCCACCGCGAGGCCCAGAAGCAGGTAAAAACCCTGCTGCGCGAAATTTTTGATGGCGTCCAGGTGCTGCAGGCCGGTGGCAACGAAGTGGAAGGCAACAGCATTGCCGAACGGATTGAAACCGCCGCCCGCGCCTCCCTGGTGCGCCTCTACCGTGACTTTGACCAGGCCGACCATGCCGGTTGGGGCAAGGTGTTCGACCGCGCCAGTAAAGAGGGCGGTCAGAACGCTCTAGAAGCGGTGGGCTACAGTGACGAGCCGGAAAAACACCCGGTTTGTGCCGCCATCAAACGCTTTATCGGGGTCGCCAAAAAAGGCAGTGAGATCCGTGAGCACTTCCTGGCTGCGCCTTATGGCTGGCCGCAGGATGCCATCGACGGTGCCCTCTTTGTGCTGCTGGCCAGCGGCATTCTGCTGGCCGAAGATGCCCGCAGCAATCCGGTGGCGGTGACCAAACTGGAGCGCAAGCAGATCACGCAAACCAACTTCAAGCCGGAAAGCATCACCATCCGCCCGGTGGATCTGATCAAGATCCGTGGCCTGCTGACCGCCTCAGGTATTGAAAACCAGCCCGGCGAAGAAGCGGCCAAGCTGCCCTTGCTGGCGGAGAAGGGCCGTGAACTGGCACAGAAAGCCGGGGGCGAAGCACCCTTGCCCGCCAAACCGGATACCCGGCTGTTTGATGAGCTGGCACGTCAATCCGGCAATACCCAGCTGAAATACGCCCTGGATGAGCAGGACGCCATCAAGCAGGCGATCAAGGCCTGGGCCGAGACCGCCCAGCGCATTGAGGCCCGCCGCCCGGAATGGACTCAACTGCAGGAGCTGCTGGCGCTGAGCAAAGGTCTGGCTTTCCACAGCCCCATCCAGACCGAAGTGGAGGCCATTATCGACCAGCGCTCCCTGCTGGCCGAGCCCAACCCGGTAACGGGCCTGATTCAGCAACTGGTGACCAAGCTGCGTGAAGCGATCCAGTTCCATCTGCAGGCTTACCTGAATCGCCATGCCGAGTGTCTGGCGCAACTGCAGGCAGACAGCCACTGGCAGCAGCTGGATGACCCGCAACAGAACCAGATTCTGGCCAAACGCAAACTGCTGACGCTGGATGAACCGGCACTCAACGATGCCGAAGCGGTGATCGACAGCCTCAACGACGTCAGCCTGGAGTTGTGGAGCGAACGCACCGACTCCCTGACCGGCAAGTTCGACAGCGCCCGCGTGGAGGCGGTGGAGCTGCTGCAACCTAAGCTGCAGCGGATCAACCTGCCCAAAACCACCTTTGAATCCGAAGCGGATCTGGACGCCTGGCTGGAACAGGTTAAACAGCAGGTACTCGACAAGTTGAATGAAGGCCCCGTGACCTTCTAAACGGGATCTTTTAGAGAGCGACATTCTGATGAATATGTTCAACAACACCCGTCAGCCACTGGATCGCACCCGGCGCAAGGCGCTGGAAACCACCGTGGGCAAAGCCCGTGAAGTGGCGGAACAGGCCGCGACTCAGGCCCTGACCCGCCTGAGCGTAGGCGAGGCCAAACCCGCTGATTACCTGAGCGATGCCCAGCGCAACCTGCGTAACCGCCTGCGTGCCCATGGTCGCCAGCTGGGGGATATCAAGCAGGACAATGGCCAGCAAGGCATTCGCAAATTGGTCACCGAGGTCGCCTACGAACACTGGCACCGCATGCTGTTTGCCCGTTTTCTGGAGCAGAACAGCCTGTTGATGTACGACGAGCATACGCCGCTGACCCTGGCAGAGTGCAACGAGCTGGTGCAGGAGCCGGATATCGCCCGTGATGAGCTGGAAGCCCGCTGCACCACTGGCTGGGAGCTGGCGGGTGTACTGGCTTCCAAAATGCTGCCGCAGATCTTCCGGATCGACTCCCCCGTATTCGAGCTGGAACTGGCACCGGAGCATCAGCGTACGCTGGAGAAATTGGTTACTGGCCTGGCCCCGGAGACCTTCCAGGCACAGGACAGCCTGGGTTGGGTCTACCAGTTCTGGCAGAGCAAGCGCAAAGAGGAGGTGAACAAGTCCGAGGTGAAAATCGGGGCCGATGAACTGGCCCCGGTCACCCAGCTGTTTACCGAACCCTATATGGTCAGCTTCCTGCTGGATAACAGCCTGGGGGCCTGGTGGGCAGGCAAACGCCTGTCTGAGTCGGATTGGCAGAATGCCCAGAGTGAGCAGGAACTGCGCGACAAAGCCGCCATCCCCGGTGTGCCGCTGAGCTATCTGCGTTTTGTGAGGGATGACCTACAGGATGTAGGGAATGCCGATATTGCAGGAGCAAATATCGGCCGAAACACACAAAAATGGCAACCCGCCTCCGGCACTTTCGATAGCTGGCCGCAACAGCTGAGCGAGCTGAAAACCCTGGACCCCTGCTGTGGTTCCGGTCATTTTCTGGTGGCCGCGTTTTTGATGCTGGTGCCGATGCGTATGGCGCTGGAACAGCTGACCGCGCAACAGGCGATCGACCGGGTGCTGAGTGAAAACCTGCACGGGCTGGAGCTGGATCAGCGGTGTGTCGAGCTGGCCGCCTTTGCCGTGGCGCTGGAAGCCTGGCGCTTCCCGGATGCCGGAGGCTATCGCAGCCTGCCGGAGCTGCATCTGGCCTGTAGTGGCCTCTCCATTACCGCCGCCAAGGAGGAGTGGAAGGAACTGAGCCGCAAGGCGGGCAAGCAGAACCTGACCATCGCCCTGGACTGGATGTACCAGACCTTTAAAGATGCCCCGGTGCTGGGCAGCCTGATCAACCCGCGCCGCAGCAAGGCCGCACAGATCGCTCAGTGGAGTGAACTGCAGCAACTGCTGGGTGAGGCGCTCTCTCAGGAAAAAACACAGCAACAGGAAGCAGTGGAAGCGGGCAGCTCTGACATCAATAACCGCGTTGAAGCGGGCATCGTTGCTCAGGGTTTGGCCAAAGCCGCCGAGCTACTGGCAGGCCAGTACACCTGGGTGATCACCAATGTGCCTTATCTGGCGCGGGGCAAGCAAAGCGATACCCTGAAAGACTATTGCGAAGTGTATTACCCCGAAGGCAAAAACGATCTGGCCACGGTATTCCTCGACCGCTGCCTGGAGTTCTGTGGGCAGGGCGGTACCGCCAGTATTGTGCTACCGCAAAACTGGTTGTTCCTGACCAGCTACCGCAAGTTCCGCGAGAAGCTGTTGCAGAACGACAGCTGGCATCTGATTGCCCGCTTGGGGGCTCAGGCTTTCCAGACGCCAATGTGGGACTTCAACGTGCAACTTCTCACACTGAGCCGTGGTAATACGGCGGGGCAGTCGGCTGATCTGCTGCATAGTGGCGAGCAGGGCAACTGGATTCGTGGGGTGGATGTGTCCGAGCCGCGCACGGCGGCGGAGAAGGCGGCGGGGTTGTTGGCGGAGGAAATAAAGAGTGTGGAGCAGGGGAGGCAGTTGGGGAATCCGGATTCGAGAATAAGCCTGAGTGAATCAATCTCTGGAGAGATGCTTCAAAAATATGCACTAGCTGCTCAAGGTATGCCAACAAGCGATTCGCCTTTATTTGTTCAATTTCATTGGGAAGTTGTAGAGAGAGGGTCCGCTTGGGAATTCCATCAAAGCACTGTTGATACTACTGTGCATTGGGGGGGGTGTGAGCGAATCGTACTTTACGAAATGGGTTGTGGAAAAATGCGTGCGCTCGCAGCAGCTCAGGACAGAGACCGTGGTCGAGATAGACAAGGAAGTTCAGTATGGTCAAAAAAAGGTCTGGCTGTAGGTTTGATGAGAAGCTTACCTCAATCGATTTACGCAGGAAGCAAATTCGACAATAACATTAGCGCGCTTGTTCCTGCCGACGAAGAGAGGCTCGCTGCGATCTGGTGCTTTTGCTCATCTAAGGAATATCTCGAGTCTGTCCGCAGGATTGACCAGAAGCTGAATGTAACTAATGCAACTCTTGTAAAAGTGCCTTTTGACCTTGACCGCTGGACCAAAATCGCAGAAGAACAATACCCCAACGGGCTGCCCCAGCCCTACACCAACGACCCCACACAATGGATTTTCCACGGCCACCCCTGTGGTTCGGTGATCTGGGACGAAGACACAAAATGGACCGCCAAGGGCGAGCTGCGGGTCGATGACACCGTGCTGCAGGTGGCGGTGGCGCGTCTGCTCGGTTACCGCTGGCCGGCAGAGTTGGATCCCGACATGGAACTGGCCGAAGAACAGCGCGCCTGGGTGCTGCGCTGTCAGGATCTGAACGAGCATGTGGATGATGACGGCATCGTCTGCCTGCCGCCGGTGCGTGGCGAAAAAGCCGCTGATCAACGCCTGGAAGCCCTGCTGCAGGATGCCTACGGCAAAGAGTGGACCACACCGCTGAAAAACCGCCTGCTGGACACCGTCGGCAGCAAATCCCTCAGCCTCTGGCTGCGTGACAAGTTCTTCGAGCAGCACTGCAAACTGTTCCAGAACCGCCCCTTTATCTGGCATGTATGGGATGGCCTGAAAGACGGCTTCAGTGCCCTGGTCAACTACCACCAGCTGGACAAGGCCGGGCTGGAGCGCCTGATCTATACCTACCTGGGTGATTGGATCCGCACCCAGCAGGCCGGTGTCGCCAACGGCGAAGACGGCGCCGATATCCGCCTGGCCGCCGCCCAAACCCTGAAATCCGAGTTGGAAAAGATCCTCGAAGGCGAAAAGCCCTACGATATCTTCGTGCGCTGGAAGCCGCTGGCGGAACAGCCCATCGGCTGGACCCCCGACCTCAACGACGGCGTGCGCCTGAATATCCGCCCCTTCCTGCTGGCCAAAGACCTGGGCAAAAAGGGTGCCGGTATCCTGCGCTTCAAACCCAACGTCAAATGGACCAAAGACCGCGGCAAGGACGTACCCTCCGCCCCCTGGTATCACCTAGGCCTGGAATACGGCGGCAAAGAAGGCGACCGCATCAACGAACATCATCTGACGCTGGCAGAGAAACGTGCAGCTGGTAACAAGGAGCGTTAGACGTGATTGAATCTGTTAACAAATATGCGGTTTCCAGTCTTTTGGATATCGAAGGGCAGGTGGTCTATGTGATCCCCCGTTACCAGCGTGAATACACTTGGGGACGTGGGCAGTGGGATGCCCTTTTCGATGACCTGCTAGAAAATAGCACTGAATATTTCCTGGGTTCTATTATCTGCATCAACCAGGAAAAGGACTCACTCGCCATACGGCGGTTAGAGCTTGTTGATGGACAGCAACGTATGACGACCCTGTCTCTTCTGTTGGCTGCGATCTATCAAAGCTTGAGAGCTATGCCGAACCTGTCCGAAGAGAACCGGTTCGAGCTGTTTAACCTTAAGCATAAGCTGGTGCTGAAAAAACAGGATAATCAACCGCGCCTGATTCCGCAGGTGCAAAATAATAATCAGCAGGACTTTTACTCGGTGCTGGAAGACGCAGGTCTGCTCAAGTATGTTCAGCCTGTGGCCTATGCTGGTACACGTCGGGTAATGAAAGCATATCGACACTTTTTAGGTCGTATCGACCAGATGCTGGAGGGAGTTCAAGATCAGGCAACCGAATTGTTGGCACTAATTGAAAAGGTTAACACGGCGACATTGGTTAAAATCGATGTTAACACCCATTCAGATGCCTATACCCTCTTTGAATCGCTGAACAATCGCGGTGTGCCTTTAACCGCGATCGATCTGATCAAAAACAAGCTACTGGCAACGCTTGAGTCCAAGGATTCCGGTAGTATTGACGTGCATTACAATCGCTGGAAGCGAGTAATGGATGCGCTGGGTGATGACTATGCCATCCAGGAGCGTTTCTTCCGTCAGTATTACAATGCCTTCAAGCAGGATCTCAAAAGTGTTGTTTCGGTGCCGGTGGCGACCAAATCCAACCTGATGCAGATCTACGAGAAGCTGATCAGCCATGATGCTGAAAGCTTTTTGAACGATATGATCCGCATGTCGGGTCTCTACGCGCAGATTATCAACGCGAAGGAAGTGCCAGAGCGCAATAAACTGTCACAGTTACTGCTATCACTGGAGCGTATTCAAGGCGCACCGGCTTATCTGTTGCTGATGGTGTTGTTCGATCTGCAGCAGGGCGATACCCGAGAGATTGAATCAAGATGCAAGCGCAGTTCGCTTGCATTGACCGCCACTCACCTTGAAGAGGTAGTCGAGTTTCTGATTGCCTTCTTTGTCCGTCGTAATACCACTGATCAGCCGCCAACCCGTGACCTGACCCGTATATTCATGGACGTGGCAGAAGATATTCGCTCGCTCCAAGGCGATGCCGTGGTCAGCCATATTCAGAGTGTATTGACCGGCAAAAGCGCATCGGATGACCAGTTTGCCAAGAGCCTGCAAGGGCCAATCTACGAAGAAAACAAGGCGGTGTGCCGCTTTGTACTGTGTGCGCTTGAAGAAGCTCAGATGACGCGTGAAACCCAGGTCGATCTGTGGGCCGTTCAGGGTAAGCAGTATGTCTGGACCATTGAGCATATTTTCCCCCAGGGTGAAAACATTCCTGAGAGCTGGGTGAAGATGATTGGAGGTGGAGACCGAGAAAAGGCCCAGATGTATCGGCAGTCCTACGCCCACTGCCTGGGTAATCTGACGATTTCCGGTTACAACAGCACCTTGGGCAACAAGAGCTTTGAAGAGAAGCGCGACCGAACAGACAAGCAGGGACGGAAGGTTGGTTACAACAACGGCCTGTATTTGAATCGAACCTTGGTAGAAGAAGACAATTGGACGATTGAAAAGCTGAAGACCAGGACTGATATGCTGGTTACTGAAGTGTTGGCGGCCTATCCTCTAAAATCAACGGTATCTGGATAAAGTGGCGATAAAGACATGAGTGCGATCCGAACCCTGTCCATCAGCGGCTTCAAGTCTATTCGAAAGATGGACAGTCTAAGCTTGTCCAGTCTGAATGTGCTCATCGGCGCCAACGGGGCCGGCAAGAGTAACTTTGTTGCCTATTTCCGGATGCTCTCCGAGCTGGTAGAAGGGCGTCTGCAGGTATGGGCGAGCAAGCAGGGTGGTGCGGATCGCATTCTGAGTTACGGGGTCAAGGAAACATCAGCCCTCACCACATCAATTCGATTCGGTGACAACGGCTATGACCTGGAACTTACCCCGACTGTCGATGATGCCTTCACCTTCGAATCTGAAATGCTGTATTTCGATGGGCCTTATTATGGTGTAACGCGGCCTAATCTGGGTACAGGCCATACAGAATCAAATTTGAAGCGGGAAAGTAAAAGAGGCATTTCCCAAAAGATTGCCACCTATTGTTACGACGCCATTTCGGGCTGGAAGGTCTATCACTTCCACGATACCAGCGATACGGCAGGTGTTAAGCGCCTGTGCGCCGTGCACGACAACGAATTCCTGCGCATGGATGCCTCCAACCTGGCGGCTTTTCTGTATCGGTTGAAGAGTGAAGAGCCAGAGGTCTATAGCCAGATTCGCAAAACCGTTCGGCTGGCGGTGCCCTTCTTTGATGACTTCGTACTCAAGCCCATGACCCTGCCGAGCGAAGAGCAGCAGGTGCGTTTGCTGTGGAAGCAGCAGGGCAGTGACTATTCACTTTGGCCCAGTCAGTTGTCGGATGGCTCTATTCGCTTTATCTGCCTGGTAACGGCACTGATGCAGCCGCGCCTGCCGTCTACCATCATCATCGATGAACCCGAGCTGGGGCTGCACCCTTACGCGATCACCTTGTTGGGCGCCTTGGTACGTTCTGCCGCGAAGCGTACCCAGGTCATCATCTCAACACAGTCCGTCCCGTTGCTGAACGAATTTGAAATTGATGATCTGATCGTGGTTGAGCGCGAGCAGGGCGCTTCTGTTTTCAAACGACTGGATGAGTCCGACTTCGAGCGCTGGCTGGGTGATTACACTGTTGGTGAGCTGTGGGAGAAAAACGTGCTGGGCGGGAGGCCTTCACGATGATTCGGGTGCATGTGATTTGTGAAGGGCAAACTGAAGAGATGTTCGTGAACGAGTTGCTGCAGCCGGTGTTCATGCACAAGGATATCTGGCTGGTGCCCGCGTTGGTGGGCAAGCCCGGTCACAAGGGTGGAAACTTCAAATTTGAGCGTCTCAAGTCAGATGTCGAAAACCGCTTGCTGCAGGAGAAAACCGCATACTGCACCACGTTTTTTGACTTCTATGGCTTGCCGCAGAACTTCCCGGGCAAAAACGATGTGGACGAGAGTGCCGATGTGGCGGAAAAAGCATCTATCATGAAAGCCAAAATGACAGATGAGTTGACCCGGCTCTTGGGCCAGGATGCCATGCGCCGGTTTATCCCGTATGTGCAGATGTATGAGTTTGAAGCGTTGCTGTTCAGTGATCCTGATGCCTTTGCTCGGGGAGTGGATATGCCCAACATCGCACAGAAACTCACGGCTATACGCGATGATTTTCCAAGCCCCGAGCACATCAATAACAGCCCGAACACGGCCCCCAGCAAACGTATTGAGCAGCTGATCTTTGGCTATGAAAAACCTTTGATGGGCAGTATTGCTGCGTTGGAGGTCGGGTTGAATGCCATGCGTGAAAGGTGCGCGCTTTTTGATTGTTGGCTTAAAGATTTGGAAGCCATCCCTTTGTTGAGCGCAAAACGCTGAACGAGCTAAGGACTGCTATGAAACTGATCGACCTGCTGGCTGAGGAAGTCCGTGCCAGTTCCGCTTACAACTCCAATATCCAGATGGCGCCGAGCGTTATTCTCTGGACTGACAAGTTGCGTCAGTGGGAGTCAGCCTTGCCGTTGCTGCAGGCTGCAATGCCGGAGCTGGTGGTACTGGGTGACTACGCGCCTGAACAGAAACGCGGTCCTGCGATCTGGATCAAGTGTGTGATCGAGGGTGTATTGCCCGAGGTGCAGCTGCCAGCGGATCGGACTCCGATCCTGTACTTACCCGGTGTGGAGCGCCGTGATCTTCGCGCGATTGCTGATTGCCCGGATGTACTCAAACCCCTGGCCGAACTGCAGTACCGTGGTTGCTGGTGGATCTACAACAACACGGGTCGGGACTGGACGGTTAATGCTTTTCTGGTGTCAGCCAACGGCGGTGCCGGTTTGGATGTGGCCAAGGATGACAAGTCGCAACATGCGATGCTGAGAGTACTCACTGAAGTATTGGAAAGTGATCGTGACGAGCTGGCGAACCGACGCCTTGAAGCCCCCGACTTCAACAAGCTGGTATCCAGTGATCCTGTGCGTGATTTGCTCAGCTGGATGAATGACAGCAAAGCCAGCCGCGAACGTTGGGATACGCCCCGCTGGCAGGCATTGGTAGGGATTTGCGAAACCGAGTATCACTTTAGTCCGGAACGTGATGGCGAACTGACGGCTGCCGAGCTTCTGTGCCAGCGCCAGGGTGTGTGGGAGAGTGTGTGGCAGCGGTATGCCGAGTCCTGCCACCATTACCCCAATTTGCCTGATCTTTTGATGAAGGTGCAGCCAGACCTTGCCGCTGATGGTGCCAGTTACCCTGCGATCAACGCGGATGAAGAACAGCGGCTGGAGCAGGATCTGAATCAGCTGTTGTCTCTGAATTCAGCCGATGTACGCCAACAGCTACAGCGACTTGAGCAGCGTCATGCTGAGCGTCGTACCTGGATCTGGTCATCATTGGGTTACGCGCCTTTGGCGGGTGTATTGGCGTTTTTGAGCCAGGTTGCTGAACGGACACAGCAGGTTTTCTCCGGCATCAATGCCGAAGAGATGGCTGACCTTTACCGCCAAGCGTATTGGCAGGTGGATGATCTGGCACTCCAGGCCCTTGCTTATCCGCTGCCTAATGGTCAGTTGACGCTGGTACAGCAGCTGCTGGCGCTGATTTACACCCCTTGGCTGGATGAAGTCACCCGCAATTTCCAGAATCTGGTGAAAGCCAAAGGCTATCCGGGTGTTGGTCAGGTGAACGAGGCGACAGCCGCTTATGCGCCGGGCGGTGAAGTAGTCTTCTTTGTGGATGGCCTGCGCTATGACATCGCTCAGCGGCTGGTGCAGATGCTGATGTCCAAGGCGGATATCAAGCTGTCGTCTAACTGGGCGGCGTTGCCATCGGTCACCGCTACCGCGAAAGCGGCTGTTACGCCCGTTAATGACAAGCTGACGGGGCGGGTTACAGACCGCGACTTTGAACCTAGCCTGCTGGATGAGGATAAGGATTTCTCGGCCTATTACCTGAAGAAATACCTGAAGGAAAAGGGCTGGGCGTACCTGGAAGAGGGCGAATCCGGTGATCCTTCCACCAATGCCTGGGTTCAGAGTGGCGATATCGATAAAGAAGGTCACGTTAAGGGCCTGAAGCTCGCGGCGCGCATCGACACCCTGCTGGAAGAAATTGTTGAGCGCGTTGATGAGCTGCTGGCGGCCGGATGGCGCAAGATCCGTATTGTCACAGACCACGGTTGGGTGCTTACACCCGGTACCATGTATAAGGTGGATCTGACCAAGCACCTGACCGATACCCGCTGGGGCCGCTGTGCCGTAATCAAGGATGCGGTGGATACCGGCTATCTGCAGCTGGGTTGGTATTGGAACGGTAATGTCAGTATCGCCATGGCGCCGGGGATCAGCAGTTTCAAAGCGGGCCAGCATTACGACCATGGCGGCTTGAGCCTGCAGGAGTGTCTGACTCCTATCATCGAAATCAACAGCAACCAGCAAGTCCAGCCGGGTCCAAGTGCGACTGCGACATTGTCTGACCTGCGTTGGTTGGGTTTGACCTGTAAGGTGCAAGCCGAAACCGATGCCGATGGCGTGGCAGCTGTCTTGCGAACACATGCTGCGGACGCGGATTCTGAAATCTGCAAGCGAAAACCGCTCAAGGGTGGCAAATGCAGCCTGATGGTGGACGATGACTTCGAAGGCATGACAGCGGTACTGGTACTGCTGGATGAAAGCGGCAACGTACTGGCGAAAAAACCGACCCTGGTCGGTGACGAATAAGGTTAGGAGAGAAGCACGTGGAATTGGATGCTCTGGATAACAAGGCCGCTGAGGTGTTCGAAGGCTATATCGTGCGCAAGGACCTGGTTCGTACCTTTGCTCGCCAGTTCCCGGTGCCGACCTATGTGGTTGAGTTCATGCTGGGGCGCTACTGTGCCTCGACTGATCCCGATGAAATCGAGGAAGGCTTGGAGATTGTTCAGCGCCAGCTGGCATCGCGTACTGTCCGTGCCGGTGAAGAAGAGCTGTTCAAAGCCCGTGCCTACAAAAAGGGTGCTGCCAAGCTGATTGATATCGTCAGCGTCCGCTTCGTAGAGAAGGAGGGCGGTTACCTTGCATCCTTGCCCAGCCTTAACCTTAATCGTGTGCGCATTGCAGACAAGATTGTCGATGACAACGAACGCCTTCTGACAGGTGGCTTTTATGCCGAAGTCACGCTGGAGTACGACCCTGTTATTGCCGAAGAGAAAGGCAATGCCTTCGGTATCGCTGAGCTGCGTCCGATCCAGATGTCCAAGCGCAATGTGCTGGATGTGATGGCGGAAGCCCGCAGCCGTTTCGATAGCCATGAATGGCGGGATTTCCTGATCCGCTCGATCGGCCTTGAGTCCGAGACGCTGTCTGAGCGGGCCAAAGACTCCATTCTGCTGCGCATGGTGCCCTTTGTTGAGCGCAACTATAACCTGGTCGAGCTGGGGCCACGCGGTACCGGTAAAAGCCATCTGTTCCAGCAGGTGTCGCCCTACGCCCACCTGATCTCCGGCGGTAAGGCGACCATCGCCAAGATGTTCGTCAACAACGCCTCTGGCCAGCGTGGCCTGGTCTGTCAGTATGATGTGGTCTGCTTCGATGAAGTCAGTGGCATCTCGTTCGACAGTAAAGAAGGGATCAACATCATGAAGGGCTACATGGAGTCCGGTGAGTTCAGCCGTGGCAAGGAGAGTATCCGCGCCGATGGCTCCATGGTGTTTGTAGGTAACTTCGATGTGGATGTTGAGCATCAGCAGCGAGTAGGCCATCTGTTCGGTCCATTGCCACAGGAAATGCGCGATGACACCGCCTGGATGGACCGTATCCACTGCTATCTGCCCGGCTGGGATGTGCCCAAGATGAGTAAGGAGCTGACGACTGATCATTTTGGTTTGGTCAGCGATTTCTTCTCTGAGTGTATGAGCCGCCTGCGCTTTCAAAGCCGTGTAGCGGCCATGCAAAACAGGGTGCATTTAGGTGGAGCGCTGAATGGACGTGATACCAATGCGGTAAATAAAACGGTATCGGGTCTGCTTAAATTAATGTATCCCGACGCTGATATGGCAGTATCTGATGAGGATCTTGAGTGGGCAACACGCCTGGCACTGGAAGTGCGTCGCCGAGTAAAAGAGCAGCAGAAGCGAGTGGGCGCTACCGAGTTTCGTAATACTCATTTCAGCTATTTTATCGGTGACGATGGCATTGAGAAGTTTGTCGCCACACCCGAATTACGTGCTGATAACGAGATCGGCGACGACCCGCTGGAACCGGGTCAGATCTGGACCATCAGCGAAGGTGGAGCAGACTTTGATGATAATGCCGGTCTCTACCGCATCGAAGTGAACGAAGGACCAGGCTCCGGTGTGAAAATTCTGAATAGCCCTGCACCGGCCGCATTTAAAGAATCCTTGCGCTATGCTGAGCAAAACCTTTATGCACGTGCGCAGCAGTTAATTGGTGATCGAGATCCACGATCACATGAGTTTACCGTTCAGCTCCGAGCCTTTGATGCAGCTAAAAAAGGTTCCAAGCTGGGTGTCGCAGCATTAATTTCCATGTGCAGCAGTATATTGAAGAAATCCGTGAAAGGCGGCCTTATTGTTGTGGGTGAGATTAATCTGGGTGGCTCAATCGAACCGATCAGCAATGCGGTGAATATTGCAGAGCTGGCAGTGGAAAAAGGCGCCAGTGCCTTGTTAATGCCAGTGACAGCCAGACGACAGCTATATGACCTTTCAGATGATATGGCCACTAAAATCGACATACAGTTTTATCAGGATGCTAGGGATGCGCTGCTTAAGGCACTGACCGAGTGATTAATCTAGTCATAAATAATATGACCAAGATTAAGAGCGAGTTTGAGTGGTGATGATCAAATAGATATTCTATACACACAGAACTCTGATGTTGGAGATGTTATGTGTGTATAGAATACTATTTATCTACTGCTGCCAAGAACTCTCACATTGAAAGGTCGCTTGGTTGAAAGTTTTTAGCAGGCGAGACTTGCAACGGTTGTGCGACACTGATATTTTCCGATTACTCATCGCCCGCGGTATGCTCCGTGAGCGGCAGGGGACGCTGAACTGCTTAAATACCCAGCAATTAAATCCATTTCCGAAATCCCTCTGTTTCGGTGTGTCCGGAGATAAGTCCGTCTGCACTGAACCAAATTTATAAGCCTAGCCAGTACGATAGCTGTTTTGCACAGTATTGCACGGCAGTATCCCTGACAACGGGCCGAAATTCCTCTGGGCTCCCACCCAAAATGTACAAAACCGAATCGCTTCACTTCTCCAATTTGCCCAGTCGCTTTGTGGCTGGCGCGCCAGCTTTTCGCTGTGCGCGATTGGAAAAATTGCAGTACCTGGCGTGAAAACATCACCCTGAACAACCCATCCCAACGGCTGCCACCACCTTTTTTTTCAGTAGCCCTTGGAAATGAGATGAGTTGTGTTGATGGGCTGTAAGCCATGTATTGCGTGCACTCCAGAAAAACAGTCGAGACTAAACCCGGACTAAACTGCGGTTTTGCCTGCTACCAGGCGGGTATGTCTGAGGTGTCGTCTCAGAATTTTGGCCTTCTTACTGGTGTCTGCTGGCGTAGCAGCACCAGCCTCACCCCGCATGTGTATGGGGGATCATTCGATATACACATTTTGATGAGGAGTAAATGTCGTGTGTGATTCGACGCGTTGCCGCTGCCCTGTTGATGAATGGGGCTCCCACTTACTGGTCTATGACGGGGGACGGCAACAGTGCGCGGGTGTTTTGGCCGTCCCCCAGGTTTGGACCAGACACTGGGCGCACAAATCACAATTTTTCATCATTTTTTGGAGTTGGTTATATGGCTAGGAACAACAAGCGTAAACGTTGCCAGAAGGTCAATTTTGGCCTTGGCAGAACCATCATGTTCGCAGTGGCTGTAGTGTTGAACCTGTATTACGGTAGCGGGCATTACAAAACCAGGGCAACTCATGTAAGCCGCTTCAGAAAGTTTGCCAATTTTCTGGAGCAGTATGGCATCCAGGATGTACGTCAAGTCGGGGAAGAGCATGCTCAGGCTTATGCAAATCACCTCGTAAGTCTGCTTGATGCCGGCAGGATCAGTTTGGACTACGCAAAGAATTTGGTCAGCACGTTCAATGTGGTGATGAAGGCATTCCGCCGCGATAGGACTATAAAAATCAACGCGTCTGATTATTTTTCGTCGCGTTCATATGTCCGAAAAATGATCCCGGATGTGAATGATGCATCGATTAAGGAAGCGATTGAAATCATGGAGGCGAGAGGGGAGAAACGAGCTGTCGCGCTGCTGAAAATTATTCGTTTCTTCGGTCTGCGCCTACGTGAAGGCATTTTAGCGGACCTTGACCGTTGGTGGAATGAATACCAGAAAACAGGTTTTGTGAATGTTATTGACGGGACAAAGGGTGGCAGGAAATCACCTGATCGACAGATCCGAGTGACTGAACAAGGAAAAGAGGCGTTGGAATATGCGTTGTCAGTAAGACCAAAAGGTTCAAAAAACCTGTTGGCTGACAATGAAACCTTGATTGGTTTTGTGAATACCGTTGTAAAACGTATGCGTAGACTTTTGAAAGAATACGGAATTGTAAATATTCGTGAGGTGAGGACCTATTTTATGATTGAGTTGTTTGAAGCAGTGACTGGACTAAAAGCCCCTGTTCGTGACAAGTCAACGCTTGAAAATGAAGAGTTGCTTCGGAAGGGGTATGAGGCTGTAGCACGAGCTGCGGGTCATAACCGAATTGGTGTTGCACGAGCATATGTTGGATAAAGAGGTGATATATGGTTATCAAAAAACTTGGAAATAATATCAAGGATGTGGAAGTTACTAAAACAATTGACGGAGTGAAAAAGAAGGTGAAGGCAGAAGCTATTACCATTCAAAAACATCAGAGCCGTATGCAACGCATCCTGGAGGCAATTGAAGCACGCTATCCTGAAGTTCGGTATGAATGGCAGTTGAAGTGTAAACATTTTATTTGGGTTAAAAATGAGTTCATGAAGGACTATGCGGAGTCAACACAGCGGGATTTCATCCGAACCCTGAGGCTGATGATTACTGCACTTGGAAAAGAGAACTGGCTGAACATTCTGGGCATTGCCAAGACTGAATCCCAGGGTGGTCGACCCTCTGCATTTGCAGTGCGTAAGTCCAAGCGAATGTACTAATAGCGTACATGTCGCATCCCGGATGATCATATAAGCAAAAGGCGTTATCCTTGGTTTGCCGCTCGCGGCATCATGTACAGCGCTATTCAGCAATTCATCCGGGAAGCACAGGAGGCCGCCTGACATGATGGTATCTTTACACAAACGAGCACGTACGACACCGGCCATTCGCGAAGAACTGGCGGCCAGTACTAAACCTGTCCGTGAACTGGCTCGACAGTATGGCATCAGCGAGGCCACTGTGCGCAAGTGGCGCAGTCGCTCCAGCACCGAAGACCGTTCGCATACGCCTCACCGCCTGCAAACCCACCTGACACCGGCTCAGGAAGCCATCGTGGTTTACCTGCGTAAGCAGCTTCTGCTCCCCCTGGACGATCTGCTGGCCGTGGTCAGAGAGTTCCTGTGCGACAAGGTCTCACGCTCCGGCCTGGACCGGTGTCTGCGCCGCCATGGGGTCAGCAACCTGAACGAACTCAAGCCCAAAACGCCCAAGCCGGCGCCGAAGAAATTCGGGTATACGGATTTGATGGTTGACTCCATCAAGTCGTTAGGCTCAGCGTAACAGCTTTCCCAACGGATTAACTGGTTGCTTGGGATGTTAAATTGTTGCTCCGATAAGAAAAGGTGCATCCCCATTCCTCACAATGGAAGCTCCCTATTCTGGACCACACCTTTCATGACCAAGGTGGAAGTCAATCGTTGTACACCAGGCAAAGCCGAAAGCTTATCGTCATAAAGCTTCTGGAAAGCCTCTAGGTCTTCTACCACCACATTCAACATGTAGTCTGGATCGCCGAATAGTCGCTTTGCTTCGATGATTTGGTGTATATCGACGATAGCAGCCTCGAATCTGGCCACGCTTTTCTGGTTGCCATCCCTCATAGTCACAAACACCAATGCCGAGAAATTAAATCCGAGGGCCAGCGGGTCAAGTTGTGCACGATAACCTTGTATCGCACCTGACTGCTCCAGAGCCTTCAGGCGGCGGTGGCAAGGTGACAGGCTCAAACCGACTCTTTCGGCTAGCTCTGTCACTGTTAGCCTTCCATCCAGTTGAAGCTCAGCAAGAATCTTCTTATCAAAGCCATCCATCACAAATTATCTCCCAATTATAATGCTATATTTAGTATAGATTGGAAGCACATTCTATCAAGACAAGGATATCCTTCCCTCTTCGTTTATCCGTGATGAGGGATTAAATGTGTCTCTGAGTGTTCTGACGGCCTTTTGGGGTGTCTCTTTCCTGTTCATTATCACCCCTGGAGTGGACTGGGCGTATGCCATCTCGGCGGGTATTCGCGGCAGAATGGTTTTGCCAGCTGTTGGCGGCATGTTGCTTGGTCATTTGGCAGCTACCGGCTTGGTTGCCGCTGGTGTAGGCGCTTTGGTAATGAATATACCCCTCGCAATGACCATGCTGACCTTTGCAGGGGCCAGTTACCTGCTATGGCTTGGGATTGGTCTAGTTCGCAATCCAGCGACATCAGCCACGGAATTTACTGACACTCCAGATAAAGCCGTGCAGTGGGTACTGAAAGGCATAGGCGTTAGTGGTTTGAACCCCAAAGTGTATTTATTGTTTCTGGCGTTACTTCCACAACTTTTCGATCCGAAGAGTCCATGGCCCCTGTCAACACAAATGCTGGCGCTGGGGATTGTCCATGTAATTAGCTGTGGCATTGTCTACTTGTTCGTTGGTTACGGTTCTCAGGTAACTCTTAAGGCTAGACCCGCTGCCGCCAAGCGAGTGAGCCGGTTCTCTGGAGTGGCAATGACTTGCATTGCCCTCCTGATTATGGCCGAAGCAATAATTCAGAAAACCTGAGGAGACTAAGATGGATGAACAGATTTCCCCTTACGGAAAAAATCCGACCACCAATATTGCCAAGGTTCGTATCCGGCACCTTAAGGAAATGAAAGAACAAGGCCGAAAATGGGCCATGCTTACCAGCTATGATATGTACACTGCGGCCATCTTTGAAGAGGCTGGGATTCCCGTTTTATTGGTCGGAGACTCGGCCTCTAATAATGTCTTTGGATATGACACATCATTGCCAATCACCGTCGACGAACTTATTCCTCTAGTTCGAGCTGTTACGAGATCCACTCAACGCCCGCTAGTGATTGCGGATTTACCTTTTGGCTCTTATCAGGGCTCACCTGAGCAGTGCTTTCATACCGCAGTACGGTTTATGAAGGAAGGTGGTGCTCACGCGGTCAAGCTGGAAGGTGGGTTAGACATGCTTCCACAGGTAGAGAAATTGGTAAGCGCTGGAATACCGGTCATGGCCCATATAGGTTTTACGCCTCAGGCAGAACATCAACTGGGAGGTTACCGGGTGCAAGGCAAAGAAGACAGAGGGCAACAATTAATAGAGACGGCTAAGGCTTTCGAGACGGCTGGAGCCTTTTCCGTACTAATAGAAATGGTACCGGCTGAGGTTGGGGCGGCTATTACCAAGGCTGTGCGCATTCCCACAGTTGGGATCGGTGCTGGCAATGGTTGTGATGCTCAAGTTTTGGTCTGGCAGGATATGGCTGGGCTACGTAACGGGCGACTTCCACGGGAGTTATAACTAAGTCTGGTGTTCAGGGGGTTTGAAAAAAAGCGGCGTATCTGGTTGATTTGTAATCGCCAAAAAACGAATCAACACGAGAGTACACCGCCATGAACAAGAATACCGTTGTCGAGTTTGCCCGTCGAGATGAGGCGACCGATCCGTTGACAGAGATGCTGCGAAAAGGCGCACGCGAGCTGATTCAGCAGGCCGTTGAAGCCGAACTGGCGACCTTCCTGGAAGGGTACCGGGACCATCGTCTGGAGGATGGCCGAGCAGCCGTCGTCCGTAATGGCCATTTGCCAGAGCGCGAGATTCAGACAGGTATCGGGCCGGTAACGGTGCAG
>JBLXDJ010000017.1:0-17436 GCA_048264105.1 Oceanospirillum sp.
GCAGCGGCCACGCAAAAACAGCCAGCTGACCACTGGAATGTTTTCGTACCACTGAATCAGGTGGCCACAGCTACCGCAACGTGAACGAGGCACCATCAGGTTAAAGCGCTCCTGAGGTACGGGCGCAGACGCATCGGCCTCAGTCTGCAGCATCGCATCCCACTCGCGCTGCATCATAACCGGCAGGCGCAGTATCACCACATTCAGAAAACTGCCCACCAGTAGTGAAGTAACCAAAGCAAAAAGAGCCGCAACCAGCGGCTCTGTCATTAACAGCTCGATCATGTTCTGTTAGACCACGTTACCCAGCTGGAAGATCGGCAGGTACATGGCAATAACGAGGCCACCTACCAGAACGCCCAATACGACCATAATCAAGGGTTCCAGCAGACTTGAAAGGTTGTCCACGGCGTTATCCACATCTTCTTCATAGAAGCTAGCCACTTTATCAAGCATCATATCGAGTGAACCGGCTTCTTCGCCAATCGAAACCATCTGAACCGTCATGACGGGGAAAACGCCGGTCATGTTGATCGCGTTGGTTAATGACTGTCCAGTTGATACCCCGTTGCGAATCTGAATAATGGCATTTTCGTACACCACGTTGCCTGCCGCACCTGCGGCCGAGTCCAATGCTTCAACCAGCGGTACACCTGCCGCAAAGGTTGTCGCCAACGTACGTGCAAACCGGGCAACGGCGGCCTTGTGCAGAATCTGACCCAAAACAGGAATTTTGAGTACAGCTCTGTCTACAAAGTTAGAAAACTTCTGCGATTTATCCAGCCCTTTGGAAAAGCCGAAAACAAAGGCAGCTGCGCCAATCAAAACCAGAAACCACCATTCCTGCATCCATTCCGAAAGACGGATGACCCAGCGGGTGAAGGCGGGCAGGTCGGCCCCGAAGTTTGAGAACACCATTTCAAACTGAGGTACCACCTTCACCAACAGGATGGCGGCAACCACAATACCCACCACAATAACCGCCGCGGGGTAGGTCATTGCCTTTTTGATTTTTTTCTTGAGGGATTCCACCTTTTCCTTGTAGGTGGCAATGCGGTCAAGCATTGTTTCCAGGGCACCAGACTGTTCACCAGCATGAACCAGGGATACCACCAAATCATCAAAGTGCTCGGGGTGGCGTGCCAGGGCGCGGGAAAAGTCACTGCCGGCATTCACTTCATTACGCACATCATTGATAATCGCTTTCAGCTTGTTTTTTTCTGCGCCGTTACTGACGATTTCAAGTCCCTGCAGCAACGGTACGCCAGCCTTCATCATGGTGGCTTCCTGGCGAATGAAGAAGGCAATATCGACGGGCTTGACCGGCTTGTTTTTGGCACTGAAGACCGAAACGGCTTCCTTGTTGATCCTGCTCGGGTTGATACCCTGCTTGCGCAACAGGGCTTTTGCAGCGGCAAGGTTTTCTGCATCAATCTTGCCCTTGCTCTCATTGCCGCTTTTGTCTTTGCCCTTCCATACAAAAGTGGTGCGCTTGGGGGCCTGTTGTGCTGACTTCTTCTTCGTTGCAGTTGCCATAATCTATCCCTGTCAGGTCTTGATTACCCGGTTTAACTCTTCCAAGCTGGTCACGCCGCTGGCCACTTTTAACAGGCCGGCTTCACGAAGCGTTTTGAATCCCTGCTGCTTGGCTACTCTGAGTATATCAATGGAATTGCCGTTATCCATGATGCATTCGGCAATTTCACCTGACATGCGCAGCATTTCATAAATACCGACGCGGCCCTTGTAGCCGCGGTTGCACTTCTGGCAGCCATCATGGTTAGCTTCAAACAGGTGCAAATCAGGGATCTGGTCAGCGGTGAAGCCTTCTTCAAGCAGTGTGGCCTCAGGCAGGCTGATCGGTTTCTTGCAGCTTTCACACAGTCGGCGCCCAAGGCGCTGAGCAATAATGAGGCTGACAGACGTCGCAATGTTAAAGGCAGGTACACCCATATTGCGCAAGCGCGTCAGGGTTTCGGGTGAGCTGTTGGTATGCAGTGTTGACAACACCATATGGCCGGTCTGGGCGGCCTTGATCGCAATTTCAGCCGTTTCAAGGTCACGTATCTCACCCACCATGACAACATCAGGGTCCTGACGCAGAAAGGCACGCAGGGCCTCGGCAAAGGTCAGGCCCACTTTGGCGTTCACGTGTACCTGGTTGATGCCGTCCAGGTTGATCTCGACCGGGTCTTCCGCTGTAGAGATGTTGCGCTCTTCAGTATTCAGAATATTGAGGCCGGTATAAAGGGTAACGGTTTTACCCGAGCCGGTTGGGCCTGTTACCAGGATCATCCCCTGTGGCTGTTCCAGCGTGCCGAGGTAGGCGGTTTTCTGGTCGGGTTCAAAGCCCAGTGCCTCAACACCCATTTGGGCACTGGTCGGGTCGAGGATACGCAGTACAATTTTTTCACCCCAAAGCGTAGGCAGGGTGTTAACACGGAAGTCGATTGCGCGCCGCGCGGATACCTTGAGTTTGATGCGGCCGTCCTGGGGCATCCTTTTCTCGGAAATATCCATGCGCGACATGACTTTAAGGCGTGCCGACAGCCGTGAGGCAAGATTCAGCGGCGGGCGGTGGACTTCCTGCAGCATGCCGTCAATACGACAGCGTACACGGTAGCTTTTTTCGTATGGCTCAAAATGAATATCCGACGCGCCTTTCTTGATGGCGTCCAGCAGCACCTTGTTGATAAAGCGAACGATGGGGGTGTCGTTTGCTGCCTCTTCCGCCGTTTCACGGTTGTCTTCATCGGCTGAGCCGTCATCACCCAGCTCGATGTTCTCAAGGCTGGAGTCTTCCAGTTCATCCATTACACTGCTGGACTGGTCCAGATAGTGTTCAAGCCGACGGGTCAGCTTGTCTTCTTCAACAATGACCGCTTCGGTGGTGGTACCGGTATGAAACTTGATCTCATCCAGTGCCTGAATGTTGGTTGGGTCGGCAAGGGCAACGTACACACGGCCTTCGCGTTTCATCAACGGCAGCACATGGTGCTTGGTGATAAGGGCGTCTGAGATCAGCTCTTTGGGAACAGCTTCGTCACTCAGTGCATCCAGATCAAACAGCGGCAGCCCGAACTCTTCAGAGGCGGCAGTCGCGGCTCTGTGTGCGCTCACTAGGCGGTGAGAAATAATGTAGGCGATGAATGACTTGCCGGAGTCGCGGGACTGTATCAACGCATCCTGCGCGACCTCTGCCGAAAAGACACCATCGTTGACCAGCCGCTTGGCCAGCCCTGTTAGGGGTTGTACACCTTTGGACACCGGAACTCCTGTAACCTGATGACTCTAGCCACAATTCAGGAAAGCATGATAAGCGCAATCAAAGCACAGCGGCAGCCATAGTGTAAACAGAAGGTGGTTAAATGGCACCTGATTGATACAGCTCAAGTTAATTTTGCGTTAAGTTTGTGTTCAGGCTGGACAGTCGGCCAAGGGCTGTCCTACTATCAGGTACAGCATCAGTGGTACAGGAGTCGTACACTTGATGTCACTTTGAATATGTTAACTCGCTGGAGAGATAACCCCCATGAAAACAGAAATGATCAAGCGTAACCAACAGGGTTTTACCCTGATCGAATTGATGATCGTAGTGGCGATCATCGGTATCCTGGCCGCCATCGCGCTGCCGGCTTATCAGGACTACACCGTGCGTGCACGTGTATCTGAAGCATTGGTTGCGGCGGCACCGGCCAAACTGGCAGTTTCCGAATATGCGAGTGCTTATGGCGATCTGCCTGCTGATGCAAGCTTGGACGACGCTGATGTAACCCAGGCGTCAAATTATGTAGCTTCAGTTGCATGGGATGGTGCTAATGAAAAAATCGTAATCACTACTACTAGCTCCTTGGGTAACGACGATGCCAATGGCAAAGAAATCGATCTTGAAGCATCGCTCTCAAGTAATGGTCAGGTAAGTTGGATTTGTGGTCCTGGCGCGACAAGTGGTACTGCGATGGCTTCTAAGTACCTGCCGGCTACCTGTCAGGGTAACTGATCGCCTGATATTTTGCTTATTTTACCAGACGAGGGCGTTATCGCTTAACAAGTGATAACGCCTTTTTATTTTGACAAGACTACTCACATTTTTATTGGCAGGCTGTTTTGCTGCCTCACTTTACTACCACCAAAATATTGGTTTGAAAGGGCTGTTTATTCCCTCCAACTCAGTATTGTTGATTATGCTGGTCGCTCTGGCGGTTGGTGTGTGGTTGTATGTACTGAAAACTGGCCGCGGCGTACAGCTGCCCCGCAGTGTTTTACCGGTATTATTGGCGCCTGTCGGTTTTGTGGTGGCGGGGTTGCTGGTTGGCGTGCAGTCGTCTGCCAACTGGTTTTTAGCTATTCTATTTCTGTTCAGTGCCCCTGTTTTCATATTATTGGTGCTGAAGCTGTTCAAAACGCAGCAGGCACTTGAGCCATTGTTGTTCGCGCTGCTGGTGATTCTGGGCTTGCATGGGCTGGTAGGTGTGCTGCAGTTGCTGGCACCCGGCTGGGGTTATGGCTGGATACCCATGCCCGATTATCCGGCTGCACAAGGCATGTATCTACAGGCCAATATGCAAGCCAGCATGATGGCCACAGCCGTTGTGTTGGGGTTTTATCTGCTGCTGCAGCAGAGTTCTCGTCAGCGTGGTCTTTGGTACACCATGACCATTGCTGTCGTAATGATGCTGGCAAGCTTCAATATTTTCAGTGCCGGCTCTCGGGTCGGGCTGCTGGGGCTTATTTTGGGGCTGTTGGTATTGGCAGTGACCAATTTTCAGCGCTTCAGGATGACGCCATTCATTACCCTTGGCTGTGTACTGGCGTGTGTGCTGGGTGGATTGGCAGGCTCCATGAGTGGGGATGGACTGTTTCGCGCCTACTCCAAGATCGAGCGGCTTGCGGCTGAAGGTACCGATGTGCGCCCGCACATTTACCGTATCAGCTGGGAGGTATTCAAGGATGCACCACTGGCAGGGCATGGTATCGGCAGTTTTGACGGGGTGTTCAAGCGCAAGGCGGCTGAATATCAGGCTGAGCGAGGTGGTGAAAGCCTGATAGGGTACGTCGGCTATGGGCATCCACATAATGAACTGCTGCTTTGGGCCATTGAGGGTGGGGTGATTGCCCTGAGCGTCATTCTGATGGCGTCACTGGCTGTACTGTACCGTCTTTATCGAATGGGGTGGGCCGCCGGTGGAGCGTTATTGGCCTTGTTGCTGCCAATTACGCTGCATTCTCAGGTGGAGCTGCCGTTCTATATATCGGCATTCCATTGGTTCGTCTGGCTGTTGTTTGTGGCGATGGCGTTTGTGGGTACTCAAACGCCCATTGACCTTCACTGGACCAGAGCCAAAAAACAAGTGTTGGGTGGTTTGGCTTTACTGTTGGCAGTGCCGTTACAGCTTTTCCTGCTGCATTCCTTTCATGTCAGCAACGCGATCGGTTTTGCGTTGCACAATCCCAACTACAGCATTCAGTATATGAGCAGCCTGGGACGTAATCCTTATTTTACCGATTATGTCAACGCAAATGTAATGCGTACACTGTTCTTTCATGACAAAACCACTGGTGGTCGAACAGGCGCTAATGCCTACATTGCCTGGGCAGAAGAGTATCTGGATAAACACCCACGGGTGGTTTTACATCGTGATCTGATAGATGCCTATTTGTATACCGGCCAGCTTGAGCGGGCTATCAAAGAAGCTGAGTATGCCAAGTATTTATATACCAATGATCCGGTCATCACGGACTTTATTGAAAAATCAGGTATTGCGCATAAGGTGAACTGATAACGCAGGAGGGGTCATGCCCATTCAGAAAGGTTTCACACTGATTGAACTGATGATTGTGGTTGCAATTGTGGGTATTCTGGCGGCAATCGCGATTCCATCCTATCAAGGCTACACTGCCCGTGCTCAAAGTTCTGAGGCTTTGACGGCCATGAGCCCTCTAATGCTGCGCGTTATCGAAGGTGTGCACTCAGGGAAGACGCTGGCTGAGTTGAACAGTAATCAGCTGGCTTTTCCGCCACCCGAGGCTCAAGCCACCCATCTGATATCCCAGGTTGAGGTAGTGCAAGGGGTGGTCAGGGCACAGTTCAGTGATCAGGCAACCGGTGTGTTGGAGGGTAACTGGCTGGAGATGGCACCAACACAAAGTGCACAGGGTAATATTCAGTGGCACTGCAGTTACTCTAATGCGCAGGGGTATCAGTATGTACCCGAACTTTGCAGGAATGCGCCCTAGCCAATTAGGCTCAGGCCCTGGCGGTGCTATACTCGGCCAATAGCAATTAAATTGGCCAAGGAGGCATGCCGTGATTCGTACCAGGCTATGTTTTGAAGATGGGTCTGAAGCCGTTGTCTTTCTTGCTGCGCGCCCACTGACAGGCGAGTTTATCGAGCATGAGGGTGACCGTTATCGGGTCAAGGATGTCCATCATGTATCGGCTTTGGCTGATACAGGTAACTCGGCTGAACCTGTGCTGGTCGTAAAGTTGGGTATTGGTCGCAAAGGCAGCCATCGTCATCTGCTTGAGCGCTCTGCACGTGGCTTTTATACAGGTTCTGATTAAACGGCGGGTAGGCTTGTGACAGAAACACGGCAACAGATGGACTGGTCACGCCTGTTGACTACTCACCGCTATGGGCATGAATCAGTACAGCCTGATGAAGTGGGGCGCAGCCACTTTCACAAGGATCATGACCGCATCATCTTTTCCAGTGCGTTTCGTCGCCTTGGTCGCAAAACTCAGGTTCATCCTTTCGCCTTGAATGACCATATTCACACCCGGTTGACTCACTCCATGGAAGTCGGCAGTGTCGGGCGTAGTCTGGGTATTCGAGTGGGTGAATTGATTCAGGGGGATCTTCCCGCATGGGTAACTCCGCATGATGTTGGCTTGATTGTTCAATCTGCCTGCCTGGCTCACGATATTGGCAACCCCCCATTCGGTCATGCCGGTGAATATGCCATTCGGGACTGGTTTGCATCGCGTGCGGAAGACAAGCGCCTTGAAGGGCTGTCTGATATTGAACGTTTTGATCTGCAGGTGTTTGAGGGAAATGCCCAGGGTTTTCGGGTGGTCACACGCATTGAAAACCACTTGGATGATGGTGGGCTGCGTCTGACCTATCCGACATTGGGTACTTTGCTCAAGTATCCCTGGGGTGTAGAGCGTTCGGGTGAGCGCGGAAAATTTTGCTCCTTCATAACCGAGCTACCTGTGTTGAATGCCTTGGGGCGAGACTTGGGGCTTTTGCAGCGTGCTGAGAACACTTGGTGCCGTCATCCGCTGACCCTGCTGCTCGAGGCGGCTGACGATATTTGTTACGCCATTCTTGATCTTGAAGATGCCATTGAACTGCACATTCTGACATTTGACGATGTGAAGCAAATACTGCTGCTGATGTGCGGTGACCTTGATTTTGATGATGCCATTTTTACGACAGAAGCTTCAGCACGCAGGAAAATATCTGCCCTGCGCGGTAAGGCAATGGAAAATATGGTGAATTCTGTTGTGGCGACCTTTATTGGCCATTATGAAAGCGTCATGGCTGGTGAGTATCAGGGTGAGCTTTTGCTGGATGGTGACCCATTGGTGCGTGAAGGGATCTTGACGGCCAAGCGTGTTGCGCGTGAACGAGTATTCCCTGATACGCGCAAGGCAGAGCTTGAGGTAGGGGCTTATACGACCATAGGTACGTTGCTGGATGCGTTTTGTGATGCCGTGTATGAGTTGCACTCTCGTGGAGAAACCGCTGTTGGCTATCGCTCACAAAAAATTCTGCGTCTTATGGGCATCCATGCGCCTCGCAACGAGGCCACTCTATATGGAGCATACCGACGTATGCTGGATTTCATATCGGGGATGACGGACAACTACGCCACCTATCTGGCGCGCCAGATAGGTGGCAGTGGTCTTTGAATACCGGTTACCAGCAGTCTGTGCCCGCACCAGTTTTGGTTTTATTACCCTGCTCATCAATCCTCAGAGTACCGCAACTGTCTTTGGTCTGTTCACCCTGTGGTGCCGCCTGAACACTGAAGGCAGTCGCGGTTGGTGCACCGTTAAAGCTGAAGGTATAAAAACCTGCAAGATCGGCGCTGCAGCTTGTGGCAGGAAGAACAGCATTCTGATATTTCATGTTGGTTGTGTAATAACGCTCCATAAACTGAGCAAGCTCTGCCAGGCACCCTTGAGCAGCTGCTCGTCGGGTGTCGCGTACATATTTTGTGTACGCAGGCAGGGCGATTGCAGAGATTATCGCAATGATCACAACTACGATCATCAACTCAATCAGCGTAAAACCCTTGGCATGTGTCTGCATTGTTTAGTCCTGTAAAATTTCACGCCACGACATGCGGCCTGTTTTCTTGACGCCGCCGGTGTTGATCAGGGTGTCTTCCACTTCACCGGTTGAGCCGCCCACGACCAGTCGGTTACCCATGATAACGTGCTCGCTGGGCATGCCGACACCCGGGTCAAAAGAGCCAATGGGCTTGTTATTGAGTTCGTCATTAAAGACGCCGTCATCGTTCACATCGAAGAAGTTGACGGTCAGTGAACCACCGGTATAAGGGTTAACCGCATTGATATAACCGCGACCACCCGGAATGCAGGGGTCGACAACAGGGATGATCGAACTGGCAATCAAGACCGGCTCAATAAACTGGTAGACTTTGGAAGAGGTGACAATGCGCTCCCCAAGGTCGTCAGCCAAGTCGAAATCAATATACCAGCCAGACATGCCCGTCATATCGCCGGTAGCAGCAGTTTCAAATGTTCGCACAGTGGTGCCGTTCATGTCTGTACGGGCATCAATACTGCGTTTTTTCAGCTGGGCTCGGGTCATCTGGTCGTTGCCGCTATCAATAATGCCATACCAGCTTTGCATTTGGTCGTCATGTGGATCATTGGTGCGGAAGTAGCTTCCGGTACCAAAGAGTACATAGCGCGCACCCGGAGTGGGCGCGGTGCTGCCAGTGGCAATGGCAACCGTTGGCTGGGCTGTAATCGGCTGTGGATTGCCAAAACCGTCCTTGGCCGTAAATAACGGGACGGGTGTGTTGCCTGCTTTATAATCGACGTCCCATTTGTTGGTTTGTTTGGCGCTGAGATCAAATTTCCACATGTTGCCGTTCAAGTCGCCAGCGTAGACATAATCGACGACGCCGTCATCGTCTTCATCGAAAAGCGCAGGGGTTGACAGTCCATTGTTACTGCCTGCCTCTGTATCGATTTTGATAACAGAGTTGTCATCCAGGTTGATCAAGTAGAGAACCGCGCGGCCAGAAGTGCTGTTATAGCCATTGCCAACGATGGCCCAGTGGTCGCCGTCATTCAGTTCAGCTACCTGAGGCCGACCCAGCATAAAGCCAAGGTCTGAGTCTGTGTTGTCGAAGCGTTCCCACAGCAAATCACCGGTGCCGAAAGACGTAGGGGTTGTTACATCCAGTGCATATAGTCCCTTGCCGCCATGACCCAGTGTACCAATCAGGATGTTTTCTCCAGGGGTTTGGTTACTGTTGGTAACGACCACATCACCGTCTACAAAGTAGTCATGCGGTACTGCTGCAGTCCCGTAGTTTGGATTGGCCGTGTTTTTCAGGTTGTTCAGAAAAACCGAGGGGATGTAGGCAAACTGCTCAACACCGGTGTTGGCATCGAACGCATGCAACATGCCATCGTTGGCACCCACGTAGACAGTATCGGTGTCTTTCGCATAATAGGGTGATGAGTGTACGAAATCACCCAGAACGCTTTGCCCGCGAGTACGCAAGTCACCACCATTTTGCTGTTCTCGGCTCCTCTCACCACGTATCCAGTTTACGATCTGCTCTGTGCCGAGGGCATTTCGCTCGGCAGTACTGAGGTTGGACCAAGTGAAAGGCTTAAGGCTACTACCGCCGGAAAGGTAAATGGAGCGGGACAAGGGGGCCGGTAGTTTGCTGGCCGCGTTCCAGCTGGCAGTTGGCGATACACCATTGATGTCGACCCTGTAACTGAACAGGTTGCCCGACCAGTTGGCACTGTTGAAAATGGTGGAAAATACGAACGAGTCATCTGAAATGGACTGGCCATTGGAGGTAACGTTACCTGCTGCTGCGCTGCGGGCAACAATGTTGTCCAGTGCCTTTTTCAGAGCTTCGCGTAGCTTAATAGGGTTTTGAACCGGGAAATAGGTATCCGGAATTCCGTCACCGTCTTCGTCCCACTCAAATTCGAGATCTGGAAGGTTGTTGTCGTTACGGTCAACAAACCCGCCCCATTTGGCGGCGTACCAGAGCGGATTTTCAAGGAAGCCGGCAGCGGATGTTGTACTTGGTACAAATGTTTGTTCGCTTTGACTATTACTGCTGCCAAGGTACGGCAGTTTTGCACAGGCGTTTGTGTTAATGGTAGCAGGGTTGTCACAGTAACCGGCTGATTCGCCAGGGGGGACATTCAGAAAGTAGCCCAGGGCCTCGTTTTTGTCTTGTGCAACAAGGTAAATGCCATCGCGGTTTGTTCCAGAAATGACATATCCAATGTTCTGGTTACTGCCGGTGGATTCGGAAACTACTCTGACTTTAACAACGACTCTACCCTGAGCGTCGAGCTCAACAATATATTCCGATACAACATCCATATCAAAATCGTTGCCTTGCTCGTCAGCCTCATAGTTGATGCGAAAGTTGGCATAGGGGCGACCATTATTCTTCGAACTGTCATTTGGAGCGCCCGGGAAGTTAAAGAACTCTTCCACGTAGAAATCTACAATTGGGTCAGTAGGTTGATACCGTCCCTTGGTTCGATTCGTGCTTGCCCCGTCTATAGTCTTTGCGAAAGGAACTATTGTGACAAAGCGTCCGCCTGCGACAGGAATCTTGATCTCAGGTAGTGTTGAAGCCAATGCAACAACAAAGGTATCAATGTTTTGGTCTTCTTCCTTCGGGCTGATGTCATTGGTTTTAGCGAAATATGTAACGGCAGGGCTATAATAACTGCCTTCTTTTGTGGGTTCTTCGGGCGCAAGCCCGCGTACAGTTGAAAATGCCGTAACACTCTTGGCTGTGGGGGCACGGTCATCATTTGTCAGTGTAGACTGGCCAATGAATTTCATGCCGTTGGCATCGGGCTCTTTTGAAAATATTTCATCAGCGTATGTTGATGCATTGAACCCACTCAGGTCGCCGGTAAAAGAAGAAAAGGCAGAGCCTGGGATATTATCCGAGTCATACGAAGGATATACGTCACTCATGACGATGATGTTTGGTTTGGAGCACCAAGGTTGAGACTCATAAGGATCATCCCATGTTGGCGGATTTTCACCAAACACGTCTCTATCATAACCTCCCGGGGCAAAATCGCCGGTTGCACTTTTTTTGCCTGCAAAGTAGCGAACGCCTTCATACAGCATTTCAGCTATTGGATTGCCCCAGTCAACATATCTACCTTCTTGCATTGGCCCTGTTCGGTAGCTGCCATTGCGGTAGGCCATATTCGTATTTCCATGGTTGAAGTCTCGAATACGAATGGAATCGAGGGCGTTGAAAATAGAGTGGGCGCTACCGTTGAAAACGCCGGTGTTGCTATCGATATAAGTGTCAATGTTTTTAACAGTGCTTCTTAAAGCACCGCCAGACATATTTGAGTTATAGCTGCCTGTCAGCAAGCCAAAAAGCATACTGCCATCTTCACCATATTCATGCAGGAGTCCAACAGGCTTATAGTTGCCGTTGCTGTATTGTTTACAACCTGTATTATATTGAGAAGTGCAAACCTCAACATGCACCTTGTAATCTGTTCGGCTACCACCATGGCTACCATCCAGTACAGGCCTTTCCTTTGAGGCCCAGTCCCATACTTTCTTTTGCGTGTTTTCAATCACAACCATAAGGCTGTCACGATCACTGCAGTTTGATAGAGTATTACAGGAAACAGATGACCGGTTGGAGTTATTAGGGTTGTTCTGCAGCCGTGTCAAGTTACCAAACAGGTGTCGTCGGTTGGAGTTTGGTCGTGATAGTGCGGTATAGCGTGAGATGTCATAGCCGTTCTGGCTAGGGCTGTCATAGGACTTGGCCCAAGAGTGTCCGTCTTGAGGGATGTATGCGCGCTTGAGTATGGTCTGTGTCGCCGTATCGGTGTCACGATAACCGCCGTACAGCACCTTTCTGAGTGCATCAATGCGGCTGGTGGTAATGTAGTTCAACCAGTTGCCCGACCATTGTGCACCGCTGCCGCATTCATAAAGGGCATTAGTTGTTCCGCCCGGTGAAAAAATACCATTGCTGTAATTGTAGCAGAGGCTTGACTCATACAACCCGTAATAAGTTATGTTGGGTTTGAAGTCTAGGTCAAGTATGCCATCGCCATCAATATCGCTGGCATCGTTATAGGCTTCAAAAAACATTTTGTGGTCTTTTGACGAAACTAGCAGTGTCATGGGGGGGGCACTGGTGGTGACGCCAAGGGGCAAGTTGGGCAAATCCGGTGCTGCAAGGGTCATGGAGGTGTATACACATGACCCGATGAAAGCGGCTATTTTTCGCAGCAGCGAATCGCGGGTATTTGCTGTCAGTTTTGAGGTATTCATTTTTCTACCCATCCTCACTCTGTTGCGTAAATTGATTGCAGCACTACAGATGCGCGTTCAGCGCCTTGATTACTGCGTGCAGTGACGCGATATCGCGAGCAATTGTTTAGTACCGAATTAATATCATCTGGGTCGCAGGGGTAGTCGTCCCCAAGAAACTCGACAAAGTACTGAGCGGAAGACCCCATCGAGCCAATACTGGTGCCGTTGGCTGTTTGCCACCCATTAAAGCTTGAGTCCAGCCAGCGGTCGGAACAGTCTTTGTCCGGTTGGCTGCACAGTCCGTTTTGACACGGGGATACACTGCAGGTGTCATCTGTGTCCAGATATATGCCTGCGCTGTCAAAGCCGCCATTGTTGTTCTGGCTTTGTGCCTCGGCGACGGCTTCTCCGGCTCTCAAACCGGCCTCGGCCGATTGAAATGCCAGGCTGCGGTCATAGGTGTTCGCCGTCATTTTTTCTTCCAGCGTGACGGTTTCAACACCGGATAGCGCGACCATTGTTATGATCAGCAGCAATATTAAGGCGATGATCAGGGTTGCCCCGCGCTGCGATTCAGCGTGTGCAACTGTGTTGAATTTATCCATTCAAGTACTCCTGATTTCTCAGGCCGATAACATAAATAAGCTGACGCTTGAGGGTGTTCCCGTCAGTTCCGGTTTCTTCAATACTTTCAAGATCCAGCGTGATACGAACGGCAGTGACAGTGCCCCAGTCTGCAACGGTTGCAGGTCCGACAAATGCATCGGAACCCGCTTCAAGGTAGGCCACTTCCATGTCGTAAACGCCTTCGGCAATCTCAACTGTGCTGGCCGTCGGGTTGCCGGTTATGCTGGTACGGTAAAGTGACCGCCCACCTCGTGGGTTATTGCCGATGTACCAAAAAGCCGATGAAAGTTTGGCGATATAGCCACCTTCATCGAAGGTTTTGACGTTTCCGTTGGTTGAGCTGCAGTCCTCCGGGTAACCTAAACCTTTACTGCAGTTGCCGGGGGTTCCTGTACCGGTGTTGTATCGAATGGTGACGTTTGTATTGCTGGCACTGCTGACTTGCAGAATTGCGGCCGTTCGGGGGTCGCACACCATAACTATTTCACCGTCTTGGAGACCGTGCGCGGTGGTGTTTACCTTGAAATTGGCCGCATTCTCATTGTGCGTGTTGATGGTAACGCCTGTATCCAGCGAGCCGGTTCGCACCAGAAAGGCCTCAGTGCCATCGACGCGCTGTGCGTCACCAGTGCCAAATGCCTTGAAGGATGAGTAGGCGGAATCATCGTCAGACGCATAGCCAATGATGGGCTCGCCCCAGTCTGACCACCAGTTTGATGAAGCGTTGTTGACGACGTTTGATACCAGGCGTGTACCACAGGCGTTACCACCTGCCTCGCGTACTTCGCGTGCCATCAATTCAAAGGCGATGCGTGCATTTTCCTGCATGCGGGCAAGGTCTTCGCTGGTGCGATAGGATGTGAGGTTGGCGACAAAGATGGTAACGACTCCGCCGAGAATAATAAGCCCCAACAAAATCGAGATCATAAGCTCGATCAGGGTAAGGCCCTGTTGTTTCCTGTAATAATTGCGGGTCATCATAATTTTGCCCCTGTTTGCAGCTCTTGCTCGGCTTGTCCACCAGTGGCACGGCCTTCTGCCCACCAGACCTGAACGACACAGTCGGCAGACGCGCAATTGATAGCCCCACAGGCACCGGCGCCCAGATTGTCTTGCAGGGACTGTATCCAGTCATGATGAAACTTGCTGGCCAGGGATGTGGACGCAGCAGGGACCTGGCAGGTTTTATTGAGGTCGTAATCGCCGCCCACGGCATTGTCATAGTCTACCCGCATGGCATCCATCGCATAGTAGCTCATGATAACGGCTTGAGTTCGGAGGAAACTGCTTTGGTTGTTCTGTAGGGCGCTGGTTTGCAGTGCGGCCATGCCAAGCAGTCCAACAGTCAGTACAACCAGCGAAATCAACACCTCCAGCAGTGAAACGCCGGACTGAGTGTGTCGCAAGTGATTGACGTTTAACATTCTTGTGACTCCCGGGCCTTTTAACGGGCTATTATGGATCAGGACAATCAGAGGCGATGCCCGCTGTTACCGAAACCGCCACCCGACCACTGGCGTTTATGGCCAGATCTTTTGAGCGGTAGTCGTTGCCAACGGCGGCGGACTTGGTGCAAGCGCGGATTGTACCGATTTGCATCCCGCCACCGGTGGTTCGAGTCTGACCAGACGGTACGTAGGAAACGTACCAAGTGACATTGCCGTTACCAGCCAGTACCAAGTCATCAGGCAATGCATCGTAGCGGCGGATGACATCATCGTTGGCATCAATGGTGCCGGCTGCTTCACCTGCTGCTGCGTCTGACCCGTCTTCAAATACAATCCACCCGTTTGCCCATTCTCTGGCAGCATTGTTAATGCAGGCGTTGCCGCTGCGAACACATACTGTGACACGGGTACCGCGGCGGATAGCTTCGGTACGGGCAAGTGCCAAGGCGCCCTGGAACTGGCTTGCAGACGTTGCCAGCCGGTTTTTGGCCGCAGTGGACTGGAACGAGGGGATGCCAACGGTGAGCAGTATGGCCAAGATGGCGAGCGTAATCATCAGCTCAATCAGCGACAGGCCGGTTTGCGCTTGTAACGGTCGCGGATGGCTTTGCGCGCAGCGATCAACAGACATTGGCTGTGGCCTCGGTTCAAGTGTTATCAGGCTAATCATAGCTGATTACAAGGCCGCTGCCATGGCTCTGTTGGGGTTTGTTTGTTGGAGATCAACGTTAAAAACATGCTGTCATCCTTGACCTGTTTCATTCTACACACCAGATTGATGTGTATACTCTTTGCACTATTTCTACAATATAGTAGTCCAAATTACCAGTCATGAAAGCCCTGGTGTTGAATAAAGGAGGTTCATATGTCGGTATGGAAGTTCGGGGTCGCTGTCCTGGGGTGCTCTCTGGCGCTGTCAACGCCTGTGAGGGCAGAGGTGTACCACTATCAGGATGAAAGCGGCAAGCGAGTGTATGTGGACCGTATGACTGAGGTGCCCGAACAGTTTCGTGACCAGCTCAGAAAAATGGGCTCAAAGAGTGCGATAGTCAGTGAGAAGCTGGAAGAGAAAAAGTTTGAAGATATGACGCCTGAAGAGCAACGCGCGGAGTTGCAGAGTACAATGCGATCGCTTGAAACCCCGGTGAGCATTCAGGGTAACAGGGTGTTGCTGCCGGTCAGCGTGCGTTATGGCGCCAAAGTGCTGCCGCTTAATCTTGTGCTTGATACAGGGGCGTCTCGAACGGTTATTCACAATAACGCCATTGCGTATCTTAAAATGCCACGCATGCCATCAGGGCCTGCAAAAGTTGCTGATGGCAGTATGGTCAATACTCATCTGGTAACATTCAAAAGCATGCTGATAGGGCCTTACACCTTGGCGCCTGCCGTTGTGAGTGCTTTGGAGCATGAGGGAATAAGCGGATATGACGGGCTCTTGGGAATGGACTTTCTTCGACAGGTCAAATATGACGTTGATTATGACCGTAACCTGATCATCTGGAAGCCAGAACAGTACAGGATGGCGCAGGAGTCTTTAAAGGCCTTGGACGAGGCAGAGGAAAAAGGTGTAACGGTGGTGGTGCAGGAATAGTTGTATATGGCGAGTTTGCGTGATCAGTTGTCGGGGTTAGTGTATTCAACAGAAAATGGCAAGCACTGCTCGGGTTGTGGTGAGCCACAAGATGCTTGCCGCTGTGTGGAGGCTGCAGAGTTGGCGCGGCTGGAAGCGCTTGATGGTATTGTTCGAATCAGGCGTGAGACCAGTGGACGTAAGGGGAAAGGGGTTACGACCGTGACCGGTATCCCTTTGCCTGCAGACAAACTGAAAGCTCTGTCTAAAAAGCTGAAGCAAAAGTGCGGAACGGGAGGGTCGGTGAAAGAGGGTGTCGTTGAAATACAGGGAGACCACCGCGAAAGCCTTAAAACGATGCTTGAAGCGGAAGGCTATGTTGTCAAGCTGTCGGGCGGGTAATGTCAGCCAGCGGGCCAGTCTGCATGGCATACTGGCCCGTTTTTCTTTCAGCCCTGAGCCAGGTGCCGTTCGGCCAGTCTCAGGTCGAGGGTAGCCTTGAGCAACTGATACAGCTGGATTGAGGCATCGATTTCGGCCTTGCGGTTGGTCAGGCTTTCTATATTCAACCCGATCGGCAGGCCTAGCGGCAGGCAGGCGTCCAGTATCTGTTCCAAGTTGTTCTGGCAGATACGAATCGATTCCGCCAGCGGCTTTTCCGCATCCAGAATGCGGTAGCGGGTGGCTTCTGGAACCGAGATGCCCAGCCACTGCATAAACTCCAGCGTTTTGGCACTGCCGCAGGGGGTGAATGTCAGAATGATCCGCTGTGGTGTCAGGCCCTTTTCCTTGCAGCTGCGGGCATAGGAGGTGAGCAGGTCGATGGTAGCCTGTGCATTGTATACAGCCTGCGATACAAAAAATTCACAGCCGTTACTCATCTTGCCCAGCAGGCGTTCATGCTCGTTGCCTTTTACCGCGTGGCGTTCGGCGATGGTCACACCGCCCAGATGAAACGGGTGCTGGTGTTCCTGCAGGGCGGTATAGGCCTCACTCAGTGACAGCTTGATGTCGCCTTCAGATGAGGGGCTACCCACCAGTACCAGGTTGCGCACACCGTACTCATTCCAGCTTTGTTCCAGCCAGTGTTCAAAATCGGCGCGGTCACGTTGGGCAACGCTTTTGTAGGTGATGATCGGTTTGCCGCTTTTCTGGCTGAGCAGGCGTGAATAGTCACGCGGGTCGCGGGTTTCCATGTAGGGAAAGGGGCGCGGCGTGTCAATGCGGCTGCTCT
>JBLXDJ010000018.1:0-15469 GCA_048264105.1 Oceanospirillum sp.
TGTTTGAGGTCAGATGACGCTCCGTAGTTACTCTTATCCTTGATCCAGATTTTTAGCCCCTTCGGGTCAGAATCCGACCACTCCCGATTCTGCTCGTCTGAACCATACTTACCGACTGCGAGCTGGTAAATAGTTCCTCCTGATCTTCTATACACCGTGAAGTCAATGTGAAGATTCTCGCTAAGATAGTCCGCAGTGATACAAGGCTTTTTAATCTTCGCGTTTTTGAAGCCTCGTTTTTCCAGCACACGTAGTACTACTTTTTTAGGGTCAACCGGGTTATCAGGCGCCTCGTCCGCATCAATCACAAGTGCACGATCGATATCAAAATCACCATCCTTTTTCAGAATGCCGGTATCTGTAGAAAGGGAACCTTGAAGGAAGTCATCGATGACCTTGTAGCCCTCTTCTTTGAATGCCTCTTTTATGGCTGATGTAATGCTGTCGTCTTTTGTACGTGCTTTAGTGTAGGCCTCATCGAGGCGACTCAGCTTGATCCGATCGTTAAAACAAATAAACTCCTGTTGTACGGTCATGCGTCCCTCCAAAAGGCACAATTAATACAGCGGGTAAAGTCTGTATTTCTGAGCCAAAAGCGCCTTTGTAATCCCTTTCAGCACACACGCTGTATCGGCACTGACATCAAGCCCATCAAGTTGGTGTTGAAAGATCAATAAATGATCCTTACAACGGTACGCACGATTTTTTTGAATCCCGCCCGCCATTGCAAGGCCTCTGACCTCAACACTCAATAGCACTATATATGGTGTAAAGTTAACTTTCCAACACTACATGATGTATTTCTAACAGATTTCCTTCCTTGACAAAAGGGCATTCAAACGCTCACGCACTATGAAGTAGGCTCGTGGCTCACAATGCCCCCCAAAAAGAAGCCAATCTTGCACGGATAATTCTTGTCTATGGGTGAGTTGCCTCTCCTGTTATAGCGGCACCCATGCCTCAAAAAGGAGGCTACTGACCCCGGGAGATGTCAGCCTAGGGGCAACAGCGGCAGTAAGATGCTAGCCTAGCCAACTTCCGCTCTGTGCGCGAAAGAGCTGCTTGGCGTTTCGACAAACATTCAAGTGCCCAGAACTCTGAGGGTTGGGCGAAAGCGTACATTATGTGGCAGTTTGCATATCATACAAATGCGTCAAAGGAGACCAAATCGCTTCAGTCGGTACGCCAGTTGCGCCCGCGTCAAGCCCAACTCACGGGCGGCGGCGGACACATTATAGCGGTTGGCCGCTAGCGCCTGACGGTAGCTGAGCACCTCGTCGCTGTTAACGCGTTCAGCCTCAGTCTCAGCCTCAGCCTCAGCCTGCCGATATTGCTGCATTTCTGGCTGAGTCGTAGCTTCATTTTGATTGGTTGCTGTCAGGCTGGTCAGACGTCCGCTTTCACCCAAAGCAAGAGCCGTAGCTGTTCCGTTCAGTTCACCGGCGCGGAACATGTGGTGGACATCAATTGGCTCACCGGGATTAGCCATTATTACTCCCCGTTCGACGAGGTTTTGCAATTCTCGAATGTTGCCGGGAAATTCGTATTGCAACAGTGTTTTGACGGCCCGGGGGGTAAAGCCTGGGATCTTGCGCTGATACAGATCACTGAACTGCTTACGAAAGGCTTCCATCAGTAGAGGGATATCGTCGCGCCGCTCCTTGAGTGGTGGCAAGGTGATGGGAAAGACATTCAGGCGGAAGTACAGGTCTTCTCGGAAGCGGCCCGCAGCTACTTCGTCTCGTAGATCCACGTTGGTTGCTGCCACGACCCGCACGTTGACAGGTATAACCTTTGTGCCACCGACTCGCTCGATTCGCCGCTCCTGAAGTGCACGTAGCAGTTTTCCCTGTGCCACGAAGCTTAGTGAAGCGATTTCATCCAGAAACAGCGTGCCATTTTCGGCGCGCTCGAAGCGACCGGGGCGGGAGGTGGATGCGCCGGTAAAGGCACCGCGTTCTACCCCAAACAGTTCGGACTCTATGAGGGTGTCCGGAATGGCCGCACAGTTGATGGCAATAAAAGGCTCCCGAGCGCGCGGGCTGATGGCGTGCAGTGCCTGTGCGAAACGCTCCTTGCCGACACCTGAGGCCCCGGTAAACAGAACCGTGGCCTGGGTGGGGGCGACACGTTCAATAAGATGACGCGCGGTGCTGAAAGCGGTGGAAATACCGATTAAATCCAACGTTAAAGGGTCAGGATCTTCTGCCTCGACGGCTCTAGCGCTGGCAGTTGGCAGTTGGCTGATATCTGCCTCTACTGGGACTAGCGTACGCCTAATCAGGTTGGCGGAAGTCTGTGGTTGTAAATAGCGCAGGTCTTCTTCTACGTTGTCCCATTCTTCAACAGGGCGTCCTACAAAACGACAGAACTCTGCGCCACTGGAACGGCAGTCCAGTTCTCGATACACAATCATCTTGCCCATAAAGGCACTAGCATAGCCGCTAGCGTAGCCTATTTGCATCCAGCAAGCCGGTTCATTACCGATTCCATAGTTGGCTATTTGCTCATCGTCTTCATGTGAATCACGCAGATGTAGTTCGGCAAAAAAATTGCCGCGATCGATATCAAATTCGAAGTGCTCTGTCTCTGGCCTAATCAGACCCGCAAGACGAAGAATACGGGCACCTGTGGAAAAAATATCGGCCAAGTCACTATCTGGCTTCACTTGCCGCATCCGCTCAGCTTCGCGCGTGCCTGTACTGTAGGCCACACGTGTAAGTATTGAACGCGCTTGTTCCTGCCCCATGCAGGCGATCAGTTCGCGTCTTAATACGCCAAGAGCAGCTGAGTGAAGCATGACCAGACGCTGTTCACCAAACCAGATGCGGCCATCATTAGGTGAAAACAACAGAGTTTCGGCAAGGTCACGCAGTGCAGGTGCCGTTCTTTCATCGATTTCCACATTGGTACCGGATTGTGCCTGATGCTGGCTAGAAGATGGCCTGGTGCCTGTCATATGAAACCTTCATTAGAGTCAATTAATAATTGTTATAGATGAAACTTTAATCATCTAATTTTGATTATGCAAATAACATTTAATCCTCTACATATGTGTGTGATTTTCATATAACTCATTGTTTATAATGAACTAATTGGTTTTTTCAAAGTTGGCACCTGTTTTGCTTTATGGCTAATGGGATAAAAACAATACGCCTTAACCCAAAGGGATTAACCATGCTAAACAACAAAACCGTCATCGTTACGGGTGCTGCATCCGGTGTTGGTGCCGAGACTGCGTCTTATCTGGCGGCACAGGGTGCAAACGTCATATCCGTTGACATCAATCGCCCAGCCAATCCGGTTGGCGAATTCATTCAGGCTGACCTGTCCAAACAAGCATCGATCGACCAGCTCGTCGAACGCTTGCCAGATGGAATTGATGGTTTGGCCAATGTTGCCGGTCTTCCGCCTACACTGCCTGCCGAAGCGGTCATCGCCGTCAATCTGGTTGGCTTGAAATATCTCACACATTCACTGGTGCCCCAGCTGGCCAAAGGCGCTTCGATCGTCAACATCGCATCATTGGCGGGCTTGGGCTGGCCTGAGGCTCAGGAGCCGATCAACGCCAGCGCAGAGCTGGGGTTCGACGATATCGGCAGCTTCTGCAAACAGTATTCGCTTGAGGGGCCGCGCAGCTACTTCTTCTCCAAAGAAGCACTGATCGTGTGGACCATGCAGAACCGCTGGACTTGGCGTGATCGCGGCATTCGCATGAACAGTATCAGCCCGGGCCCCGTTGATACTCCCATTCTCAAGGACTTCCTCGAAACCCTCGGTGAGCGTGCCGAAGAAGACATGCGGATCATGGATCGGCCCGGTACACCTGCCGATATCGCGCCCGTTGTGGCCTTCCTCATGTCCGATGGCTCCGGCTGGATCAGAGGCAGCAATATTCCCGTGGATGGGGGCATGTTCTCCCATGTTCAGTGCGAAATGCACGGCTACTGATTTTTCATTTCGGTTTCAACTGTATTGACAAGTTTTGCCGCAGCCAGCGCTAAGGCAAAGATCGGAGACCGCTCCATGCACATCCATAACAACAAGAAAGACATGCTATTCAAGCGTCACTTTCAGTTTGCCACTCTGGCATTTGCAGCTGTCGCTGCTGCACCAACCATGGCGACCGAGGGTGGTGGCAGTATCTACAACCACGGCATCGAAAACTTCGTCATCGGCGCCGTGCCCCCGCCAGGAACCTATTTCTTGCTCTACGGTTCGCATTATCGAGCCGATACGCTGCGTGATAACAATGGCGACAAGCTACCGGTGGACTTCAAGGTGGAAGCCTCTGCCATAGCACCGCGAGTTGCATGGGTCAGTGACATGCAGTTTCTGGGTGGGCAGTTCGCCTTCCATGCCATCGCACCGCTGGTCGATGTATCCATTGAAGCAGGGCCTTTTTCCCAGTCGAAATCCGGCCTTGGAGACATTACGTTCGGCCCGACACTGGGCTATCACGTATCACAGAAGTTCCACTATGCAGTAGGTCTTGATATCACCGCGCCGACCGGTCGCTATGACAAGGATGACCTTGCCAATATTGGCCGCAACTACTGGAACTTCCAGCCGGTGCTATCACTGACCTACATGCAGCCACAAGGCTTCAATGCCGATCTCAAGCTGATGTATGACTTCAACGCCCGCAACAAGGACACCGATTACCGTTCTGGACAGGAGCTGCATGCCGACTACGCCCTCGGCTGGGGGTTCGGTAACGGCTGGACCGCCGGCGTCGCAGGCTATGTTTACCAGCAGACCACTTCGGACAAACAGGGCGGAAACACTGTTGCGGATAACCGCGGCCGGGCTATGTCGATCGGCCCCTCGGTGAAATATGACGGCGGTGACTGGTTCATGACCGTCAAGTACGAGGAAGAATTCGGAGTGCGCAATCGGGCCGAAGGTGGTGGTTTGAAGGTCAAGGTGGCACTGCCGTTCTGACTCTTGGGGCGCGTCGCATAGGCGCGCCTACACAAAAAATACAAAAAACAGACTTATTGGTTAAGCGCCAGGAGATAACTATGAGTGCAATTCAATCGTCCAACGCACCCACCCGATACCTTGTTGTTGGCGCAGGCCCCATGGGCCTGGTCGCAGCCCGCGCGCTCTTGCGTGCTGGTGTTGATGTAGAGCTGGTGGAGCGCCACAGCGATGTGGGCGGTATCTGGGACATGGCTAACCCCGGCTCACCGATGTACGAAACCTGCCATTTCATCACCAGCAAGCAACTGGGTGGTTTCGTCGATTACCCCATGCCAGATGATTACCCGACCTACCCTTCTTGGCGACTGGTACTGAAATACATTCGCCAGATGGCGCGTGATTACGGCATCTATGAGCGTACTCGTTTCAACACCAGCGTCACCAATGCAGTACCGATTCAAACCGCTGGTGTCGATGCTTGGGAGGTAACCACTGATGATGGCGAAAGCCGTATCTACCGCGGCGTTGTCTATGCCAGTGGTCAGCAGTGGAAACCCTACGTACCCGAATTTCCGGGTATGGATCAGTTCAAGGGGCAGATACTGCCAGGCAACCAGTACAAATCGCCTAGCCAATTCCATGGTAAACGTGTGCTGGTAGTAGGTGCCGGTAACAGTGGTGTCGATATTGCTGTCGATGCGGCCGAGCATGCCGACAAAGCGTTTCTTTCAACACGCCGTGCTTACCATTTCCTGCCCAAACAAGTATTCGGAATCCCCACGCCCGACCTGCTGGATGGACGTATCCCTCTGCCGCCGGTACCGGGAGTCAGTGGCGAGTTGTCGCAGCAGGAACTGGTAGAACTGACCCTGGCCACAGTAGGTGATTTGAGCCGTTATGGCCTGCCGGTTCCAGATCAACCACTGGGGTCTACCCAGCCGATCGTGAACGATGTGATTCTGCACTGCTTCAACCACGGCATTCTCAATCACCGGCCCAATGTTAAGCGTTTTCATGAAGATACGGTCGAGTTTGTCGATGGTCGCATTGAAAAGATCGACTTGGTGCTGTTCTGCACCGGCTACGACATTGAAATTCCCTGGCTCGAAGAAGGCATTGTTGATTATGACCAGGGGCATCCAGTGTTTCACCTCGGAGCAATTGCACCTAAGGTGCCCAATCTCTATGGCGTAGGGGTACTGCACCCAAGCCGTGCCGATGCCTGGACTGTGTTTGACCAGATGGCGCAGGTTATCGTGGCCGATGCTGTCGCTACGCTGACAGGCAAGGGCAAGGAGACAATGGCCAAGGTGCGCAATGAATATCAGCCCGATCTGCACGGTGACTTCCCCTTCCTGGAGGTGCGTCGCAACGCCAACCAGGTAAACGTACAGCTGCTCAACGACATGATTGACGAACTGGAAACACGCTTCGGCATTCCCATGCCGCGTCATGAAAAGCCCGGCTTCTATGCTGATCCCCGTGTCGAGAAACAGCGTGCCACGGCCTGAACGCCCTGTGCCATTGAACAACGATTGAGGAGTCGACCCATGTCTCAACCCCAACTGCCACCAGTAGCAACCGTCAGCGGCAGCCACAGCCCTGAGGGTGTCGAACTGCGCGAAGTTTTTTCACGTTGCTTGACACGCACACCCGGTGGCGCGCAATTGTTTGTATCGCGCCGTGGCGAAACTTTAGTGGACTTAGCTGGTGGAACGATGACTGAAGATACCCCCGTGCAGGTATTTTCGGTTTCCAAGCTCGTGGTGGCGCTTGCGGCGGCCCATGCCTATGCAGCCAAAGTACTGGATCTGGACGCGCCTCTGGCATCCTACTGGCCTGCCTTTGATCGTCCGGCGACACGCAGCATCACGGCTCGCATGGTGCTTGAGCACAGCAGCGGTCTGTGTGGCATCAGCCGTCCGCTGACCACCGAGGACTGGTTGGCCGGCGTGTTGCAAACGGAGGTTGCGCAGCAAGACCCGTTCTGGGAGCCAGGCAGCGAGCATGGCTACCATGCATTCACTTTCGGCGCTCTGATGGCGGGTGTATTTGAACATGCTGCCAAGGTGCGGTTACAGGATTATGTGGCTGAACACATTACCGCGCCGCTGGAGTTTGCCGCCGGTACAGGGTTCTGGTTCGGCGCGCCGGATGCCATCCTGCCCAACCTGGCCAAGCTCACCTTTGACCCGCCAATTCTCACCGAAGCCCAGGCCGGCGCCTTTGCCAGCGGACAAGCAATACCGGACGGGTCCTTTGCGCCGATCATTCAGAATGGCCCCGGTTTCTTCACTGACCCTCGGGTACAGCAGGCGGATTGGCCGGCACTTTCAGGCGTCAGCTCCGCCCGTGCGTTGGGGCGCATCCTCAATGCGGCGCTGGGTTTCGGCGTCAGCCAACCGCTACTGGCCAGGTCCGATCTGGATGCCATGATCCGCGAGCGTCGCCATGGCATGGATCGTGCCCTAGCGCATGTCAGTTGCTACGGCTCAGGTGTAGAGCTTGCGCACGGCTTCTGCCCTTACTTCGGTGGGCGTTCTTTCGGTCATCAAGGTGCAGGCGGTTCAGTCGTGGCGGCTGATCCCGATAGTGGCATCGTGCTGGCCTACACCTGCACTCACACTGCCAGCACAGTTGGTGCTTCCGATCAGGCGTTGGCACTGCTCGCAAGCGCCCGCTTGTTGGCATGATTTTGTTTGGTTAAAGGATGTAATGATGAAACAAGTATACGTCTCCGACCTTAACACCTATGAATTGAAAGACGGCCCTGCGCCAACGTTGCAGGGGGCCGGCGATATCATCGTCAAGGTTAGTACAACCACCGTGTGTGGTTCTGATGTTCATATCCTTGCAGGCCACATGCATACACCTTGGGGATTCCCGCTTGGGCACGAATTTGTCGGGGTGGTACATGAACTCAGCGCCGATGTGCGCAACTTCAAGATAGGCGATCGAGTGGTGGCACCGGCGGCCCCTTGGTGCGGTCACTGCCACAACTGTCGCAGGGGCCAGATCCAGGCCTGTGAACGCGGCGGCATTTTTGGCTCAGGCGAACGCTTCGGCAATCTGGGCGGTGCTCAGGCCGAATATGTACGTGTTCCCTTTGCCGATACCTGTGTGTCAAAAATACCCGACAACGTGACTGATGCTCAGGCACTCACAGTGGGCGATATCCTTTCAACCGGATGGTCTGCGGTGAAAAATGCGGTTACGGCACCCGGACAGCGGTTGCTGGTATTCGGCGCGGGGCCTGTGGGTCTGTCTGCGGTACACACAGCACGTCTGGCCGGTGTTACCGAAGTTATTGCCGTGGATACAGTAACCGACCGGCTCGAACTTGCACGTACTCTGGGCGCTACACATGTCATTAACCCAGCAAATCAAGATGTGGTTGCCGTCATTGAAAGCTTGACCGCCGGCCGTGGAGTGGAAGCGATTGTCGATGCCGCCGGCGTGCCGGGCACGATCAACGCCTGGCAAGGCACAGCAGCAATCGGCGCGAAGGTGGCCATGGTGGGTATTCCGGGTGCACCGGTTGAGATGAACCTGACTGCAATGCTGGAGAAGAACATCGCGCTGTGGACTGGACTGGGCGACCTGGGACAGATGGACATGTTGTTAAACATGATTGCGGCTGGTGTTCTTGATCCCAGCCCCATCTTCACCGAGACCACTTCCTTCAAGCATATCGAAACATCGATAGCAGAGTTCATGGCGCGTAAACCGGGACTTGTTAAACCACTGATTCACATGGATTAGAACCAGACCATTCTCCAAGGCGGATAATAACCAATAAGAAGGGCCACAACATGAAAATTTCTTCCATCGACAAGGGGCGCGGGCGCATGGCGCTCATCGTAGGTCATTGTGCTGGTATGGTTGACCTTATCGGTCTACCTCTCTGGGTAGGTGTCCTGATCGAAACCTATCAGTTCGATCCGCAGCAAGCGGGCGGGCTGGCGACTCTGTTCCTAGCTGGTATCGTGGTTGCCAGCGTGCTGCTGGCACCGCGTTTTCATCGCGTGTCCAAGCGCTTAGTTGCGACATCCGGTTTCTCGGTTGCCGCCGTGGGGTTTTTCATCGCCTCAACGACGCGGGATCCGATCATGCTCATAGCCTTGCATGCTGTCTGCGGCATTGCCACCGGCGCCGGCTTGAGTGTAACCCATGGCACCATGTCACAGGGTGAGCAGCCGCACCGGTTGATGGCCATCGCCGGCGTTGCGATGGGCGTGTTTGCTGTAATCTTCATGGCATTCGTGCCCCGATTGCTGATTGACCATGGCGGTCCGACACTCTTTGTGGTGTTTGGTGCAGTCATGGCGTTTGCCGCACTGATCATGCTATCTGCATTCCCAACCCAAGCACAGAATGCAGATACATCCGAGCTGCACCTGGATCAGCTTGGGTCAATGCCGCGTGCGGTCTGGTTCGGCTTGGCCGGTTTTACCCTTGTGTGTCTGGCTCATGCCATGTCAAACAGCTTTCTGGAGCGTGTAGGCGTCGACAGCGGCTTTCCGCGTGGACACATAGCCAATGCACTATTGGCCATGGCAATTGTTAGCGTCCTGCCAGGGCTGCTGGCGGCTTACCTGGAGCACCGGGTGAAAGCGCGTACGGTACTGTTCGCAACCCCGATTCTGCACGCGATCATGGTCGCTGTCCTGATGACCTCTACCAGCTTCCCAGTCTATGTAATTGCGATGATTTCGCTGCCGGGACTGATGATTTTCATGAACACCTTTGCGTTCGGAGCCATTGCTGACCTGGATCGCAGCGGGCGCGCTTTGGCTGCCTTCCCAGCTTCGATCATGGTCGGAACAGCGGCAGGTCCGCTTGTCGGTGGCACACTGGTGAAATCCGTAGGCTATCCTGCCGTAGGTGTGGGTGCGCTCTGCATCTGCGTCTTCGTGGTGATGTGTTTCATGCGGCTGACAAAACAGTCTAAGCCAGCGGACTCTGTCAATGAATCATTGCAGGCATCTTCATTGCAATAATCTCGTAATGTTGAAAGTTATTGTGTCGACAGCGTCGGCACCACATATCCCCTTTTAAATTCAGCTATTGAATTAATACTCTCTATAGAGTTGCGCGGTAGTGATTTTTACCGCGCCCTCTTTTTGATAGTGAGCGTTATGGAGACCGCATAATGTCAACACCCTATACTGACCTACACCTTCAATATATCGCTGGTGAGTGGCGTCGAGGTAATTCTGATCGTCACCTGAGTGTCACTGATCCTTATGACGGTACATTACTGACCGAGATAAGCTTGGCGAACGATAGCGATCTTGCCCAGGCTTACAGCAAAGCGGCAGAGGCCCAGCCGGCCTGGGCTGCACAAGGACCCACTGCACGCTCTACTGTTCTATTAAGGGCTACGCAAATCTTCGATGAGCGACATGATGAGTTAATAGACTGGATTATACGCGAGTCCGGCAGTACCCGTGTAAAGGCAGAGATCGAACTGCACGCAGCTAAAACGATAACGCTTGAAGCAGCCTCCTTCCCGCGGCGTATACACGGCCGAATCGTTGAGTCCGACGTGCCAGGTAAAGAAAGTCGGATCTACCGCAAACCGCTTGGAGTCGTTGGTCTGATCAGCCCCTGGAACTTTCCCTTCCATTTGACACAGCGCTCTCTTGCTCCGGCATTAGCTTTGGGCAACGCCGTGGTTATTAAACCTGCTAGCGATACGCCGGTCACAGGCGGTATTCTGCTCGCTAAGATATTTGAAGAGGCTGGACTACCCTCGGGTGTATTAAGCGTCGTGGTTGGCGAGGGACGTGATATCGGCAAACCCTTCGTTCAGCACCCAGTGCCATCATTGATATCCTTCACGGGATCAACCCCAGTTGGCCAGACCATTGCCAGCCAAATTGGCAGTGGCCCACACCTCAAGCACTTGGCACTCGAACTCGGCGGCAACAATCCATTTGTTGTACTCGCTGATGCCGATTTGGATCAAGCAGTCAAAGCATCCGTATTCGGTAAGTTCCTTCATCAAGGCCAGATCTGCATGGCAATAAACCGAATTATCGTCGAAGAGCCGCTCTACACAGACTTCGTATCATGTTTCGTGGAACATGTTCGCACGCTTCAGGTGGGTGACCCCAAAGATCCTGCGACGGCAGTGGGTCCCATTATTAACTCAAAACAGCTGGCGAGTTTGGTTGCAAAAGTCGAACAGGCCAAAACCATGGGAGCACGTTTGCTGCTTGATGGTGAAGTACAGGGGCAACTCTTTCCACCACACGTGTTCGGGGACGTCCATGCAGACATGCCGCTAGCCCGGGAAGAGATATTTGGTCCTATAGTCGGAATACAGCGTGCGAGGGACGCAGAACATGCACTAGAGCTGGCCAACGACACTGAGTTCGGACTCACTGCGGCTGTATTCTCCGGAGATCTTGCACGCGGTGAGCGTTTTGCACGTCGCATTCAGTCAGGAATGGCCCATGTTAATGATATCCCAATCGCTGACGAGGCTAATATCCCGTTCGGAGGTGAAAAGAACTCTGGTATCGGACGCTTTAACGGAGACTGGGCACTTGAAGAGTTCACCACAACCCAGTGGGTAAGCATACAAACAGAGGCGCGGAACTATCCGTTCTAATTTTTGGAAGGTATACCCCGGCCATGCCGGGGTAATTCGCATAGAGAGTGTAAAAATATCTGTGCAAATTGCATTCTGCTCAACCTGTTGAAAGGACAACAGAATGCCTATTACAGACACATGTGGACCAACTGCTGGAGGGCTTTCCGGCGCTGAACCTTCGGTAAGAGCTGAACGTGCAGTCACCATAGGTCTGTTTTGTGCTCAAAAGAGCCTCAACTATTCCATCAATCGACATCCGACAGCTGACGCGGCGCAAATGCCACACGCAGCGCGTTACTGACCGCCAGCACATCGATCACCTCCTGTACGATAGCACCTGCCACGGGTGACAGGTGGCCCTCAGCCGCAACCGCCATGGCGATCAGGCTCAATACCATCCCGCCAATGGCGCTTTGCAGGGCAATACGGCGCATGCGCTGACTGATATGCAGTAATTCGTCGACCCTGAGCAGCGAGCTATCGAGGATCACCGCACCAGCCGCTTCGGCGGTAATATCGCTGCCTTGGCCAAAGGCGATTCCGACTGTAGCAGCCGTCAGTGCTGGCGCATCATTGATACCGTCACCCATAAAGACTGTATTGGCCCGCGCAGTTTCAGCGCGAACCAATGCCAGTTTCTGCTCCGGGCTTTGAGCAGCGTAAACCTCATCAATCCCGACTCTGTTGGCCAGGTAACGCACCTCTGATTCACGATCACCCGATACCAGCATCAGGTGCTTGAACGCATGCGGATCACGCAGATGGTGTATGAATGTGCGCCCTTCCGTGCGCGGCTCATCGCGAAAACGACATAATCCGGCATATAAACCGTCCCGCAAAATCACGCACTCCATACCGCCAGTCTGTTCCGGCAGTTGCGCTAACAGTTCCGGCATGACAGTGGACAGCTTCTTGCGATTGCTGATCTGCACACGGTGACCGTTCACTTCCCCCTGCAACCCCGCACCCGGCTTTTCACTGACTGATTGGGGCTCCTCCAATGCCAGCTTTTCCTGTTCCGCCGCTGCCAACACCGCACCCGCCAGAGGATGGCGTGAGTAACGCTCGAGACTGGCCACCAGCGCCAGCAGTTCCGTACGCATCAACCCTTGCGCAGGCACGACTTCAGTCAGCGCCGGACGACCGTAGGTCAGCGTCCCCGTCTTATCAAACATCGCGGTCTAACAGTTACCGATCTGTTCCAGCACACGCGGGTCTTTGATGATAATCCCGCGCCGGGCTGCCAGCGAGACCGAACCAATCACCGCCACCGGAATGCCGATCAGCAGCGGACAGGGCGTGGCTACTACCAGCACGGCAAGAAAGCGCACAGGATCACCGCTCAGCACCCAGGCTGTTATCGCTATAAGAATTGCCAGAGGCGCATAAATTGCCCCGATCCTGTCGCCAAGACGGCGCAGCTGTGGCCGCTGCTGCGCCGACTGTCGCATCACCTGCATGATCTTCGCATAGCGTGAGTCCACCGGCAGCTTCTCAGCCTGAATTGTCAGCGCTGCATCGCCGTTGATTGCGCCGGACAGCACTGTCGAGCCGGGGGCCTTGGAAATAATATAGGGCTCGCCGGTGAGGTAGGACTCATCCATGCTGCCGTACCCTTCAATGACCACCCCGTCCACCGGACAGATCTCATGTGGGTACACCACCAGCTGATCGCCAATCGCGACTTCCTCCAGCGCAACATCCTGAAGTTGCCCTGTCTGCCTTCGATATGCGCCTGCCGGCATACGCCTTGCCAAAGCCTGCAACACTGCCGAGGCGTTGCCCATGGCGTACTCTTCCAGCGCATGGCCACCAGAGAGCATCAGCACGACCAGTGTGCCGGCCAGGTATTCATCGAGGAGGATAGCCGTAAAAATTGACACCCCGGCCAGAATATCGGCACCAAAATCACGTTTGAGCAAACGCTTTAACAGTACCAGTAACAGAGGAACACCACCGAAAAACAATGCCAGCAGCAATGGCCACTCATGTCGTGGCCAGTATAGCAGCAGCGGCTGACCGACCGCACTGAAGGGCAACATCATATGCGCAGCGATGGCAGTCAACGCCAGCACGACGATAGCCGTATCCAGATTCCAGCTAAACGGGTTGAGCTTCGCCTTCTGTGCTTCAGTGTTATTCATCACGAGCTGCCATCGCCTCTGTAACCCCCCATACTTGGCTGAGCAGTCAGTCCTCATCCTGAATAATGACAATCAACGGGGCTGTTGATGATCGACCCAACAGAGCCGGTTGCGTTCGGAAGCACTACCCGTGTATTTGCCCGGGTCGATAACGCCTGTGCCATCATGTCACCACACTCGTTACAGTGTGCGTTATCATTATAGTTACCGACCTTCTCAAGAGCCTGATGCTAAAGGATCAAAAATGAAGCCCTGAGATTCTGGTAATTTTAAGCAGCGGTTGTTCCAGTAGGGACACAAATTCATGAATAAAGGGTTACTACACTACAGACTGATCTGACTATAGTTTCCAAGACACACTAACGCAGGCGAGATCGCCTTCAAATGAAAAGGTGAGACATGAACTGAGCGAGAGATGATCAGTTCCGGCCAATGTCCGCAATGTGCGCAAATGCGCCAGCTGACTGCCCACACCAAACGAATACCCTCCGTCATCACACAACCCCCTGCCCCACCACCTTCCGGCTCTGCTCAATCAGATCGAGCAGAGTGTCCGCATACCGGCTTGCGCGCTCTGAATCCATCCAGCGGGCGTAGTCGATCTGGCTCAGATTGTCCTGCTTCCCAAGCAGCCAAGAGGAGTCGATGTAATCAACAATCAGCGCCTCGTTGTCGTTCAGAAACGCCTCAAGCGCTTGCTGTGCAGATGGCAGGCCGCCTTCAGCCAGCTGGCCGGCAGGTCGGTTGAAGCGGAAGTTGTCGATCAATTGTTCCAGCGTCATCGTCAGGCCGGGATGCTCTTCGCGCAGCGACATGAACTGTCGCATGAGTGATTCCAGGCGCGCTTTGGCATCGTTGATCAGGTTCTGACGGATATCATCGGGCTGGCTGTTGAGGTAGTCGACACCCTGCCAGGACAGTTCACGCAAGGTGCGACTGTTCGCTCCCTTTTCCCAGGGCTCAAGGCCGTATTGCTGATATACCAGCTGTTCGGCCCGCCGGCCATTGGCCTCGATTTTTTGCCATTCCAGACGGTTTCGTGGAAATTCGTCCAGCTGAAGTTGCTTGTTTGCGATGGATTCAAGGCTGAGGCTGTGTTGCGCCACAAAGGCTTCCAGACGATCCTGTTGAGGATGCAGACTGCCATCAGGCAGTTGGCCAACAGGATCACCATGTTTGATGTTATCGAGCAGGTCCTGAAGGTTAACCTCGGGCTCCAGGTCCGACAGGGCACTGTAAAACTGATCTCTCATTGGCTGATACAGGGTTTGATAGGACTGAATCAATGCCTGTTTGTCGCTGTGATACAGCTGACCGGAAACGGCATTTTTCAACATATTCGCGTCGCCGATTCTCAAGCCAATTTCGATCAAGCGGTGTGCCAGATCGTCGTACGCCTGCGGGTCGAATGTATCATTGGCCTTATGGTGTGCAGTGACATCGTTAAACACCATGAAACTGGACAGATCATCGCTCAGACCGCCGGCACCGTCTCGGTTCAGTTGATATACCGCTGTATTGGTCAATGCATCGCTGCGTTCCCGAGCGCCTTCCAGCCCGGCGTAACGATGCATTTCAATGACCTGATCAACCGCTTCAGAGCGGGATATCTGCTGTTGATCCAACCAATCCCCCAAGTGATCGGGCACCTGTTTCAGGTTCTCATAATGCTCCAGCATCGTTTCGATGTCGGACTGGTTGTCCTGCCAGAATTGATTCAGGCGTTCCTCTTTGGCAAGCCGCGTACCGTCAGCATTTTCACTGGGATGACGCCCGGCCAAAGCGTTCTCGGCCAGGT
>JBLXDJ010000019.1:0-5942 GCA_048264105.1 Oceanospirillum sp.
GTTCAATCACCGGCTCGACTTCATCACGGGCATTGACCGCATCCAGGTGCAGGCCATCAACCGGCAGGCTGCAGGCCAGCTCAAGATTCTGTTTCAACTGCCCGAAATAGGTGGTCAGCAGCAGCTTCACGCCAGTGTCGGCCAGCGCGGCATAGGCGGTGCGGAACGCTTCCTGCCACTGCGGTGCCAACTCGGTGACCAGAGTCGGCTCATCGATCTGCACCCATTCGATCCCCTTCTCGGCCAGCAGCCCGAGCAGTTCGGCATAGACCGGCAACAGCTGCGCCAGCAGACTTAGCGGATTAGTCTCGTCCTTGGACTTGCCCAGCAGCAGATAGGTGACCGGACCGATCAGCACCGGCTTGGCGTTATGGCCCTGCGCCTGCGCTTCCTCGACCTGCGCCAGCAGGCGACTCGGATTCAGACTGAAGCGGGTCTCGGCACTGAACTCCGGCACAATGTAGTGGTAGTTGGTATCGAACCACTTGGTCATCTCGCCGGCATGCACACAGTTGCAGCCGCTGTCATTGGCGGAGCGGCCACGGGCGACACGAAAATACTGATCCAGCTCCGAGCCTTGCAGCCCCTGCACTCGGGCCGGCAGGTTGCCAAGGGTAAAGCTCAGGTCCAGCACCTGATCGTAGAGGGAAAAATCCCCCACCGGGATCAGATCGAGCCCCGCCTGACGTTTCCAGTTCTGCGCCCGCAGCTCGGCGGCGGTCTGCAGCAGTTCGGCTTCGCTTTTCTCGCCTTTCCAGAAGGCTTCCTGGGCAAACTTCAATTCTCGCCGCGCACCGATGCGCGGAAAACCCAGATTATGTAGACGGCTTTTTGTCTGTCGCTGATGGCTATTGTTCTGTGGCTGAAGGCTTTTTGTCTGTCGCTGAAGGCTCATGACTCTCTCCAAAATTCAATTCGAAGACGATGCTAGCCCTTATTATTGATGAAAAATAATGGCATTATCTCATCAACCCATTAATTCTGATCATGGATTGACATGCTCGACCGCCACCACCTGATGATACTGCGTGCCGTGGACCAACAGGGTTCGCTCACCGCTGCCGCCGATACCCTGTGCCTCACCCAATCCGCCCTCAGTCATTCGGTGCGCAAGCTGGAGCAGCAGCTGGGCACCGCCGTGTGGCAGAAAGAAGGCCGCCGCCTGCGTCTGACTCAGGCCGGTCGCTATCTGCTGCGGCTGGCGGAACGGCTGTTGCCGCAGTTCGAGCATGCCGAGGCGATGATGCAGCAGTTTGCCAGCGGCCAGCGCGGCACCCTGCGTATCGGCATGGAGTGCCACCCCTGCTATCAGTGGCTGCTGAAGATAGTGAACCCTTACTTGCAGCAGTGGCCCGATGTGGATGTGGACGTGCGGCAGAAATTTCAGTTTGGCGGCATGGGCGCCCTCTACGGCCACGAGATCGACCTGCTGGTCACACCCGACCCGCTGCACCGCAGCGGCCTGATCTTCGAGCCGGTATTCGATTACGAACAGGTGCTGGTAGTCGGTCCTGATCATCCCCTGCACGGCCAGCATCAGGTGGAACCGAAACAACTGCTCAACGACACCCTGATCACCTACCCGGTAGAGCCCGAGCGGCTGGATATCTTCAACCGCTTTCTGACCCCGGCCGGTTGCATGCCCCGCCGCCACAAGCAGATCGAGACCACCGACATCATGCTGCAGATGGTGGCCGCCGGTCGTGGGGTCGCCGCATTGCCGCGCTGGCTGGTCAGTGAGTACCAACAAAGGTTGCCGCTGCACCCGCTGCAGCTGGGAAAATCCGGCGTGGCCAAACAGATTTTCCTTGGCCTGCGTAAAGAGGATGTGGAGACTGACTACCTGAACGCCTTTGTCGAGCTGGCCCATCGCCACAATATCGCCACAACCTAGACACCAAGCGTTGATGCCAACCGGACCTGAACATGCCGAACACTGACCCACATATCGCCCTGACCGATTTTATCCACCGCTACCCGCGCCTGCTGGTGCTGACCGGTGCCGGTATCAGCACCGACTCCGGCATCCCCGACTACCGCGACAGCAATGGTGACTGGAAACGCAAGCAGCCGGTACAGCACCCGGACTTCATGCGCTGCGAGCACACCCGCAAGCGTTACTGGGGCCGCAGTCTGGTGGGCTGGCCGGTGATGCGTGATGCCCGTCCCAATGCGGCCCATGATGCGCTGGCGCAACTGGAGCAGCTGGGGCATATCGACCTGCTGGTGACGCAGAACGTGGACGGCCTGCACCAGCGCGCCGGCAGCGAAAAGGTGATCGACCTGCACGGCCGCTCTGATCGGGTGATCTGCATGAGCTGTGATTTCAGTTGCAGCCGTGACGAGGTGCACCATCAAAGCGCCGATCTGAACCCGACTTTCACCCACTTCAGTGCCGAAACCGCCCCGGATGGTGATGCGGATCTTGAGGTGGATTTCAGTGGCTTCCGCATTCCCGACTGCCCGCACTGTGGCGGCATCTTGAAGCCGGATGTAGTGTTCTTCGGCGATAATGTACCCAAACAGCGGGTAACGGATGCGCTCGACGCACTGCAACAGGCTGATGGCCTGCTGGTGATCGGCTCATCGCTGATGGTGTATTCCGGTTTCCGTTTCTGCCGCCGCGCCCAGGAGTGGGACAAACCGATCGCGGCACTGACGCTGGGCAGAACCCGTGCCGACGAACTGCTCAGCCTCAAACTCAGCTCACCCATTACGCCGGTGCTGCAGAGCACGGTCCAAGTGCTTGCCTCCGGCTGACTCGCCTCTCGACAGCGGGCCTGCACGGGTATACTGTCTCTATTCAGTTACCCTCGACGGGCAGGCCCCATGATGAATGCCTCGACGACCTCCCGCCCCCATCTGGCTGACCTGTTGCTGAGGGTCAACGCCCGGCTATTGATGGTTTTACTCTGCGCATTCTGCCTGCTGCCGTATCAGGCTCAGGCCGCCAGCGACTTTGAACATTGGCAATACCGCTGGGGCGACTCCCCCTTCGTCAACGGAGTGCCCGTATGGACACAACTGGACGAACCCGAACAGTGGCAGGCCATCGACTTTCCTTCCAACCCGCCCAACCGCGCAGGCCGGCAGAATGTCTGGTATCGCACCACCGTGCCTCAGGCGGACTGGCATGATCCGGTCATCTACATCTTCAGCGTTGACCTTATTGTCGAGGTCTACCTTGAGGGTGAGCGCATCTACCACTACGGCGAGTTCGATGCCGAAGGCAGGGGCCGCTTTCAGGGCTGGCCCTGGCACATGATCCCCCTGCCCGACGATGCCGCCGGCAAGCCGATCCACTTCCGGATTTTTTCCAACTACATGGACATCGGTCTCTGGGGGGAAGCCAAGGTAATGGATCGGCTGGAGCTGTATCAGCAGATCGTTCAATCCTCGATCGATAAACTGATCATCACCCTGTTCAGCCTGTTGATTGCAGCCCTCGCCCTGCTGTTTGCCCTGTTCAAGACCGACCGTCTGGCGCTGCTGGGGCTGAGCCTGTTTGCATTGGCCAGTGCCGGTCTTGCCATCAGCAACAGTCAGGCCAAGCAACTGCTGTTGCATAACCCCTTGCTGTGGGACTACACCGGCGCCGGCAGCTACTACCTGCTGCCGATTGCATTGGCACTGATGCTGCAGGGATGGTTTGGTCGACTGCAGCGTGTCTATCGCGGTTTGGCGATGCTGTTCCTGTTCTATTTCATTGGAGCGCTGTCACTGTCGCTGATCGGTGTTGTCAGTCTGGCCAACACCTATCCCCTGTTCGATATACTGTTCGCCCTTCTGGTACCCGCCATGCTGCTGAGCACCGTGCGCCTGCTGCCGCAGGCCTCCATTGATCAGCGGATCATGTTGCTTGCTACGACCCTGATGACCCTGTTGCTGCTGCTGGAGATGGCGATCGCGCACAGCTGGCTGGAGTGGAGCCGGGTTCCGGTTGGCTGGGGCTCACTGCTGTTTGCACTGGCGATAGTGTTTCTGTCTCTGCGACATTTTGCGCGCACCCAACGGGCACTGGCACAACTCAATGCAACCCTGGAAAACCGCGTTGCCGAACGAACCTCGGAACTGAAAATTCTGGCCCGTCGCGAGGCGGATCGGGTACGAGCACTTGAGTTCGGCAACCGCAAGCGCGCCCTGCTGGATGAGATGGTTGCCGCGATGGAACAGAGCACCACCGTTGAGCAGGCCCGGGAGCGGATGGCAGCCCACTTTCCGGATCTGTGCGAACCCCTTCCCGGCGGGTTGTATCGCAACAGTCACGATAGCTGGACGCTTGAGGCACACTGGTGCCAAGCGGATCTGCCCGCACAGCTGGCGTTTACCGACCCCATCTTGCCCAAGGGTAACGAGTGGCATTGTTTTCAGCTCAAATATGAAGACCCCCGCAACGGCAGCCAACTGACCGGAATGCTGGTGGTCAACCTCGATAGCCGCAATATCAATTTTGAGCAGCTGAACCCGTTAACACTGCAAAACCTGTTCCTGCGGGCTGTCGACCGGATCAACCTGACCCTGTCCAGAGTGGTACTGCAACAGGCGCTGAGCCGCTTCTCCTACGAAGATGCGTTGACCGGGCTAAATAACCGGCGCTTCCTTGATGAGATGCTGTCCCGCGAAGTCGCCCTGGCGCATCGCAATCATAACCCGTTGACGGTCATGATCTGTGATATCGACCATTTCAAGCGACTCAACGATACCTATGGGCATGCCGCCGGTGACGAGGTGCTGAAAAGTGTTGCCCGATTGCTGCGGGCGACCTTTCGGGAAACCGACATTATCTGTCGCTTTGGCGGCGAGGAGTTTGTGGTTGTCATGCCGGCAGCACAACTGCACGACTGCACAGCCCGAGCGGAGCAGCTGCGTCAACGTATGGCGGAGCATGCAACGGCCCATGCCGGTGAGAACCTGGGCCCTGTTACCCTCTCTGCCGGTATCAGCACGCTGCATGCCGAACCCGACAGCGCTGCCGAACTGCTGCACAGGGCCGACAAGGCGTTGTATCAGGCCAAAACGACGGGACGCAACCGCGTGATCACGGCAGAGGTCTGACCAGTCATCAACCTCACGCCGGATGTGGCTGCAAACGGATGCGCCTGAGCGGTATCAGTGGACCAAACAACTCAGAGGCGTGATAACAGCACAGCTGCAACTCACTGACCTGCAGCGTCAGTGGCTCGGCATGATCAAATGCACTGATCCTGGCCTGCAACTGCGGCCAGGGTACAGCCTGCCGATACAGACCAACGGTCAGATGCGGCACGTAATCGGCCTGCCGTATCTCGGGACTGATGCGTTGCAGCGCGTCGCGCAGCCGTGGCAATACGGCATCGGGATCACTCACCCGCAAATAGGGCGCACTGGCAAAGCTGTCCAGCCCCCCGATACTCAAGGAAAATGATGCCTGTGCCAGCATTTCCATGGCCTCACACTGCAACAGTTGCATCTGCCGTGTGAAATCATCATCCCTGTGCCGCACCTGCGCATCAAAGCCACAGACAAACAGCGTGATATGGGCCTGCCGACGGTACCCCTGATGCAACCAGGGCGAAAGCTGCTGCTGTGCGGCCTGCAGCCGCTCAAGTACCTGTCGGTCACGCACGGGCAGTGTCCAGACACAATACATCTGGCGGCCATGATGCCACTCGGGATAATCGCGCAGTTCGCACGGGATAGTACAGGCGGGAGAGGTGTGAGACATAAAGCGGGATGTTAGCGGGTAGTGGCTTGCACTGCAGCCCCTGAAACCAAAAACGGGCCACAAGGGCCCGTTTTTTACGCGTATCGAACTCGAGGTTCAGATAGCGACGATGTTCTCAGCCTGAGGACCTTTCTGGCCCTGAGTAACTGTGAACTGAACCTGCTGGCCTTCGGTCAGAGTTTTGAAGCCTGAACCGGAGATGGCGCTGAAATGGGCGAAAACGTCCGGGCCATTCTGC
>JBLXDJ010000019.1:5952-14421 GCA_048264105.1 Oceanospirillum sp.
TAACCAAATGCTGGTCATGCTCCGATAATGCTTTAGGTAATGCTGGTACTTATGAAAACAGAACGAGGTACATACGATTAGGCAGGACTTCGAAATGGTGCATAAATGCAGGTGTTACTCTCAAGCCATTGCAGTGTACGCTTATTATCCGGCGCGTCAAAGCTTTATTTCGTTTATTTTTTAAACAGGCCGCAAAGCCTCTAACTTGCGGGCTGTTACCGGCTCAGTGGCGCTTCGGCTGGCACACCTGATCGCCGTAATAGTTGTTGCTGTAGTTGCACTGACCGCCGCGGCACTGAATGCCGACCGGACTGGCGCTGATCTGGGCCCCAGCGGCCGGAACAGAGTGGGACTGAGCGACAACAGAGATGAAACGAAAGATATTGGCCATGGTCTGTCTCCTGTAGGTTGGCTATGGAGCTAGATTAGCCAGCGCCGGGTTTTTATTGAAATTTATTGTTTTTCTTAATCTGATAGCCAAAAGCAATTGAAAACAGGCACACCCACGTAACGCTTGATCAAACGTACTAGCTGTCACCGCACCGCCCGGCAAGGATTGCCGCATACGAAAAGGAGCTTCCCATGCATACCACCCCTGCCCTTGTTACCACCCTGATGCGTCAACTGGAACAACAGAAAGGCCGCATCAACCACATGTACCGCGACACCCGCGGCTTTATCACCGTCGGCGTCTGCGAATACCGCAACCGGCATGTTCACAATTTGCGCAGTGGAAAACTCCATCAACAGGATACTACACAGGCCACCACATAGTTATTAATAGGGCATGGAAGCCAATCAGCAGATGCAAACCTGCGTCTTCTCCGATTTTATTCACCTCGTTGGATAACGACTGATCAGTTTTGAAAACTCCATGCTGTAGGGGCTTGGCAGATAAGTGTGGACCTGTTGTGCCGAGCTTATGCACAGAACTATTCAGGGATACTGGGGATTGTTTTACACAGGCGGGAAGATTTCTTAGTCTGTGTGTAAGCTGGTAAGCGAAAGATATACACAGGATAGAGCTTATTTTGGGGTGTGTATAACTATTCGGCTCAGGGTGACATTTTGTGGCGTGCGCATTAGAGTCAAAGTCTAACGACAAGGACGAACTCACATGACCAGCAGCACGACACTACCCAGGAAGGCATGGACACCGGAAGACGTAAAGTTGGCCTTTCATCTTTACTGCCAACTCCCGTACGGACGTTTGCACCGTAGCAACCCGGAGATTATTTCTCTGGCCAACCTGATGGGCCGCTCGGCGAACTCGGTCGCAATGAAACTGTGCAATCTGGCCAGTCTCGATCCGGCGATCACCGCATCAGGCCGCAAAGGTCTGACAGGTGCCTCAAAACTGGATCGGGCCATCTGGGATGAGTTTCATGCCGATTGGGAAGGACTGGTACTGGAAAGCAGCCGGATCAGAGCCGAGCTTGAACAGGCATCCGGCAGTACGACTGAAACCGAAACCGCCAGTGAAACACTGATAGACGACTTTACCGGCGAGACCCGCAGCCAAATCGTACAGCAACGTATCAAGCAGTCATTTTTCCGCCGTGCTGTGCTGTCGAGTTATCACCACCGCTGCTGCATCACCGGCCTCTCGGAACCACGCCTACTGATCGCCAGCCATATCGTCCCTTGGAGCCAAGACAAAACCAACCGACTCAACCCCAGCAATGGACTTTGCCTATCTGCGCTATATGATCGGGCCTTTGATCAGGGATTGATGACGTTTGATGAAGACTGGAGGGTGGTGCTGTCCGCACAACTCAAACAGCCGGAACCCGCCGTGCAGCGGTTTTTTAAGGCAGTTGAAGGACAAAAGATTGTGATGCCAGAGCGGTTTAGCCCTGATCCCGAGCTGATGCAAAGACACCGTGAGCAGATATTTTTAGATTAAATAGCGCGCTCTACACCACCAATCTAAGGTTCAATGCAAGCGAAGTGACCTCTTTACCCCGCCTCAGCTTCATTTTTCTCTTCAAGCTGGAAAATAAAGGCATGGCCACTTGAACATATACCTTTCCAAGGGGTATGCGGAGTATTGGTTTCCTGTTCAACGAAGCCACCACACTCAGGGCAAAACGGCCTTGTCATATCAGGGGTATATGTATAAATGCAGTCATCATTATTCATTTTATCTGCTTCTACCTTATTGTAACTAAAGCTTCGACTTATCCCGCCACAGGGCTTTTCAACTCCCACACCACGCTCATCGGTTTACTGCCTTCATGGCTCACATAGTCTACCTCGCCATAGAAATGGAACGGCGCGGCTTTGCCATTACTGAGCTTATGTTCACGTACAAACAGGAAAACACGGCTTCCCAGGCGTTGGTGTTCGATAATCTCGCGCCCGCGTTTGTTCTCGGGGCTGGTGCTGTTCTGCGACTGCCAGTGGAAGTGTTGAGCGTCGATAAAGTAGTCATGATACTGGTGATCGCTGGCTTTTCCTTGCTTGTTCAACGTCACAAGTAATATTTGAACCTGTGGCGCCTTGAGTGCAACGTATCCGGTATTCCAATTACCCGGATTAAACTCTACACCGAACAACGGCGGGATTTCCTCACGCATAAAGTCACGGCCCACCATCAACTCCAGCGGGTCCACCTTCCCCTTAAACCACGCAAACGTCACCATGCTCTCATCGGCAATCAAGTCTACGTAATCCGGATTATTCGCCCTGAGGGTGTAGCTGCCGTCCTTGTTTTTCAGCACCTTACGCAGCAGATACTGGTTATTGCCGGTTTCGTCCTGACGTTCAATCGCCATGGTTTGATTGCTGATGCTGCCCGCGTTGTTCGGCGTGACCTGCTCCAACAGAAGATAGTCACCATCGTAAATCGGGTTTTTGCCGCCGTTCATCGAGTTGCCGGAGGCACGGGCGATGAAATGACGATCCGGGGATAAGTGCCCAAAACCGCTGGGGGCAGGCAGTTGTTCTTCCACATCGGCATGGCCGGTTTTGAAATATCCACAGGCGATTTTGATATTGGGGAAGAACGGCAGTTGAGCCACTTCTTCGGTTTGTGCGGTTGGCGGGATGGCTGGCGCTGTCGGTGACTGGCTGGGCAATTTGCTCTGTGCGTAATGATCCAGCCGCCACGCCAGTATCTCGTCAGTCATGGCATTGAAGCTGGGCAGGTCGGCGGCATTCGGGCTGTGCTGATAGTGGAAGTTCAAGTCGTCCTGGGCAAACCATTCGATGTTCGAGCCCTGCTCCGGGGTACACCAGTGATGAATCGGCATTTTGCGCCAGTGACTCAGCCATTGGCTATCGCTGACCTGATCCAGTGGCTGCAGGCTCGGTGGCAAATCAGTCTGCCAATGCGGATGTTGCATGAACCAGTCTTTGGCCCAGCGAGCAAGCTGCTGCAGTGTCACGGAACGGCTGATCGCCTGTTGCTCCAGCAGGGTCTGCAGCAGCACCAGTTTATAGGATTTAGCGGTTCGGGTGATGGTCAGATCACGGAACCACTGGGCATGTTGTTCAAGTACCTGCAGCTCATCAGCGCTCGCGTCGCCCTGCTCGTCGACAAACTCCCACCAGCAGCCATAGTTACTGCGCAGTTTGCTCAGGTTGGCGCCGCTGTGCCAGAACTCGGTCAGCGTGGGGCGACGCTTGAGGCTCTGTTTCAGCTTGGTGTACTGGGCATCAAGCTGATCGCCCGTCAGGCTGTCCAGAAACTCGATAAAGCCCAGATCATAGTTGACGTAGCAGCCATCCGGCAGCAGGGCGGCGGGATTATGGGCGGCATCAATCAGTTGCTTGCGTGTGGGCTTGCGCTCAAAGGCCGGGCCGAACAGCATCTCGGGGCGGTTGAGGAAACTGTGGTGGTTACCGACAAAATCCAGCACCACCAATCGCGCCTTGCCGTCACTCAGGCGCAGGCCACGGCCAAGCTGCTGCAGAAACAAAATCTTCGATTCGGTGGGACGCAGCATCATCACGGTATCGATCTGCGGCAGGTCGACCCCTTCGTTGAACAGGTCCACCGAAAACAGTACCTGCAGCTGCCCCTTGCCCAGTTGCTCCAGTGCTTCGGAGCGGGTCAGGTCCGACTCGGTATGCACGCTGGCTGCACGTATGCCGGCCTTGTTGAAAGCGTCCGCCATATAATCGGCATGACGGCGCGAGGCGCAGAACGCGAGGGTACGGTCCTGTGCCTTGGCCTGCCACTCTTTCAGCGCATGTTTGGCACGGCCACGGGTGGCCAGCTGTGTGGATAACTTGTCGGGATCGAAGCGACCATTGCGCCAGGGAATATGGGTGTAATCCACTTCGCTGTCGAAGATGCCGTAGTAACTGAACGGGCACAGCTGCAAGTCGTTGATGCCGTCATAGAGATCACGGCGGTAGACCAGGTTCTGCTCGCACAAACGCAGAATATCGGAGCCGTCGGTGCGGTCAGGCGTCGCCGTCAGCCCGAGCAGGAATTTGGGCTGAAAGTATTCCAGCAGACGTTGATAGCTTCCTGCAGCCGCGTGGTGAAACTCGTCCACGACAATGTAATCGAAGGTGTCCGGCCTGAAGCGCTCCAGATGCGCCGCTCGCCCCAGTGTCTGTACCGAGGCAAACAGCAGGTCACATTCGTCGTCTTTCTGCTTACCGGTGTAACGGCCCACCCGCTTGTGCGGCAGGATCGCCAAAAAGCTCTCTTCCGCCTGCAGCAGAATCTCTTCGCGGTGGGCCACAAACAACACCCGCGCCGCCTCGAACTGGGCGGCATCAAAGGCGGCCAGATAGGTTTTACCCATGCCAGTGGCCAGTACGACCACGCCCTTGAAAAAACCCCGCGCACGGCTGTTGGCCAACGCCTGCAAGGCGTCCTGCTGATGCGGTTTGGGGGTAGGGATGGCCGGTTCTGGCTCCTGCTCATCCACTTTGGCCGTCTGGATGGGGACGACCTTGCGCGCCTGTTGATAACGCTGCTGGTAGGCATCGATCCAGTCATGTTCCAGCGCCCTTACCTGCGGCTGTTGCAGCAGCTGGGCGAACTGCTGACGCACTTCCTCGATGCGCTTGGCCGCGAGCGAATCCGCTTCGTTGGGGTAATCCAGATGGTAGTTCCACTCCAGGCCATCGGTAAGCGCCTTGGCGCTGATGTTGCTGGAGCCGACAAAGGCATCGGCGCTGATCAGCTCACCCTGCTGAGAGCGCACGAAGATGTAGGCCTTGAGATGAAAACTCTCGCTGGAGCCGGTTTCAAAAACACGCACATCGGCGCCCCGCTCTACCAGCAGCATCAGTTTTTTCAATGCTTTGGGGTCGGTGATGCACATGTAGTCGCTGGTCAGCAGGGTCAGGCGCACATCGCGCACGTCCGACTGCAATGCCGCCACCAGATCATCAAAGATCAGATTCAGCCCGGTGGAACGGATGAAGGAGACGGCGATTTCGATCTCGGTGGCATGGGTCAGCGCACGGCGCAGTGCCGGTAACAGCTGGTTGTCGCTGCCGCCGGTAATCAGATAAGTGCTGGCACTCATGCGTTTTCGCTCCCGGCTGCGTGCAGGCAGACCGTCTGCCAGCTCACCTCGGCACGGGCCAGTTGATCCTGGCTTTCACCTTCACCGAGGACCGACAGCACCAGACCCTGTGACTGCGCCAGTTGCGCCAGCTCATCCACGCTGACCGCGTACATGGGACGTTCGGGATCGGAGGGACCAAAGCGCAAGGTAATGATCAACAGGCCGATGGTGGACAACAGTTCGACCAGACGAGTGAAGGCCTGCGAGCGATCGGAGGGCGGGAGGTGCATCCAGACGGCGGACAGCAGAATCAGGTCGTAGCCCTGTGCGGGTGTATCAAGGTCGGACAAATGCGGCAGTTGGGAAGCAAGCCATTGCACCTGGTCACCGGTGGCATGCTGTCCCCGTTCGCGCAGGCCCTGAGCCGGTTCTACGGCGGTTACCTGCCAGCCCTGTTGCGCCAGCCAGAGTGCATCCCGGCCACTGCCGGCACCCACATCCAGCGCGCGCCCCGGTGTGCGCCCTTGCAGCAGCGATGCCCAGTCGGCATGCACATCTGCAGCCGCAACCGAGTCATATTGCGCCTGAAAACGCCCGGCGTTGCGGTGGTAATGTGCGATGGTGTGCTTCGGCATAACCGTTCCTTGTTGCTGTCACTTCCATACTAACTCTCCCGAGTATACGCAAAGCGGAGGGATTGCCAATCAAGGTCGACTATTCGATCTCATTCTCGTCGCTACCGGCAGAGTGATCCAAGGTTCGAACAAAGTGCTCAAATGCGGGATCGGTGAAGCGCCATACACCATGTTCGATGCTGTAGATCGCATTCACGGGATCATTTTTCAGGCGGGTGACAGCATTCTGTACAGTAGATTTTTTTCTGGTGTCGAACTCCGGGTACAGGATCTGTAGCTGGGCCTTATAGTTTTCACTGTACAGACCTTTACATTCACCACGCGAAATCATTGTTAAAAGGGCTCTGTCCATGGGGTGAAAGTTATTCCAGAGCGCTCTGAACTGTTCATGCTCATCCTCAATCAGGGCATCAAGGAAACGTGCCACACCCGCGTTGATGTCGTGTACCTCCTCAAGTGCCATTCTTTTGAGCAGATCGGTGAAACGTCCGGGTGACCGGGCCATGGACTCGAACACTTCATTGGCACGCACAAGATCAAGCCTGGCACCGCCAGTCACCCGCATGAATACATCCAATTCAAACCGTACGAAATCCTCCCCTAAATCGGGGAAATCCAGGGTCGAGCTGGCGTTGTAGAACGGGGCCTTGGTGCGTTTGAACAGCTGAGCCAGCCCTTCCTGGCTGGAGCCGGTAAAGATGCCTTTGATTTTCTCATCGGAACGCGCAGTCATGAAACTGCGAAGGGCTGCGGTAAAATCACTGAAGTCAGGATTCGTTGCCAGGTGCTGCACTTCATCAAGAAGCAACAGTATCGGTTTATTAGTAGCCTCCAGCTCTTCGAATGCGGCTTCAACAACCTGCTTCTCGGCGTGCTTTCGTTGCGGTGAGACTTCAAGCGTGAGGTCGCTGCCAAACAGTTTGAGGGTTGCTTTCAGACTGGTGCTGCTCAGCAAATGGGTAAACCAGCTTTCCTGCTCCCGGCGGGCTGCCATGACAGCAGTTGCAAACGCCATGGTCGGAGATGATTTGTCGCGCCAGAAATCGACATAGACCACCAAAATACCCTGTTCCTTCGCCAGTGGCGCGATGTCACGCTGGACAAATTCCGTTTTGCCGCGCTTGCGCGGTGCAAAGATGGTAAAGCGCTCTGCAAGCCCGTTTTTGAAGGCTTTCAGGATTTTGTTTGCCAACTCTGTACGGGCGTAGTGCCAGTTGGCGTGTGACGAATCGGCCATGATGTACCCTTTGTGTTGATGGCTTACTATACATTACTATACATTTTAGTAATTATTAAATTGAATAGTAAATAGCTGTAAATCACGTTAAAAGAGTTCTATCGCATTGCGCCCTGCCCAACTGCTTTGTATTTGTCAGTCACTCACACTAGAATATGCAAAACATCTAATAAATAATCCAAGGCAATAATCTCGCCGTAACTGATCAACTCGGTTCATTTACTTTACCAAGCAGGAGCTTACTGTGCTGTCACAACGCTATACCCGTCTGGTCACCACGCTGCTGATGTCGATGGTCATGGTTACGCTGATGACGTTTGTGGTCACCGCCATCAACACCGGTTTCACCGAAGGCTTCTCGTCACGTTGGGGCACGGCGATTCTGATTGCCTGGCCGGTCGCGTTTCCGCTGATTTATGTGCTGCCCAAGCGCATGCAGATGCTGGCCGGTCGGATTTGCAGCCTGCCCAATTGATATATAAAAGCTATCACCGTATTAACTACGATTAATTTCACACATTCATAGCCTCTCGGTACCATAGCTTCATATTCGAAATGCGCCTAACGCCGAACAGGAGATCCACAGGACAGGCGGAAGGTCGCAACACATAACTTTACCGAGAGATGACGCACATGTTGGATACGAATCTGAAGCAGCAGTTGAACACCTACCTGCAGAACATTGTTACCCCGATCGAGCTGACGCTGACCACCAATGACAGCGCCAAGTCTCAGGAGCTGGCGGATCTGACGCATGAGATCGCCGAGCTCTCTGACAAAATCAGTGTGAAGGCAGGCAACGACCGCCGTGCACCGAGCATGGCCGTGGGCGCTGCCGGTCAGGCACCGCGGGTGAACTTTGCCGGTATCCCCATGGGCCACGAGTTCACCTCGCTGGTGCTGGCACTGCTGCAGGCCGGTGGTCATCCGTCCAAGGCCGATGCCGCACTGCAGGAACAGATCCGCAACCTGAAGGGCGAGTTCCACTTCGAGACCTACATCTCGCTGTCGTGCCAGAACTGCCCGGATGTGGTGCAGGCGCTGAACCTGATGGCGGTGCTGAACCCGAACATCACCCACACCATGATCGACGGTGCGCTGTTCCAGAAAGAGGTGGAAG
>JBLXDJ010000020.1:0-13349 GCA_048264105.1 Oceanospirillum sp.
ACTGGAAGCGGATCAAGGGATTTAACCTGCTGACCCTCGTGGTCAACGACGTGACGTTCAAGGACGGCGAACAAGTACAGGATCAATCAGACAGGAATGCGGCCTGATGCCGTACACCAGATTTGACAATAACTCGTCCGACTGCTATTCGCTATGTAGATGATTCGAAGCACACGCGAACAGCCATGCTGACGTCTTCAACGCCGTACCGAGCAAGTGAAGGAATACTTTTATGTTGAGCCTATTGCTAATCTCGTATAGCCGACCTAAATTGCCTGAAGCAAGAATTTTAAAATTTATCGGTATAAAAAGGAATTCGTGGCCATCTTAACATGATAGCCAGCTGTTTGAGGGATTAAGAATGTGGATTAGACATGCACTCGGCATATCAGCATTTACTGCTTTGCTGTTGAGTTTCAGTAGCACAACTCTAGCTGAACCGGTCAAGCATGCCTTACTGATCGGTGTATCAAATTACGAAGACTCCAAGCTTTCATCTCTACCTGGTGCCAAAAATGATATTCAGGCTATGCGTCAGGTTCTCCATGAGCAGTTTGGTTTTAGACCGCAGAATATTAAGCTTCTACTCGACGAGAATGCTACCCATACATTGGTAATTGAAGCTTTAAAGAGGCTCAGTTCTCGGGTTCAGAAAGAAGATCTAGTGTATATCCACTACTCGGGATATGGCTCAAATACACCTGATCTCAACGGAGATGAAAGAAATGGGCTAGACCAAACTTGGGTAACTTTCGGGTCTCGAAGTGGCTTGACGGAAACATTGGACAATTTTGATCTATTAGACGATGAAATTGATCACTGGTTAGCACCGGCTTATGCAAAGGCCGCTCAAGTAGTCATTGTGAATGACAGCGCTCGCACAGGTACTCTCAATCGTGGCGATACTGGCCCTCTACAACGCGCGGCTCCGAATGACAGCCGATTACACCCGCTGGGGATACAAGCATTCGACCGCCCAGATAAATCTGGCGCCATCCTCGTTGGCAGCGCAGACTCAAAAAGCTCAGCCTACGAGTTTTTACTCTCTGAGAATAGCTACGGGCTCTTTACATGGCACTGGCTCAAATCTCTGTCTAACGCAGACCCTAAAGACAGCTGGAAACAGATTTTCAACCGAACATACTCGCAGATGAAAATTAGATACAGCGCTACTCAAACACCAACTTTCAGTGGAGATACCAGCTCAAATGTTTTTGGTGGAGAAGTATCACATCGTCCTAGCAAGTTCCGGGTTTCCAGTGTAGAGGGCAAACGTGTGCTCGTAAACAAAGGAGTACTGCATGGATTAACACAGGGTTCAGTATTTACCCTGGACTCAAAAGCAGGTGATCAGGGCCTTATTGAAATTATCGAGACGGATATTTTTAGTGCTAAGGGGCTTGTTAAACAAGGTAAGTTCAAGCCTGGTGATAAGCTGGTTCAGGAATCACTCAACATTCCACGTACTACATTGAAGGTGTTTGTATCTGGCGACCAGTCAACTCCTTCAGATAACGATGTTATTATTTCAATTCGCGAAGTAGTTACCGGAACACCGGGAGTAGCACTTACAGTCTCTCAGCAACAGGCTGATTTAGTTCTCTTCTACACCCGCATAGACGAGAGCCTAGGCTTGGATATCCGACCTCAGAGCAGCGCTGCCAACTTAGTTCTTTCACTGCCTGAGTTCACAGAAGATGGCTCCCCACGTTTACTGTTACTCAATGCGGATGAGACACCCATGGTGAACTATCTTCCATTGGCATTTCAGGATGGAAAGAAGATAAATCGGCAACAAATTGAAGATCGTTTAATTCAAATTCGTGATCGTAAAATTATTCTACAGCTCACAAGTTCATCTGAATCTATATCACCAGTTGATCTGAGTGTTACCCACTTTCGAAGCCAACCTTCTTGTAAACCTATTATTCAAGAAAGTTGCCAAGAATTTGCCTTTGGTAACTTTATTGTCGGAGAAGATAAGGTTATATCTGATCTTGATAAAAAACAATACAAAGTGGGAGATATACTTACATTTGGACTTTATAATCGTACTGAACAACCCCAGTATGTGTACCTGCTAAATATATCACCTTCTGGTGAAATTAAGATGATTTATCCAACTCCGGATATGGGTGCAGACGCTAGCCGAATCGGTGGTAATAAGCGAATTAAACAGCTTCCGGTTGCTTTCCAACTAGATCAATATGGTGTGGAGTCTATCAAAGTAGTTGCTTCGTCAAGGCCAGTTGATCCTGATTTCTTTAGTTCTATCTCAAACCCTAATGCTCGCTCAGGTATGTCGCCTGACAATACCTTGGAACGTTTACTCTTTTACGATATGAATAGGCACACTGAAATCGAGAACCAACTACTAGCTTTAGAAGGCATGTCTTGGGGAACAAATAGTTTATCAATATCAGTAGCTGCCAACATTAATAACACAAAAGTTAGTCTTCGTGGTGCCGTAGGCAGTTCACCGGAAAAAGCCTATGTGCGCGTTCGCGTTTTTTTTGGTAGTAATCGAAATTATGTTCCCAGTAAAGACGCTCCTGGCGACCGGTTTGGAAATGATCGTGGAACTCTGCGCTTGGGCAGCCTTTGGGTGAGTATCCCACCCAACCACAAGCCCGGTAAACTAGAATCGCCCTCATTACTCTCGTTAATGGGTGAAAATCCAGACCAACATGTCATGTTACAGGCAGTGGAGTTATTGGATCAACAGACATTTGTTAGGGATTTAAAAAGGGCAGCAACTGAAGTTAAAGATCAGCGAATGCTCTTGTACGTTCATGGGTACAATAATTCGTTCGAAGAGTCTGCCCGCCGAGCCGCACAAATTGCATTCGATTTAAGCGTTGAAGACGTTCACTACGTCCCGCTGTTATTTACTTGGCCTTCAGGCGATAGCATAGCCCCAACTCAGTACACACGTGCTTGGACAAACAAAGAATGGGCTGTTTCTGACTTGGTTGAGTTTTTGGACATTGCAGTCGTCCAGACAGGAATTGACAATGTACACGTTCTTGCCCACTCAATGGGCACCAACTTGTTCAGCAGCGCATCATTGATTATGGCCGGACCCGAAAATGATTCGGATAGACTTTTCAGAGAGGTTGTACTAGCAGCGCCCGATATTGATACCGAAACATTTTATCGGCTGTTGCTGCCAAGACTGGAAAAAGTTACAGATCGCATAACTGTTTATATGGCCTCTCAGGATGTAGCGCTGCATGTTAGTAAAGCAGTACACTCCGGCTACCGCCGATTGGGCGATTCAAGTGGTTCGCCTCTTATCTTCCGTGGAATTGATGTGGTTGACGTCAGTGAATTGAATACTTCGGACATGGGGCATGCTTATTATGCGGCGATTCGTGAATTGATCAGTGATATTGGGTCAACACTAAAAGGTGTTGCACCCGAATCACGTCAACTGGAGGGACAGGTAACTCTAGGGGAAATACCTTATTGGTCATTTTCGAAGAAACCCAGCTCAAATTAAAGGAGGATCTAGTTTACATCAGTCAATCTTAAATAGATTTTACGATTAATATCGATTGCACAACATATCATGAATAAAAAATGGAATATGATTTTAGTGGAGGGTTTATGAAAAAAAGGAATTTTGCTTTTGCGATCATTTCTTCTTCTCTTGCTACACTGTCTACGCCAGCAATAGCTTGGGAATGTGTCGCTGCAAGTCCATCAGCATGGGGGGTTGGCATTTCCCCTTACCGTTCATCAGCAGTAAATATTGCGTTGAATGAATGTTCAACTCGAACCCCTTGGGGGCAAGCCTGTTATATCCAGCGATGTGTAAATTCTCGATCTACGGAAGCTGATGTTTTAAAAGGTGAAGGAGGTTCTGGTAAGCCACTTTATATGAGGCCTGAAGACACTTTGGACTTTAGAAGTGCTGATCCAAGTGAAACACAAGGAGGAATGAAAAAAGTAGAACAATAATCCTGCTTTTAAAATCGAGCACTATAGTGACTTATCTGTCATAGTAGTAATAGTGCTCTATATAAAGGATTTTTAATGAAAAATATATTATTTTTATTTTGCTTTTTTTATAGCAATTTCTTGCAGGGTGAAAACTTAAGTCAGTCATATTGTGAACTGGAAGAACAGGATTCGTTCATAAAATCATCTATAAAGCCATACTCAGTAGTACTTATTGATGTTGATGAAAGTTATAATAAAGACTGGATCTATGATATTGAAAAGTGCGGTAACTATACTGCAGTATATATAATATTAAGAGCGAACTATGAGAGTGAAAAAGTAAAATGTAACGAAAGCAAAACAGATTGTGTTTTTGATTTAACATTTTTTTCAAATAATTATAATACAAACATTTTTTTTGAAGAAGGGGAAGCTAAAAGCCAAGTTGAAAAAATATTATACCTTTCAGTGTCGGATAATGGTGCGTGGGAAAACAAAATTTATCAATGTGCTAGGGATGACTACATATACGCCACAGGATTTTATAGGATTACCTATTTGGGTGGAGATAATCACGCTGGCTATTATGAATCGAGATCAACTGCAGTAGACCCCGCGCGAGCGGAAGCAACCTATGGGTTAATTGGAGAGTCTTGTTTTGACTTCGGTGAAAAACAAAATAACTGATATTAATCATATTACAACATTTATATTAAATATTTTTTATCTCCTTACAAATAATTTACGTATTAAAGTGATATAGTTGAGCGCGGAATATAATAATAACCATAAGAAACAGCGACCAATTAAGTAATGGTAATAGGTATAAGCGCTGTTTCATGGATCTCATACACAAATGGGCTAATGAAATTATTGTTGCTGTCCTCAAAAAATAACTAAATGAGCAATTAGGGTATGCTCCAGAAGGCCTCGGTAACAATATATGCTGTTATGGCTACTCAGGTTAAAACTTGCAGGAAAAAAGCTTCCCTTAATCAAAGTACCCGGGAATTCAGATAATAAGTGCGACACTCATGGTTGAACGGAGAGGGGAGCGATCAGGTAAGTGAAGGCGATTTCTGAATAATAGTAGAAATGTTTTTTGACTATGAGCAAAAGAAAACGTATCAGCAGATTGCGAAAGAGTCTTAATAAGCAATACCGAAAGCTTAAAGAAAAAAACCCAACATTATCTGAAGATCAGATAGAGTTTCTGTTTCTTGAAGCGCATAGAAAGAAACGTAAGGAGGCAAAAGAAAAAGCTGAAAAAAAAGAGGCTAAACGCAGAGCCGGAAGCCGTAAGAGAGTGGCCAAAGCAAAGCCATCATTATCAGTTCCTCAGAGTGTAAGAACGGTTCAAGGAGGAGGCTGCTCACCTCGCTAAATGGTGCCTGTATCGAGGCAGAAGATCACTTGTGTTCAGACTTATTGCAGGCGGGAACTGTAGAACGCAGTTTCTCCCAGCACGAAGCGCTCCAATAGTACACACTGGCCTATTCAACGATCCAGCCGACCGCAGAAAGCCCTGAACTGAGCCTGTAAATAATTCTGTGTAACTGCCCACTCCATTACAGGTGACCGTCCAGGCGGTCACCGAACTCGATAATAAAGCGATTCAGTGCAGGCTTCCAATTCCGGATCGGCATAGTCCATTTCTTGGAGGCTTGCTGTATGGCGAGGAAGGCCACCTTCAGTGCCGAGTCATCGGTGGGGAAGAGCTTCCTTCGCTTGGTGGCTTTGCGGATCACGCTGTTCAGTGACTCAATGGCATTGGTTGTGTAGATCACCTTCCGAATGGCCGGAGGATAGTCAAACAGGGTGATCAGGTTGTCCCAGTTGTTATGCCAAGTGCGGGAGATCTGCGGGTACTGCCCATCCCAGCGTTCGCCAAAGGCCTCCAGCGCCTGCTGGGCTTCTCGTTCCGTGGCAGACTGGTAGATCTGCTTCAGATCCGCGGTAACGGCCTTGTAGTCCTTCCAGGACACATACCGTAGCGAGTTGCGGACCATGTGCACGATGCAAAGCTGAACCTTGGTCTGGGGGTACTCGGCGGCAATGGCATCCGGAAAGCCCTTAAGGCCATCCACACAAGCGATCAGAATGTCCTCCAGGCCACGGTTTTTCATTTCGGTGAGCACCGATAGCCAGAATTTCGCACCTTCGGTTTCGGCCAGCCACAGGCCCAACAACTCCTTATGACCGTCCATGTTGATGCCAAGGGCCAGATACAGCGATTTGTTGATGACCCGCTTGTTCTCGCGGATCTTCAGCACAATACAGTCCAGGTAGACGATGGGGTAGATCGGGTCCAGCGGCCGGTTTTGCCATTCGTGAACCTGCTCGATCACCCGTTCAGTAACCTTGGACACCAGCGTTGCGGAGATGTCGGCGTCGTACATCTCCTTGAAGGTCTCAACGATGTCCCGAGTGCTCAAGCCCTTGGCGTACAAAGCGAGGATCTGGTCGTCCATCTGGGTCAGCCGGGACTGGCCCTTGCGTACGAACTGAGGTTCGAAAGAGCCATCGCGATCACGAGGAGCCTGGATCGATACGTCACCGTGCTGCCCCTTCAGGCGTTTTGCGGAATAGCCATTACGACTGTTGCCGGTACCACGGCCTTCCGGAGCGTGCTTTTCGTACCCCAGGTGTTCGTCCAGTTCGGCATTGAGGGCCGTCTCAACGGTGAGCTTGACCAACTGCTGCGTGATGGCTTCCAGCGTCAGGGGCGTTAACGGAAAAGCGATCATTACCAGTCAAGCTATCAGTTGGCCGCCTTGGCACGCAACGCCTCTATATCACGTTTGGGCGAAATCCCGAACATACGGCTATACTCGCGACTGAACTGGGATGGGCTCTCATAACCCACTTTGTAAGCAGCACTGGCGGCATCCAGATATTCGCTCAGCATCAGCCGTTTAGCTTCGCTAAGACGCAGCCACTTCTGATATTGCAGCGGACTTATGCCTGTCAGTCGACGGAAATGGCTGTGAAAACTAGGTGAGCTCATTTGCACGGATGCCGCCAGTGCGTCAATACGCAGTGGTTCCGCATAATGCAGACAGAGCCAGTTAATTGCTTTTGCGATCTTGTACCCTTGCCCCTCCACCGATGCAATCTGGCGCAGCCGACCACCTTGGTCACTGGTGAGCAAGCGGTAATGGATCTCACGCACTATCCCCGGTGCCAGTGCTGTAATGGCCTCCGGCTCGTCCAACAGCTCCAGTAGCCTCTTGAACGGATCCAGTATCAACGTCGTTATGGTACCGGTACCGAAGCAGCCTCCGTTGACACTGCTTTCGGAAGCCGGCACTTCTCCATGCGCCACCATCTCGGTTATCAGTCGCGAATCCAGCTCCAGATTGAGGCCGAGGCAAGGCTCTTCTGGGCTCGCCGTCAGCGTTTCCGACTTGGCGGGCAACTCCAGCGAAGTGATCAAGAAGCGGGTGAGGTCGTAGGGAAATATTTCATCGCCTACAAACATCTGTTTACGGCCTTGCACCACCAAAACGATGCTTGGTTGGATCAAGCAAAAGGCCGGAGGGGTGGGTTCTTCACGGCGAAATAGGTGTAGCCCGGGGATGGCCGTCGAACAGTCCAGTTGCCCCTGACTCCATCGACCGACGAGACTCACCAAGATCTGTTGCAAGTCACTGAAAGATGAATCCAGCATGTTAGAAGTATGCATGCTATTGACCTAAATTCCTGATTGCCGCTTGTCGGGGCTTTATGTCATCAATGCTAACGGCGGTTATGTTGCAGCGGGTGCCGCGCCTCTTACCACCAAAGCTTACTTCATCTTTTCACGGAAATATCACGAACAGATTCATATTCATCGGATCAGGCAATAGACGCTCAGGATCGTTATATCAGTTCACGGCGAGAGGCATCGATACTTTATCCCATATCGCACGTGACACCTGTCACCCGGATAACTTTCATATCGAGGAGTCTCCATGTCTATTCACGCATACGGTGCCCACGCCGGCGACCAGCCGCTTGAACCCATGAATATCACCCGCCGCACTCCTGGCGCGCACGATGTACAGGTCGACATCGCCTACTGTGGCGTGTGTCACTCTGATATTCATCAGGTACGCGCAGAATGGGCCGGCACCCTGCTCCCCTGTGTGCCCGGCCACGAAATCGTCGGTCGCGTCGCCGCGGTGGGGGCACAGGTATCCGACTATCAGGTTGGTGACCTGGTCGGTGTCGGCTGTATCGTCGACAGCTGCAAGCACTGTGCGGATTGTTCTGTGGGACTGGAGAACTATTGCGATGGGATGATCGGCACCTACAACTTCCCGACCCCGGACGCACCGGGGCATACGCTGGGCGGCTACTCCGAGCAAATTGTGGTGCATGAGCGCTACGTGCTGCGCATCCGGCACCCTGAAGCACAGCTGGCTGCCGTAGCGCCGTTGCTCTGCGCCGGAATCACTACCTACTCACCGCTACGCCACTGGCAAGTCGGCCCCGGGCACAAGGTTGGTGTCGTCGGTATCGGCGGTCTGGGTCATATGGGCATCAAACTGGCCCACGCCATGGGCGCTCAGGTGGTGGCATTTACCACTTCGGAATCCAAGCGCGAAGCCGCCAAGGCACTGGGTGCGGACGCAGTGGTGGTATCACGCAATACCGAAGAGATGGACGCCCATACCAAGAGCTTCGATTTCATCCTCAACACTGTGGCCGCACCGCACGATCTAGATGCGTTTCTAACCCTGCTAAAGCGTGACGGCAACCTGACACTGGTGGGTGCCCCTTCCTCACCACACCCGTCACCTGAGGTCTTCAACCTGATCATGAAACGTCGCAGCCTGTCCGGCTCTATGATTGGCGGAATTCCGGAAACTCAGGAGATGCTGGATTTTTGTGCCGAGCACGGCATCGTCGCTGACATCGAGATGATCCGTGCCGATCAGATTAATGATGCTTACGAGCGTATGCTCAAGGGCGATGTGAAGTACCGCTTTGTCATGGATATTGCCACGCTTGCCGACTGAGTCGCTGGCTCACAATGACTCACCTAACGGAGGTTCCATCATGAACAATACAATCCACGATTCCTCTATTCATCAGGAGGAAACGAACATGACACGCCGCAATCTGCTCAAGCTGGGCAGCATAGGTGCCGCGACGGCGGGCGTTGCCACTATGACCATCGGTCAGGCCTTTGCTCAGTCAGAACAACAGCCGTCCGCGCTGACACTCAGCGATGGATGGGACAAAACCTTTGCCAAGAGTGACAAGGTTGACCACCGCAAGGTTAGCTTCAAGACCCGCTATGGTTTCACCCTGGCGGCGGACCTCTACCAGCCGAAAAACAGCAGCGGCAAGCTGGCAGCGATCGTCGTGAGTGGCCCCTTTGGCGCGGTGAAAGAGCAGTCATCCGGCCTCTATGCGCAAACCTTGGCCGAGCGTGGTTTCATCACTCTGGCGTTCGATCACTCCTTCACCGGAGAAAGCAGCGGAGAGCCGCGTAACGTCGCCTCGCCGGATATCAATACCGAAGACTTTAGCGCTGCGGTCGACTTCATCGGCTTGCTGCCCGCTGTCGATCGCGAGCGCATCGGTATGATCGGCATCTGCGGCTGGGGTGGCATGGCACTGAACGCCACTGCAGTGGACAAGCGCGTCAAGGCGGTTGTGGCCAGCACCATGTACGACATGACCCGCGTCATGTCCAAGGGGTATAACGACAGCCTGCCCCTGGAACAACGCACCCAGATCCTGGAGCAACTGAGCCGCCAGCGCTGGGACGATGCACAAAACGGCTCCCCCGCGTATCAACCCCCCTACAACGTGCTGAACGGTGGCGAGGCACAGTTCCTGGTCGAGTACCACGACTATTACATGGAACCACGCGGGTACCATGCGCGTTCGGTCAACTCGGGCAATGCCTGGACGCAAACCACTCCATTGTCGTTCATGAACATGCCGATCCTGAGCTACATCGCTGAGATCTCGCCGCGCCCAGTGCTGTTCGTTCATGGTGAAAATGCTCACTCACGCTACTTCAGCGAAACCGCCTACGCTGCAGCAGCAGAACCAAAGGAACTGATGATCATACCGGGTGCCAATCACACCGACCTGTACGACCAGATGGATATGATTCCGTTTAACAAGCTGGCCGCCTTCTTTCAGCATCACTTGAGCTGAACCGCTTAAGGTCAGCCTTATCTTACCGACATTGCGCTCTCTAAGGGGGCGTAATGCAACCCTCCTCCTCACTCCTGATCATCGCCCGAGCGAATGTTCAGGCTTTAGCGTTCAGAAATAGGTTTCTCTACATGACCCAATCATGTGAAGCATCGTTCGACACCATTCCACCTGCCTCGGAGCCGACTAGGCCGGTCGCTCATTGGGGCGCCGTATTCGCCATGTCTCTGTGCGCATTTATTATGGTCGCCACCGAGTTCCTCCCGGTCAGTCTGCTCACGTTGATGGCCAACGACCTGGGCGTCAGTGAAGGGGCCATTGGCCAGGGGATCTCGATTTCAGGTCTGTTTGCGCTGCTGACCGCTTTATCCATCTCTTCACTTGCGGGCACCTTGAACCGTCGTGCACTCCTGCTAGGGCTGACTGGTGTCATGGTGCTTTCGATCCTGATAGTCGGCTTCGCCTCCAGTTACATCATTTATATGCTGGGGCGTATTCTGGTAGGGATTGCCCTGGGCGGCTTCTGGTCGCTGTCTGCCGCTGCCGCCGTGCGCCTGGTACCTATCAACAAGGTTCCCAAAGCCCTGGCCATACTCAATGCCGGCAATGCACTGGCGATGGTGATTGCAGCACCAATGGGCAGCTATCTGGGCTCCATTGTGGGTTGGCAGGGTGCTTTTCTCTGCCTGGCGCCGCTCGCTACACTGGCCTTTGCCTGGCAGTGGATGACGCTGCCGTCCATGGATGCCGAACTGCGGAAAAAGAAACTGATCGACATTTTCAAGCACCTGAAACAGTTCCGGATTCTGCTTGGCTTTATCGCTGCCTCGCTGTTTTTTGCCGGCCAGTTTTCACTGTTCACCTATATCCGGCCCTACCTTGAAACGGCCACTGGTGTCGATACCGTTACGCTGTCTTCAATTCTGTTGTTGCTGGGAGTAGCGGGCTTTATTGGCACCACAATTATCAATCGCTTCGTGCAAGCGAGTCTGTATCTGACACTCGGCATTATGTCTGCCATCCTGGCGTTCATTGCGGTAATGCTGATTAAATTCGGAGACAGTCTGACAGCAGTGGTTGTGTTGCTGGGATTCTGGGGGCTGATCGCCACTGCCGCCCCCGTAGGCTGGTGGGCCTGGGTGGCCAGATCAATGGCACACGACTCGGAAGCCGGCGGCGGTTTGATGGTGGCATTTGTGCAGCTCGCCATCGGCCTTGGCTCCACCGTCGGCGGTATTATGTTCGATTATTACGGCTATCAGATTTCATTTGGCATGAGCGCAGCATTGCTGCTAGCCGCAGCCCTTAGCGTGATGGTGCTGCGTGCGTTGGAATCAGGTAAATATTGAAAGGAGTTTTGCTTTGAACTGGAAAAAATACTTGGGAGCAAGCGCCGTTATCCTCGTTGCTTTGCTTGCCAGCGGCTATGCCTATGTGCAGCAACCACAGTTTGGTGTGCTTGCCAATCCGGCCAAGTTGCGTGCTTCGGCACATTATGTGGAAGGACAGTTTCGTAACCTTGAGCCCGATCCGACACTGAACATCCCAGAAGATGAACGAAAAGGTTGGGTCGACTTCCTGCTTTCCGCTGATAACGGCCGAACTCCAAATGCTGCCCTGCCGGTGGATGTACCTGATCTTCACACACTGGATCGCAATCAGGATCTTGTGGTCTGGCTAGGCCATTCCTCCTTTTTTATCCAGTTGGCCGGAAAGCGTTTGCTGATTGACCCGGTGCTTAGCGCAAACGCTTCACCGATACCAATGACCAACCAGGCGTTTGCAGGCACACTGCCACTGAAGGCCGAGGATATTCCAGAAATTGATTACTTGTTGCTCTCCCACGACCACTGGGACCATCTGGACTATCCAACCTTGATAGCACTGAAAGAGCGTATAGGCGAAGCTGTAGTCGGCCTGGGCGTGGGCGCCCACCTGCGGGCCTGGGGATTCAATGTCAGCCGCATCCATGAGGCCGACTGGGATTCAATGCTGGATAGTGAGGACGGCCTGCGGATTCACGTTCTGCCTGCCAGGCATTATTCAGGCCGCTTGCAGGACAAAAACCAGAGCCTCTGGGTCAGTTTCGCATTGGAGTCCGCGGAGCGTTCGATCTACTTCAGCGGAGACAGTGGTTACGGCAAGCACTTCAAGACGATTGGCGAACGTTTTGGCGGCTTCGATCTGGCACTCCTCGATTCCGGTCAGTACAACGAGCAATGGCGGCACATCCACATGACACCGGAAGATGCGGCCCAAGCAGCAGATGATCTAGGCGCAAAAGCGATGATGCCAGCTCATGTGGGTAAATTCACTCTTGCCTTCCACCGATGGGATGAGCCGTTCGAGCGGCTGGTCTCGGCCAGCAAGGGTAAAAGCTGGCAACTGCTTACGCCCAGGATTGGACAAATGCTCGAGTTAACTGACGAACAACATATGGCAACATCTCCTTGGTGGGAAACAGCTCAGGGCTTCCGTTAGAGCGCAGAGGACTGGCCCATTTACACCAAAACATAGCTGAGGTATACGAATACCCCAAGTGCTGGTTAATCAAGTACCAAAGCATGGATTGAGGGCGTCAAAAAGCAAATTCAAGTGTTCAGCTTCTGTCCGCTTAGCCGATGCCCTGTACTCCGTTAACGTCTGCTTCGTGCGCAAACCAGAAGTTTCAAGTGTCGAGAATTCGACACTTGAAACCATGCTGGGTTCGAAGGTAATCTCAGGCACTGACCTTCAGCATGGTGCAGTTCATGCATGCGCCGTCGCCTTACAGGTGTCGAATACTCGACACTGATCGAGTTTGAGCTCGAGGCTAATCAAAAGTGAGATGTGTCACTTCATAGCGTTCCAACCAATTCCCATCTTCCTTCTCGACCTATTCCTCAGGCACATACTCCAGCAAATCAGCCACCTCACACCCAAACAGGTTACAGAGCCGATCGATCGCAGCCAGGTCGATCCTCCGAGCGTCTTCCTTGTATAGCAACGTGATTGTATTGCGGTTCAGGCCAGTCTCCCGCGCGACATCGATGATTTTCATTTTGCGCTCCCCCATCAGGCGAGACAGATGACAACGGACCATTTTTAACCCTGGATAGAAATAAGCCACTCAGAATGACATAAAAGCATTGCAAAGATCATTTTGCCGCCTATAATGCCATTCAGGATGACATTCTGTTATTACGAATATGATTTGTGCGCTTAGGGTAACAGCGCAGATTTTGAAAAACCATTTCCGCAGAGGG
>JBLXDJ010000021.1:0-10725 GCA_048264105.1 Oceanospirillum sp.
GGCCGCTGAGGACGAGCCGATTGAAGTGCTGTGTGACTCCCTGCCACCAGAGATCGACTGTGACTGGATCGATTACCGCCGCCAGAAGGTGCTGTTTCAGTTGGGCCGTGAGGCCGAGCGCCAGCAACAGACCGACCTGGCGTTGAGCCTGTATCGGCAAAGCCAACACCGTGAAGCGCAGCTGCGTGCGCTGAGGATACAGGAGAAGCACGAGCCGCCGGAGCAGGTGTTTCAGTGGGCCTGTGAGGCGTACGTCCGCATTCCTCAGCCCGAGATCCGCGTCGGACTGCAGCGCATACAGCAGCGCTGTGCCCGTAAGGCCAAACTGGATTTTGCTGCACCCGAAGCTCTGGCGATCCCCACTGAGTCGGTAGTTCTACCCAAGCCCGCACAAGGCCGGGTCGAACAGACAGTGATCGCATCCCTGTCGGACTCGGATACGGTGCTGTTTCATGTCGAGAACCGACTTTTTACCGGGCTCTTTACCCTGCTGTTCTGGCCAGCCTTGTTTGCACCGGTGCGCGGTGCTTTCTTCAACCCCTTTCAGTCGGGGCCTGCCGACCTCTATCGACCGGGGTTCACTGAGTCACGCGCTGAATGGCTGGATGAGGGCTTTGCCCAGCTTCAGTCCAGCACCTACCAGCAGACGATTCTGCAACGGCTGGATCAGAAGCGGGGTATCAGCTGCTCATTGATCCACTGGCCCAGTCTGACACCTGACTTGGTTGAGAAGGCTTTGGCGGTGATTCCGGCTACGCATCTTGAAGCGGTCTTTCGTCATCTGTTGCTGGACCTGCGCCACCATCGACGCGGGCTGCCGGATCTCATCGCGCTGAGCCGAAGTACAGGTCAGTATCGTCTGATCGAAGTGAAGGGCCCGGGTGATCGACTGCAGGATCATCAACGGCTATGGCTGCAGGCGATGCTGCAACAAGAAATGCCGGTCAGTGTGCTCAACGTGAGCTGGGATGAGCGCACGGCATGAAGGTCGCCGTTCGCTCGCTATGTGAGTTCGCCGCCCGCGAAGGCAGCCTGGAACACCGCTATACCCCTTCCCCCAGTGCCGACGAAGGTATTCAGGGCCATAAAATACTGCAGGCACGGCGCCCTGCCCACTACCAACCCGAATACCTGCTCGAAGGTGAGTGCCAGGGTATCCAGCTACGCGGTCGTGCTGATGGCTATTGGCCCGATGTGCCCATGCCCACTCTGGAGGAGATCAAAACCCACCGTGGCGATCTGGCCCGTATCGGACTCGGACAACGTCAGCTGCACTGGGCCCAGTTGAAAGTCTATGGCGCCCTGCTCTGCCAGCGGGATAGCCTGACTCAAGTCCGACTTCGACTGGTCTATTACGACATCGCCCGCGATCATGAAACCCCGCTGGATGAAGTCTGGCAATGCGAGGATCTTGAAGCCTTCCTGACTCAGGTATGCAGCCGCTACCGAAACTGGCACCGACAGGAGTCTGAGCACCGCCAGCAGCGTGATCGTGCATTGATGACGCTGGCGTTTCCGTTTACTGATTTTCGACCTCATCAGCGGTTGCTCAGTGAGACTGTCTATAAAGGCATCTGCACGGACCGTGCATTATTGCTGGAAGCGCCAACCGGCATCGGCAAAACCCTTGGCGTTACCTATCCCGCACTGATGGCCATGCCCAGACGCCAGCTCGATCGCCTGTTTGTGCTGACCGCTCGCACCACCGGTCGTCAGCTTGTTCTGGACAGCCTTTGGATGCTGTTCCCTGAAGACGATACCGAAAGACTACCATTGAGGGTTTTGGAGCTGACCGCGCGCGACAAAGCCTGCGAGTATCCTGATCGTGCCTGCCACGGCGAGTCCTGCCCGCTGGCGGACGGCTTCTTTGATCGTCTGCCGGCAGCTCGACAGGCGGCGGTCGAGACCCGGTGGCTGGATCGCACCCGGATTCAAGCGTTAGCCGCTGAGCATGAGATCTGCCCTTACTACCTGGCGCAGGAGATGGCGCGATGGTCGGATGTGATCATCGGGGATATGAACCATTACTTTGATCAACAGGCGCTGCTGTCAGGGCTGACTCGGCAGAATGACTGGCGTGTGGTGCCCCTGATTGATGAAACCCATAACCTGATCGACCGTGCCCGTGGCATGTACTCGGCGCAGTTGAGCCAGGCTCAGTTTCGGCAGGTCGCACGCTCTGCACCGGAATCATTGGGCAACGCCTTCCGTGCCGTTCAACGCGCCTGGGGAAAGCTGATCAAAAATCAGATCGAGCCGGTTACCAGTCCTGAGACCGGCGATCAGCGGTACCACCTGACGGAGGTACCCACCGAACTCAACACAGCCCTGCAACGACTTGTAGGCGATCTGACCGAGTACATGACCGAGCATCCTGTGATTCCGGAGCTGCAATCGCTATTATTCGATACGCTCAGCTTCATGAAACTGGCCGAGCGCTTCGGTGATCACTCCTTGTGTACGCTGGAGGTGAAGCGTACCGGACAGGCCGGTAAGCGATTATGCGCCAGCGCCCGCCTGTCGATCCGCAATCTGATTCCGGCGGACTTTTTGACTGAACGCTTTGCACAGGCACACGCCTGTATCCTCTTCTCCGCCACGCTGAGCCCGGCCGAGTATTATCAGGACCTGCTGGGATTGCCGGAAAACACCCTATGGCAATCGATACCCTCCCCCTTCTCAGCGGATCAACTGGATCTGCACATCATCAACATCAGCACCCGATTTAACGATCGCCAGCGATCGATTGGCCCGATGGTCGAACGGATTGAACAGCAGTACCGATCAGTGCCAGGCAACTATCTGGTCTATCTCTCCAGCTTCGCTTATCTGGAGCAGCTGCACAGCGCCTTTACGCGGCAATGCCCCGACATCCCTGTCATTGCCCAAACAACCGGCATGAGCGAACAGTCACGAATTGAGTTCATCGATCAGTTCCGCACCCGGCGTGGTGTGGTCGGCTTTGCCGTACTGGGCGGCGCGTTTTCAGAAGGGATCGACCTGCCCGGCGATGCGCTGGTCGGGGTATTCATCGCCACACTCGGGTTACCACCCTTTGATGATTACCACGAGCAACTGGCCCGATGCCTTCAAGCACGTTTTGGACAGGGGTATACCTATACCTACCTGTATCCGGGCATTCGCAAAGTAGTCCAGGCCGCTGGGCGTCTGATTCGGACACCGAAAGACAGGGGTGTCGTGGAGCTGATAGATGATCGGTTCGGGAGTGCTGAGGTGCAGGAGCTGCTACCAAGCTGGTGGCTGTGATACCGGACAAGTGTCGAAGATTCGACACTGATCGAGTTTGAGCCCGAGTCTAATCATGCATCTGGTCGTTCAACATAGATCTGAGCACCTCGAAAAACCCTAAACTCAAGAAATCTAGTCATATAAATCAAAAAGTTACAGTTATATCTTGGTCGATAGTATGGTTTTTTCGAAGTCCACATCTATAGAGTCATGTGTCATGAGCTGGCAGCTGTCGAAAACTCGACACTTCGATCACACTGGGCCGGAGGCGATCTCAGGTACGAACCTCCAACATGGTGCAGTTCATTCCTGTGACAGTGCCAAGCTGGTGTCGAAGAATCGACACTTCAATCACATTGAGCGGAGGCGATCTCAGGCATGAACCTCCAGCATGGTGCCGTTCATTCCTGTGCCAGGGCCAGGCCGGTGTCGAAGACTCGACACTTCAACCTAAACTGGTTCCGGAGGTGATCTCAGGCACGAATCATCAGCATGGTGCCGTTCATTCCTGCGCCAGTGCCAAGCCGGTGTCGAAGACTCGACACTTCAACCTAAACTGGTTCCGGAGGTGATCTCAGGCACGAATCATCAGCATGGTGCCGTTCATTCCTGTGCCAGTGCCAAGCTCGTGTCGAAAAATCGACACTTCAGTCCAAACTTGATCCGGGGGCAGTTTCAGGCACGAATCACCAGCATGATGCCGTTCATTCCTGTGCCAGTGCCAAGCTCGTGTCGAAGAATCGACACCGCTCCAGAGAAGATCCAAAACCGATCATTCACCCTTCTATCCTGCAAAGTGCATTTCACACATGAGCCAACAAATTTCAGGTGTCGAATATTCGACACCTGCTAGCTGATACCCATGGTGATGCGTTCAGTTGGCCGACCAGCATTCACGAGATCGATCGCGATTGCCGGTGTGATAGTTCACCTGCTCCCCCAGGGAACACTCCAGTTCAGACCTGCTTGTTATCTCCTTGCCCCTGTGTGTAGAATTGCCAAAACTGTATATATAACCAGTGCCATGTCGGGGGGGCGATTATGAGTGTTTCAGTTCTGGGTCAATCACAAGCAGCCGAGGCATTGGCGTCAGCACAGCTGAAAATTCCTCTCTATCTCGAGCGGGTATCCGCCGGATTTCCATCGCCGGCTCAGGATTACATCGAAGACAGCCTTGATCTCAATGCGCTGTGTATCCACCACCCCTCCGCTACGTTCTTCGTCCGCGTTGAAGGTGAGTCCATGACAGGAGCCGGTATCTATCCTGGCGATATTCTGGTGGTTGACCGATCACTAAGGGCATCTGATGGCGATTACGTCATTGCCTGCCTTGATGGTGAAATGACCGTCAAAGAGCTCTCACTGTCGAACGGCGTAAGGCTGTTACCACACAACCCTCATTTCCAACCGATCGAGATGGCAAGCGATTCCGAGTTGGAAATTTTTGGTGTTGTTACCAGTGTCGTGCGGCATGTTCGCAGGGCTGGCTAGAATGGCTGCCACTACCTTTGCCCTGGTGGACTGCAATAATTTCTACGCCAGCTGTGAAAAGCTATTCAGGCCTGACCTGAAAGACACGCCTGTTGTCGTACTGTCGAACAACGATGGCTGTGTGGTGGCGCGCTCCCGTGAGGCCAAAGCACTGGGTATCAAAATGGGGGTTCCCCTGTTCCAGATTCAACACCTGATTAAGCACCACGGTATTGTCGCCTTCTCCAGCAACTACGCTCTTTATGCCGACCTATCCGCAAGAGTGATGAGCATACTCGAAGCACTGGCACCCCGAGTAGAAATCTACTCCATCGACGAAGCCTTTCTGGATTTAACCGGTGTCGCCAATGCCGTGGCATTAGAGGACTTTGGCTTGCAGGTGCGCTCAACCGTACAGCAGTGGACCGGCATCACCGTCTGCGTGGGTATCGCACCCACCAAGACCCTCGCCAAACTTGCCAACCATGCCGCCAAACAGTATCCGGCTACCGGTGGCGTTGTGGACCTGACTGCACCTGAGCGCCAGCGAAAACTGATGTCGATCATGCCCATCGATGAGGTCTGGGGTATCGGTCGGCGGCTCTCAAAACGATTACAGGCTGAAGGATTCAAATCGGTGTTGGATCTGGCCAATGCGGATCCTAAACAGATCAGGCGGTATTATTCAGTAATGGTAGAGCGCACCGTCCGCGAACTGAATGGAGAATCCTGCCTGGATCTGGAAGACGTTGATCCGACCAAAAAAAAGATTGTCTGTAGCCGCAGCTTTGGCCAACGCATTACGGACTACCAGTCGATGCGGGAAGCGATCTGCCAGTACACCTCGCGTGCTGCCGAAAAGCTCCGTGGTGAGAGACGCTGTGCCAAGATGATCACGCTTTTCCTGCGAACAAACCGGTTCAACCCCGACGAACCTCAGTACACCCCCTCATTAACCGCTGAACTTCCTCTACCCACCAATGACACGCGCGACCTGGTTGAAACCGCCATGCGGCTATTGAAGACCTGCTGGCGTGATGGGTACCGGTATATGAAAGCAGGTGTCATGCTGTCGGATTTCTATGAACCAGGTGTATATCAACAGAGCCTGTTTGATGAAGGCACTGTCCGACCCAATGCCAAAGCACTGATGTCAGTGTTGGACACCATCAACCACAGCGGTAAGGGGCACATCTTTCTGGCCGGCCAAGGTACTCAAAAGCACTGGGCCATGAAGCGTGAACACCTGTCACCGGCCTATACCACCCGATGGAGCGAGATCCCCAAAGTGAGATAACAGGCGCTCTCCATAAAACACGATCACCAACCACCACTCCTCATTCTCGCCCTATTCCTCAGGCACATACTCCAGCAAATCGCCGATTTCACAGCCGAAAAGGTTGCAGAGTTTGTCGATCGCATCCAGGTCGATTCGCTTTGCGTCTTCCTTATATAGCAGCGTGATCGTATTGCGGTTCAAGCCGGTTTCCCGCGCAACATCGATGATTTTCATTTTGCGTTCTCCCATCAGACGGGACAGGTGACAACGGACCATCAAGCTACCTTATGCGAATAAAAGTCATACTGAATGGCATAAAGTCATTGCAAAGGTCGTTTTGCATCTTATAATGCTATCTAGGATGACATTCTGTTATTGCGAATTTGTTTTGTGCACTTAGGGTAACAGCGCTCAATCTGAAAAACCATTTCTATAAGGTGATGAACGATGCCTATGATGAAAACTGAGACCCCACGGGGCCAGACAGAGCACTATATTCTTCGGCTCACCAGTATTGTGACCTTCCCCGACTCAGTGGGTACTCCTGTTCACAAACTGCGACTGAGCTGTTGGTCTACAACGTACACCGCTTTTGCCGACTCGACCTGCATAATCGATGACCATGACCTTCTGCAGCATTTCGCGCTGTTGTACGTAATCGGATATCGCTCAGGGGATGATGCCAGTCCGGTCTTGCATTTGACCTACATCGGCAAACCCTCATTCGCTCAGGTCATGAGGCTACCCTGCCTCCACTCGCTGCCGCGATGTCTGTCACCGCTACCGGAGGTGTCAGACCAGCTTGTCTCTGCGGTGAACAGCCTCCAAACATTTCAGCTGCGCCATTTCCTGAAATACAGCTTGGAACGCAGTGATCGTCTGGAAGGTTTTATGTTGTTGCCCGCCAGCCAACGCGATCATCATGCCTACCCTGGAGGGCTGATGGCACATTCGTTGGAGGTCGCTCAGCTGGTTGCCGGAATGATCCAATTGAATGAACCTGACATGCCGCTGGTCTGGCAAGAAACTGCATTTGTTGCAGGGTTACTGCACGATCTGGGTAAAGTCAGGGTGTACCGGAGGGGGGGATTCAAGCAGCCGACTGTAGCACTAGTGGATCATGATCAGCTCACACTCGAGCTATGTGCCAACGGATTAGAATACCTGGACCAGAGCCTGCCAGACATTGCAGATACGCTGCGACACCTTTGGACCTGCGCATCTCCAGGTGCCCGTTATGGTAAGCCTGCAATGATGACCCTAGCGCGATACCTGCGTGATGCTGATGGTCAAAATGCCATGGCCGACAAACAGAAACGTGTCTCCAGGGGATACGCCAGGTTCGGTTTCCGTAGCATCAATAACCAGCGTTTCTGGCTACCCAATGATGATGCTGCGACCTACAAGGTGGCCTGAGACTCGATGGAGTGCTGACAACCAGACAGGTTAGCACTTTGTCTCTTCTGCATGAGAAAACATTCAATGCCCAACTCAATGAAGCACATTACCGAGATCGACACAGGATTCATGGTCCGCAAATGCGTGGATGGTCAAAAGCACCAGAGCTTTTTTGGCCATACACGGCACGGTGGCCGCGATCAGGCGCGTGCAGCGGCAATGCAGGCACGCGATAAGTTGATCAACACGCTCGCGAAAAACCGTACTCTGCGCACCTATAATCCCAAGAACGTTACCGGGCTTGCCGGTATTTCCTGGTACTGCAAGCCAAACCAACATCGCAATGGTGCCGTGATCCATCAGTTCCGAGCACAGGCACCCAGTGGATCACGGCGGGCTTTAACGGGCAATTTTTCTGTACAAAAGCATGGTCTCTGGGGAGCCTACTGTTTGGCTGTAGCCTGGCGTATGGAGCATGCATCACCCTATATGGCAGAGATACCGGATCCAACTCAGACATTTAAACACTTCATCCATCACTACCTATCACATCTAGAAAACGCAGAGTCGGGACTGCTACAGGATGAGATGCTCGAAAGGCTTGATGCGCTGCATAGCAACCCTACTGCACCAGATTACATTCAAAATGTCGCGAGTCGCTTTGTGAGTCAAAGCAGACCTTTATGTTGCCTGAGTGGAGGTTGATACGTTGGCAGGACAGTAAGTGCTAAAGATCTCTTCAACAGAGATGAAGTATCAGAGATACAAACCACTATAGAGCTTACAAAAAGAAGTCATACAGAAGCTTAAAATATTTCACCAATGGTCGATTATCGTTAATAGCAAAAAACCATAAATACAAAAAAATCACAGATCTTCGAATTATTGCGTTTTTTCGGCAATTTCACCGCTTCACTCCTGGCTCATTTTAAATAGTATTGGCATGAGTTCACCTTGAAGAAGGTTGTACCAATAAAAAACTATCAATCTATTTTAGAACAGAGCTCAGGGTAAGGTGCATCGTATATGAAGGTAAAACCAATCAGCTTTGTAACCAAGAAAAAGCTGGCAGAGCTTACTGGTTACACTGTCGCAGCAATTGAAACAAAAGTCCGTGACGGTGTATGGCGAGAAGGGGTAATCTACGTGAAGTCGCCCGATGGCCGGCTGCACTTCAATTTGGAGGAGTACGAAAATTGGGTGCAATCCGGCAGACAGGCCTGAAAATTAGGCCTACATCAATCCTCATCCGCTTCCAGTATCAGGGGCAGCGGTATGAGGAAACGGTACGCATGAAGCCGACACAAGCAAACATCAAAGCCGCAGCACGGATGCGGGCGGAGATACTCAGGGAGATCGAGTTGGGTATCTTCACGTTTGCAAAATGGTTTCCTGATAGCAAACACGCAAAGAAGGAGAAGAAAACTGACAGCACCTTCGAACAGGTTGCACTTAGTTATATGAACAGTCTGATGTTGGCAAACTCAACGCTTATGGAATATAAAAAAATCCTTCGTAAATACTGGGTTCCGGAGCTGGGCGATACACTGATTCGTGACATTCGCTTTTCGGATTTAGTAGACATCGTTAACAGCATCCCTTGGTCCTCAGCTAAAACAAGGAACAATGCACTCACTCCATTAAGGGGATGTTTTCAGTTTGCCGTACAGGACATGCTGATTGAGCGAGATCCATCGCAGTATTTGAAGAACCAGAAGCACATCAAACCAGAGCCTGACCCATTCTCCCTGCAAGAACTCAATATGATCACTGGCTGGCTCGAGGAAAATGCCCACCCATGCGAAGCGAACTTGATTGAGTTTGCTTTCTGGTCAGGCCTAAGATCGTCGGAGCTTTCAGGCCTAATGTGGTCAGATATTGACTGGCAACAGTCGCTCGTGAGGGTACAGCGCGCCCGTGAGCGAACAGGTGGTGGTTTAAAGCCAACTAAAACGTATGAAGTCCGAGATGTGGAGCTTAATGCCAGAGCGAAAGCTGCACTTCAGCGCCAGAGACGATGGTCAGGGTTACAGGGTAAGGAGGTGTTCATTAACCCTAATAATGGTGAGCCTTATATGACCAACAAGGCGGTTCGCACTTTCTTCAGGAATGCCTTAGACCAGTTGGGTATCCGATACCGCCCCCCTTACAACACGCGACACACGTTTTGCACGCTGGCATTGATTGCCGGTGCAAACGTAATGTGGGTCTGTAAGCAGATGGGGCATTCGTCGACACAAATGACGCTAACCCGTTACTCCAAGTGGGTAAACGGAGTTGCTACAACCAGTCAAAGTAAGATGCTGGATGCTCTGAGTGATAGCCACACTATGAATGAAACTAATGGCTCGGAGGCTGCCAACAGTTAGCTGGGAAGTGTATGGGACAATGATGGGACAAGCCCCACAAGAAATATAGCTAACTTATTGAAAGTATTAACAATAAATGGTCGGGACGGCAGGATTTGAACCTGCGACCCCTTGCACCCCATGCAAGTGCGCTACCAGACTGCGCTACGCCCCGACTAGGCGGGAACCGACTGATCAGTTCCGAAGAGGACGCGAATATTACCTTAAGGTTTTGAAAAAAGAAAGCTTTCACAATGGTTTTTTGTCTACGCTGATTGAGGACAAGACAACCAACCTCGGAATATATACCGTTGAGAAAACAATCAGAACAATGGAGACATGTATGAACAATAATGACGTTGTCGTGCTGAGCGCTGCGCGCTCGGCAATCGGCTCTTTCGGCGGTGGTTTGAGCCAACTGGAGCCTTCTGAACTGGCCGGACAGGTAATGAAGTCGTCCATTGAGCGTTCAGGAGTAGACCCTGAACTGATCCGCTACGTGACCTCAGGCCATTGCATACCGACTGACTCACGCTTTGCCTACGTTGCACGTGTGGCTTCCATTCAGGCGGGGCTGCCCATGGACTCGGTGGCGATGTCGGTAAACCGCCTTTGCAGTTCCGGTTTACAGGCCGTGGTGACCACGGCTCAAGGCATCATGCTGGATGATTACGAATACGGTATTGGCGGTGGCGTAGAAGTCATGTCGCGCTCAGGCTACCTGTCGACCGCCCTGCGCAGCGGTGCACGCATGGGTGACAGCACCATGATCGACATGATGGTCGCAACCCTGAGTGACCCGTTCGGTGTCGGCCACATGGGAATTACTGCAGAAAATCTGGCCGATAAATGGGGGATCACTCGGGAAGAGCAAGATGCATTCGCTGCTGAATCCCATCATCGCGCCGTTGCAGCGATTGAGGCGGGTCATTTCAAGGATCAGATCGTCCCGATCAGCATCAAAACGCGTAAGGGTGAGCT
>JBLXDJ010000022.1:0-10398 GCA_048264105.1 Oceanospirillum sp.
TGGTTGTGAAAGAGCTCTCAGGGTAGACTTGGCCATGGCGTATCATCCTCTGTTGGTTGTGATTCTTGCCGGAATCAATCAACAGGATACGCCATCCTTTCATCTCCCCGTACACTAGAAATCACCATAACTCGAGAAAAAGCCGTTTTGATGGCTCTTGGAGGACTTGTTCATACGTTCCTTAGCCTGGGCGAACGCTGCTCGGGATCACTGTCGTACCAGCCAGAAGTGAGACGGTAGGTTGCCTGCTCTGAGGCTCTATCTGTGGCAGCACTGATACCAAAGGGGTTGGAATGGATCATCCAACCGCCAGCCAAAATCAGGAACAGCCACTTCCATAAGCCACCAATCCTGCTTCGAATCAGCCTTGCGGTCCAGCCATCAACTCTTGCCTGTATTGACTTCATTCCTTACCACTGAAAAGGTTACCCCGGTAATTTACCCGCCGCTCCCTAATGCGTCCATATATCGTAAAGGTCAGCCGCCGAGCCCCGGCTCCCCAATAGCAGCGGTAATGCACGAAACAAAGACCGGAAATTTATCGGTTCTTTATTGACCGCTTAACCAATCTCCGACCTAATCAGGGTTTTGTGGCCTGTGATTCTTTCCAGGGAGTAGAGTGATGACCGTCTTAGATGGACAGATAGACTGGTCCGAAATTGTCTTTGATCCACAGACCCAAGGGCGGATCTGCGCACTGTGCGAACGTCGCTTCGGCAAAACAGTGGATGCGGAGGTCGCAAGCCAGTACGTACTGGAGAAACTCAGTGCTGACGACTGGCAGCTGTGTCGCAAATTCAGCGGCCGCTCCCTGCCGCAGACTTACCTCTACACCCTGTGCAGCAATCTGGTGGAAGAACATGCGCGCAAGCAGTACGGTCGTACCCGACCTCCGGCCTGGCTGAAGCAACTGGGTGATACTTGGCTAACGCTGTGGAAACTGATTTGCCTGGAACGCCAGCCCGTCCCTACCGCCATCGAGCGTCTCGCCGGCAGGGATGAGAGCCTGCGTGACACTGATGGTCTGCTGGATATGGTCCGCACCATCAAAGCACGGCTTCCCTGGTGCGGTCAGCAGACAGGCACAACCTCGCTGGAAGATCAGCCACAGGATGAAGTTCACGCGGCCTCGGAAGCGTCTGACAGCTCGCTTGAATCCCTACTGCTTCTATTGCACCAGGTTGTGCTTGAGGACACGCTCGACGTCCCGGCGTATGCCAGCTCCCCCGATGTGTTCGCCGCTTTGGCGGGTGAATTGACGCTGGATGACGAACAGCGACTCGTGCTGCGCATGGCCTACGTCGATGGTATGAAGTTCAGCGCCGTCGCACGCACCCTGAACCTGCCAGCCCACAAACCGGCGCGGCTGGCGAAGCAGGCCCTTGCCGAGCTGCGTTCAGTGCTGCAAAGACACAACCTGCTGCCGGAGGAATTGACGTGATCGCCAAAATGGCAGCACAAAAAGAAACGATAAAAACAGCACCCTTCTGCGGTTCTGTCCATCAGAGAGTTAAGGAGGTGGCGCTATGGCAGCAGACAGAGACGAGCAGCAGCAGGAATATCTGGCCCGTCTGGCGCTGGCAATTGCCGAGGCTAACACCGCCTCAGGCCCTAAGCCCGATAGCGAAGACCTAGCTGCCCTGCTCGACAACCGTATGCCGTTGCAGCGGCGCCAGCAGGTGATCAGCCATCTCGCCAATAACAGCGAGCTGTACAGCCAGTGGCAACAACTGCTGAACGACCTGGATAGCTGGGAGCTTTCGGGCGCTGAAGCCAACACTTTCAATGGCAACAACAAGGTTAGTAGCATTGCAGGAGCTCATCGCGTTTCGCGCTGGAAATTCTGGGCGGCCGGCTTCACCGGTCTGGGCACTGCCGCCGCTGCGCTGATTGTCGGCTGGCTGATACTTAGCCCCGGAACCGATGACCCGCTGAGCCTGGATCAGGCCTATGCCGAATACTCGCCACAGCTGGTCGAATTTTTAAATGAACAACCGCGGATCCGCGCACTGCCGATCACCGTCAACTCTGAAACTGCGGCACTGCTGGCAGGGATCTACGCAGGCCAGCAAAAAGTCGGAATCGCCCGCAGTTTCGGCGGCATCAGCGAGGTGCAACTGGAGCTGGCCCAGCAGCAATACGGGAACAAAACCCAGCCATCGCAAAACCCGGAATTCGAGCGCGGACGCTGGTTGGTGATCGGCGCTGCAATCTGCGCCAGCGAACCGGGTCAGATCTCCCGGGTTGTTCTTCCACCAGCGGACGAGTCGCTGCCAGACCCTCAGGCGAGCTGCGATTTTATCGATGCTCAGATAGGGCAACTCCAGGCGCTGCTGAAACCTTGACCAGACACCAGATAGGATAATCGACGTGCTTCTTCGCCTGCCGACCCGGTCATCACCCATACCCTTAGCGCTACTACTGACGCTGCTTATGGTTCCACAATTGGTTGCATCGGCTGAGCCCGATTACCGCTCGATCCCGCAGGAGGTGCTCAGCCTAAGTGCGGTTTGCGATACAGAGCAGCTTGATGCCGATGGCTGTGCTGAGCGCCTGCGCAGAACTTACATCGAAGCGATGATGAACCAGACTCCTGAGCTGGAGCTTGCCCGACTGGCAGAAGCTGCCTCGCGAACCGCAGAAATGGCCGCGGACCAGTTGGGATTTGAGGGCGGCGAACGTTTTACAACCCACCGCGTCAACGCTATGCAGTTCACTCAGCAGGCGCTGAATTTCTATAACTCGGCGCAATCAGCGCGGATGCTGGTGATGCTGCACCGGCTGACGAAACTGAACATTTCGACCGGCTATGCCGGGCTCAATTCTGCCACGCTGGAAACTACGCTGGCACAGATCGATCAGTTCACTGAAAAGCTTCCCGAGCAGGCTCTGATCAGTAAAGCGGAGTTTTCAGCCTTGGGGCCACTAATCATCGCGGCTTTGATCAACCAACAGGCTTTCAATCAGCGCTGCTCCGACGACCTACCCCAACGCCTGAAACAGCGTTTTAAGACCGCACGAGAGGCTGCTGAACGCGCAGAGGCCTGGCGCCTACTAGTAGAACTGCGGCTTTCGCAGCCAATGGTCTGTAGTGCAGAGATGGGCTCGGAATACAGTCTGGAGAACTCGCTCAAACAGGCGGAGGAGATCGCCCATACCCGAGGCCTTACCGATATCGAGGTCAACCTGAAGCTCGGCAAGGCCGGCATTACCGAGGTGGATGCGCCCGGCAGCAGCCAAGTGGCCGGGGCACGCTCAGCCCTTGATGAAGCTGCGACCATCGCCCAGGGCACACCGGAACTGGAGCTTCAGGTACTGTTGGCCAGAGCGCGGCTGTCGATGGCGCTGGGAGAGTACGCCAGCCTGCTCGAGCAGACCGAGGCGGTATTCGAATTTTTCCAGCAGCACCAGTCTCAGCTGGAGGGCAAGGTCGACCTTGTGGCCATCGCCAGTCTAATCGAGCATGCCGCACTGACAACTTTTCAGTTGGGCCGTTACCAGGATGCCGAGCAACTGCAACAGGAGATTCTGACGCTGAGAGAGCGCTTTGCGCGCCCCGCAGAGATGCGTGTCTTACGTCACAACCTGGCGCTATATCAGGTACTTGGAGGTGATAGAGCAGCCTCGGACAGGCTTGAGCAGTTCGCCGCCAACCCCGAAAACAAGCGCCTCTGGCGGCACGCACGCCATAACCTGGCAGAGCAGGCCTACGCAGAGGGCGACATCGCTGCGGCGCTCGACTGGCTGCAGCCGCTGGCCGAGCAGGACTGGAACGCAGGCGATATACATAGAGGCTACTACAGTGCTCTTTATGGCCTTCTGCTGGGTGTCAATGGTCAGGAAGGCAGGGCAAAAACCTGGCTCGAACTGGCCAGCAGAGGCTTCGACTTTTCCGATGTTGCCATTCAGGAGAGCCAGATCGCACTCGCTCAACAGGCTGCCAATCCATCGAGCGTTCAGCTGCGACTCGAAGGTGAACTCCTACAACCCAACCCGATCCGTTATTTCGACACTCATTGGTTCAAACACCGCAAGGACGACATCAAAGCTCAGGCCGCCGTGCTGAAGGCTGAACCCTTCGGTGCCGACAGCAGCTTGCCACGGTTGATGGTAGATGTGGGTCATGAACGCAGCAGCGCCATCTGGCGCGCCGTCACCGCCCTGGCACTGACCCACGACGGCCAGCAGGCGATCAGTTGCGGCGACAAGGGCCGTTGTACCCTCTGGGAAAGCGCTTCGGGCCGAACGCTACGGCAGTTCCAGGCCGGAGATGACGCCATCGTCAATCTGGCGATCAGCCCGGACAACCGCCGTCTTCTGACTCAGGGCTTCAACGATAACCGTATCCGCGCCTGGGATCTGGACACCGGCCGCGAGCTGGCCCAGTTAAGGACCGACAGCAGCAGCCATATAGAAACCTTCGCCCTGACCAGGGGTGGTCGCTACATCGCCGCCCTGCAAGACCAGTTTATCTACCTCTGGGATGCCAACGACTTCACCCTTAGGCTGGCCCGAAGCCGCGAGGGCTTTGCTACCGAAACCCGCGAAACCAAGCTGAGATCCCTTGTTGCGGCTAGCGCCTCCTATAGCACTGCCGATAGCTCTTCCGACACCGCCCAGGATGCACTATTGCTGCAGTTCGCCTCCGACCCCAAACCGGTTTTCGGCAATCTGTCCTCTAACCCGGATCCAGCGCCAGAAACAACGGCGAAAGATCCTGCTGTCACTGCGATCTACCGCTGGCATCCCGACAGGGATCAGCTGGATCCGGTAACCCAATGGCAGCAGGACGACGGTCGTTACCTCGAAGTGATTGGCGGAGAGACCTGGCTTAGAGGCGACGGTGACCGCCTGAAACCCAGTCAGACCGAGCCCGAAGCCTGCGCCGAGCGCTGCCGTATTCCAGACTTGGACCGCTTTACCGATACTTTGGCAACACTGGGCTTAGATCCCATCGCCGCAACGCTCAACCAAGGCAAAACGCTTGCGCTGGTCGCCGACCGCAGCGGCCAGCTGTTCACCTTGACACCAGAGAACGTTGTTGCCCGACATACACCCAAGGTACGCCCGGTAAAGGCAGCCTTCTGGCAACCCCAGACGGAAACCCTGGAGGCCGTGGTTAAGAACTTCACTGGCGATGCCGAGCTGATCCGCTGGGACACCGCTGCTGGCCGGGTTGCCTCTCGCCTGGAGGTATCCTCGCAGATGGAATGGCAGCGGATCGGTACCCAACTCTGGGGTTTCCAGAGCCTGGATCTGCAGCGTCTGGATAGTGATACCGGAACGCTTGTCACAACCGAGCTGCCACGCTGGGATGAAGAGTTCTACCCGAATATTGTTGCGCTTGCTGAGGCCAGCGAAGAGCTGCTCTGGAGCCTGGAGAGTAACGGCTACTACGGCGATAAAAACCGTCTTAAGGCGCGCCTGATCAACGCAGCAGATCCGGCGGATGCGCAACTGATGCCTTGGCAGCTTGATGCCGTACAGTGGCTGACTCTGGACGCTGGTCGAGAAAGGCTGCTGGTACGTGACGAAGCGCCCTGGGGGCAGCCCGCCACCGCGCGCTGGCTCGATCTGCATAGCGGTCAAACCCTGAAAGAGTTTTCCCTTGAGGCCGATTTGAATGACCTGGAACCGCAGCAGCTGACCCTGGTGCCCGCTGCTGATGGAGTCCAACTTCTGATAGCGCTACGCAACGAGGTGCAGCTACGCAGCGCCGACGGCGCTCTGCTCTGGCGCCAACCTTCAACGCTGGGCGAGATCGCTGCGGTGGCTCCGGCCTCAAACGGCGAAGAGCTGGCAGTCGTGATCAATGCCAGTTCCATGAGTTTTATCCAGCGTTTTCGTACCCAGGATGGGCAGTTACTCGATTCGCGGGTGTTCGACGGCCAGCTAAAACAGCTGACCTACAGCAGCGACGACCAGGCGCTGCTGAGCGCCACGCCGGATGGCACCCTGCAACTCTGGCCAAACGGAAAACGGCACGTTCTTGCCTCGCTGATGCATCTCGGCAGCGATGAGTGGCTGGTTATCGATCCCCAGGGCCGCTACGACAGCGACCGCCCCGGCGATATCGACGCCGTCTCCTGGGTGCTGCCCGACGCACCGCGCCAGGCGCTGCCGCTGCAGGCCTTCATGCGCGACTATTATGAACCTGGATTATTGGGCCGACTGCTGGCCGGTGACCAATTGCAGGCCCCTACCCCACTATTGGCGCTGAATCGCGCTCCGTCGGAGGTAGAGATTCTGGCTGCCACTCCGACAGCGGAAGATCCGCTGCGGGTGGATGTGCAAATTCGTGTCAGACAAACACGTACCGCTGACGGTGAGTGGTCGGGCGCCCGGGACCTCCGCCTGTTTCGTGACGGCCAACTGGTGGGGTTCGCGCCCCGGCAGGATGGCGAGCTGCCCATGGAGGGCGACGAAATCCTGATCAGCCTGCCGGGTATCCAGCTGCCGGCCAAAGACGCCCCTGTCGAACTTAGCGCCTACACATTCAACAGCGATGGTATCCGCAGTGAACGTTCGACGTTGGTGCTGAATCCACAAACGTCCAAAGCGACTACCTCGCCCCGCGTGGCCTACCTGCTCACCATCGGAGTCAACGAATATGAGAACAGCGCCTGGAACCTGCGCTATGCCGCCAACGATGCACGCCAGATGCAGGCGGAGCTAAAGCGCTCACTGGAGGCCAGCGGTGCCTTCGATGAGGTGGTCGCGGTGCCGCTGATATCGGACCGCGAAAGCCAGCCGGGAGAACGCGCAACCAAGGCCGCACTGCAGCAGCGCCTCACCGCTTTTGCTGAAACCGGAGAGATCGATAGTCGCTGGCTGCAAGGATATCGGCCGGATCTTAACGACAGCCTGTTTATCACCTTCAGTGGTCACGGCTATGTTCACAGCGACGGCCAGTTCTATTTCATGCTGGAGGATATAGGCGCGGGTACACAGCGGGAGATTAACGATGCGGTGCTTGCGAACGCCCTTTCCAGCGATGAACTGGCGCGATGGCTGCGTCCCATCGATATGGGCGAGTTTGTAATGATTGTCGACGCCTGTCACTCCGCCGCGGGTATCGCCAGCCCGGGTTTCAAGCCGGGTCCCATGGGCAGCCGTGGCCTGGGGCAACTCGCTTACGACAAGGCGATGATCTTCCTGGCCGCCAGCCAGGCGGAACAGTTTGCATTGGAGAGCGAAAACCTACGCCACGGCTTTTTAAGCTATGCGCTGCTCTCGGAAGGACTCGCCGCCGGCCGCGCCGACTACAAACCGGCCGATGGCCGGCTTGGCCTGCTGGAGTGGCTGAATTACGGCAGCGACCGTGTGCCCGAGATGATCGGCGAAATGGCCCGCGGTGAGTTCAACCCGGTCCAGCGGGGCCTCAGCGTCAGTAAGCCAGCCTCCAGTAACTCGACCAGTAACAACACCAATAACAACGAGCTCAACAGCATCCAGAAACCCTACCTGTTTGACTTCAGGCACTCACAGAGCGAACGGCTGGATCTCGGCAGGTCGCTCTAAGGGGCAAGCCTGTTAAGGACTGACCTGCCAGGAGAACAGGTTGATCTCGGAGGACGGTGCGGGCTTGCTCAGTTGGATTCCCAAACCACGGGTGCTCACATTGAGCGGCGCCTGTTGCAGGTAACCAAGGTCGGTATTGACACCGACACCCGGCACAGAGCTGACCAGCAGATGCTCAGTACCCACGGTGTCCACATTCACGTCCCATTGAAACGAGAGCGACTCACCACTGCCAAGACGGTTTGGCTGACCGCTTTCGGGATAGAGCTGATACACGCCGTACTGGCTATCGACGAACAGAATACTGACATCCTGGGGACGCGCGGCGCGGTTGATCAGGTCAAACAGGATACGGTCGCCCTCGTGCAGCACCGGCTTGTCGTTAACGGGAAAATCTTCGGTTATGCCGTTGCGCTCGATTCTGAAACTGCTACTGATCTGCTGACCTCCCGGCAGGTGCTGCATGCTGGCCATCAGCCGCGTCACCGTGGCGATTTTCTGCAGGCTCGCCGCCAGCAGCAGTCGCTGCTGCTCCGCATCGCTGGTTAGCGGCATGTTCAGCAGCTTCTGCGGCAGACGCGTCGCTGCGCAGGTTGCCTCTTCAGGCTCGGTCAGCGGCTGCTCTTCACAGGGCAAGCTCTGGTCGGCCCGCATAAACCAGAGGTGGCCATCGAACTCGCTGACCAGAATATCGGCACTGTCCAGAGCGGTATGGGCGATACCAACGCCCTGGGACGCCAGCTGAACCAGCCAGTCTTCAATCTGCTGCTGCCGCTCCTCATTCATCGACCGCGCCGGCAGCAGAGCCACGCTGACCTCAGTGCTGGCCACCGGTTCAAGCAGGCGCACATAGACCGCCTCGGGCCAACCGGTACTCTCCTCCCCGGATACCGACGCCCAGCTTTTCAATGGCGTCGCCTCCTCCAGTAACAGAGTACCGAGGCGCTCATCCTCTGCCGCCAGCGGCGAGGCTAACACCTCGATCTTGGCGCCGGCGTCCAGCAGCATCAGCGCTCCGGCCTGAACTTCCAGCCGTCCACGTCGCAGGGAAGCAGGATAGACCTGGACAACGGAGTGCTCCTCGTTAAACACCGGCCGATTCATGTCACTGGCGCTGAACAACGGCTTAGTCGCTTGCCAGGGCAGGCTCTGATAACGAGAGACGACCTGCTGCGCCAGCTGCTGATAAGTCAGCCGAGGGTTCGCCCCTAGGGCCTCCATCAAGGTGTAGGTAAACAGGCCATGAAAACGACGCGCCTCGCTGCCCCGGGGCAGTTTCATTTCCGGTGTCGTTTCGGCACTCTGCGCGGCCGAGAAAGCGATCAGTTCACCACGTTCGGCAGTGTTGGCCGGATCTGGTTTCTGTTGAGAGGCAGCCTGATGAGGTGAGCCCTGTTCGTAGCCACGGGTAGCAATCTCTGGCAGTGGGTTAGCCTCAACGCCGGTTTCAAGGCTATCGGGAATACCCAGCAGATCGCTGCCGACGCGCCGATATTTCACCTCAGGTATAGCGGCAGCGCCGCGGGTCATGGTGCCGGAATGACAACTATCGAACACAAGCCAAACATCAGCACCGCGATCGCGTATGCGATCAATATAGCTGCCGATTTCGTCATCGATAATGGCGTTTTCAACCGAACCGATGCTGCTGTTCCACTGGGCAGCATCCATCGGCAGAAAGATCTCGTCCAGACCGTTGGTTTCGATATTGTCGGACGCTTTCGCCGGCTGGCGGCTGCCGTGACCCGCAAAATGAAGGTAGACAAAGTCATCGTCTGCGACGGAAGTGGCCAAGCTTTCCAGTGCCGAGAGAATGTTGGCCCGGGTCGGTAGGTCTTGCGTCTGCGCACCCGTCAGCAGCTGCTTAATATCTTCCTCATCGAAGCCGCGCTGTAGCAACATAGCATGGACAATCTCAGCATCATGAACAGGGCCATCTAGCTGCAATGACGCCGGCAGATTCGGATACTCGGATACACCTACCAGCAGCGCCCGCTTTGCCGCCATCACGGGGCTGGCGACCAGACTGCTCAGCAGGAAAATAGCCGCGGCGCCGCACATCAACACCCGGCTAGAGTCTATGTATCTCGTTTTCATACCGCAGTTTCCCTCTTGTACCCTGGCCTTTGACACATTTTAAACGTGAGATGGCCCGCTGCGGTTTATTCAACCGCCCGCTAGACCGACACTGCCTTTATCATACAAAGCTCATGGCTTACCGAACAGTGTAAACGCTGCCCAAGCCGCGGGCTCGGCATAACTCCCGCCCTGCGCAATCAGGGCACGATGGGCAATGTTCTACGAATGGAACAAATGATGAGCACAGGATTAATCCGTCTGTACTGTTTGTAAAGGCAAGTAGAGGCGGCTGGGAATCATGAAAAGTTCTGAATTGATGGCCATATCGTAGCAAGAATGACGTTTAGAGCGTTGATCGGGGATTATTCGTATGTTCCCAAAGGCGGTGAAACGCTGACTGTATTACAAAACTGTGAAAACTTTCTTTACGTTTTTTCTAGCAGCCTGTCGGATTAACGGGGCTCGTCCGAGTGACAGAGCCCTGTATCGCTTTCAATGATCAGCGGACAGCCATCATGACTTGCACATGCGTTTTATCGCTAATCGACCCCATGCGGCTGTCATAAGCCCTTATTTCGAGCACTGTCTATCAGCTCACCACTAAGCGATGCATCCGCTTGATATTCCATGCCAAGGTCGCCAAGCGCCATTCACCACTGACGTTGTCCAGCCCCCTGAGTGAGAACTGCCTGAACCCCATAACGTGTTTGATGATGCCGAACACCGGCTCAACGGTGTGCTTGCGCAGCGCGTAACGGGCTCGACCCGCCTGTGTTTTCAGGCGATAGGCCATCTGTT
>JBLXDJ010000023.1:0-9168 GCA_048264105.1 Oceanospirillum sp.
CAATCCGCCTGGCTCAGAGCCGCGAGCGCTATCATCTGCCTCACTATCGCCCTCATCATGCTCTGACCGACGCGCTGGCCTGTGCCGAGCTGCTGCAGGCTCAGGTTGCGGACCGGTTTTCGGTCGATACCCCGGTGGGGGAACTGTGGTGTTGACTGACCACTGATCCAATATAAATCAACGTCGGTGACTGTAATCGGTGCTGTTGCACCGTTTGTGGCAGATCCGCCAGCGTGCAGGCCAGGGTGCGCTGGTCCTCTCGGGTACCCTTTTCGACCAGCAGCGCAGGCCAGTCCGGAGGCAGACCGGCAGTCTGCAGGCCGTGACTGATGGCAGCGGCCATCGACAGCCCCATGTAAAAAACCAATGTTTCATCCGCCCGCGCCAGATCCTGCCAGTTGATTTCACTGTCATCACAGGAATGGGCCGTGATCAGCCTCAGTCGTGCAGATTGTCCTCGCTCGGTCAGCGGAAATCCGCAACTGGCGGCACAGCCGGCTGCAGCGCTAATGCCGGGTACAATACTGAACGGAATATCGGCGGCCCTCAGTGCATTCAACTCTTCTCCCAATCGACCAAATATCAGCGGGTCGCCTCCCTTGAGTCTTACCACTCGGTGCCCTTGCCGAGCCAGCTTGACCAGCAGCTCACAAATTTCGCGTTGAGAGTGTGAATGTCGCCCCTTCAGCTTGCCGACATATATGCGCTGTACATGCAGCGGTATCTGAGCCATCAACTCAGGGCTGACCAAGGCGTCATGCAGCACTACCTCGGACTGCTCAATCAGGCGCCAGCCCTTGCGAGTGATCAGCTCAGGATCACCGGGGCCGGCACCCACCAGGTCCACGCGCCCGAGGGAGGTGTTGTCGGTGTGGGATAAACGGCTGCCGAACAATGTCTGTCGGCTTGGTAATGCTAACCGTATTTCAGCAAACGAACGTACCAAAAGCGTAAACATGTTCTAGCCCTCATAAAAAACGCCTGCCCGTGACCGGTTTGGCGATCACGGAGCAGGCGTCGTTGCCTTAATTCAAATGTTAAGCAGAAATAAACAAGCAAAACCGGTGCCAGTTGCGAGAGCTGGAACATAAATTGCTTGTCCCGATGGTATCCCTGCAACTTCTTCGCTGAGAGGCCGCCGATGCAAGCTTCAAGTACACCGCTGACCCACCGCTTTCTGCTGGCTGCTCGTGAGGCCGAGATTGAGGCACTGAAACAATTGGCCGTGGGTTGCCAACAGGCGATTCTGACCGGGAGGTTAATCCATGAGCTGCAGCGTGAACGCGGTATTTCAAATGTCTTTCTGGCTTCCGGCGGTGAGTGCTTTGCCCGTCAGTATCCGGAGCAGGTCGCGCGTAGCCGTGTGGCCGAACAGGCATTTCGGCAGGGAGTTGCAGACCTGATGCCGGGCACAGGCAGTGCACCGGCGGGAATGCGCCTGTGCAACTGCATCGCGGCGGTACTGCTGCAGCTGGAAGAGCTGGATCTGCTGCGTGATCAGGTGCAGCAGCAACAACTGGAGGCGGCAACGCTCACCTGTTGGCTGAGTGAGCTGATTGCCCGTTTGCTGGCGGTCATATTTGAACTGGCGGACAGCTGTGGCGATCCGGAATTGACGCGGGCTCTGGTCGCGACATTCAACTTCATACAGGGCAAGGAGTACGCGGGGCAGGAGCGTGCCTGGGGAGCAATCGGCTTCGCGGCAGGTCGGTTCGAGGCCGAGCAGCTGGAGCGGTTGATAAACCTGCAGGATGCCCAGCAACGCAGTTTTGATACCTTCACCTGTTATGCAGAGGCAGAGCCGCTGGCACTCTGGCACGAGCTGCAGGCGATGCCGGAGCAAGCCGAGCTGTTACGCCTGCGGGGCATGCTCAGCAGGCTGCAGCCTAAAGACGAAGTACCGATGCCATTGAGTGAGCTTTGGTATGAGCTGGCCACCTGCCGCATTGATCGCATGCAACAGCTTGAAGCCCATCTGGAGCAGCGCCTGCTGCAAAAGAGCCGTGACAAGACCGCCGCGGCTGAAGCGGAGCTGAGGCATCACCGGCAACAGCTTAACACCCTGATAGAAGCCGCTGCGCAGCGTACGGCTCCGGTCAACCTGACACCCATGGCTGAGCTGCTGAGCAGTCCCGGACATGAAGGCGGGGGGTTGAACGATACGGTATATGACCTGTTACTGACTCAGGCACGCCATCTGGAACAGGTTCAGAAAGAGCTGGAGTTAGCACGTTCGGCTCTGGATGAACGCAAGCAGATAGAGCGGGCGAAGGGATTGCTGATGCAGTTTCATGGCCTCAGTGAAGAGCAGGCCTATCATCAGATGCGGCAGCAGGCGATGCAGGCCAACATCCGTCTGGTCGATCTGGCGGCTCGTCTGATAGCCGCCTGTGACGGCCTGGGGAAAACGTAATTATGTTTTTCCGTGCCCTGTTAAGGGTCGTTTCGACCCTGTCTGCACCTTTTTAAAGCGCCCTTGTCGTTGTTGTTCGGGTAAAAGCCCCGCTCCTGCCTGTTATTGACCGATTGGCATAAACCCTGCAATACCAGTTGCAGGTCAGGCCTGAGGTCAGACGCTCATCAAGTGGTTTTTTGGACAACGGTGTCCACTCCTTGCTGCATGTGCAGCACAGAAGTGGCGCCGTTTTTTTTTATCTGAAACTAAGAGAGTGCCGTATGAAACAGACAGACTGCACCGGTACCCGTCGCCCTTTGCGCGTGGCCGTGATTGGCAACGGCATGGTAGGGCATCACTTTGTGGAACAGTGGTTGGCCAGTGAAGCTGCTGAGCAGGGTGAACTGATGGTTTTCGGGGCTGAACGCTATCCCGCCTATGATCGGGTACACCTGTCAGACTATTTTGATTCGGGCAGTGCCGACGCGTTGAGGCTGGGGTCACCGGAGCTGTATCAACACCCCGCCGTGAGCCTCAAACTGGGTGAGTCGGTTCTGTCCATTGATCCCCAATGCAAAACCCTGCACACCCAGGGGGGGGAATACAGCTACGACAAACTGGTGCTTGCGACAGGCTCGTGGCCCTTCGTTCCACCCATCCCCGGCGGGGCTCAGCCACACTGCCTGGTCTACCGAACACTGGATGACCTGGACGCGATTCGCGCCAGTGCCGAGGGTGCCAATGTCGGCGTGGTGATCGGCGGTGGACTGCTCGGCCTGGAAGCCGCCAACGCCCTCAAGCGGCTGGGGCTGGAGGTACATGTGGTCGAGTTTGCCCCCCGGCTGATGCCGGTTCAGCTGGATGACGAAGCGGGAGCCTTGCTGCGCCACAAGATCGAGGCGCTCGGGGTTGCGGTGCATACCGACAAGGCGACGCAGCAGATTATTCGGGGTGACAGTGCAAGGATGAAGATGTGCTTTGCCGACGCTACCGAGCTGGAGACCGACCTGATCGTGTATTCCGCCGGTATCCGGCCGCAGGACATGCTGGGCCGTGAGGCTGGCCTGCAGCTGGGTGAGCGTGGCGGTATTGAGGTGGACCAGCACTGTCGCAGCAGCGATCCTGACATCTATGCCATTGGCGAGTGTGTGGTGTGGAACGGCCGCCATTTCGGTCTGGTTGCACCGGGTTATGCCATGGCACGAGCGGCCCTGTCGCATCTTGTTGGTGATGGCCAGGCACATTTTCAGGGTGCCGACATGTCGACGAAACTGAAACTGCTGGGTGTGGATGTGGGATCGATCGGTGATGCTCACGGCCATACACCGGAGTGTCAGAACTACCGCTACAGCGATGAGCGCAGCGGCGTCTATCGTCGATTGGTGGTCTCGGGGGATGGCAAGCGCCTGCTGGGTGCCATCCTGATTGGGGACAACAGCGGCTACGATCAACTGCTGCAGCTGGCACTGAATGACATGCCGCTGCCGGAGCAGCCGGAAGCATTGATTCTGCCGGCCTCTCAGGGCGGACTGCCGAGTGCGGGCAGTGCCGAGCTGCCACTGACGGCCACCATCTGCTCCTGTCACAATGTCAGCAAGGGTGATATCTGCGAGGCGATGAATGATGGTGCCGTGTCGGTGGCCGACCTTAAGGCCAGCACCCGAGCCGCCACCGGCTGTGGTGGTTGTGCCGCCATGCTGAAGACCGTGCTGGATGCGGAGCTGGAAAAGCGTGGCGTACAGGTCGATCGTTCGCTCTGTGCGCATTTCAGCCATACTCGTCAGGAACTGTTCCACCTGATCCGTGTAGATGGGATCAAGACTTTTGACGAGCTGATTCAGCGTTACGGACATGGCGGCGGTTGTGAAATCTGTAAACCGGCCGTCGGCTCCATGCTGGCCAGCTGCTGGAATGAACCTATCCACAGCCCCGAACTAGTGCCTTTGCAGGACACCAACGACACCTTCATGGCCAATATGCAGAAAAACGGTACCTACTCGGTGGTGCCGCGCATTCCGGGCGGCGAGATTACACCGAAGATGTTGATCGTGCTGGGCGAAATAGGGCAGAAATACCAACTCTATACCAAGATCACTGGTGGCCAGCGGATTGACCTCTTCGGTGCGGCGCTGGATGAACTGCCACTGATTTGGGAAGAGCTGATTGCGGCCGGTTTTGAGACCGGTCACGCCTACGGCAAGTCGCTGCGAACGGTGAAATCCTGTGTTGGCAGTACCTGGTGTCGTTTTGGCGTGCAGGACAGCGTTGGCATGGCGATCGAGATCGAGAACCGCTACAAGGGCCTGCGCGCGCCGCACAAGATCAAGATGGCCGTATCAGGCTGCACCCGCGAATGTGCCGAGGCCCAGAGCAAGGATATTGGCGTAATTGCCACTGAAAACGGCTGGAATCTTTATGTCTGTGGTAATGGCGGCATGAAGCCACGTCATGCCGACCTGTTTGTGACCGACCTGGATGATGAAACCCTGGTGCGTTACATCGACCGTATCCTGATGTTCTACATCTACACCGCGGACCGCCTGCAGCGTACTTCAGTGTGGATGGAAAACCTTGAAGGTGGTCTGGATTATCTGCGGCAGGTTGTGATCGACGACAGTCTGGGGTTGGCGGCAGAGCTGGAATCCCGCATGCAGCATGTCGTCGACAGTTATCGCTGTGAGTGGAAAGAGGCAGTAGATGACCCCAACCGGCGCAAGCGCTTCCGCAGCTTCATCAATTCGGATGAACCGGGCCGAGCACGGATTGTACAAGTCGTTGAGCGAGAACAGTTGATTCCGGCCCGCGAACTGGCCGTGGAGGAGGTATGATGAACAGCTTGCAATGGCAGGATCTGTGTAGCCGTGATGACCTGGTACCCGGGTCGGGTGTGGCGGTCAAAATTGGTGATCAGGCCGCCGCATTGTACTGGCCAGATCCTGCTAAAGAGCAACTTTATGCGCTATGCCATCGTGACCCCTTCTCTCATGCGGAGGTGTTGGCCTGGGGGATATTGTGTGAATTGGAGGGTGAATGGTCAGTGGCTGCGCCGCTTTACAAGCAGCATTTCCGGTTGCATGACGGCGTTTGCCTGGAACAACCGGATGTCGTTCTGCCTCGCTGGCCGGCCAGATTCAACGGTGACAGGGTTGAAGTCGGCATTGAGTGAATAGCCGCCATCGACGGCATCACCGTTGTTGGCTTCATGGGGTATCGAGTGTTGATGCACCGATACCCTGTCAAGCAGCCGGCGTCCTTTCAGTTGGGGCGCAGCAGCAAATGGATCACCAACAGCGCCAGTACCAGAGAAACACTTTGCCAGAACAATACCGGATTGCGTTCCAGCAGTGGCGCGCGTGTACGGTTGAGAAAGCGCTGGTTGGGATGGCGCAGATCGTAGACGAACTCTGAAAGACTCTCGTAACGCCTGTTCGGGTCAGGCTTTAGCGCCCGTTCCAGGGTGTCATCGATCCAGGTGGGAATCTCGCGTTCCCGCTCCAGCACCGAGTCATAACTCAGGCGTTGCTGAGCGGCGCGGGTACGGGTGCGTGCGACCCTGTTACCATAAGGAAACCGACCGGACAGCATCTGATAGGTGATCACGCCCAGTGAGTAGAGGTCGGCACGCCAGTCACCGTATTCGCCCAAGAAATATTCAGGGGCCGAATAGAGTGCAGTACCCTGCAGATGGGGCTGCTCCAGTGCATGGGATGACTCAACGATGCCTGCCACGCGGGTAGCACCGAAGTCGATGATGCGGACTATTCCGCTGGTGTCGATCATGATGTTGTCGGGCTTGAGGTCCTGATGCACCATTTCGCGGCGATGAAATGCCTGTAAACCACGAGCGAGCTGATCGATGATGTTGCGCACGTTTTCCAGCTCAGGGCGGGGGTGGTCATTGATCCACTGAGCCAATGTCTGGCCGTCGATATATTCGGTGACGGTATAGAGAAACCGGCGTGGTCGCCCGGGCGTTATCGCTTTCAATACATGTGGGCTGTCGATGCGTCTGGCAATCCATTCCTCCATCATGAAGCGCTCCAGGTAGGCCGGGTCTTCGCCCAGGTCGATAGAGGGTGTCTTGATGACAACCTGCTCCTCTGACGTCAGGTCCTGGGCAAGAAACACATGGCTGCGACTGGTGGCGTGCAGCACACGCAGGATCCGGTAGCCATCAAACGGCATGCCGGGTTCCAGTGTTGGTGGCAGGGGAAGCTGCTCAACCTGTTGCTGCACCACCTGATGCTCTGCAGAAGGCAGGCGGTTAATACGCAGAATCTGCAGGGTCAGGTTGTCAGGGCTGCCCTGTGCGAACGCCGCCTCCACAATTGATCGGGCAGCCTGGTTCAGATCCTCGGCATGTTGCTCCAGCAGATCGAGCAGATACTGTGCATCCAGATGCTCGTAGACCCCGTCGGTGGCAAGCAGAAACAGATCGCCGCACTGCAGCGACAGGCAGTCGTAGTCCAATTCAAGACAGTCTTCAATGCCCAGTGCCCGGCTCAGATAGCTTTCCTCACGTGATATCCACAAGCGATGATCCTTGGTGAGCTGTTCCAGCGAGCGGTTGCGAACCCGGTAGATGCGGCTGTCGCCGGCATGCAGAAGGTGTGCGCTGTGGCCCTTGATAATCAACCCGCTGAAGGTGCAAACATACCCCCGGTTCCTGTCAAAACGGTGCTCGCTGTGACGGGTCTGGCTGCAAAGCCATGAGTTGGTGGCGAACAGCACCTTTTCCGCGGCAGTCTTAACGCTCCAAGTGTCGCTGGTACAGAAGTAGTCATCAAGAAAGCCCCTGACCGCCGCTGAACTGGCGATCTGGCTGACATCACTGGAACTGATGCCATCGGCGATGGCAAAAGCGGCGCCCTTGAGGCTGAGCTGAGGTTCGGTGGGGATAAGCGCACCGTAAAAGTCCTGATTGCAGTCCTTGCGTCCTGCGTCTGAATACTGGCCCAGACTGAGCTGTAGTCCTGGCGGCATGGTTTCTCTCCCCTGAATACAACAGCGCAGCGCTCCCGGAAAAGCGCTGCGCGGATGGATGGCCGTAATCAGGCCGACGCGGATGCCGGTTTGGCAGCAGAAGTGTTGGCCGCCAGTTTGCGTTTGGCCGCGGTACGCACATGGGTGGTGTACAGGGTGAGTCCGGTGAAGGCCAGACCACCGACCAGGTTGCCCAGTGCTGTGGGGATCTCATTCCAGATCATGTAGTCCATCACCGAAAAGTCGCCGCCCATGATCAGGCCAAACGGGAACAGGAACATGTTCACTACCGAATGCTCGAAGCCCATAAAGAAGAACAGCATGATCGGCATCCACATTGCCAGAACCTTGCCGCTGACATGGGTGGAGATCATGGCGCCGACAACGCCCATTGATACCATCCAGTTGCACAGCATGCCGCGGATGAAGATTGTCATCCAGCCATCGAAACCGTAGGCGGCATAGCCCAGGGTGCGTGACTCACCAATATGGGCTACCTTCTCTGCAATGGCGCCGCCATCGGTGTTGTAACCCATGGTGAAGATGTAGGACATCATGAATGCGACGGTCAGTGCACCAGCAAAGTTGCCCACAAAAACCAGTCCCCAGTTTCGCAGAATCTGCGGCCAGGTTACGCCAGGGCGTCGGTCGAGCCAGGCCAATGGGGTCAGCATGAATACGCCGGTCAGCAGGTCAAACCCCATCAGGTAGAGCATGATGAAGCCGACCGGAAACAGTAGTGCCCCGATCAGGAAAACACCGGTCTGTACCGCCACGGTCACGGCAAATACAGCGGCCAGCGCCAGTATTGCGCCAGCCATATAGGCACGGATCAGGGTATCGCGGGTGGACATGTGAATTTTGGATTCGCCTGCGTCGACCATTTTGGTCACGAATTCGGATGGGATCAGATAAGCCATGGTGTCACCTCAGAGATAGGTCAGTTGTATGCCGGTCTGTGTTATCTGGCGGTCGAGAAAAACTGACGACGGGACATAAAAAAAGCGTCCGCACCGGCTCTGCCGGTGGGGCAGAGAGGTGACGGACGCCATTATCCGAATACAGTCAGTTTGTCAGGGCCGCCGGGGCCCGAAGGTTGATATGGTTACAGCAAAAGAGGGGCCAGTTTTATCAACTTTATGTTTTTAAAGGAGTTGTTATGTTAAGTGGGGTGATGCGGCGGTAATGGGTACCGCCGCTGTGCTGTACACTGGTGCAGGCCTGCTCAGTTGCGGTGCGGCATTACACCTTGAAACGACCGGTTTGCTGTTGCAATTGCTGGGCATACCCATCCAGTGAGCGGCTGATGCGGCCGATGTCTCGTGAGCGGTCGGCCCCCTGTGTGGCCAAATCATTGATTTCGGTGATGCTGCGGTTGATCTCATCCACGACCTGAGTCTGCTGTTCGGTAGCGGAGGCTACGCTGGTATTGACGTCGGTAATATGAGAGATCGCCTGCAAGATGGTCTGTAACTCGGCTTCGGCGCTGCTGGAGAGAGATTCGGTGGCACTGGCTTCTTTGCTGCCGGTTTCCATTACGGTGACGACTTCAGAAACGCCACCCTGCAGTCGACTGATCATGTTCTGTATGTTTTCAGTGGACTCCTGAGTACGTCTGGCGAGGGTACGCACTTCGTCGGCCACCACTGCAAAACCGCGTCCCTGTTCGCCTGCGCGGGCGGCTTCGATGGCCGCGTTGAGCGCCAGCAGGTTGGTCTGCTCAGCCACATCACGGATCACATCCAGCACACTGCTGATCTCGTTGGAATTGTCGGCGAGCGTTCGGATTG
>JBLXDJ010000024.1:0-9132 GCA_048264105.1 Oceanospirillum sp.
CCGGTGGTGACCGTCAGGGCCCCGGCTTCTTCATCCAGCCCACGGTGGTGGTGGATGTGGATCAGCGTTCAACACTGGTACAGGAGGAGATCTTCGGCCCGGTACTGGTGGCCATGCCGTTTGATGACATCGATGAGGCAGTCAGAATTGCCAATGACAGCCAGTATGGCCTCGGTGCCAGTATCTGGTCGAATAATCTGTCGGCGGTCCATCGCATGATTCCCCGCATCAAGTCCGGCAGCGTGTGGGTCAACTGTCACACCGCACTGGACCCATCGCTGCCGTTTGGCGGTTTCAAGCAATCCGGTCTCGGGCGGGAAATGGGCGCGGCCTGCATCGAGCACTACACCGAGATCAAGTCGGTACTGATGAAGGTGTAATCAGCCTTGCCGGTGGTAGCCAAACCTCTGCCGGCATCCCTCAGGCGCGGCGGTAGCTGCGGATGTTGAATTGCGGCTGGAACTCCAGTTTGCGATACAGCGGCTCGCCAGCCGCCGAGGCCTGAAGACAGACATATTCAGCCCCAGCCGACTGCGCTCTCGCCAGCAGTTCGCACATCAATGCATATGCAATCCGCTGCCCCTGCAACTCAGGCGGTACTCCAACCTGATGAACGCCCATGATCGGTCCAGTGCGGTAGAGAATTGCTGTCGCAAGCGGTCTCCCCTCTCCCCATGCCCAAAGAACTTCCACGTCCACCTGCCGACGCAGTTGGTCGATTACATCAACGTCCAGCCGGTAGCCAAATGCGCGTCCACACAGGTCCGACCACTGTCTGGCCTGTTGTCGGTTGTCGATCAATCTGACGTCCAGCCGAGCACTGGCAGGCGGCGGTGCGTAAGCCTCCAGGGGCAGTATCATCGCCAGCTGTTCAAGCCCCACTTCCAGCCCGTGTTGACTCAAAGCGCTTTCCAGAACCCGGCTGGACTCACCCGCATGCCAAACAGGAAACAGGTAGTGGGCCGGGATACACTCAATAGCACTCAGGCCATCGGCCGCTTGCCGGGCAGGGCTGTGCCAACACCGGTGTGGCCAGCGCGTCGAACAATGGAGCCCTCCGGCGGTTTGTGTAGCACCCATTAACTGCCAAAGACCTATTAAATTATCGACATTGGCACGTTCAAGCAGCGTTTCCATCAGGTTTTCTCCCAGTAAATCAGGCTGACACCGGCCACCAGTATCAGCAGGCCCATCACACGTGTCAGATTCATAGGTTTCACCGGCTGATCAAACCAGCCGAAGTGACTGGCAATCACGGCGAGTACAATTTGGCCGGTCAAGGCAAACGACATCATCGGCCCTACGCCCATACGCGGGATCAAAAAATAAAACATGCCCACACCAAAAGCGCTGATGATACCGCCTCCCCAAAGGTACAGAGGCACCGCCTGCAGGCGGTCCACGCTGGGCATGCCCGCACGCTGAAACACAACCACCAGCAGGGACACCAGACACGCTACCGCAAAAGCGACTCCTGTCCCCAGCATGGTGCTGCCCAACTCCACTCCAAGCCGGGCGTTGATGCCCGCTTGAATCGCAATGGCACCTCCGGCAGAAAGCGCCAGCCAAGGCAGCAGACTGCTCACGCCAGCACCCGGGTCATCACCTGCGCCGGCAAACGCACTTTCGGCAGGTCTGCGACGGTATCCTCGGCGTGGCGCACCCCCAGAGGACAGATCGCCACACTCCTCAACCCCTGATCGGCAAGCCCCAGCAGCGCATCATAGCCGGCAGCATCAAACCCGGTCATGGGACAGCTATCAATGCCCAGCAGAGCGGCACTGGTTAAACAGGTCCCCAGCGCCAGATATACCTGTTGGTCGGCCCAGTGTGATTTCTCCTGATCGGTCATATTGTTGAAATAGTCGTTCAGGTGCGCCTGAAAATCCCGATAAGCACCGTCACCGCCTCCCCGTTGCCGCGCCATGAGTTTTATATGTGCAGCCACAAAGGCTTCATCTATTCGTGTCAAGGCGGCAAAGACCAGCAAATGGGAGGCGTGGACAACCTTATCCTGTCCCATGGAATAGGCCAGCAGATCAGTGCGCAGCTCAGGGTTGCTGATGACAAGAATACGGTAGGGCTGCAGACCAAAGGCGCCTGGGCTCAGGCGTGTCGCTTCCAGCAAGGGTTCCAGTTGCTCGGTGGTCAGTGTGGTATTGGCAAACTGTTTAACGGCATAACGCCAGTTCAACGCATTCAAGGGGGACATAATCGACTCCAGTCTTGTGGGTCACATAGCGGGATGCCCGCTGACTGGGTCCAGATTACGCACGTCGGCCCTGCCCCTCATTTACATAGGTTGATCACTCAGGATTTTTTTCGAATCCGGCTTAGCTGGGTCGGTGTCACCCCTAGATGGGATGCGATGTGATACTGCGGCAGGCGTGTCAGCAGCTCGGGATACTCCCGTTGAAACGCCTGATATCGCTCGGCTGCATCCTGCTGTACCAGACGTATCTCGCGGGTATCCTTGTCCAGCAACCAATGCCTCTCAAGGTAGTGAATGTGGAACAGTTTAAGATCTTCACTGCGATACAGAAGATCGCGGAAGGCCTGAAAATTGATTTCGATGATGGTCGAGTCTTCCAGCGCCTCTATCGAATGCAATGAGGGCTCCTGGCGCAGCAGAGCGGTCATTGACCCGGGGAAGCGACCTTCCTGAAAGAAGTTCTTGTTAAATTCATTGCCTTTCTCATCCAGAACAAAGACCCGAAACAACCCCTGACATACAAAGGCAAAGGAGCGCGGCACCTCACCCACCCGGCATATCTGCGTTTGCTTTGTAACCTGCCGGTAATGACAAATCTCCGTCAACGCCTGCCAGGTTTCATCCGATAGCGGATAATAGCCGGACATGACTTCGCGTAACTGGATAAATGCCTGTTTCTTATTCATTTTGCCCCCACCTGCTGACGCCGCAGTATACGCTGAAAGCCAGACGCTATTGGAAGGGCCATAAATACAACCGGTAGTTCAGAACGGATGCACGGCTCGATCGCGCAGGCGGCTTCAGTTGGCAACCTGAACCCTGTTGCGACCGGATGATTTGGCTGCGTAAAGCGCATTATCTGCGCGGTGTATAAGGGTTTCGACGCGCATGTTGAGGTGTGGCCTGTTTGAGGCCACGCCAAGACTGATGCTGACATGTCCTGTCGGCCCGTGAGCGTGTGGAATCCTCAACCCCGCCACAGCAGCCCTTAATTGCTCGGCGAGCTGTTTCGCGTGGGAAAGATCCAGCCCCGGCAAAAGAACGATGAACTCTTCGCCCCCGTAACGCGCAATCATGTCACCGCTGCGCTTCAGCTGATCTGACATCACTTGTGCCACCTGACGCAGGCAATCATCACCCGCCTGGTGCCCATAAGTATCGTTAAAGCGCTTGAAAACATCGACATCAGCCATCACGATGGCCAGCCTAGTGCCGTCGCGTAATGCCCGTCGCCACTCATGTTCAAGCTGTTGATCGAATGAGCGACGGTTGGGTATGCCGGTCAGGGCATCGGTTGTACTCAAACGCTCCAACTCGGCATTCATCTTTTGCAAATGCATGTTCGCCTGCTCCAGCTGCTGCTCTGCCTGGCGACGAGCATCGACGAAAACCGCAAAGCTGGCCCCCATCGTGCTGATTTCATCACTGCCTGATTCAGGAACAGGCACCTGCTTACCCTGCAGATGTGCCTGCATTGCAGCATTGAGACGATTTATCCGGAGTACGATATGGCGCCGGATATACATAATGGCACCGAACGTTATGGCGAGCAGAGTCAATGATGCCAGCAACAGTCCAAACAACGAACTGCGAATCAGCTTCTGGTGGTCTGTAATGGCCTGTTGAGCCGACGCTTTCAGCTGCAGATGGTAGCTGAAACTTGCCCCTGTCAGCTTTTGGGCCAGTACCCGGGTTTCCCGCGCCGTTGCCAAACTTGCCCGCGACGCCTTCAATAACGGTCCTCGGCTCCTGAACGCTTCAGGCAATACTTCGGTAAGCTGACGCCTCAGCTCGAGCAGTTCTTCATCTTCAAGTGGCAATAATGCCAGTTTCTGTAACGCTTGCTCACAAGCGCGTTCCAGTTGTGCTACATGCCCCGGACGTTCAGCACTCAATGCTGACGAAGCGGCAACCAGTGCGGTCAGCGCATGACTGATAAAACGCTGCTGGTTAGGAGACTGCGCACCGAAGTCACTCAGCGGTAACCGTTGCTGTAATATGAATAGTGTGTCGATTAACTGAAGATGCTCGGTTTGTAGTTGTTTTTCCAGTTCAAGGCGCTGATCCAGCTGCCCCAGGCTCAGGAAAAACGGCTCCTGCCAACGATCAAGCTCTCTGTTTGCTGCCCTATCGGCATCGGCTGACGACGACAACTGCTGCAGTCGGTCACGTGCAGAGCGGTAAAGGCCAGCCAGATTCTCTGTCCGCTGACTGCCCGCACTGATGGAGCGACGGCTACCCACCATCATTTCAAACACTTCAGCAGCAATGATCTCTGCATCTCGGGTAAGTTCAGCGGCCGCCATGGCACGGCCAAACTCACGATCTGCCAGGTTACTGAACCCCTGGTATTGCTGGAACATCACATAACCAACAGCTGATACAGCCATCAGATACAATCCGAAAATTGTACCGATGATCAGTGTCAGTCGAGTACCTATGCTTGTGTGCGGTTGTTGCATAACGGCGCTGGAGCTCACAGAAACAGGGGAGCAAACAACAAGCCACCACGCGACCAAGGCTTGTTCACTCCCTGCTCCATCCCGATAGCCGTATCAGGACCATAGTGACGCTGGTAGATTTCACTGTAGTTACCAACACTGGCTATCACCTTGCGCGCCCAGTCATTTGGCAACCCCAACTGGCTTGCCAGATCACCTTGCTGCCCCAGCAGATTAAGAATTTCTTGATCCTCCGTGCTGTTCAAGACCTGATCAAGGTTGCTTTGGGTTATGCCCTTTTGATCGGCCAGAATGGTGGCGTTGACCACGGAACGGATAACACGCGCCCAGCGGGTTTCATCGTTCCGCACCATTGGGCCTATAGGTTCACGAGACAGTGTTTCAGGCAGGATAATATAGTGTGCCGGGTTGTCCGCACGGTTGGCGCGGTTGGTTGCCAGGTTCATTCGATCGGCACTGTACGCATCGCAATGACCTCGAAAGAAGCTGTCGCCATTGGAAAACTGAACTTGCGCGTCAATACCTTGCTGTTCGAGTGCATTAACAAGGTTTTTGTGAGTTGATGTGTTTTCAGTCACGCAGACCGTTTTGCCCTGCAGGTCTGACAGCATTGAAATGCCACTGTTGGCACGTACCATTACGCCCTGGCTGTCAAAGAGATATACCGCCGGGAACACAACCTGATAGCGGTTTTCTCGACCCAATGTCCAGGTCGTGCTGTACATCACCACATCCGTCTGGCGCTGCTGCAGAGTGGTAAACCGTGTCGTGGCATCAACTTCCACATACTGCACCCGTTCGGGATCACCGAACAGCGCAGCCGCCGTGGCGCGGCAAAAATCAACATAAAAACCTTTCCAGGTTCCGTCCGTGTCAATGGAACTGCGACCGGGGTCATCCGGAAAAACACCACAGCGAATATCACCATGACGCATGACTTCATCCAACGTATCGGCATGCACCGATGACAGAAGCATGACATTCATGGCCATCACGATCAGATAACAACAAAACCGGCGAAGAATCGGCATACATGAACCCTTGGCGTTTGGCGCATAACAGCGATGCAGGTCATTCTACCTGCAGAGTTCAGCAGCACCAGCAAAAGTGTCACCGCCGTTCGTCTACAGGGGCTCCAGTGACCGCAACTGCCTGTCATGCAATCGGTTCATCAGCACCAACGCCAGTATTGCGCCAGCCAACGCCCAAGCCATATCGGACTGGGTATCCCAGACATAGCCCTGAGTACCGAGAAACGCCTCGGCACCCTCCTCCGAGATCAGGGCTACCCACCACTCGATCAACTCGTAGAACGCACTGAACGCCAGACAAAAGCACACGATAAAAAAGTTGCGCCATGCCGCTGACGGGATCACCTTCAGCCGGATCAACAGCTCACGTGCAATCATTGCCGGCACTAGGCCCTGCACCAGATGGCCCACCTTGTCATAGTTATTCCGTTGCCAGTCGAACATTTCTCTGAGCAGGTCGAAGAGCGGCACCTTGGCATAGGTGTAGTGCCCACCGACCATCAAAATGATGCAGTGGAACAAAATCAGACTGTACAACAGCGGCGTAAGGGGGAATCGACGACGCGTACACAGCAAAATGAGGGCGCCAACAACGGCCGGCAGGACTTCCAGCGCCCAGGTAATGCGATCAGCCGGCTCCCACGCCGACCAGAACAAGACCGGCAAGAACACCAGCGCCCAGAGCGCGGGCCCCCGCCTGCCTGATGATTGGTGAACATGCGACATCCCACTCTCCTTGTCAGCCAGATACAACCTGTTCATCCAGTCAGTGCCGCCGATGGCGTCAATGGCAGGCCGCATCCACCTGGGCCAACTGCTCCTGGCTGAGTGTCTTCTGCGCGACTTCAAACAGCTCGCGTTCCTCGAAGTGAATATGTGCCTGGAGCAATTCACCAAAGGCCTTCAACTCTTCATAGCCACGCGTCTGTCCCGGCTGAAAGAAGTCACGCAGCTGCGCGTGCTCTCTTTCCAGCCGGTCTACCAGAGAGGTTTCACCGGCTTCTCTTAGTGGCTCAACCAGTGTTTCTTCCTCGATTTTGAAGTGCGGTTCCAGCACGTCACTGAAGTGCATGGTCACTTCTGCCCAAACCATTTTCGCCGGCTTGTACTCTTTCGCAGCCTGCATGGCCCGTTTTGCCAACACCAGCCCGTGGTGATGATCGCGGGAAAGGGATTTCAGCTCTTCGGCTCGTTTCATAACGCACCTGTCAAATCAATGACCGATTCCGAGACGGCGCCGTTCCATTCTGCGCAGAAATTCTTCCATGATCATGCGATAGAGGCTGTCCTTGAGATAGAGGTCCTCTACCCCGGAATCGATACTGGGATTATCGTTCACTTCGATCACCACCACCTTATCACCGGACTGTTTCAGGTCCACCCCATACAGGCCATCACCTATCAATTTGGTTGCCTTCAGCGCAGCTCTGACCACCTTCGCCGGCGCCTCATGCACCGGCAGGGTCTCGAAGCCACCCGATTCGGCCTGGCCGCTGCTGTGGTTATAGATCTGCCAGTGACCACGGGTCATCAGGTACTTGCAGGCATAGAGTGGCCTGTTGTTGAGAATGCCGATACGCCAGTCGTATTCCGTGTACATGTATTCCTGTACCAGCACAATGGCCGACTGTTTGAAATACTCATCGGCCTGACGCAGCAACTCCTCCGGCGAACTGACTTTGACCACTCCCTTTGAAAAAGCCCCATCGGGGATCTTCAGCACCCGCGGATAGGTCAGAGACTCGGCCAGTGCCTGCACCTCCTTTTTACTGTCCTTGAACAGGAAGTGGGTCTCCGGCATCGCAACGCCATTGGTGGCCAGCAAGTCTGACAGATACACCTTGTTGCAGCAGCGCAGAATCGAAGTGGGGTCATCAAATACCACCAGCCCTTCATGTTCGGCCTTTTTGGCAAAGCGATAGGTGTGGTTGCTGATTGAAGTGGTTTCACGGATGAACAGGCCATCATATTCAGCCAAATGGCTGAAATCTTTCTTGCCGATCAGGCTGACATCGATGCCCAACTGACGCCCGGCACGGATAAAACGTTTGATCGCCATGGGATCGGAAGGTGGCAACACCTCTTCACGATCCACCAGAATCGCCAGATCATACCGGTATTTGCGACGTGCCGTGGGCTTGCGCCACAGTTTGCGACTGAACGTATCGATGGCAGTGGCAAACAGATCCTCTTCAGCACTGTTAAGCTGTTTCAGACTACCCGCCTTCAATGTTTCGATCTGCCAGCTTTCCCCCTTGCGGAAGGTCAGATGCAGGATGGGGCAAGGAAAATGCTCGAAAATCTGCCGCGCCAGATCCTGCAAGGGGGCAAACAGGGTCTGCCCGAAGCAGATGGTCACTTCCAGCTGTCGATCAGCTTCCAGTTGCTGACGCAGCACCGCATCTTTACTGACCAGCTTGCCCAGCAGCTCGTTCAGGTTCTTCATGTTCAGGCCGTAGACAGACTTGCGCCCCAAGTCATTAATGGTCTGAATCGATGGAATCACTTTGTGGCCGCGCGCTTCAGCCAGCAGCGAGGTGTAGTAGCCGTAACTCAGATAGCGATAGTTGCGGCACAGGTTGATGATCTGAACCGGTGTGCGGTCCTTTCGACTGCCTTGCGCCAGGTACTCATGGGCACTCATCAACTGCTCGGCGGGATAGAACGCCTGCCAGTCCTCTTTTTTGTCTACAACAATTTTCAGTTTGGTCATGGTATTCCCTGCACGTAAACCTGAGTGTCACTATGGAATGCATTGTCCGGTTGCGCAATCAGGGACAAATAATATTTCTGCTTGCCACTGGCTCTACAGGCAGCTCCAGCAGTAGGCTAGAGGCATTCCCTTGAGTGGTAAGAGCCATGTCAGACAGTGTTCAGTTACGCCCAGCCAGCCTGCAGGATCTGCCGGCACTGGTTGCGCTGGAAAACCAGACCTTCAGCGAAGATCGCATCAGCCGACGTCAGTTTCGCTGGATGCTCAAGCGCGGTCACTGTGCTCTGATTACCGCCAGTACTGAAACGATTGGCCTTGTGGGATATGTGCTGGTCCTGTTTCACCGCGGCACCTCGCTCGGACGTATTTATTCGCTGGCTGTAGACGATCGCATGCGTGGACAGGGTATCGCCCGTCAGCTGATGCAGGCGGCGGAGCAGGCCGCACTGGAGCATGACTGTCTTGCCTTGCGGTTGGAAGTGCGTACCGACAATGCCAGTGCCATCCAGTTGTATGAAAAGCTGGGCTACCGCCAGTTTGGACTGTATGAAGATTATTACGAGGATCACGCCCCTGCGCTGCGGCTCCAGAAGCGCCTGCTGGCCCTGACTACCCGCTCACCGGGGATGGTGCCCTGGTATGGCCAGACCCTGCCCTTTACCTGCGGCCCGGCCTCGTTGTTGATGGCGATGAAGGCTCTCGACCCGGCCATCG
>JBLXDJ010000025.1:0-8173 GCA_048264105.1 Oceanospirillum sp.
TGCATCTCGCGGTCTTGCGCCTGTGCGGTGGCAATATAGATCACCTCAAGGCCCGAGGCCTGTGCCAACTGCTCCGCCTGCCGACTTTTGCCGGAACGAGCGCCTCCGAGAATCAATCTGATCATCTGCCTTGCGCGAGATACCCCGGACTTCCAGGCCGGGGAGGGATAGCGCGGCGTCTGTAGGACGCCCCTGTTCCCGCGACTCTCCTCTTAATCTGTTTGCCATCTTACATTATTTTATCTATTGTGTGAGATATGACTAAACGCGCCTACAAATACCGCTTTTACCCAACGCCTGAGCAGGAGCAAATTCTGTCCCAGACGTTTGGCTGTGTGCGTTTCGTCTACAACTCTATCCTTCGTTGGCGTACTGATGCGTTCTATCAGCAGCAACTCAAGGTCGGCTATGTTGAAGCCAACGCTCAGTTGTCGCGGATGAAGAAAGACCCCGAGTTGGTGTTTTTGAGCGAAGTCAGCTCGGTGCCGTTGCAGCAGTGTTTGCGACATCAGCAAACCGCCTTTAAAAATTTCTTTGAAGGTCGCGCCCAGTACCCGAAATTCAAAAGCAAGCGGCACCGTCAGTCGGCGGAGTTCACCCGTTCGGCCTTTAAATACCGGGACGGCAAGCTGTATCTGGCCAAAAGCAAAACCCCATTGGATATTCGATGGAGCCGCGAACTGCCCGGCGAATCCAGTACCGTGACTGTTTCCAAGGACTCGGCTGGTCGCTACTTTGTGAGCTGCTTGTGCGAGTTTGAACCCAGTAAGTTGCCGGTCACACCTAACATGACCGGCATTGATCTGGGCTTGAAAGACCTGTTTATCACCGACAAGGGTGAACGGGTCGGCAATCCCCGCCATACCGCGAAATACGCCGCCAGACTGGCCAAGGCGCAGCGCCGATTGAGCAAGAAAAAGCTCGGCTCGTCCAACCGCGCCAAGGCCCGGCAGAAGGTGGCGAAACTTCACGCCAAAATCTCAGATTGCCGACTGGACAACTTACATAAGTTGTCCCGCAGATTGATTAACGAGAACCAAGTGATCTGTGTCGAATCCCTGAAAGTGAAAAACATGATCCGCAACCCCTCGATGAGTAAAGCGATTGCCGATGCTGGTTGGGGTGAATTCGTGCGCCAGTTGACGTACAAAGCCGATTGGGCCGGGCGCTTGCTGGTCGCCATTGACCAGTGGTTCCCAAGCTCGAAACGGTGTTCGGGCTGCGGACATACCTTGTCGTCACTGCCGTTGTCGATCAGGCAATGGGATTGTCCTGAGTGCGGCATGTGCCATGACCGAGACATCAACGCAGCGACCAACATTAAAGCCGCCGGGCTGGCGGTGTTAGCCCTTGGAGAGAATGTAAGTGGCATAGGTCAAGCACCTGTGTCCAGTTCTCGGTGAATTGGGAATCCCCTTCCTTCAGGGAGGGGAGCAGTCAACTGCCTTGTATCTGCCTGTGTTGCCGATAAAAAAGAGATTGTACCTGCCGCAGTGGGCGTCAGAGAAACTCGGCCTCAATATCACAGCTGCTGCTGCGCCCCAGCGCCGAGCGGTTCTGCTGCAGCCAGTGGTCCATCTGCGCCTGACCACGCTGCATCAGTTCAAGCAGAAAATCAGGCCGCACATCCAGCTTGCTGCTTCGGTGCAGCTGACTCAAGCCCTCATCCGGACCCAGCACGTGCAGCCTCATCTGCCGTATCCGGCGCTCAGGCCGCCCCAGCCGCCAGGGCGAGCGGCGCGCCCGCTGATGCATGGCCGCCAGCGCCCGCATCTCGCGAATGAAGGTGGTCTGAAACCCCAGTTCAGCCACCCGGTCAGCAATCGCCTGGGCACTGACCGGCGGTGCAGCCGGCTGCTGTGGGTGCAGCAACAGCAGAAGCAGGTCACGTGCCTTGCAATCAAACAGCAACGGGTACACCACCGGATTGCCGGCGAAACCACCATCCCAGTAATGCGCGCCCTCAATCTCCACCGCCTGATACAACGCCGGCAGGCAGGCGGACGCCAGCAGGTGTTCTGTACTCAATTCGTGCTCACTAAACAGTTTCAGCTTGCCGGTTTCGACCTCGGTGGCGGCAATGAACAACTGAAAGGGCGCATCACGCCTTAGCCGATCAAAGTCGACCAGATCACTCAGCAGGTCTCGCAGCGGGTTGATATCAAACGGGTTCAGGTCATAGGGAGAGAGATGACGGGTCACTCCACTCCACCAGGTTGGCCAGTGACGGCTCCATCCCGCCGGGTCAAAGCTGTCGGGCAACATCAATCGGTGCCAGAACTCCGACAACAATGCGCGCGCACCCGCCGCGCCGCCCTGCTGCCAGCCCGCCGTCAGCATCACGGCGTTCATGGCGCCTGCACTGGTACCGCTGATGCCGTCAAGGCGGATGTCATCTTCCTGCAGCAGACGATCCAGCATCCCCCAAGTGAAGGCACCGTGAGCTCCTCCCCCCTGCAACGCCAGACTCAGTTTCACTTCAGACATGCGCAGCCCCTTTTATTGTGCACTGCAACAAGCATCGGTTCAGACTGTTCTGCTGTCAATATGGATCGGCAGGCCTCGCGTACGCGAAATCGGTACTCAGGTAGTAAAGACGCCCTTTCGCAGAGTTGTTAGCGTGAACTGTCCTGTTGCGTGGAGTGCCGCTATGAACCGCTTATCACCCCTGAAAACCCTGCTGTTGAGCGTTATGCTGGTCACGACAGCAGTGGCGAACGACGATGTTGAGCGGGAACAGCAGCGCATCGCCCGCGAGATGATTCAGGTGCTCAACGCCTATGCCGTCTACAAGATGGGGCAGTATGAAGAGGCCTTCAGCCGATACAAGGTGCTGGCCGAAGCCGGCAATCAGCAAGGCATGCTCAATGTGGCCAACATGTACGCCAAAGGGCTTGGAGTTGAACAGAACCCATCGCTGGCGTTCGCTTGGTATCAGCGCTCAGCCGAGGCCGGTGATGCTATCAGTATGCTGGAGCTGGCCCAGGCCTACCGTCACGGTCAGGGCGTCGAGGCAGATGAGACCAGGGCGCTGTACTGGTTTCGACAGGCCGCAAACGCCGGCGAGCCCGATGCCCAGTGGCAGCTTGCCCGCCATCTGATGGCAGAAGGTGACGCCGACGAGGCACGGCTCTGGGCCGAGCGGGCCGCCCATCAGGGACAGGTCGCCGCACAGCAGTTTCTGCGATTACCCTGATACCTGACCGGATGCCGGTTTCACCGGCCCGTAACTGAGGCTGACGAACGCCGTTTCCGCTTCGCCCCGGCGCTGGTTGATCACCAGTGTCAGGGTAAAACTGAAGTTGCACAACAGGTTCAGAAAGCGCGGCAGAATATCCGCCACCTCCCGCCCCTCTTCACTCACCCGCACGAGCGCCCGAATCGCCTTTTTACAGTTGGAGCGCACGATATGCAGCTGAGGCACCGGTGCTGAGCCCCGAGGCAACACAAACCCCTGTGGTGGCACAACCAGCTGTTGGCGATAGTGCTGCAGTCTCGACTTGAGCCAGACGAGGTCAGCCTCCTTCAGGGCCAGCCGGCCGCGAATTGAGCCATTGGCGTGCAACACCAGCGGCTGCAGCTGTTCAAGATCCTGGCGCAGGTCATCCCACTCATTCGGCAGCGCCGCCAGCACCGCCCCAATCTGGGCACAAAGTTCGTCGGTCAGCAGTTCATAATCACACAGCCAGGAGGTTTCATGGATAAAGGGGTAACAGAGCTCATCCAGATCACGGCTGTTGGCAATGCTCATACGGGTTCTCTCCCCTGCATGCGCAGCAGTGGCACTGCGGCGCTGAAATCGATTTCGGCCTCGACCCGAAACACCTGACGCAGGTATTCCGTCGTCAGTACCGCCTGTGGCACACCCACGGCAATGACACGACCGGCATCCATCAATACCAGCCGGTCACACCAGGCCGCCGCCAGTGACAGATCATGCAGTGACAGGATCACCGCGCGCTCCCTGCTGGTGTAACGGCGCAACAGTTTCAGAACCTGCTGCTGGTAATACAGATCCAGACTGGCCAGAGGCTCGTCGGCCAGAATCACGCGCGGCTCGCCCGCCAGCAACCGTGCCAGCCAGACCCGCGCCTGCTCCCCGCCGGAAAGCTGATCCACCGGCACGTTCAGCCACTCGTCTACGCCGGTACTGTGTGCCGCCTGATCAATAATCTGTGCTGACTCATCCCCCCAGGGCAAGCGCCCCAGCGCGATCACGTCACGCACACTCAAGGTCCAGGCCGCCGCGGACCGCTGCGGCAGGAACGCGATCTTGCGCGCCCGCTCCAGCGGTTCAAACGTGCTCAGGTTATTGCCTTCAAAGCTGATCAAGCCAGAACAGGGCTGGATGCCGGCCAGTGACTCCAGCAGAGAGGATTTCCCGGCACCATTGGGGCCGATGATACCCAGCAGCTCACCCGGCTGCAGATCCAGGCTGACTGATACCAGCCGCTGATCCAGCGACAGCGCTTCTACCCGGATCAGATCCATCGTCGGCGCTCCTTCCATACCAGCCAGATGAACAGGGGCGCACCGATCAGGGAGGTCAGCACCCCCAGTTTCAGCTCCTGCCCGGGCGGCAGCAGACGCACCAGGATATCCGCCAGACACACCAGCACCGCACCCAGCAGGGCCGAGGGCAGCAACACTCTGTCGGGCCGATGTTCCACCCAGGGCCGTACCAGATGAGGCACTATCAGACCGACAAAACCGATGGCGCCCGCCACAGCTACCGAGGTGCCCACCAGCAGCGCCGCACCCAGCACAATCAGACGACCTCCGCGCCGGGGGGACAACCCCATGCTCTGCGCCACCTGCTCGCCCAGACTGAGCCCCAGCAGCAGACGCCGCTGACTGCAGATCAGGCCGCCACCGATCAGCAATGCGGGCAACAGCAGCCAGAGATGATCCAGCCCGCGTTCGGACACCGAGCCCAGCAGCCAGAACACCAGCTCCTGCATGGCAAAGGGATTGGGGGCAAAATTGAGCACCGCTGCCAGCAGCGCGCCGGTCAGAGTCGAGATGGCCAGTCCCGCCATAATCACCATCGCCTGCCCGGCGGGGCCTGCCAGCAGCAGCATGATCAGCAGCGCCAATCCTGCGCCCACCAGCCCCGCCAGTGCCGGTGCCGCCACACCCAGTGCCGGAAACAGACCAAAATAGAACACGCAGGCCGCGCCCAGTGCAGCCCCCTGACTGGCGCCGGTCAGCCCCGGATCTGCCAGCGGGTTGCGCAGCAGGCCCTGCAGCGCAGCACCACTGAGACCCAAAGACGCCCCCACCAACAGCGCGAGCAGGGTACGTGGCAGGCGAATTTCACCGCTGACGATGGCATCAATGCTCTGCACCCCTCGTGCCCAGTCAATCAGGCCCGTCAAGGGGGCTATATCGGTGCTGCCGGTGGCCAGTGACAGCAGCGCCGTCAGCAGCACCAGCAACGCCAGTATCCCGTTCATTGCACTCGCTTCCGTTTCAATTGTTCGATCAGCTCCCAGGTCCAGGGGCCGGGACACTGCCAGCGCCAGTAGTCGGTGCTCAACCAGCCTTCCTGGGTGACAACCTGCTGCAGGGCCGGATGCTCGGCAAACCGGCTCGCCAGTGATGGACTCGCCGGAGCCGACCAAAGGATCGCATCAGGTGGGTCAACCACCAACTGTTCAATATCAAGGCTGATATAACCGGTATCACGTAGATAATTGCGCCAGCCAGCCTGACGCAGAATCTGATCTTCAAAGGTACCCGCCCCCGTACCGATGCCGTTGGCACCCAACAGCAACAGCCGAGGCGCATCTGCCGCAGGCTGCTCTGGCTCGGGGGCCGAGCGTGCCCGTGAAGGCGGCTGCCCTATAAGGCCTAGGAACTGGCGCTCATAGCTTTCGATTTCGGCAAGGCTGGTCGGCAGGGACAGATCGACCACCGGCAGTGACAGTGCCTCAAGGCGGCGACGCAACAGCAGTGCGTTGTACTCACCCACCAGAATCAGATCCGGCTGCAATTGATAGATCTGCTCCAGCGAGCCATCGTGCAGCGGCCAGTCCGGCATATCAAAGGGCAGTTGATAGCGCCGATGGACCGGTGACAGAGCAACAACTTGCTCGGGTTCTGCATGCAACGCCAACAGCCAGTCCATGCACAGGTCCAGCGACACGATGCGCTGGGGGGCTGACTGGGCACTGGCGCTGGCAAGCAGCAGCCCCAGCAACAGAGACCGCCCGAAGCCCCGCAAGCAGCGGAGCATCAGGCCAGACATGCCGCTTCCAGAATCAGAGTGCAGGTGTCCATGTCAGTGACAACAATGCCGTGCGTCCTGTTTCACGATAGGGGTGATAGGTTGAGGGCCAGCCCACACCGTACAGCGCGGTGGCGTACTCTTTATCGAACAGGTTATCAACTTTCAGCTTGAGCGCCAGCTCAGGGTTCAACTGCCAGCGGCTGCGCAGGTTGACCAGACCGTAGCCGCCGATTTCACGCGTATTGGCGGCATCATCCCAGCGACTGTCGGCCAGCTGCCAGCTGCCGCCCACAGACAGGTATCCGAACGTGCGATCCAGATCCAGACTCAGACTGCGCTTGGCACGCCGCGCCAGGGTCTTGTCGGTATCCCGATCAACAGGGTCAACCAGCTCAAGCGCCAATGCGGTCTGCCAGCCGAACAGTTCGTGCTGCAGGCGTGCCTCGAACCCATTGATACGTGCTGTACCAATGTTTTGTGGCGTCCAGCTCGAATCAAGCGTAATCGCATTATCGATATCGGTACGATAGATGGACGCCTGCAGTTCGGTGCCCTGCCCCAGTCGGCTGCGCCACTGCAGCTCATAACTCTTCGAGGTTTCGGGCTGCAGGGCGGGATTGTCATAGCCCGGGTAGTACAGATCCACGAACGTGGGTGCCCTGAAGCCTTCGCTGTAGGAGACGATCAAATCGTTGTCTTGGTTAACTCGCCAGGTCAGTGCCGCACTCAGCGTATTTTCACTGCCGTACAGTTCGTTATCGTCATGCCGCAGGCCAACTTCGGTGCTGAAGTGTGCATGATCATAGCGGTGCTGAACAAACGCCGCCCGGTTCCAGCGACTGGTTTCCGCGAAGCTGTCATTACCGTTCAGACGCTCCTTATGTCCATCGAAACCAACCAATAACTGCTGTGCCGGGGTCAGCTGCAGGGTGTTGAGCCAGGCCAGGCTGTCACGATAGGTATTGAAGGCATCACTGCCGGCGTGATCGTCAAATCGAGTCCAGCTGCGGTTTTCTGCATGGCCCAATTCCAGACGGCTGTGCCACAGCTCACTAACCTGCAGATTGGCATACACGGATGCAGTGCTCAGCTGGAAGTCATTATAGGGATAGTCACCGCCCCAGCTCAGATCGAATTCGCTTTCGCCCCGCTGATCCAGCAGACTGACGCCGGCGTCAAACCGGTCGCTGAAACGGTGGTTGAGGTTGAAGCTGACGGCCGTATTGCGATAGGCATCACGGTCACTGTCCGGGCCGGTGGCTTCATAAGTGCGGTTAATGCCATTGGTCTCGTCATTACTGAGGCTCAGGTTGAAACGCGTATCAGCATTGCCACCTGACAGCCCGAGGCTGCGCTCCCAGGTTTGCTCTGTACCGTAGCCCAGATGTACACGGGCACGCAGGCCATCTCCTTCCCCACGACGGGTGAAGATCTGAACCACACCGCCAATGGCATCTGCCCCGTAAATGGCGGAACGGGCCCCTCGCAACACTTCGATGCGTTCGATCTGATCAACCGACAGTGCTTCCAGCGCGGCACTGCCGCTGTCGGCGCCGTTGATACGCACACCATCAATCAGTACCAGGCTCTGGGATGATTTTGTGCCACGGATGTACAGGCTGGTCATACTGCCGCGACCGCCGGATTGGGTCATCTGTACGCCGGGTACCCGATCAAGCAGCTCAACAACGGTTGAAGGCTGCAGGCGTTCAATGTCCGCACGAGTGAACACTTGGGTAGCGGCAGTTGTGTTCTGCTGCAGCTGTGGCTGGCGGGAAGAGGTCACCACGATGGTGGAGAGTTTCAGCTGCTCATCAAGCGAGGTTTCAGCAGCAAAGGCAATACTGGGCGCGAGCGTAATGGCCAGCGCCAACGTGGAACGTTTCGGCATGGGAAAGACCTTTCTCATGTGTGCCACCCGCACACTGATGGATGAATGAT
>JBLXDJ010000026.1:0-8007 GCA_048264105.1 Oceanospirillum sp.
CATGGAGGCACTCAGATCGCTACCCAGTCGCAGGGGCGGAATCCGGATTTTGCCCGTGGTGCGAGGACGCAATTGCAGTTCCCAGCGCGTTCGTACGGCACGGCTGGAGGAGGAGTGGCTGGAAATGATGACCTTGCGGCTGCTGAGTACACTGAAATCTCCTTCAAGTGGAGTCAGATCAGGGCGTTGCTCCAGCTGATCCGTTGCTTCCAGTGTCAGGGTCAGTACATCGGCGGCCGTTAGAGAGTAGCGGTCGAGCGAGGCGCGCACTTCAGCCCAGGCTGGCAATGAACAGCTCAGCAGTAACAGCAATGCCAGCAATGAACGCATCCACAGCTCCATGATGGTGCAGAAGATAAATGATGATAATCCCTTGTGATTATCGATCATGATACAGACCAGATCAATATTATATATTGAGAGGATTATGGGGTTTTCTGTACGAGAATGGCTTATCTGGAAATTATGTGCTAATCACTAAGCGGTTTCTTAATATCATGGAAAATGCAGCGTGAATTTTAAACGACTGGAAACTTTTGTTTGGGTAGCCACTCTTGGCAGTTTTCGAAAGGCCGCTGAACGCCAGCATACCACTCAGCCTGCGATCTCCAGCCGTATTGCGATTCTTGAGGATGAGTTGGGTGTCAAACTGTTTGAGCGAGAAATGGGTCCGGGGCCTGTGGCCCTCACTGCAAAAGGTAAGGAATTGCTTCCGTATGCCGAAAAAATAATATATATGCAGGAACAGCTCAAAAAACGTGCAAATAATGTACAGGGGGTATCCGGTATATTGCGGCTGGGTGTTTCTGAAACAATTGTACACACATGGCTACCCGAGTTTCTTCGTCGCTTGAATAATGAGATGCCTCACCTCGAGGTGGAAATGACAGTCGATGTCACCAGTAATTTGCGTGCCGGTCTGCTCGACCGATCAATTGACCTTGCCTTTTTGATGGGACCGATTTCGGATCCCAGTATTGCCAACCTTTCACTGTGCAGTTTTCCGCTGGCCTGGATTGCCAGCCCAGCGCTCAAACTCCCGGATCGTTTGCTGTATATCGAAGAGCTGGCTCAGTGGCCCATTATCACCTATGCACGCAATACCAAGCCGTTTGCCGAGATCAGTCAACGCTTTCGCGCCATTGATGGTGCGCCGGTACGCTTCATGTCCTCCAGTTCGCTTGCTGCCTGCTATCGACTCACGGTTGACGGGGTTGGCATTTCAACCTTGCCCTACCGGATGATCACTGAAGAGCTTGAAAAGGGGATCATCACCCGCCTGCATGTAACCTGGACACCTTCAGAACTGACATTTACGGCATCCTACTCGGCGGTGCCCTACAGCCCGATTGCCGAACGGGCAGCGGAACTGGCGGTGGTGGTTTCAGAAGCCTATGCAGATGAAGCTATATAAAATTTTTTTATCATTAAATAGAAAAAACCATAATTAGACTTTTTTACCCTCTCGATTAGTCTTAGTAAAACACCGATTGTCCTTAACGAGAGGTCAGGCATGAACAGGCAGGCGGTTTCCAACTATAAGCAGGGTTTGCTGGAGACGGCGCATACACTGCGCCACAAGATTCGAGTCGGTGAGTTTACCGGCAGTACCAGTGGTTTCGCCCCGGGGCTGATTCAGGGCAATGTGGTGATTTTGCCGTCAGACTGGGCGCAGGACTTCCTCTACTTCTGCCAGCTCAACCCCGTTTCCTGCCCGCTGATTGCAGTGTCGCGGCCCGGTGAGCCCCTGTTGCCAGAGCTGGGCAACGATATTGATATCCGTTGCGATGTGCCCGAGTACAACGTGTTCGTTGATGGGGAGCTGACGCATACGGCCATTGACATTGCTGACCTGTGGAATGAACAGATGGTGACCTTTGTATTGGGCTGCTCCTTCTCCTTCGAAGAGGCGTTGCAGCGTGCAGGGCTGTCGGTGCGCAATATTGACCTCGGTCGCAATGTGTCCATGTATGAAACCAGCCTCCCAACATCACCCAGTACACGCTTTCACGGCAATACGGTTGTAACCATGAGGCCGTTTTCACCGGCCGATGCAATTCGTGCCATACAAGTGACAACCCGCCTGCCGAAGGCACATGGCGCCCCGATCCACATCGGGCGACCGGATCTGATCGGTATTGATGATCTGACATCGCCTCATTTCGGAGACAGCGTGCCGGTAGGAGAGGGTGAAATTCCCGTTTTCTGGGCCTGTGGTGTGACGCCGCAGGTCGCTATCCGTAATGCAAGGCCACCGCTGTGCATTACACACGTCCCCGGCAAAATGCTGGTGACTGACAGGCTCAACGATGAGCTGGCCGTTCTCTAGGCTGAAACAATAACACGTGGAGATCCAATCATGTTGAAGAAGATTGCTGGTATTGTTGCCCTTGCAGGGGCCATGAGCACTGCGGTGCAGGCAGACACATGGCATATGCCAACCCCGTATGGCGATGCCAACCTGCCCACCAAAATAGCCTATGAATTTGCTGACGAGATTCGTGAAAAAAGCAGCGGTCAGATCGATATCAATGTGCATTCAGGTGCCTCGTTGATCAAGCATCCCGAAATCCCGCGTGCTGTCAGAACAGGGCAGGTACAGTTGGGTGAGGTGTTCATCGGTGTGATGGGTAATACCCACCCGGTTTTCAAGCACGACAATATCCCCTTCCTGGCCACCAACTTCGATGACTCCAAGAGACTTTGGGAAGCAGCCAAGCCCGAAATCGAAAAGCTGCTGGACAAAGAGGGTATGCAGTTGCTGTATACAGTCCCCTGGCCGGCACAGAGCCTGTATACCAAGTTTCCGGTTAACACACTGGAAGACCTGAAGGGAACTAAAATGCGTGCCTACAGCCCTTCAACCTCGCGTCTGGCAGACCTGATGAATACCTCACCGACAACGGTGCAGGTGCCTGAAATCCCACAGGCGTTCAGTACCGGGATCATCGATGCCATGATCACATCCCCCTCAACAGGTGCAAATGGCCAGGCGTGGGACTATCTAACCCATTACACCGATATCCGCGCCTGGATTCCCAAAAACAATGTGGTCGTGAACAAGCGTGCGTTCCGTCGCCTCGACAAGGACACTCAACAGATTATCCTGGCGGCTGCTGAAAATGCAGAGCGCAAGGGCTGGGAAGGCGTGCGAGCAACAGCCAAACAGGATACTGAAACCCTGGCCGCCAACGGCATCGTCGTCAGTGAACCCTCCGCTGAGTTGATGAGAGAGCTGGAAAAAATCGGTGCCATCATGATCAAGGAGTGGGAAGCCGAAGCGCCTGCTGAAGTGGGCAAGATTCTCAAGCAGTATCAGCAGTAAACGCGAAGGGCCCCCGAGCACTGCAGGGGGCCCAATGATGAGGCACTTTCCATGTCAGCATTAAAAGAAAACCTATATCTGACATCCGGTTACCTGTCTGGAGCCTGCATCGTTGCCATCATGGTGCTGATACTGGCGCAGATTGTCGGCCGATTTTTCGGATTCATTATTCCGTCGGCTGAAGACTTTGCGGGCTACGCGCTGGCGGCGTCCATCTTCTTTGGTCTTGCCTACACCTTTCGAGAAGGTGGCCATATCCGGGTTACGCTGGCCATTCAGCGCCTGCCGCGCCACTGGCGTCGGCTGCAGGAACTGAGCGTTCTGTTGTTTGGGCTTGTTCTGAGCGGTTTCATGACCTGGTACTGCTGGTTCATGGTGTGGGAGTCCTACGTCTTTGAAGAGATGACACACGGTTACATCGCCATGCCACTGTGGGCCCCTCAGGTTCCCCTGGGGGTTGGGGCTACGGCCCTTTCGTTGGCAGTCCTGGATGCCTTGATTGCAGTACTCAAAGGTGGCCTTCCAGACTACATCGGGGCTGAAGACGAAATTAACCTGGAGGAAGTCTGATGGAGCCGATGACGTTATCCATCGTTCTCGCAATCAGCATGTTGCTAATGCTGGCCGTGGGGGTCTGGGTTTCCCTGGCGCTGGTGGGCGTAGCCGTTCTGGGGCTGATGCTGTCCGGAAATGAGCAGATCGGTCTGTTATTCGGCACTTCAAGCTGGGGAGCCAGTACGGCATGGTCATTGACTGCGTTGCCGATGTTCATTTGGATGGGGGAGGTGCTGTTCAGAACCCGCCTGTCATCTGATCTGTTCAAGGGGCTCGCCCCCTGGCTTGGCGGGTTGCCGGGCAAACTGCTGCACGTGAATGTGCTCAGTTGTGGCATCTTTGCGGCCGTCTCCGGTTCATCGGCCGCCACAGCCGCCACCATCGGACGCATGACCCTGCCAGAGCTTAAGGCTCAGGGCTACAGCGACCGTATGGCAGTGGGTACACTGGCCGGATCGGGTACGCTTGGGCTTTTGATACCGCCGTCCATCATCCTGATAGTGTATGGCGTGGCTGCGGAAGTATCGATCGGACGACTGTTTATTGCCGGCGCATTGCCGGGCCTGCTGTTGGTTGTACTGTTTATGGGCTACACCATGGTCTGGGCCATGATGCACAAGGATGAACTGCCTGAGCATACCCGCGATCAGGTGTCCCTTGCCGCCAAGGTCGCGGCACTGCGAAAGCTGTTGCCGATCATGGGGTTGATCGGTTTTGTACTGGGCTCCATCTATGGTGGATTTACGACCCCGACAGAGGCTGCAGCTCTGGGCGTTTTTGGCGCACTGGTACTGGCGGCCGTGACAGGTTCGTTGAGTCTTGAAAGTTTCAAGCAGAGTCTGCTCGGTGCCGTCAAAAGCTCCTGCATGATCGGCCTGATTCTTGTAGGCGCACATTTTCTCACCCTGGCAATGGGATTCCTGGGTATTCCGCGTGCGCTGACCGAGTGGATCGGCACATTGGGGCTGACACCGTTTGAACTGCTGATTTACCTGACCGTCCTGTTCGTAATTCTCGGCTGTTTCCTTGATGGCATTTCGGTTGTCGTGCTGACGGTTGCGGTTGTTCTGCCGATGGTGCAGCAGGCCGGCATTGATCTGCTCTGGTTTGGCATCTACATCGTCCTGGTGGTCGAGATGTCTCAGATAACTCCTCCTGTCGGATTCAACCTGTTCGTGATTCAGGCACTGACCGGCAAAAACATTCTCTATGTGGCCAAAGCGGCCCTGCCTTTCTTCCTGTTGATTCTGCTGGCGATCGTCTTGATCTACTGGTTCCCGGAGATTGTCACCTATCTGCCGACGACCATGACACAGCGCTAGTGTACGACGTTGCCCGTCTGGGGGAGTTACCCGGGCGGGCTTGATGGTTATCCAAAACAGTTTTCGCAACTGCGACCTTATCGGTTGCAGGGACCTTTTACAGCTGGAGATCAGAGATGAAGCTCAATTGTGACATGGGTGAGAGTTTCGGCTCATGGAGCAAAGGCATGGATGCGGACGTGATGCCCTATATTGATATGGCGAATATTGCCTGTGGCTATCACGCATCAGACCCCCAGACGATGGACGCGACCGTAAGACTCGCTTGCGCGGCAGGGGTGATGGTGGGGGCCCATCCGGGGTATCCCGATCTGCTTGGATTCGGGCGTCGAGACATGGTGTTGACGGCCGACGAGCTGCGCTTGATGACGGTCTATCAATTGGCGGCGCTGGATGGCATCTGTCGAGTCAACGGGACTCGGATTCAGTACGTCAAACCTCATGGTGCCCTTTACAATCGTATGATGGTTGATCAGCAGACACTGGATGCATTGATGCAGGCCGTCGCAGACTACTCGATAGACTGCCCGCTGGTGGTGATGGCAACGCCGGAGGCTGATGATATTCGAAGGCGGGCTGGCCATTATGGGCTGGAAGTTTGGTTTGAGGCTTTCTCGGACCGGGCCTATGACGACCATGGTCGTCTTGCCAGTCGACACCTTCCCGGTGCCGTCCATACCACGACAGAAGCGATTGAGGCTCAGGTACTTCAGATCGTTGAGCAGGGAACTGTCACAACGCTGAGTGGGCGTCAGATCCCGATCACGGCCGATACCATTTGTATCCATGGCGACAGTGAACATGCCGTCGCTGCCGCGCGTCATATTCGCGAGGTTGTGGGCTCATGATCCGGATGCAACCTGTGAACGAGAGCACCTGGATCATCTATCTGGGTGACGAAATCAGCGACGCAGTAGCGGCTCGCGTGGCGCAGTTAACACACAGCATTCGCGCGACTCTGGGGCCAGGTCTGATCGATATCATTCCGTCCTATACCAGTGTCCTGGTCAGTTTTGACCTGCAACAGGCAGACCGATTCGCGATTGAATCGCGATTGAATGCCGCGGTACGCCAGATGCAGAGTCTGGCCGCCCAGGAACTGGACGCCGATGAGATTGTGTTGCCGGTCTATTATGGCCCCGAAGCGGCGCTGGATATGGCACAGATCACCCGGGAGTGTCAGCTCAGCACGGATGAGGCGATCCGGTTGCACTCCGAACAGCGTTATCGTGTCTACACCATTGGCTTCAGCCCGGGCTTTGCCTATCTGGGCAATACCCCCGAAGCACTCCGGGTTGCCCGAAAAGCCACACCGAGACTCAAGGTGCCCGCTGGCAGTCTGGGTATCGCGGATAACCAGACGGCCATCTATCCGACTCAAACACCTGGCGGGTGGCAGATCATCGGCCGAACGCCACTGGACATGATCGACTGGAGCCGTGACACCCTGACACGGGTAAAGGTTGGAGACTGGGTTCGCTTTGAGCCGATTGATCGCGACACGTTTCTGGAGATGGGAGGGCAGTTGGATGAGCTTTAAGGTGATTGATCCCGGTGCCATGGCGTTGATTCAGGATGGTGGTCGCAAGGGTTTTCAGCATTTGGGAGTGACAACGGGCGGTCCCATGGATGAGTACGCCTTTGACTGGGCCAACTGGTTGCTGGGCAATACGAGAGGAGCGGCTGCCCTGGAAATCACCTATGGATTGGTCGTGCTTGAAGCGCAGGCTGACGTGACCATCGCCCTGACCGGTGCAGACCTGGGGGCCACCCTGAACGGTAAACCGCTGTTGCCTTGGCGGGCCTGTCAGGTAAGCGCGGGGGATCGGCTGAGCTTTGCAACCCCGGTCAGCGGGTTGAGGGCCTACATAGCCATGCCCGGTGGCATTAAGGCCGAGCCTCGGCTTGGCAGTGTGGCAACGGTGGTCCGTGAAAAGGTCGGCGGCCTGGATGGGAGTGGTCAGTCGCTGAAAAAGGGAGACACTCTTCAGTCCACATCTCCTCACCCAAATGCCTTGCGTCACATGCCTGACTGGGCTGTACCGGATTATGGCGCGCCTCTGCTGTTGGGGGTAATACCGGGTTATCAGTTTGAGTGCTTCTCAACAGTGCAGCGCATGAAGTTTTTCAGCAGTGATTATATGGTTACGTCCAATATTGATCGAATGGGGTACCGGCTTAAAGGAGAGGCGGTCATCAGTGAACAGTTCGGCATTATTTCCGAGGGTATTGCTCTGGGAGCCATACAGATTCCTCAGGACGGCCAGCCGATTGTGTTGATGCGAGATCGGCAGACAATTGGTGGATATCCCAAAATCGGCTGCGTGTTTTCACTGGACCTTGCCAAACTCTCCCAGCACAAGCCCGGTGACAGTGTTGCGTTTACATTGATGGATGTAGCAGACGCTGAAAACAGGCGGGTTTTATATGATCACCAGTTTAGGCTTTGATGTGGCTTGAATATCAACATGTGTATTGACTTAGATTGATCCGTTTTGAGCGTCTATTATGAAGAACATCAGTAGCTGATAAAGCGAAAAGCTCAGCTTGTTTGCGGAATAGAATAATTGAGGATCTATATGTCCCGGCAACGTGCAGACAGCAAAACCGAACTCATGCAGCAACTTAAAGCGACCATTCGGCAGCGGTTGCCCAAGGAGCGGGCAGCACCACTTGGAAGCTTCGTTGATCACTTCTTTGCCCATGCGGCAGATCAGGATCTTGGCAGCTGGCGCCTCGATGATCTTTATGGTGCCACACTGGCGATCTGGCACTTTCTGCAGCAGCGTTCTGCAAGTGAAGAGA
>JBLXDJ010000027.1:0-7654 GCA_048264105.1 Oceanospirillum sp.
TCCTGGCCAAATTCAACCCGAACGATCTGGCCGGAGTGGTAGTCAACCGTATCCGTCAGGTCGAACAAGGCTGACGGGGAGCGTCTCCGGGTGAGCAGCAGCTTTAGTATTACACCAGCGGAATTCCGTGAATTCAGCAGCTTTCTTGAAAAAAGCTGCGGTATTCTGCTGGCTGAACACAAGCAGTACCTGGTCCAAAGCCGCTTGGGCAAGATCATGCAACAGCAGGGGTGTTCAAGCCTCAGCGAGCTGGTGGCACGTCTTGGCAGAGCGGGTGGCAACAGCCTGAAAGAACAGGTAATCGACGCCATGACCACCAACGAAACCCTCTGGTTTCGTGATATTCATCCCTACGAAATCTTGCGTAATAAGCTTCTGCCTGAGCTGCATGAGAAAAGTCGCTTTCAGAAGCTGCGAATCTGGTCTGCGGCCTGCTCCACCGGGCAAGAGCCGTACTCCATCAGTATGGTGATTGACGAGTTCAAACAGAGTCATGCCGGGGCTTTTTCGTCCGGCGAGGAGATACTGGCGACTGATATTTCCACCACAGTGCTGGATCAGGCACGACGGGGTGAATATGAAATGCTGGCGCTGGGGCGCGGTCTGTCTCAGGAGCGGTTGCACCGCTACTTTGAGTCCTCACCCACCGGCAGCTGGGGTATCAAGCCCCATATCAAGAGCCGGGTACGCTTTCAAAGCCTCAACCTGCTTGGGCCTTACAGTTCATTGGGACAGTTCGATCTGATCTTTTGCCGCAATGTGCTGATCTACTTCTCGTCAGACGTAAAACTCGAAATCTTGCGCAAGATGCACAAGCAGCTGCGCCCGGGGGGGTACCTGCTGCTGGGTGCTTCCGAGTCTCTCTCAGGCCTGTCTGACTTGTATAAAATGATCCACTGCCGCCCCGGTATTATCTACCAGGCAATCTAAAACTGAGCGGCAGTCTTGCCGCCCTTTGCCGCTCGGCACTATTCGTAGCGGTACAGCCTTGCCGCTTGCCGCTGTATATTGCCTCTCTGAAACTGTCTAAACTTTCCCAAACCCTCCCGCTATGGGCTTTTGCTGCTACTGGCACGTTGTTTGCTTGATTATAGACATAGCAACCTGTAACGGATAAGCGGCAATGGCGATCAACTTTGACTCAGCACTGGGGATTCATGAAAACGCCCTGATACTCAGAGCGCGACGGGCTGAAGTGCTGGCCAACAATATTGCTAATGCGGATACGCCCAACTACAAGGCCCGTGATCTGGATTTTAGTGCCGTGCTCGAAGGTGAAACCGCTGGCGCCAATCTGTCGTTGAAGAAAACGGCATCCGGTCATCAGTCCGAGTTTTTGTCACCGGATGCCGCCGCTGACCTGATGTTTCGTATTCCGAACCAGCCGTCAGTAGATGGTAATACGGTAGAGACCCAGGAAGAGATGGCTCGCTACACAGACAATGCGCTCCGTTATCAAGCGTCTTTTCAGTTTCTGAACAGCAAGTTCCAGGGGCTGACACGTGCAATCAAGGGTGAATAAACATGTCGTTGAGTAACGTTTTCAACATCGCGGGCTCCGCCATGACAGCGCAAACAGTGCGGCTTAACACCACCGCCAGTAACATGGCCAATGCGGAAAGCATCAGTTCCAGCGAAGCGGAAACCTACCGCGCCCGCAAGCCTGTGTTTGCGCTCAAGGAAGCTCAGACTGAACACCTGCCTGATCACCTGCAGACATTGGTGCCGGGCCAAGGTGTTGATGTTAAAGGGATCATTGAAAGCGACTCGCCCCTGCGCATGGCGTACGAACCGAATCACCCGATGGCCGATGAAAACGGGTATATCTGGTACCCGAACGTAAATGTGGTGGAAGAGATGGCGGATATGATTTCAGCCTCGCGCTCGTTCCAGATCAACGCCGATATTATGAATACGGCCAAACAGATGCTTCAGCGTACGCTGACGCTGGGGCAATAAGGTCAGTAAGAGGATAACGCCATGAGCAATGTAAACGGCGTCGGCAGTAACAACATCTACGATCAGATCAATCAGAAGAACCAGGCGCAGTCCAAGGCGCTGGATTCTCAGTCTGAAGACAGTCAGATGTTCATGAAGCTGCTGATCGCGCAGCTGCAGAATCAGGACCCGACCAGTCCGGCGGATCCAGCTGACTTCATGCAGCAAATTTCCACGTTGAGCAACGTTGAAAGTATTCAAAACCTTTCCAAGACCATGGAAACCATGAGTAACTCAATGCTGAGTAGTCAGGCGGCGTTACAGGCTTCGTCGATGGTTGGACAGCGTGCATACGTGAATACGAATATTGCCCAATTGCATCAGGAAGAAGGTTATGTGGATGGGCTGGTCAGTTTGGAGAACAGTGTCAATGATGTACGCATCACCATCTATGATGCGGGCGGCAATCAGATTGACCAAGTCAGTATGGGGGCGCAACCGAAGGGTGATCATAACTTTGTGTGGCAGGGCGGAGAGGGCGTGCCACCGGGTAACTACCGGATAGTAGCTGAAGCTCCTATGGGGGCTGACGGCGAGTACGAAGAGGTGGCCACCTACATGGGCTTCAATATCAACAGCGTCACTCTGGGGCAAAATGGAATTGGCATGAAAGTGAATACGGCCATCGGTTCTATTGACATGAGTGAAGTGAAACAGCTGGGCTAACCCAGTCTCAGTCTAGCGAGGTAATAACAATGGCAGGTTTCAGCACAGCCGTAACAGGTCTCAAAGCATCTACAGCCATGTTGGATGTGGCCGGTAACAACATCGCAAACTCAAGCACTGTAGGCTTTAAGTCATCGCGTACCGAGTTTGGTGATATCTATGCCACTGCCGTTGTTGGTGCGGGTTCGTCCAATACCCCTGGGTCAGGTGTCACCGTGACCGATATTGCCCAGGATTTCAGTGCCGGTACCATTGAGTTCACCAACAACAACCTGGACTTGGCGATCAATGGTTCAGGCTTTTTCCAGCTTGATGATGGTCAGGGCAGTGTGACCTACACCCGAGCCGGTGCGTTTGAGCTGGATAAAGAAGGCTTTATCGTTTCCAAAAACGGGAAATACCTGCAGGGATATGGCCTTGATGCTGATGGTAACAGGCTTCCAATTGGCAACATGGCAGTCACTGAGAAAGAAAGCCCACCAAAAGCAACTGAAAACATCGATTTGTCATTCAATATTGATGCAAGGTCTGACTCTTCAAAGCTTTTGCCGACATATAACAAGGACGAGCCGGGTTCTTTTACTTGGACGACCACGGACCGTACTTTTGATAGCCTGGGTAATGAGCACACCATCAAGTACAACTTTGCAGAACAGCGCCCAGTCAAACAGGTGTTCAGCTTTGAGCTTACTACCCCAACCAACTATCCGGAAATATCCGGTATCCAGCTACAGGCGGGAGACTTTGATCCAGTTACTGGTCAGCTTATTGATAACTCTGGTGGCACACCTGCAACAACTGGTTATGATCAGCTGGCTGTGGTAGATGATCGAATCGATCTATCGACAGTTGTTTATGATAACACTAGTGGTGAGCTGAGCTTTGAATTCAAGGCATGGGCAACCGACTCGGGCGAGGTACTGGTAGAAGAGGGAGGCGCAACGCTTGCCAACCTGAATACAGCAGTTGAAGATCGTTATCGTGATGCTAATGAAGTCCGGGTCTATACTGTGACACCGGGGACTGGTAGCGGAACCATCTCGCTTGCAGGAGAAGAAATTCAGATATCAGCAGCTGATAACACGGCTGATGGTATTGCCGGGCTGATTGCGGCACGTGAAGCCCGTATACTGGAGAATAACCCTTCGATAGAATCAATACAGGCTACGACCAATGCTGCAGGCGACGTTATATTGCAGGTGCGCTTTAAAGCAGATGAGGGTGACATCACACCAGAGCCTGGCCAGCTTAACGATCCCTATCCAGTAACTGTAACCGGTAACGTCACTGCTGCGCATGATGCTGATGCTTCAATCCAGGGTGATAACTCCTACAGAGGCTACTATCGCATGTATGCCTACCTGAATAATGAAGAGCTGTTGGATATTGGGAAAACACAGGACCCAGGACAGGGTACGCTTACAGAACCTGGTCCGATAATGGTTCAATTTAACCCCACCAACGGTCTTCTGAGAGAAATTAATGGCCAGCCATTCCCTGCAGGCGGCCAGGTGCCGGCTATTACCATTAAAGGGGCGGACCCGGCTAACTCCTTGACTGAGATTACACTGGATCTTAGTGGCAGTACTCAGTTTGCATCGGCCTCCATCGTGAAGGGATCACTGCAGGATGGTTACACCAAAGGTGATCTGATCGGTGTGACATTCTCTTCAACCGGCGAGATGGTGGCTTCGTTCAGCAACGGGCAGAACAAATCGCTGGGTGTGGTTGCCGTGGCAACTTTTGAAAACCAGGCGGGTCTGCAGCCGAGTGGTGATACCGAGTGGGCCGCCACGCTGGATTCAGGCGACGCGATTGTGAACCCGCCCGGAACAGGCTTGAACGGCACGTTGCGCTCCGCTGCACTTGAAGCGTCCAATGTTGATTTGTCCGAAGAGCTGGTGAAGCTGATTGAAGGTCAGCGCAACTATCAGGCCAACTCAAAGACCCTAGAGACCATGAATGCGATCACGCAGACGATTCTGCAGATCTGATCAGCGGTATATCAACACCACAAGCCGGGCTATATGCCCGGCTTTCTCGTTTATGGCACATAGTTTGCTTGATACAAGGTAAAGCCAGTTAAAACGGCAAGGTTTTACCGGAGTAAACGATGGATAAAGTGCTGTATGTCGCCATGACCGGCGCGCGCGAGAACATGTATGCGCAGCAAGCTCATGCCAACAACCTGGCCAATGCCACGACCACCGGCTTCAAAAGTGATTTCGAGCAGGCCCGTGCCATGCGGGTGCTGGGTGAGGGCTTCGAGTCTCGAGTGTATTCCATGAGCGAGCGCCCTGGTACGGATATGGACAGCGGTACGCTGATGCAGACCGGTCGCGATCTTGATGTGGCTGTGGAAGGTGATGGCTGGATCGCCATTCAGGGACCGGACGGCAACGAGGTGTATACCCGTAACGGCTCCCTGCAGATCAATGCCGCCAACCAGCTTGTGACGGGCAGCGGTTTGCCGGTGATCGGCGCGGGAGGCATTCCGATCATCATTCCGCCAGCGGAAAACATTACGATCGGCAATGATGGCACTATTACCATCCGTCCGCTGGGTGAGAATGCGGTCGAAATTGCACTGGTAGACCAGATAAAACTGGTACAGCCGGAAAATGGTCAGCTGTTCAAGGGGCGTGATGGCTTCATGCACACCGATAATGATGTGCCCTTGCCTCAGGCGCTCAATGCTCAGCTTCGTTCGGGTTATCTCGAAGCCAGTAATGTAAACGCCATCTCCGAACTGACGGCCATGATCGGCCTACAGCGCCAGTTCGAGATGCAGGTCAAAATGATGAAGACGGCAGAAGAAATGTCTACTTCTGCGTCTGAAATTCTTTCACTGAGCTGATATTAAGGAGTCTGACCCATGCACGGTGCTTTGCATGTTGCTAAAACCGGTCTGAGTGCACAGGATACTCAGCTCAAGGTGATTTCCAACAATCTGGCGAACGTCAGTACTGTTGGCTTCAAGAAAGATCGGCTGGAGTTTGAGGATCTGTTGTATCAAATCCGTCGCCAGCCCGGTGCGGCTACCGGTGAAGACTCAATGCTACCCTCTGGTCTGCAGTTGGGCAGCGGTGTCCGTACCGTCAGCACCCAGAAGATGTTTCGTACTGGTGACATGCAGATCACCGACCAGCCTTTTGACGTGGCAATCAATGGTCGTGGTTTTTTACAAGTTGCCATGCCCAATGGTGACATCGCCTATACCCGCAATGGCGAGTTGCACCTTGATGGCGAGAACCGTCTGGTCACTTCAGAAGGCTACCTGGTTGAACCTGCAATCACCCTGCCGGACCAGGTAACCAATTTCTCGGTGGGCAATGATGGCACCGTGAGTGTAACGGTAGCGGGTGATCCCAATCCTCAAGAGTTGGGGCAGCTGGAATTGGCCGATTTTGTTAACCCTCAGGGGCTGCAGGCAACAGGCCAGAACCTGTACATTGAAACGGCTGCAAGCGGTGCGCCGATTGTTGGCCTTGCCGGAGAAGAGGGACGCGGCATCATCAAGCAGGGGATGCTTGAAGGCTCGAATGTGAATGCGGTCGAAGAGCTTGTGGATATGATCACCACCCAGCGCGCCTATGAGATGAACTCCAAAGTGATCTCGACCGCAGACGAGATGCTGTCCTATGTCAGCCAGCAGCTCTAATTACAGGCTAAGGTGAACATAATGATGACTAGACTTTTGCGACTGTGGCCGTTGTTTGGCCTGGTGCTGCTGACGGGATGTGTCAATAAGGCTCCCAAGCCGGACAATCCCTATTATGCGCCAATTCAGCCCGCGCAGATGCAACAACCCAAACCGGTGAATGGCTCTATCTATCAGGCGGGCACCGGAATGGATCTGTACAGCGACGGGCGTGCGCATCGTGTGGGTGACATTATCACGGTGGTCCTGACGGAGCGCACCCAGTCTTCCAAAAGCTCATCAACCGACACCGACAAAACCACCAATATCGGCATTGGTGTACCCAACGTATTGGGTCAGGATCTGACCCTGTTCGGCAACCCCCTCAGTGCCTCCATGAACAGCAACAGCGGTTTTGAGGGAACGGGTAATTCCGATATGCGTAACAGCCTCAGTGGCAATATTACCGTGACCATTCATCAGGTGATGCCCAACGGTACCATGCTGGTTCGCGGTGAAAAATGGCTGACCCTGAATCAGGGGGATGAATATATCCGCGTGAGTGGTCTGGTGCGACCACAGGATATCGGACCTGACAACAGTATCGAGTCTACACGCCTTGCTGATGCTCGCATTACCTACAGCGGCACCGGTGCCACTCATGACGCAAACGTTATGGGGTGGTTGGCACGCTTCTTTATCAGTCCGTTGTGGCCGTTTTAAGAGCTTCTGAGGAAAACACCATGAATAAAATGTTTCGACTTGGATTGCTGTTACTGTCTCTGTCGGCCCTGCTGGCCGCTCCGGTGCAGGCCGAGCGGCTGAAGGATATCACCAGCGTAGCGGGTGTGCGTACCAACCAGCTGGTGGGCTATGGTCTGGTAGTGGGGCTTGACGGCACCGGTGACAAAACCAGTTTTACCTCACAGACATTCCGCAACATGCTGAACAATTTCGGCGTGGCGATTCCACCCAATGTTGACCCGAAATCGAAGAATATTGCAGCAGTGGCGATCCATGCGGACTTGCCTCCTTTTGCCAAACCGGGTCAGCCGATTGATGTCACCGTTTCCACCATTGGTGATGCCAAAAGTCTGCGTGGCGGCAGCCTGTTGATGGCGCCGCTCAAGGGTGCTGACGGTAATGTCTATGCCATAGCACAGGGTAACCTGGTGGTGTCCGGTTTCGGTGTACAGGGCAGTGACGGCTCGCGCCTGTCTCTGAACGTGCCCAGTGTCGGGCGGATTCCCAACGGTGCGACTGTTGAGCGCACAGTGCCCAATGCGTTTGCACAGGGTGACAGCTTGATGTTCAACCTCAACCATCCGGACTTTACTACCGCTCGTCGAG
>JBLXDJ010000028.1:0-7327 GCA_048264105.1 Oceanospirillum sp.
TGTTTGGGGCTCGCCGGGCTGGGCTGGTGGTGGTGAATACCAATCCCCTTTACTGCTGTGAAGAGCTGTGTCAGCACTTGAAAGACTCGGGTGCGCGTGCGCTGGTTGCCTTTGCGCCGCTGCAGGCGCAGGTGTGTCAACAGCTTGCCGGCACCGAAATCGAATATCTGGTTACCACCGAGCTGGGTGATCTGCATCCTCTGCGCAAGCGCTGGGTGCTGAATCTGGCCGCCCGCTTTAAACGAGGCGGTGCGGCTCAGTTGCTCCAGCCGGTACCACAATTATCAGGTATACAATGCATGCGCTTGACCCAAGTGATGCAAAAGGGCGGCGGCTTGATCTGGCAGCCGCCGGAGCGGTTCGGCCAACAGGAGTCGTTGGCATTGTTGCAGTACACCGGTGGAACGACAGGGCCTGCCAAGGGTGCCATGCTGAGTGAAAAGGCACTGCTGGCGAATCTGGCCCAGATTCGTACCTTGCTTGACCACTATTGTGAGCCGGGTCAGGAAAAACTGCTGCAACCCTTGCCGCTGTATCATATCTACTCGTTCATGTTGACGCTGGTCATGTTGAGCATTGGCAGCTGTATTGAGCTGGTACCGGACCCGCGTCGTATCCGGACTCTGGTCAAATGCTGGGATCGTTTCGATCCGACTGTAGTGGCCGGAATCAACCCTCTGTTCATCTTTCTATGTCAGCAACCGGAGTTTCAGCGCCTGGACTTTGGTCGCTTGAAGCTGACCATTTCAGGCGGTATGGCGCTCACCCAATCGGTGGCACAACGCTGGCAGCAAGTGACGGGCAACGCTATTTGTGAAGGTTACGGCCTGACCGAGTGTTCACCGGTGGTGAGTGTGAACCGGCCCGATGATATTCATCTGGGCAGTGTCGGTTGTCCGTTGCCGGATACAGAGGTTCGTATCATTGGTGAGCAGGACCAGAGATTGCCCGATGGCGAGATTGGCTCCATTTTCGTACGCGGGCCACAATTGATGCAGGGCTATTGGCATCAGCATGGCGAAACACAGCAGGCCTTTCATGAAGGCTGGTTGGATACAGGGGATATCGGTCTGATCGATACACAGGGTTATCTGCGTATCATTGACCGTCGCAAGGAGGTGATCAATGTATCAGGCTTCAAAGTGTATCCCAGTGAGCTAGAAGATATTATTGCGTGCCACCCGGATATTCTGGAATGCGCTGTGATAGGGCTACCGGACAGCTGCAGTGGTGAGCAGATCAAGCTTTACGTGGTGCCTGCCAGTCAACAACTGACCATCAAGGCAGTACGCGACTATTGCCGTGAACGGCTGACACCCTATAAAGTGCCGCGCTTGGTAGAGTTCTGTCAGCAGTTGCCGCGTACCTCGATCGGCAAGGTTTCGCGCCGTGCGTTGCGCGAGCAGGCGCTGGGGCGCCGTACTCTCTGAACACATTCATTTACCCGCAACAGGTTGTATCGGTTTGTCTGACTCCATTATTAGCTTGAAACAGAGGCTGCAGCAGGTTCGCCTCGCGGACCGCTTCCGTTTGCAGCGAGATCTCAACCGTTTGCAGCGTAATACTCAAACGCCGGACCCGGATCGCCTGCAACGCCTGAATGAACAGATTGACGCCTCAGTGGCTCAGGTCGAACGTTTGAAAGCCCTGCCTGCAAAGCCTGAATACCCTGATCTGCCGGTATCGGAACGTCGCGAGGAACTGCTCAAGGCCATTGCTGAGCACCAGGTGGTTGTAATCGCTGGCGAGACCGGTTCCGGAAAGACCACCCAGATACCCAAGCTCTGCCTTGAGCTGGGACTGGGTTGCCGCGGCCTGATTGGCCACACCCAGCCACGCCGATTGGCGGCGCGTACCGTCGCTGCACGTATTGCCGAAGAACTGAAAACTTCGCTGGGCGAGCGTGTGGGGTATCAGGTGCGGTTCCATGATCAGGTAAGCGACAATACCCAGATCAAGCTGATGACCGACGGTATTCTGCTTGCTGAAACCCAGCATGACCGCTTTCTTGATAAGTACGAAGTATTGATTATCGATGAAGCCCATGAGCGCAGCCTCAACATCGATTTTCTGCTCGGTTACATCAAGCGCCTGTTGCCGCGGCGGCCTGACCTCAAGCTCATTATCACCTCAGCCACCATTGATCTGGAACGTTTCTCAAAGCACTTTGATGATGCACCGGTGATCGAAGTATCCGGTCGCACCTATCCTGTTGATGTTCTTTACCGCCCGTTGCATGAAATGGAAGGTGAGGATGAGAAGGCGTTGGACCTGCAGCAGGGAATTCTGGCAGCGGTGGATGAGTTGGTCGAAATTGATCGCGCCAAGCGAAATGGAGGCCCCGGTGATATTCTGGTATTTCTGCCGGGTGAGCGTGAAATTCGTGAAACCGCTGACCTGTTGCGTAAGGCTCAACTGCGTGACACTGAAATCATTCCACTCTATGCGCGCTTGTCACTCGCGGAACAAAACAGGGTGTTTCATGGCGGTCGGGCTGCGGGGCGTCGCATTGTTCTCTCGACCAATGTGGCGGAAACCTCGCTGACTGTGCCGGGTATCCGTTATGTAATTGATCCCGGTCTGGCGCGTATCTCTCGCTACAGCTATCGCTCCAAAGTGCAGCGACTTCCGGTTGAGGCCGTATCCCAGGCCAGCGCCAATCAGCGCGCTGGTCGTTGTGGTCGTGTGGCGCCGGGTGTTTGTGTCCGCCTCTATTCCGAGGAAGACTTTATCGGTAGACCCGAGTTTACTGACGCCGAGATTCGGCGCACCAATCTGGCAGCTGTTATCTTGCAGATGTTGCAGCTCAAGTTGGGGGATGTCCGAGACTTCCCGTTTGTTGATCCGCCCGACAGTCGCATGGTCAATGATGGCTACAAGCTGCTGGAGGAACTGGGCGCTGTCGACAGTTCACGCAACCTGACACCGATTGGGCGGCAGCTGGCAAGGCTGCCCGTGGACCCGCGCATCGCACGCATGGTGATCGAGGCCGGCCGGCTGGATGCGTTGCGTGAGGTGATCATAGTTGCCAGTGCACTCAGCGTACAGGATCCGCGTGAGCGCCCGCATGACAAACGCCAGGCTGCAGACCAGAAGCACAAGGAACACAGTGATGAAGAGTCTGATTTCGTCTCGCTGGTCAATCTGTGGGATCTGTACAATGAACAGCGCGAAGCGCTCAGCCAGGGCCAGTTACGGCGCTGGTGTCAGAAAAGCTTTCTTTCTTTCATGCGTCTGCGTGAGTGGCGTGATGTACACCGCCAGCTGCACCTGAGCATCCGTGAGTTGGGCCTGAAGGAAAATACTGAGCCAGCGGATTACAAGGCGATGCATTGTTCCCTGCTGGCTGGGCTGCTAAGCCAGATCGGTTTCAAACAGGAGAAAGGCGAGTATCTGGGTGCGCGTAACCGTCGCTTCAAGATATTTCCGGCTTCGGGGGTGTTCAAGAAAGCTCCCAAGTGGGTCATGGCGGCAGAGTTGCTGGAAACCAGTCAGCTGTTTGCACATCAGGTGGCGCGGATTGAACCTGAATGGGTGGAAGCCCCGGCTCGGCATCTGATCAAGAAAACATGGATGGAACCGCACTGGGAGAAAAAGCGTGCTCAGGTTGTGGCGACTGAGCAGGTCAGCCTGTTCGGGTTGATCATTGTGCCCAAGCGCAAGGTCAACTATGGCGCCATCGATCCGGTTGCCTCCCATGAAATATTCATTCGCGCGGCGCTGGTAGAAGGTGAATATCAAACGAGTGCCGCCTTCTTCCAGCATAACCGTGAACTGCTGGCCAGTGTCGAGGCACTGGAGGACAAGTCACGCCGCCGCGACCTTTTGGTTGACGAGGAGCAGTTGTACGCTTTCTATGCCCAGCGCTTTGAGGAGTTGAAGGGCACTCATGTCGTCAACGGCAAGGGCTTTGAGCACTGGCGCAAACAGGTTGAGCAGGATAACCCCGAAGCGCTGTTTATGCGTGAAGAGGATATCCTGCAGCGTGAAGCAGCTCATGTAACAGCACGCCAATACCCGGATCATCTGGATTTGGAGGGAGCCAGGCTTAAACTCAGCTACCAGTTTGAGCCAGGTGCAGAGGATGACGGCGTGACGCTGGAGCTGCCCCTGGCACTGCTGCGTATCGCACCGCTGCAGCGGCTGGAGTGGCTGGTACCGGGGATGCTCGCAGACAAGGTAACAGCGATTCTGAAGGGGCTGCCCAAGTCATTGCGCAAGCACTATGTACCTGTACCCAACTATGTTGAAGCCTTTTGTGCTGCAGTGGTGTTTGCAGAGGGTGATCTGTACGAGGCACTGGCGCTTCAGCTGCTGCGCATGACCGGTATCCGAATTGATGCCGATACCCTGCGTGGTGTGGAGCTGGAGCCGCATCATCGATTCAACCTGCGTCTGCGTGACGAAAAGGATCGAGTCGTGGGGGAGGGGCGTGACTGGGACGCGCTTAACCGTCGCTTCGGTGACAAGGCTGAAGCAGCACTGCAGTCAGGGCCGTCACAACAATGGGGCAAAACCGGTATTACCGGTTGGGATTTTGGTGAGTTGCCTGCGTCATTGCGACTGCGTCAGGCGGGTGGCATCGAAGTCGAAGTCTGGCCTGCACTGATTGATCGGCAGGATAATGTTGAACTTAAAGTAATGCCTTCTCCCGATCTGGCTCAGCAGGAAAGCCTGCTGGGCATCTGTCGACTGTTGCTGTTGTCACTGCCGGCACAACAATTCAAATACCTGCGCCGCGATATCCCGCAGCTGAACCAAAGCCTGATCCTGACCGGAAAACTGTTTGAGCGCAAACGGCTGGAAGATGAGGTTCTGTTGCTGGCTGCGCGGCGTGCGTCCGGTCTTGATCCTGAGCAGTTACCCTGCGATGAAGACCGTTTTGATGCCTTGCGTGAACAGATGCGAGGCAGTATTGCGGATGAGGTGTCGCAGGCTGGACAGTTTGTTTTGCAGTGTCACCAGTCAGTGCACCGTATTAACAAACAGCTGGGGGGGCGCATTAACCTGCAGGCTGTGCCTGTCCTGAATGATATTAAGCAGCAGTTGGCGGAGCTGATGCATCCGCACTACCTTAGTCGTACAGAAGAGGAGTGGTTGCAACAGTATCCGCGCTATCTGCAGGCGATTGAAATCCGGCTGGAAAAATATCAGCGCGATCTCCGCCAGCAATGCCTGCTGTCAGATCAATTAAGCCAATTCTGGCAGCAATATAAAAAAAAGGGGCAGGAGTACCGGGCGCGCAATGAGCTACCGCAGGCCCTGAGTCGTTTTCGCTGGCTGCTGGAGGAATACAGAGTGTCCCTGTTTGCCCAGCAGCTGGGTACAAAAGTGACTGTTTCAGAGAAGCGCCTTAAACAGGCCCTGGCCGAGCTTTGAATATTGTTATGACGGGGGTCAAAAACCCGTCCAGCCCTTGCGAGCAAAGGCTCTAAAGGGTTGCACCAGTGCGGTGCTTGTGCTGTAATGCCGCCAATTTAGGTGGTTGCTCAGCCGGACGCGAGCCATTCTCAGCAGAGAACCTTGCAAGGGAGGGCAGTTACCATGCAACATCGAACCGGTAAAAGTTTAAAAGTTATGGAACTTTTTGCTTTGATTGGTTTGCAATAATCTGGATTTATAGTATTTTTCTGATAGCGCTGATAGTGCTGAGAAAAACTAGAATTCACTACTAGTATGTTGAATGAAGGGGAAATGTTGATGAAAAAGTCACTGATTGCTCTGGCGGTTGCTGGTGCCATGACTGCTCCGATCGTCGCTCAGGCTGACGCTACTCTGTACGGTTCTTTCCGTGCCGAGCTGCACTCTGTAGATGATGCAGATCTGGACCTGAAAGACGGCTCTACCCGTATCGGTATCATGGGTGATGTTGATCTGGGTCTGGAAAGCACCAAGGGTGTGTTCCACTGGGAAGCAAACGTAAATATCACCGATAAGGGTGGTTACGGCGCAGACATGTTCGCGCCGCGTCTGTCTTATCTGGGCGCTAAAGGTAACTGGGGTACTGCCCTGGTTGGTCGTCAGTACCACCCGCACTACCTGCTCATCAACCTGACTACCGGTATCTTTGATACTGCTAGCAGCACTACTGGTGAGTGGAACCAGCTTGGTAACGATGTTCACAAGCGTGAAGACAATACTGTTGCATACCACTCTCCGGTAATGGGTGGCTTCCAGTTCATCGGTGGTGCTGTTATCGCCGGTAACAACGATGACGCTGACGGTGTTGCAGACAGCGAAGTTGACGGCTACAACGTAGCTGTTAAGTACAACGCTAACGACCTGTATGTTGCTGCTTCTTACGGTGATGTTCAGGAAGACGTATTTGGTACAGTAAGCGACAAGGAAACTTGGGGTGTTGCAGCTTCCTACAAAATCGCTGACTTTGGTCTGGCTGCCAAGTATGAAGAGCAGGAAGACGGTGTCAACGACGAAACTGCTTGGGAACTGGCTGGTACCTACGACATCGGTGCGACTCAGCTGATGGCTCGTTACTCTGACTACGAGAACGACGTCAACGGTGCTGAAGGCAACCAGTGGGCTGTTGGTGTAATGCACAAACTGGGTGGTAAAGGACGCGTTTGGGTTAACTACTTTGACTTCGATAGCGATGCTCAGAATGTTAACGCCAACTTCCGCGACGCCCTGGTTCTGGGTTACCGCGTAGATTTCTAATCTAAACATAGATTAGTATCTGGTATGAAAAGGCTCCTTCGGGGGCCTTTTTGCATTATTAGAGACATTATCACTCCTGAGTATATTTGCTTGAATGGCTGTTACTTGGCTTAGTTTAAGTGAGCTCATTTACTCTGTTTGCCCCCCGAGATAGAATTGCCACATTGTCATGTCAGCTTTTAAGGATCGAGCATGCTGAAATCTGCACTGCGTACAGGGCTTCTGGTAACCGGTTTTTCACTGGCGGCTATTGCTGCCCCTTTGTCGGCGAACAGCGAAGTTGACCCTTGGGAAGGCTTTAATCGCCCGGTATTTAACTTCAATGAAGGCGTGGACAAGTATGCGTTGAAGCCGCTGGCGCAGGGATACCGTTATGTCACGCCTGACATTGCCGAAACGGGCGTCAGTAATTTCTTCGATAATCTGAGTGATGTGCGCAATCTGCTCAACAATCTGCTGCAGTTCAAGCTTGAAGCGGCCGGTCAAAGCTTTGCTCGCCTTACGTTCAACTCAACATTTGGTCTGTTTGGTCTGATTGATGTGGCAACACCGATGGGAATAGCTCAGAAGCCTGAAGACTTCGGTCAGACGCTGGGTTACTGGGGCATGCCTTCGGGGCCTTATCTTGTGCTGCCGCTGCTGGGGCCAAGTA
>JBLXDJ010000029.1:0-7252 GCA_048264105.1 Oceanospirillum sp.
AGGATCACCCGGCGGGCTGCAGAGGCGTTAGAATTCACTTGGCAAACACGGTTCTGATCCGTACTATATGGCCCGCAAACACTTCTATTACGCGCCTGTAGCTCAGCTGGATAGAGTAGCAGGTTCCGATCCTGTTGGTCGGGGGTTCGAATCCCTCCAGGCGCGCCATTTTTTCTGATTAAGTAGCTGATTTAAAAGCTATTTACTTCGAATTCTTCTATTCGAGACCGTCACTGAAACCGCCAATAGTACTTGTCGTACGCTCATGTTCATGGTGCCTTATTGACTTGAGCTGAGGTTCTTGTCTTGTAGAAGCGTCTTGATGGCTTTTGTGGCAACTGGTAGCTTACCTGTAATGCCTAGCTTCTTGTGAGGGAAAACAGATGTCTACAGGTTCTTCTGATGGTAGCTCCATTCTTCCGATTTTCTTCTTTGCTGCGGTTGTAGGGGTGCCGGTTTGCTGGCTTCATGGTGTGTACTTAGCTTTCCATGAGGGGTTCTTGTCATTTCTTCTGGCTGCTTTCATTCCACCATGGGGCTTTATTAAGGGCTTGATAGGTTTCTTCTAGAGGCAGAAGCTGGTTGATCTCCTTTGGTATTGCTAGCCGCTTTAGCGGCTGATAGCGCCTCTGCCTTGCGTCCATATTGCTCCGGTCTCGCAGGCGCGGTACGCGGCTTTAGCCGCCTCTAATACTCAAGTAGCCACAGTGCCCCTTCTCGGTATTTGAGACTCTACTGTGCCTTGTTCGCGTCTTCGAGCTTGGAGGATGGACAAGGGTAGAACGCGCCCTGATCAACAGCTTATCTTTGTTCTGTTTATCACCATGCTTGGTCTGTGCTGAGGTGGTGGGGCATTTGGCTCGTTTTTACTGTTCGAGCTGGGGGGGGGAGGTTCCTGTGTTGTATACAAGTTAATAGGTAATACTACCCTCATAGATCTGTGAGGTTTTTTAAGCCCTAGCACCCTGGCTGGCATATCGGCTGTGTATAGTGCTATTCCTTGAATTTTAGCGAGTTAGAATATCGTTCCTGAACTTCTCCAAAAAGTTGGGAAGGTCTCCATGCCACGTGATTCATGAGTTTTGGTCTAGACCGGTTTGATTACCCTATCGGGTGCCTATCGGTTTTTCTATTTTCGAAAAATTCCTAGCTCGCCGCTTTCTTTCCATAATTGTACCTTGCTGGTAGTTGAAATTAGTGGCATTGTTGCAGAGCATTGGTTGTCGAGTGCTAAGTGTGGCTTTTTAGTGCGGGCGGGGTAAAATTTACCTTTAGAGTCCCAGCTGCTTGATGAAATAGACTATTATGTTCTTGTAAGCTAATTTGTATTTTATATGGAGGTGTTATAGTTCTAATTTAAATAAACTAATAGCTTTATATTTATTAATTTTATATTAAATGTTTTTTTATTTTTTAGAGTATAAGGAAATGCTAAAAATTAATTTTAAAAGGTTTTTTATATTTTTGATTTTCACTTTTTCTGTTTCAGGATACAGCGCTGAAGACTCAGTACCCATAAGTCAAAAAGAGCTTCTTAGCTATCACCTTCAAAAGTCCAAGGAGGGTAATCCTGAGTCACAATATTATATGTATAGATTATACCGGTTTGGTATAGGCGTTAATGTTGATAGTGATGAAGCTATGAAGTATCTAACTCTATCTGCTTCAAATGGATACTACAAATCATTATCATTATTATCTAAGATCTATAGAGATGGCTTTCGAGGAAAGGATGATTTTTCATATGGCAGACTTGTTGTCGAAAAAAATGAATCATTAGCAAAAAAATATGCTGTAATGGCTTTCGATTCCTTGAATGAAGCTGCGAAATCAGGGGACCTTGATGCTATTTATACATTAGGGAAGTACTACAAGAGTGGTATCAATGGAGTTGTGGAGGCAGATCCACTTAAAAGTGTTTCTATTTTTAAAGAATATTTTGAAGAAGTTAGTAGTAGAGCACAATCAGGAGATGGTAAATATCAGTACGTATTAGCAAAATTATATGAAGATGGTTCTGCAAATGTTATAGCTGATCTGGATAAAGCGTGGTATTGGTATAATAAATCATTTGACTCTAAATTTTATTTAGCCCTCTGGGATTTTGCTCTTTTTTATAAGTCTCCTTCAAGTTATGAATACGAAAAATATATTGATCAAAATATGGATGAATCAGTTTCTCTACTGAAATATCTTGCTGATAAGTCCTTTAGGAAAGCTCAAAGTGAATTGGGTGATCATTATGCTAACTTGGGTGAATACAATACGGCATTAGATTGGTATAAAAAAGCTCTATCTCAATATCCGAATAATGGACTTCTTATGGGGGATATTATAAGAGTGTATAAAAAAACAAGAGAATATGAAGAATATTTAAAATGGTCCCTTAAGCTAATAAATGAAGATACGAACCTTTCTAGACAAATGTCGGAGGTAGGTAATCTAATTGCTATTTTTCAAAAAGATGGTTGGATGACTAAAAGGTATAAGGAAAGTCCTGACTTATATAAGTGGGAAATTGAGCTTCGAGCATGGTATAACTCTCTCTCGACCATCAATAAAAATGATTTCCTTAATCAATACATAGCTGCGCTTGATGGCATAGCATCAAAAATCGGTCCATTTGAATATGAGAATAATGAGCGAGCAAGAGCAGGCCATATACTAATTAGTTTCCTTGATGACGATACGAATCACTTTAATATAGGCCGTAAGATACGACATCATACTGAGTCATTTAGGTATAGTGATCGCTTTCGTTTTTCTTCTGCCTGTGAACTTAGCGACTTATATAATGAGGGTTTTATAAAAAGTAAGTATCAAGGATATATGTATAGTCGTTTATGTTTAGATTTTTCTGATCGAGACTGGAGTCGTGATAAATACAAGAAAAGAACTGAAGATATTGGTGATCTTATTGAATCAAACATGATCGATGAATTTGAGAACGCGGTTGGTAATAAGAACTGGCAGTATATTACAGATTCCTATTAATTTATAAATTGAAGACATACAAAATTTTTTAGTCTAGGATCTTTATTACAACTGAAATCATAAGATTATAACGCTAATATGAAAGCGAATTTTATTGTGAAGTGGTTTTGCTTTCGCTTTCTATATGATGGTATCTTTCAATTTTACTTGAAAACCAGGGCTAAAAAAGTATGCCATGTGTAGGTAGACTAAAACCCGGTTAACTAGGTTATCCGGGTTATCCAGTTTACAAGAAGGTTGATGGCGTTTTTAAAGGTCTCCTATAGAAGCTTATATAGGGTGGCATTGTTGTCACCCTGCCGGGAGTGCCAAAGGCCTCCCTGATTCTCTGGTAAGTTCCAGCGCTGCAAACACGCTTTTACTGAATTTCGACTTCTAGTAGTTAGCTTCCGGACTTGCTCCACCAGGCTGGATTGGTTGCACTCACCTGCACTCAGTACAGACTGTATCGCTTCGATGAGGTCTGCATCCTGTGCTTGAGCTTGTTTCATCCGTTCGCGTTGTTTCGTCTTTTCTAAGGCATCAGGGCACTCGTTTTGGACGGAATTGAAGAGCTTGATGTAGTCGCCTTCGTCGTTGACCGTGTATGAATACAGGGCCTCTTGTGCTGTAGGACCGCGAGATTTGAGCTGCTCGAAGGTTACGTAGCGTTTGATACCTTCGGTGGTTGGTTCCTCGCTAGAAATATAGAGGACATAAGCCCCATCGCAATCATCCAGCAAATCACTGGTGCCTCCCGGTATCACTTTGCTCTCGTCATCTTTGATCTTGTTAGTATGTGCCAGGGCAATGATGGAACCCCCTGCAGCCGTGAGCTTCCTGCACTCTGTTACAAAGGCTGTCATCGCCTTCTTGTCCATTACATCTGCAAACTTTTTGATGGTGTCCAGGACAAAGATGGTTTTGTCAGCTTCCCCGGAAGCGACTAGTTTCTCAATCAGTTCGCGAAAGTTCTCAAGAGGATGGGGGAATCTCTCCGGGGTAATGACAAGGAAGCCATGGCTTAAGCCTAGTTCGGCTTTGGTTGTCGCCCCTATGTAATCATCATCCAAGTTGATGTGGTAAACGTCCTCTTGGAGCAGGCCTTGTGTATGGGCATCAGCGAGCATGCGAAGGGTTAGCAGGGTTTTGCCTGTATTGGGGCCGGCATAGAAGACGGTAATTTGTCCCTTCAGAGCAATTTTCCCCGCGATGTGGGTCGCCGTGCTTGCTTGTTGAAGGCGCGCTGCAATATCTTGCTTATCCAGCGCCAGCCCTCGGAGTCTAGTCAGGATGCTGGGAGTCTGAGGTGGTTGCTGGGCTGTCATATCAGGCCCTCTGCAATGTTGGGGTCAATGCCGATGAATGTGCGATGAGATATTTGGCGGCGTACACAGCCACGTTTATCAATGATATCTTTCTTGGTTGTTCCAAGTACGATACCGGCAGCTTCTAGGGCTTTTACGCGGCTAGTGATATTGCCGAATTGCTCTGCTTGTAGGTCAAAGGTGCTGGCACCTTTGGAGCCATGCTTGATTATTTCGTTCAGGAAGGCTTTGTTCTGTTCGGAGAGCGCAAGCGATTCGATGAAAAGGGTATGGGTTACAACAGAGGCATTTTTTTTCATTTATACGACCTCCCGTTCTGCGATGCGCTGGCTGATCCAGTCGTGTACCTCTTGTTCGACCCAGCCTTTTGAGCTGCCTCCGGGTACCAGGGAAACACTTGCCGGAAACAGACCCCGGCTGGATAGGTCGTATAGATATGAGCGGGAGAGTCCGGTGAGGTGCTGGACCTGCTTCATACGGATGAGTCTGAAAGCATTTGGTTGTACTACGGGCATAATCAGTTCCTTAATAATCAGTTAGACAGGATTGGATGTGCTCTATCGAACACATTGAGACTGATTATTCATGGAGTGATGACCGAGTTTCCCAGACTGGGATTTTTCTTTAACGGGGGGTGACTTCGTTTAGCCCCTCTTTGTTTAGAACGCGATTGATGGTGTCGTCGAGCTTTCTCAAGCCATGGTCAGATACTTCGTAACGCTGTGCTAGTGACAAAATGTGTTCTTTGAACTTAGATGCGTTCACTTTTGAACCGATTCTGAAGCTTGAAGTCTTATCTGCCTTTTCACGTGCCAAGAGGGCGAGTCCTCTCTCGCTACCAACTGTTCTGCTGTAGGGTCGAGAGGCCTCAGGGGGAGGCGCTGATGATGGTGCTTGAAGAAGCTTTTTAGCTAGTTGTACTTCAGGCCCTAGACAGTAGACCTGATCAGGTGATATTTCTGCACTTTCAACAAATATGGCACCCTCGTCAGTGGAAAAATAGGTTTGTCCATTGGCTATGAATCGTCCAACACCGATAACTTCTTTTCCGTTCACTTCTGTAATGTAGATGCTCTGTAACTGCTTACGGCCAGTAATGTGATGAGGTGGCTCTGAAGAAACCATGAGTTTCTCAATGTATATTTCATCATCTGGACCACAGGGGGTGCTAAGTATTTCTTCTAACTCTGTGCCCTCAGGTACGCCGGTCAGCTCTTCGTCACAATAGAGTTTTAGTTGGTCGGAATTTACAAGCTGTTGCAGCATGGCAGTAGCAATTCCAGGCAGTGTATCTCGTAATTTTAGTTCTGCCATGAGCCATTGCAAGTTCTTGATATCTTGGTAAAGCATGATGCTGGTTAGCTCTTTATCAGTGTGTCGAGGTAATTCGCCCAATCCTGCATCATTCTGGTTCGTTCATCTAGTAGCTGTGCTTTGTTGTAGGTTGCGCGTATCCGGTCCCTGCTTTCATGTGCAAGTTGGAGTTCAATGGCATCAGGTGAGTAACCCATTTCATTGAGGAAGGTGCTGGCCGTGTGGCGGAAGCCGTGGCTGGTCATGAAGCCAGCGCCGAATGGTTCACCGGTTCTAGGGTTGATCATCTTCTTAATTGCTTGAGTGGTCGTACCATCGCTGATCGGATTTCCATTTCCGTGTGGCGTAACGAATACATATTCCTCGCTGCGGCGTTGCGTATAGGCCTGTCGGAGCAGTGCCAGGGCTTGATGAGCCAGTGGGACTTTGAGCTCTTTACCGGCTTTCATCTCGATTGCAGGGATGGTGATCAGCCTCTTTTCGAAGCTGATGTAGCTCCACTTCAGTAAGCGAATGTTTTTTGGCCTGAGGAAAAGGAGCGGCATAAGCTTTAGCGCGATAGTGACCAGCCGATCTCTTCTGAGAGTGGGCGAGTAAATCTGTTGGAGCAGAACTTTGAGGTCCTCCGCTTCGGTCAGGTGGCCGAAGTTGCTCTTGGTTCGATGGTTTACCTTGGGTAGTAGCTCTGCGAGTCCTTGTGCTGGGTTGTTATCCACGATTCCCATCCGTAGGAGATCGTTGTATACCTGCCGGATGATGCCAGCCATGCGTTTAGCTGTTTCTCTAGCCCCTCGAGCGGTCATGTGTTCCATCACATTGAGTAGGTCCCTGGTCGAGAAGCTTTCAACGGGCTTCTTATCCAAGTGAGGATAGATGTTTTTCTCAAGCCGGAGCTTGAGGTCTTTCAGTGTTGTTGGCTGGTAGTTCTGTTTGGCAATCCAGTCCTTAGTGTAATCACTGAACCGTTTACCAGTGTGAGCTGCTTTCTGGATCTGTTCATGTTTGATGGTGGTGGGGTTTATCCCTTCACTGACCAGCCTACGGGCTTCTACCAGCTTTTCCCGGGCTTCGGTCAGTGATACCTCCGGGTAGGTACCGATAGTATAGGTGCCCCGCTTTCCCAGGATTCTGTAGTCATACTTGAAGACCTTGGTGCCGGTTGGCTGAACCAGTACATACAAGCCGTCCCGGTCTGTGAGCTTATAGCGTTTCTCTTGGGGCTTAGCCTTGGCAAGGGCAGTGTTTGAAAGAGCCATCCTGTACTCTCCTGGAAGGTTAGTCGTGACGGTTTAGAGGGTTTTTGGAACCGTCACTAGAACCGTCATTAGTACTGGATAGTATAGTTCTACAAGACAGTATAGGATAGTTAAAGTATTGAAATATATGGTTTGTGTGGATGGATGGTTGTCCTTTTGGCCCTATGTTTTACTAAGTTCGAAGTTCTCCAGGCGCGCCATTTTTTCTTATTGCAACACCCTTCCAGTTTCTCTACAGCTTCAAACAGAGCCTTATCGCCTGGAGGGTGAGAACCCCCGATGGGTTCGAGCCGAGCGAAGCGAGACCGCGTTGCCGAAGGCAACGACCCGCAGGGCGAGGCGTAGCCGAGTAATCCCTCCAGGCGCGCCATTTTTTATCTT
>JBLXDJ010000030.1:0-7250 GCA_048264105.1 Oceanospirillum sp.
AGTACAAAGTCGATCGAGAAACGGCGCACGGCGCCAAAATCCAGCAATACCAGCCGGTCCTGCTGCAGGTTGTACTGGTAGTTGGCCGGGTTGGGATCGGTCTGCACGCAGTGCAGTTGAAACAGCTCACAGAAGAACAGCTCCAGCAGCAGGGCGGGGATATGGTCCTTGAGGGCAGGCTGTTCACTGGCCGCCTGTTTCAGACTGATTCCCTCGATGAAATCCATGCACAGAATCTGTTCTGTGGATAACTCGGTGTCGACGCCGGGCAGTGCCAGGGCATCATAATGACGAAAGTCCTGCAGCGCCGCATCGTAGGCCAGCAGCTGTTGCTGCTCATGCAGGTAATCCGTTTCCAGCCGCAGCTGCTGCTTGGCTTCGGCTACCAGCGGGTCGATGTCCAATTCCCGCGGCAGCAGACCGCTGAGGCGCAGCAGTGAGACCACATTGTCGATATCGCTGTCGATGCTGCGACGCACACCCGGATACTGGATCTTGATCGCCAGCTCGCGTCCGCCATGGGTGCGGCCCTTGTGTACCTGACCGATGGAGGCGGCGGCAACCGGATCAAAACTGAACTGCGCCAGCCGTTGATCCCAGTCGCTGCCCCAGTTGCTTTCCAGTACGCCGACCAGCTGAGCTGCGGGCATGATCACCGCATCGTCACGCAGCCGCTCCAGCACTGCCGCCAGTTCCGGTGGCAATAGTGCACCCGAGTCCATGGAGATCAGCTGGCCCAGCTTCATCGCCGCCCCGCGCATGCGTGCCAGCTTGTCGGCCACCTGTTCCAGATTCTTGCGGCTCAGCAGCAGCTCGGACAACGCCGGTCGTCGGCCTTGCATCCACTGTTTGCTGCCTTCGGTGACCAGATTGCCGGCCACCCGCCCGGCCAACCCGGTCAGGCTGGCCATGCGTGAAAAACGGCTGCTGGGCACCGCTGCCGCGCGGCGGGGTTTGCTGTGGGTGTCGGTCATGGGATCTCCTGGGACATCCGGTCCCGGTTCAGGTGGTGTACTATTTCGATCTTACGCGCGTCGGGCGCGAGTGGATGCATGCATCCTTGATACATGAGTGAGACAAGCCGATGGAATACGAATTCAGACGAGACCTCTACGATCAGCCTGAAGCGATCGTCGAGATGGAACAGGCACTGTTTGGCCGTTGGCTGAGCGAGGCGCTGGGTGACAACCGGGCCGAAGCCGAACGCATCCTGCAGCGAGCCGAAACCCTGCTGGCCGAGCGCAAGGGCCAGTTCGATTGGCATGGCCAGGAGCTGAGCCTTCAGTTGGATAGCGAAAGTGCCCGCGTCTGGCTGCAGGCTGAAGGCGACCTGGATGAGCTGGAAGATGGCTTTGGTCTGGCCGATGAAGCCTGCGAGGCGGGGCTGGAGGACTTTATCGGCCTGCTGCGTGGCTGGATCGCTTACCTTCAGTGAATAACCTTGGTTGAATAAAAGCGCTACCTGAAGACTTGAGGATAAAAAGCGGTTGGGTGACACGGCATTGTGATTGAGCCACTACCCAGGGCAAAAAGTTCTGCTACAATCCTGAGTAAATCAGTCAACAATAACGCTGTGGAGAGACCAGATGAGCATCCAGATCGGTGACACTATTCCCAATGTAGAACTGCGCGTGATAGGCAAGGAAGGACCGGAAGCGGTTCAGACCGCTGACCTCTTCGCCGGCAAGAAAGTGGTACTGTTTGCGGTACCGGGCGCCTTCACTCCGGGCTGCTCCCTGACCCACCTGCCGGGCTTTGTGGTCAAGGCCGACGAAATCAAGGCCAAGGGCGTGGACAGCATCATCTGCACCGCGGTCAACGACGTGTTCGTAATGGATGCCTGGGGCAAGGATCAGAACGCCGATGAGATCATCATGCTGGCCGACGGCATCGGTGAATTCGCCAGCGCTATGGGTCTGGATCAGGACCTGTCCGGTATTCAATTCGGCAAGCGCAGCCAGCGCTACGCCATGATCGTCAACGACGGCAAGGTAGAGCTGCTGAACGTGGACGAGAAAGGCATCGACAAGAGCAGCGCCGAGACCATTCTGGCCGCGCTGTAAGCGTCTTTGATTTGAATTGAAAGCGCTGTCTGCCGTCGCGGCGGGCAGCGCTTTTTGTTTGCCTGTCATGGGTGTCTGCGTCTAATATAAGACCTGTTAAAAGGTCTTTTGGTGAATGCTATGACACATCCTATTTATGCCGAAATGACAGCCAGTGTCTCCGAGCTGAAGAAAAATCCGATGGCGACCGTCAAGGCCGGCGAGGGATTTCCGGTGGCTGTGTTGAACCGCAATAAGCCTGCGTTTTACTGTGTTCCCGCTGATGTGTACGAAGCGATGCTGGAGCAGCTGGACGATCAGGCATTAATCAAACTGGTTGAGGCGCGCCGTCACGAGCCGAGTATCCCGGTTAATCTCGATGACTTGTGAATACCAGCTGGCATTCAAGGCTTCCGCACTGAAAGAATGGAAGAAGCTGGGAGCGGTCATCCAGGCGCAGTTCAAGAAAAAACTGCAGCAACGCCTGAGGCAGCCCCATGTTCCTGCGGATGCACTGTCCGGCATGCAGAATTGCTACAAGGTTAAATTGCGCAGCGCGGGTTATCGCCTGGTTTATGAGGTCGAAGACGAAATCGTCACAGTGACGGTGATCGCAGTGGGTAAGCGTGAGCGCGGCGAGGTCTACAGCCGCGCTCAGGATCGAATCTGACGCTTATCCGGCCAGTGCCCTGGCATGATGGCGCAGGTGGTCTTCGATAAAGCTGGCGATGAAGAAGTAGCTGTGGTCGTAGCCCGGCTGCATTCGCAGCTGCAGCGGATGACCGGCCGCTTCACAGGCTGCCTGCAGCGCTTCCGGTTTGAGCTGTTCCTCCAGGAAGTCATCCGCAGCGCCCTGATCCACCAGAATCGGCAAACGCTCCTTCGCTGTGGCGATCAGTTCGCAGCTGTCCCAGGCTTTCCAGCTTTCACGATCCTCACCCAGATAACCGCCCAGCGCCTTCTCGCCCCAAGGGCAGTTGCTCGGGTTGCTGATTGGCGCGAAGGCCGATACCGAGGCGTAACGGCCCGGGTTCTTCAGTGCACAGATCAGCGCACCGTGGCCGCCCATGGAGTGGCCGCTGATGGCGCGCCTGTCGGTGACCGGGAAGTGCTGTTCGATCAATGCCGGCAGCTCGTCGGTCACGTAGTCGTACATGCGATAGTGCGCCGACCAGGGTGTCTCGGTCGCGTTGACGTAGAAGCCGGCGCCGGAGCCGAAGTCGTAGCTGTCATGCTCGCCCGGCAGGTCGGTGCCGCGCGGGCTGGTATCCGGCGCGACGATGGCGATGCCTAGCTCGGCCGCAATGCGCTGGGCACCGGCTTTCTGCATGAAGTTCTCATCGGTACAGGTCAGGCCCGACAGCCAGTACAGCACAGGCACCGGCCGAGTCTGCGCCTGCGGTGGCAGGTAGATGGCAAAGACCATCTCCGTGCCGGTGGCGGTCGAACTGTGTTTGTAGCGCTTGAGCCAACCGTCAAAGCATTTGTTGCTGGCGATCAGCTCGGGGGCTGTTTGCGACATTAGAAGTCTCCTTGAAAGAGGTTTGGGCCTGACGCTTCAAAACAGATCAGGGGAACCCAGTGTGCTATCCCAAGGGCAGCGTTGCCTGATGCACCTGACCCTCTGCCGCCATGGATGGCGGCAGGGAGCCCCCACGGATGGGTTCACGGCGTGTCAGGGGCAACAGGTGACGGTGACCCATCCATCCAAAGATCTCACTGATCGAACAGGATCACCGAGCGGATGCTCTTGCCTTCGTGCATCAGGTCAAACGCCTTGTTGATGTCTTCCAGCCCCATGGTGTGGGTGATGAACGGATCGATCTTGATCTTGCCGTTCATGTAGTCCTCAACGTAGCCCGGCAGCTGGCTGCGGCCCTTGACGCCACCGAAGGCGGAGCCTTTCCAGACGCGGCCGGTGACCAGCTGGAAGGGGCGGGTAGAGATCTCTTCACCGGCACCGGCCACGCCGATGATGATCGACTCGCCCCAGCCCTTGTGGCAGCACTCCAGCGCCTGACGCATCACCTGCACGTTGCCGATGCACTCGAAGGAGTAATCCACGCCGCCATCGGTCATGTCCACGATCACCTGCTGGATCGGGTCGGAGTAGTCCTTCGGATTGATGCAATCGGTGGCACCGAACTGGCGCGCCATCTCGAACTTGTCTTCGTTGATATCGATGGCGATGATGCGGCTGGCGCCGACCATGCGCGCACCCTGAATCACTGACAGACCGATGCCGCCGAGGCCGAATACCGCCACGGTAGAACCCGGCTCAACCTTGGCGGTGTTCAGCACCGCACCGATACCGGTGGTGATGCCGCAGCCCAGCAGGCAGACCTTTTCCAGCGGTGCGTCGATATGGATCTTCGCCAGCGAGATCTCCGGTACCACGGTGTACTCGGAGAAAGTGGAGGTACCCATGTAGTGATGGATGGTCTTGCCACCGATGGAGAAGCGGCTGGTGCCATCGGGCATCAGGCCCTGGCCCTGAGTCGCACGCACGGCCTGACACAGATTGGTCTTGCCGGAGAGGCAGAACTTGCACTTGCCGCACTCGGCGGTATACAGCGGAATGACGTGGTCACCCGGTTTCAGCGTGGTCACACCCGGGCCGACTTCTTCCACCACACCGGCACCTTCATGGCCCAGAATCGACGGGAAGATCCCTTCGGGGTCGGCGCCTGAAAGCGTAAAGGCATCCGTGTGGCAGACACCGGTCGCAACGATGCGCACCAGCACTTCACCGGCCTTGGGGCCCTGAACGTCCACTTCTTCGATGGTGAGGGGTTTGCCGGCTTCCCAGGCAACTGCAGCGCGTGATTTCATGATCGACTCCTGATCTCCTGTTTAAGTAATGGCTCAAGTGTAGACCCTTGCACGCTCACTGATAATGACAGCAATCGAAAAGTATTTTTGCTCAGCTGCAATAATTCTGGCATACAGGGTGTGATAACCGAGGAGTACAGGATGCGACACTGGGAAGCGATCGAAGCCTTTGTGGAAGTGGTGCAGCAGGGCAGCTTTTCGGCAGCGGCGAAGAAACTGAAGGTATCACCTTCGCACATCAGCCGTTTGGTCTCGCGGCTGGAAGCGGAGTTGAGCACGCCGCTGATGTATCGCACCACGCGCAAGTTTCGGCTTAGCGAAGCGGGGGAGCATTACTTTCAGCACTGCCGCGATCTGCTGCAGGGGTTTGTCGCCGCCGAAGAAGAGCTGGCCGGTTTTCAGGCGGAACCTTCGGGTACTCTGAGGGTGACCTGTGCCACCACCTTTGGTGAACGCTTCCTTGCACCCCAGCTGAACGACTTCATGCTGCAGTACCCGAAAATCAGCCTCGACCTGCACCTGACCAACCGCCAGACCGACCTGATCAGCGAAGGCTATGACCTGGCCGTGCGTATGGGTACGCTGAAGGATTCTTCACTGTTGGCGCGGCGATTGTGCGACCGGCGCGAATACCTCTGTGCCAGCCCCGACTATCTGCAGCGACACCCCATGCCGCATACGCTGGGCGAGTTGAGCCGCCACAACTGCCTGCTCGGCTCCAACACCTTCTGGCTGTTCAGCGACAACGGCCAGCGCCGCGAACTCAAGGTCAGCGGCAACTGGCGCTCCAACTCCGGCCCCGCGCTGCTGGACGCCGTGCGCAAGGGGCTGGGTATCGCCCAGCTGCCTGACTACTACGTGGAACCGGCACTGGAACGGGGCGAGCTGGTTTCGATGCTGGAACAGTACCGTTACCCCTACAGCGGCGTCTGGCTGGTGTATCCACAGGCACGCCAGCGCTCGCCGCGACTGCAGCTGCTGTGCGATTTTCTGATTGATCGGTTCAAGGGCGGATTGCCCTGGTGATCAGGTAACGCTGCTTCTGTGAAGCCAAATGCAAAGGTCGCTATACTGCTTTCAGAACGGTATAAGCGGGATACTTCGTATGGCAACTCAATACAGATTAACGACTCGGGAAGAGCAGGCCATTCGGCAGTTGCTGACAGCGGTTGATCCTGAAGGGACGATTTATCTGTTTGGCTCCCGGGCTGATGCAAACCGCCGTGGTGGGGATATTGATCTGTTTTTTGAAACCAGCCAACCACTGTCGCTGAAGCAAAGGCTGCTACTGGAATACCGCATCAGCGGCGCCTGCGATACCCATGTTGATTTGCTGGTAAAACAGCGTGATATGCCCGATGAGCCCATTCACGCTATAGCACGAGAAGGAGTGCAGCTTTGAGCAAGGAACAACGCATTCTGGCAACCAATGTTGCAGCTTGCGAGCAACGGATTGGCAAACTGACCTATTCCGTGAACAAGGTCCGACCTTATGTTCCCTCTGGCTGAGGCACAGTTGGAACACCTGACGGATGAACAGGAAGAATCCATTGATGCCCTGATTTTGAGGTATTCCCAGACGGTTGCCATGATTCAGGACCATCTGTTCAGGGGGATTGCCTATGTTGAACAGGAGGATATTTCGGATAAATCCAACCGGGACAAGACTCTGCTGATGGAAAAACTGGGTGCGATTCGTTCAGCAGAAGAGTTCGGTACCGCTGCTGTGTTGCGCAACAAGTTTGCACATCACTATCCCGAGCAGGCAGCAGAGCGCCTGGAACGGCTCAATCTGATCATCGAAGAAGCCGATTTTGTGATCGCGACCTTTGATGATATCCGGCACTACCTCAGGCGGAAGAACATACTGAATTTTTGACGGAGCCCAGACAAAAAAACCGCCCCGAAGGGCGGTGGAAGTCAGCAAAACGCTGAAGAGAGATAGAGTTCGCGGTTCAGAAACCGATCAGTTGCGGATCAGGTGATCAAAGGCACCCAGGGCAGCGGTTGCGCCAGATCCCATGGAGATGATGATCTGCTTGTACGGTGTAGCGGTCACATCACCGGCGGCGAATACACCCGGCATGGAAGTGGCGCCGTGGCTGTCGATCACAATCTCGCCGCGCTCGGTCAGCTCCAGGGTGTTTTTCAGCCACTCGCTGTTCGGTACCAGACCGATCTGCACAAAGATACCCGCCACATCCACCACATGAGACTCATCGGTCTTGCGGTCCTTGTACTTCAGGCCAATCACCTTGTTGCCGTCACCCAGCACTTCGGTGGTCATCGCCTGCTTGATGATCGTCACGTTGGGCAGAGATTCCGCTTTCTTCACCAGCACGCTGTCGGCGCGCAGGGTGTCGGAGAACTCCAGCA
>JBLXDJ010000031.1:0-7226 GCA_048264105.1 Oceanospirillum sp.
CGAATTGAGGAGCGCTACACGCATGGACGCGGAGTCATGCTGTACCTGGCCAGATACTGTAAAGGTGGGCCGTTGAGGCCTGAACAGATCAAGCGTTGGGACGGGCAACGGCTGGAGATGAGCTATTAAACCGGTGGCAATTTAGGTCTGTAAAATCAGGCTGGAGGCCGCATGGTTCCTGGCTTCTTGCCGACAGAAACTGCCGCCGGGTTAATACCTTGATCACCGAGATAAGCGCATCAAGCAACAGAAATTAACGCCGTGGCAGATGATCCAGCGATTGTTGCAGCATGTCCCGGCTAAAGGCGTACACACGGTGCGGTACTACGGGCTATACGCCCCGGCAGCCAGGAAGCGGCACGAGCAGGTGCTGGCGCAACACGGCAACTTGGCGGGGTTAAAGATTCGATGTACTGCTCCTGTGGAGCAGGTGTTGTTGTGTTGTAAGGACTGTGGTGCGTCCGCAGAGTTGCTGGGAGAACGTTGGCGAAGGCACGCAAAAGGAATTTCCTTTATAAAAGAAGACGGGGCATTGGCAGTAAGCGATTATGTCCAACAAGGCGTTGAACGTGACCTTGAAAGGGGGAGTATCGGTGACTCATCATGAACTCTGTACCAACGTATATTTTTTTTGCGCTTTCAGCGGCACGTTAACTAAACGTTAGGCAGCTCCAATATCAAAAAGTAAATATAGGGAGTTAAACTTGGGAAAGGAAAATCCAGAGAGCTGGATAGATGAGTTCATAAAGTTATGGCATTCCTCTGGTGGAATTGGGAAAATTCTAATGATTCTTTCTTGCATTGGTGCAAGTACGACTTTGACAAGTCTTTCAGGAACCATCGTAGAGTGGAGAGGACTGATAGCAGAAATGCTTTACGTTTACAGCCAGTACATCCGAACTCCGATAATTGATTTCATTAATTTAATAACTTTTGATTTACTACGGATTAGTGGTGCATTAGTTGATGCGATACTACTATATATAATCTATTTTTCTGGTGAAAAACGAGTTATTGGTAAGTTGAAAGAAAGAAGTGCACTAAATGCCTCCCTTTTTATCATGATTGTCATAGTTTTCCCGGTGGTTCTACTAACAGTTGTATTGATTATTTTGTATTTATTAGATCGATACCTTTTCAGTGGGTCATGGAATTATTCGGAGACTATTGCGGTGATGATCCCTATCGGTTTTATCAGCCTGTCACTGTATGGATGGGTTCGGTCAATAATTTGGTTGTCAAAAGGTAATTTTCCTGAAGGACTTATCCCAGAAAGCCAACCTATACTTTATAGAAATGAAATAAGAAAGTTTCTTCAATATGCCACGCCAATCATATTTGCGTTTTTAATGCTGGTGGTTTTTGCATCAATTAACTTGAGTTTGGCCTAACAAGGAACTGTTGTCGCAATACGAAGTATTGCTGGGACCTCCGCCGCTACGCTGCTCCGGCCCCAAAGTGCGGCGTTAGGCGAATAAGGAATATTCTCCAATGAATATTGAAGTTGAATTAATTGATTTTCTAGAAAATAATATAAGAGAAAATACAAATAAATCCAGAAATATTGAAATCATAGCCTATTACTACGGATTTAGAGGATCAGATTGGCCTACGTATGAGGAAACAGCCAAAAGATATAGTGTTGGTACTCGTGAAAGAATTAGACAGCTTTTAAATAATTATTTCAGAGATTTTGTAAAACCGAGTGATTTACCATCAGTGGAGGCTTTTCGAGAAATAGTCTATAGCAAAGATTATTGGAAAGCCTCAGATCTAGAAAGCCTAGTAAGTTCTAGTGGACTTGTGGAAGAACGTTTTAGCATTAAAGGGATCCTAAATTTACTTGATGACCTTGATGTGGCTTGTGATTTTGAGATTTACACACCAGACCTGGATAAAACATCTAGGAGTAGTCTAGGCCTATACGAAAATAATTTCGTAATTAAGACTTCTGAGCTAAAGAAAATAAAATCTTTACTAAAGAAAGCTCAGGGGCTTCCTGGCCGGTGTGGTATAGCTAATCTTGACTATTTAAAGGATGAGATAAATGGTTATTATGAGCTAATTTCACAGCTAATTGTTAACTCTTTTTCTAGCTGGACATATACAGACGATGAAGGGTTTTGGTATATCTATGAGAATCGCGACAATACAATTATTAATTATAGTGAAAAACTGTTTTCTATTATAAGTGAATGTAACTCTAATCGTTTGGCTTCAACATATAGAAATGCGTTGGATGGTCGATCTTACAAGTACCCATACCCACCAGAGAAAATAATAAAGGAATATCTCGAGAGTTCTGTTTTTTTTGAAAATGATGCAGGAAATCTCAAATTTATTGGTGAAACTAACGAACTAAACGATATAGAAAGAGATGTTGCGCTTTATCTTGATGGTAAGGAGTCTGTTAGCTTTCCAGAATTTAGAACGCACTTGAGATCTAAAGGTTATGGTGACCCTCATATTCAAAAAGCTACTAGCTCATCACCATTAGTATATGTTGATAAAAGTGGAGGGAGAACTCATTACAAATATAGTTTAATAAATTCCCCGAGTTCTAAAGAACAGAACCCTCCTACCCATAGTCGCTACAAAGAATTCTTAATTAAGTTGAGAAAATTGCTTACTACGGGTACAGATGAAACCTTAGAGCAAAAAGCTCGCAAAGAACAAAGAATACTCCAAGATTGGCTATTCAAAGGAAAAAAACAAGAGAAGTGCGCTATTTGCGGTAAAACCTACAGTGTAAATACTCTTGTCGCAGCCCATAAAAAACAGCGTTCTGAATGCAATGATGCAGAAAGACTTGATCCATATATAGTTATGCCAGTTTGTTTGATAGGGTGTGATTATCTATATGAAAAAAGATATGTATTCATCGAACAGGGGGTTGTTAAAAGAGGCGTTGAAGTTGAGAACGGCGCGGAAGAATTTGAAATTGTAAATAATCTATCCGGCAATAAAATTGATAGCAGATGGCTCAAGGGTAGTAGCTCCTACTTTGAGTCGCCTAACAAATCATTGCAGCGGACAAGCCGCTGAATGAGGCGTTAGTGCGTCAAGCGAAGCTTGATGCATCTTGCAGGGTGAAAGTCCCTGTCAGGTAAGGGCTAACCACCCACCTGTATCGAGTGTTGCGTGTTGTGCGGAGTCTTAAATCAGGACTATTTGTGTGGCAGGAAGCCCGGACGAACAAGCAGCGTGAAGCGTACACAGAGCATCATGCAGGCCATAGGGAGTGCGTGCTCCTGAAGTGCCGGTATCGCCCCGATAACAAGTTGATGTCTGACTGGCGAGGTTTGTAACGCCATCGAAGTCCATGCAAAGCAGCCGCTCTGGTGAGGCTGTGGCGAGTCAGCGGGGTTCACAAGCCGTGGCATGTATGAAGAGATGTATCAGGAACTTGAGAGAGCCGGATGCGTTCCACAGCGGACGTGGTAGGGAAGCCCAGCGTGACAGCAGGCCAACGATGACGCCCCGGCAGTCGGATCAGCTCATAGTAGTCCGAGAGCGGGAAAGCCGCTCACATGGCGAAGGGGCTGACAGTTATACCTGGCATGTAGCCGATACATAGGCCGGACAAAGTAGGGCTGGAACCACTATGACAACTGCACTGCATGCCATCGCATTTAAGGCACAGACCCACCCCGGACACAGGTTTCAGAATTTGAACGGACTGCTGAATTCCGATCTACTGTATCAAAGCTGGGGTCAGCTCAATAAACAAGCGGCTCCTGGTGTGGACGGGAAGCGATTCCCGGAGTACCAGCAGCAGTTGCCGCAGCACATCGAGCGCTTGAGTCGACAGCTGAAGCAGAAACGCTATCGGGCGTCGGCGATCAAGCGCGTCTACATTCCCAAGGGCAACGGCAAACAGCGTCCGCTGGGATTGCCGACGATAGACGACAAGTTGGTCCAGCAGGGCGTCAGCCAGATCCTGCAAAGCATCTGGGAACAGGACTTCCTGCCGAACAGCTACGGCTATCGGCCCAACAAAAGTGCACACCAAGCGGTTCACAGCCTGGGACTGAACCTGCAATTTCAAGGCTACGGCTACATTGTGGAGGCCGACATCAAAGGCTTCTTCGACCACATGGATCACGACTGGCTGAAGCGTATGCTGGCCCTTCGGATCGATGATGACGCCCTCCTGAGCCTGATCGGCCAGTGGCTGAAGGCGCGGATAAAATCACCGGAAGGAGACTACACCAAGCCCGATAGCGGTAGCCCGCAGGGCGGGGTGATCAGTCCGATACTGGCGAACATCTATCTGCACTACGCACTGGACCTGTGGTTCGAGAAGGTGGTGAAGCCACGGATGAAAGGCCGGGCCATGCTCATCCGCTACGCGGATGATTTCGTCTGCGCCTTCCAGTATGCCGGCGATGCGGAAAGGTTCTACAAGGTGCTGCCGCAACGGCTGAAGAAGTTCGGCCTGGACACGGCGGCGGAGAAAACCAGCTTGAAGCGATTCAGTCGCTTTCACCCCGGACGTAAACGACAATTCCAGTTCCTGGGGTTCGAGTTTTACTGGGGCAAGGATGCCAACGGCCAGCCTCGTCTGAGACGGCGGACGGCATCCAAGAAGCAGAAGGAGACGATGAGCGAGTATTACCGCTGGATCAAGTACAAGCGGTCAATGGCACTGAGGGAATGGTTACCCAAACTGAAGCGAAAGCTGACGGGGTTCAGAAACTACTTCGGCCTGCCGGACAACAGCAGGAGTCTGCACCGACTGTATGGCCATGTGCTGAGAAGCCTGTATAAATGGTTGAACAGACGCAGTCAGCGACGGAGCTACAACTGGAGTAGCCTGAAGACGATGCTAAGGTGTTTCGGCATTGCGCAGTTGCGAGTCAGCAGGCGAGTGATCCATGCTGACTGGTATTAGGGTCGTGTCTTACACGAGCGACAATATAACTGAGGAGCCGGATGCGGTAGTTCCGCACGTCCGGATCTGTGTGGGGACGGTCTGGTAACAGGCCGTTCTACCACGACGGCCTTAAAGGAAATCTCTATGCAACCTCTATTTACAATTCACGCAGGGGAGTATCTAGTAGGCTCTCATTTAGAGCAGGAACTGACAGATCCAAATGGAGACGAAATTAATGTATGGGTCCCATCCAAGGATACTGGTATTGATTTTCTTGTTACGGATAAGAAAAATAAGAAAACAACATCGTTACAAGTGAAATTTTCAAAAGATTTCCTGATTACTCATGGGAGGAGCGAATATCAAGAAAAACTCATTTCTTGTGGATGGTGGACACTGAATAGAGAGAAGATACGTAATTCTCCCGCGGATTACTGGATTTTTGTTTTGCACACATTTAACGCAAAAAATATGCAGTATGTTATTTTAACTCCGCAGCAACTTATAGAGCGACTGGACTTAATTCACCCAACTGCCAAGTCATTGCAAACATACCTTTGGGTAAGTTCTGATGGAAAATGCTGGGAAACTAGAGGGTTAAAGAAGAAGGAAACCGACAAGCTCGTTTTGCACGATGGCAATATCTCCAACGAGAGAGATTTCACTGATTTTTTGAACAATTGGGATGTAATATTTAGTAAATGGGTCTAAAAAGTGCTGCAGGAAAAATCAGGAAGGTGCTACGCTAATAAGATCAAGCGTTGGTTGAGCAAAGTAAAAGCGTATGGCAATAAATGAGATATATTTCCATGAATTGGCCAAAAATTGAAGACGAAACTCCGCACCTTCCAGAAGAGGGGCGACCCCTTTCGACCCATTGGTTGGTGACTGGCTTTGATTCACCACCAGAAAAAGCGATCAAGTCTGATTGGTTGCTTGAGTCACTGCGCAGAGCAGATGAGTTGGATAATGAATCGGTGCAACCTGTTCCGAGTGACGAGGTTATGAGGAGAGCCCGTGCATTGATCAAAAAAATCATTGTTTAACCGATCATATTTCTATATTGCTGAAGCAATTAGGCTTAAGCCTTGAGTAAGGATATATAAAATGGATTTTACCCCAATAATCAGCCAAGTATTCAGCACGCTCTGGTATCTGATCCCGCTTGGGATTTTGGCTGTGGTACTCAAATCACCCTGGTTCAAGGGCGTTATGGGCGAGCTGATCGTCAACCTGTCAGCCAAATATCTGCTTGACCAAAAACACTATCGGCTGATTAAGAACGTGACCCTACCCGCCGGTGAGGGTACCACTCAGATTGACCATGTGATTGTGTCGGTGTACGGCGTGTTCGTGGTTGAAACGAAAAACATGAAGGGCTGGATTTTTGGTGGCCAGCACCAGAAGCAGTGGACGCAGAAGATATTCAAACACTCCAGCAAATTTCAGAACCCGCTGCATCAGAACTACAAGCATGTGAAGGCACTGGAGCAGTTGCTCGGGCTTGAAGAGAACCAGTTGCACTCAGTCGTGGTTTTTATCGGCGACAGCACCTTCAAAACCCCCATGCCGGATAACGTCACCCGCGGTTTGGGTTATGTAGGCTACATCAAATCGAAAACCGAGCCGGTCATTGCCGAGGCTCAGGTTGATGAAATCGTCCGTCAGATTGAGTCGGGCCGATATCCCCGCACCTTTTCGACACATCGCCAGCATGTGAAGCATGTTAAAAGCATTGTAGAAGCCAGGGAAGCAGCGGTGGCCTGCCCCAAGTGCGGCAGTGATATGGTGCTGCGCGAATCCAAAAAGGGTGAACACAAGGGGCAGCAGTTCTGGGGCTGCTCCAGGTTTCCGGGTTGCCGTGGGGTTATGAAGCTATAACCCCAGTACCAACTGACATCCATGACTTTGACTTTAGCCAAGTCTGTGAATGTTGCTCTAACCGCACCGTTTAGAAAAGTTTGCCGAGCAGGCCCTTGGCCAAACCGCCGACAGCGTTGCCCAGCAGGTCGCCGTTTTCGCTGTTCTTATCGATCAGTTCCGGCAGCATTTGCGCCAGGCCGCTGGTGGCAGTGTCCTGCCCCAGTCCCAGGCTGTTGGCAAAGTTTGCAATGCGGTCGTTGCCGAGCACATCCAGCAGGGTCGAGGGTGAAAGGGCGGCGTTGTCACCTCCACTCAGCCAGGAAGAGGCCAGGTTGGCGAGCCCTTCGTTGCCGTTGGTAAATTGCGCGATCAGGGCACTCAGGTCCAGTTCGCCATTCTGGGTCGGCAGCAGGTTCTGCAGGGCCGTGACGACACTGCCCAGATTGAGCTGGTCACCGTTGCTGCCCAGTTTGCTGATGAATAGTTG
>JBLXDJ010000032.1:0-7214 GCA_048264105.1 Oceanospirillum sp.
AGTACCGCTGCAGGCTGAGTTATACTCATCGCCCATACACACCTGCAGAGAGTGACCCAATGACCGAATCCGAATTCATGAGCCGAGTGGATGCAACACTGGAACGGATCGAAGAGATCCTGGACGACGCCGAAAGCGATCTGGACTATGAAAGCCAGGGCGGCATGATGACGGTGAAATGCGAAAACGGCAGCCAGATCATCTTTACCCGCCAGCCACCGGTGAAACAGCTTTGGGTTGCCACCCGCAACGGCGGCTTCCATTTTGACCATGATGGCGAACAGTGGCTGCGTGATACCGATGGCGCCACCCTGACCGAAGTGCTGACCGCCGCCTTTGCCGAGCAGGCGGGTGAGGATTTTGATTTCAGTAATGTATAGGCGAGAACCTTGAGCTTCTGGGTGCGGAATGTATCAGGCGTCTAATACCAATCACCAACTCAATGCCAGCTGCTTCCGCCCCGCAAAAACCGTTGCCAGTCGTGCAGATAAATCCAGGATTCATCCGCGTGATAAAGGCAGGTCTGACCGATAAACCACGGCTCAAAATCCTGCCAGATTGGAAGCTCCTGAATATCCGCTAGACGCAATACCGACATTCCCAGGATCACGTGAACCGCTACACCTCCGACTACCACAATCACCTCCCGACACCGGCTTTTAACCCATTAGAATAGAAAACGAACCCCTTGTATTCGCCCGTTACAAGGGGTGTAGTGAGTACACCCATCCATAAATTAAATAACAAGGGGTTGATAAAACCCTTTCTATGGTGGTACAAGGGGATAAAAATACACTATACAGGCGGTCAACATGGCCCACAAGGCGATATTCCGAATCAAAAAGCTTCCAAGCAGAGGGAACATTGGCGGCTCTGGTGACCACAATTATCGTGAGCGAGAAACCTTCAACGCAGATCCCAATCGGCTTACCCGCAACGAACATACCGGAGCCTCCAGTACACGCGAATTGTTCGCGGCCTTGGATGCACGATTGGCAGAACTTGACGAAGTAGCTCCACAAGCGGTGCCACTGGTCGAGATGCTGGTAACTGCTGCACATGCTGCGTTCAAGGAGGCCGGTGGTCAGGTCGATAGCACTGCCTATTTTGATGATGCGAGAAAGTGGGTAGAGGAGAAATTCGGTGTCGAAAACGTGATTGCCACCACCCGTCACTATGACGAACTGACCCCGCATCTAGTCTTGTACGTTGTGCCAGTGCACAGGATAGAGGCTAAAACACGCATGCGTTCGGTGATCGTGGGCAAAAAACCCGAGACAGGTGAACAGTTGCGTGAAAACCGTGAATACCCCATGCCGGCGAGATCAATTTTGAGCGCAAAATACTGGTTTGATGGCCGAAAAAAACTAAGCAACTTACAAAGCGAATTCGCAGCCAAGGTTGGCGCAAAATACGGTCTTGAGCGCGGGGTTGAGGGTAGCAGGGCTCGCCACGTTACGGTACAGCAGTTTTACCACAATCTGCAGCAGCCGATGGCCCCACTCCCCAAACTACCTCGCATAACGGGCCTCGATATGTTCAGAGCGAACACATTACTGGACGCGTACGAACAGCGACTGAACCAGACGATAGATCCAATTCTCGCTCGCGCACGTGACCGTGACAATCAGGTAGAACAGCGCTTCAACCCAACCGATCGCGCACGTGCCGAGGCCGCTGAACAGATGAACGAGCAGAACCGGCAGCGGATCGACCAGCTTCTTCAGCAGGTGGCAGAAGCCGAAGCCGCTGCCGAGAAAAGCGCAAACATTGCTGCTGAGCAAGCCCAACTGGCGGAAGACGCGCGTTTACTGATTGAGCGTCAACGCAGCCATATAAACAAGCTTGAAGTGCAAATTGCTGAGTTAAAGAGTGTGGATCACGACCCGCTAGCAAGCATGCAGCCGTGAACACTTCCTTAGATTGAAGCCAAAATTTGGCCTAAATGTCCTTAGGTTCAAGTTATCCAATCTATCGAAAACCCTTTTGACATCACCGCATCGGAGCGGCACCCATCACGGTATTGCTCTCCATGCCTGGCGAATCTATAAAACTGCCAGATTAAACTGGGCTGGGCTAAGGCCACTGTGGTGAGTGAGCCATCTAAACATCTAAACCTGTAGAGAGGAGTTTCTGACGTGCTGCGTATTCCAGACCGAGGTTGCACTCGAGCGCCTGGTTGCGATGATTTTGCACCCCCCAGTTCATTCTGACTTAATGCAAAAAACCACCATCCATCTGCACATTGATCGTTGCCGCAGCCACCTTTTTCACTGTCGACACTACGCGACGCAGCGAAGGGGATCTGGCCAGACGCTCTTGCAATATGGCTTCCGGGTACTTTGGCATCAGTGGTGCCGCATAGCCATAACGGCTCATCTCTGCATTCCACAGCTGGCGTGCCATCACCTCCAGATCGGCCGGTGTCGGGTCGTTGACGTTCAGCACCACAAATCGGTCCCGGATCGGTTCCGGTATTCCCTCGATGGAATTGGCGGTGGCCAGCAGAATCAGGTGGGACAGGTCCACATTGACCTGCAGACACTCATCGTAAAACATGCGCGCATTTTGCGGTTCCAGAACCTGTAGCAGCACATCAAAGGGGTTGCCGTTGTGTCGACTGTCGCCGACTTTCTCCAGTTCATCCAAAATGAACAGCGGGTTGGCGGTCCGTTTCTGCTCCAATGTTTGCACGAACAGACCGGGGCGGGTGCTGCTCCAACCTCGGGGCGAACCGCGAAGCGTCATGCTGTCATGCATCCCGCCCATAGGGATGAGGGTGTACTGCAAGTTCATCAACTCAGCCAGCCGCTGCAGGTAATAGGTTTTACCGCAGCCCGGTGAGCCCACCAGCAGAATAGGCGGCAACAAGGCGCTGTTGGCGGCTTCTCCCTGCGCCAGATGCCCGCGAATTGCCGAGAACATCCGCTTGATGATCGCTTTCATCCAGGGTGACTCCAGCATCAACTGCGCTTCTACCGCTTTCAGTTCATCCGGACAGGGTTGCAGCGGCATCGGGTGGCCAAGCGCATCGTAATAGCGCAAGAACTCCTCATTGGATTTACTGGTCGGCGGGGCGTTTTTCACCAGCGTTAGCTGACGATGTTCATCGTTAGTCGATACAGCGCTCTGACCCAACTGGCTCAGCAGTGCCTGGATGCGGATGACGGCATGGCTGCCCATGAAAATCGGTGTGCGGTCAATCCAGTACCGAAGCGAGGCCGCCAAAGATGCGGCATCCAAGGGCAGTTGTCTGACCGCATCAAACCCTTTGCCCTGCAGCCTATCGTCTGTTGGCAGTTCAAGCTCCATCCCCAGGCGCTCACTCAATGACTGCAGACGTGGTACCAGATAGGCACGGGCGTGCGCGATCGCAATGATGGCAATGGCACGAGTGCCGGAAAAGGAGTGTATGGAGGGCGGAATGCCGGAGATGTCTACGGTATTCTTGAGCAGCAGGGTAGCCGGCAGATACTGCCCCAGGCTGGTATGCAGCCGTTCGACCGCACGCGCCAGGTTAGCCAGTTCCATCGGCCGTTCAGCGGCCAGCATATCCAACATGCGGTAGGCATACGATAGACTTCTCTCGATCTCGGCATCATCAAGAGTATCTCTGGAGAACGCATGCAGATAACGCCAAGATGATTCATGTCCACCCAGTGTCATTGCATCGACTGTACGTTTGCGATAGTAGTGGGTATGAGTCGATAGCAGCCCCAACAGGGTTTTGAGCGCAGGCTGCGCCAATGCCGTCACCAGAGCCTGCAGCTCACCCAGCGACGTCAATACCTCATCGTAGGTTGACAGAGTGTGCCTTAGCTGATCACGCAGCACGATGTCTGCGCTTTCATCGCGTACCCTGATCAGGAAGCTGCGACTCGGAATCTGCAGCCGGCTGACCCGCACAGCCAGCTGCAGCGCTTCCTGTTCCGGGGTGGGTAGGTCGGTCGATTCCGGTGTCAGGTATGCCTCGATTTTGGGGATAAGATGCGTAAGTGCAGACCCAACCTGACTGGCCGGTTTGTCGGCAAAAATCCGAGTGACCTGCTGGATCAGCGCCCCAAGGCCTCGTCCGTTTGATTTCGGCTTTTTTGCAACGCTGTCAGGCTTGGCAGTGTTGGTTGATGCCGTATCAGCAGCCGGGTTGTCGCGCGGTGCGGTACGTGGATGGTTCATATCTCGTCCTCCAGTCCTTCGAATATCTCAGCCAAACGCATGGCAATACCTTTTGGGCGATCCGGCCAGTCCTGTGCGCTCACATGCAGCATGGAGGCATGGCTCAACAGCCACAACGCCAACACATCTCCTTTGGGGCCGTACGTGTGTAAAGCCTCCCGACTGATTGCTCCAAACCCATTCAACCGCACGCCATCGAACAGGATGATGCCGATCGAGTCCGGTAGTACAACTGCTTCCGGGGTGACCAGCCAAACGGCATCCGCATATGGCTGCAGTCGCTTCAGTCGATCCAAAAGATCGGCTTCCTTGTTGGGATCCGGTGTAATGACAAAGGCGTGGATGAGTGGAACATGCCGACGTGTAAACACCAGTCCGGCTACGGCATCGGGGCGAATGGCACTGAGTTCAGCCAGGCCTTCGAATGCTTGTGTGAAACAACGACGCACGACGCGCCCACCGGTCACATATTCCGCCAGGTCGACATAGTGCTGATCGAGCCACTGGCAGGCCTGACTGACGTAAAGTGCATGTGCCTGCTGATCCGCCGGCCCAGTGACCGAAACGCTGTCTGCAAAGCCTTTTGAGCCACGCGAGCGAGCGGTCTTGCCCTGCAGCATCTGTCGATAATGCGCCCAGAGTCGGCGTATCTCGGCCAGCGGCATCGACTGGTCCAGCACCCCCTCTGCGGCTGGTTTCCAGACATGTATGGGCGCCACCTTCACCAGCTTCATCAGCAACTCCAGCTTCTCGGCGCTGACATTGGGATCAAGCGCCTCAAACTCCGGAGCTTTGATAGCCGCGAGTCTGAGTTGCGCTCTGAGCCAGGGCCAGCCCCTGGCGTTGGCACGGTAGCGCCAGGCCGAAGCACGTTTCAGGCCCAAAGGCTCAACCAGCGTCTCAATCCAGTGCTTTTCACCACTGTGCGCATCGGGATATCCCAGCGCTTCTGCCTGCACAATGGCGGCCCCGATCTGGGGCCAGGTGAGTGTTTCCCCCTGCTCAGGATCAAGGCGCTTCAACACCTCGGTGAGATTCTTTGGGTGAGATGCTTGGTTTTTGTCTGCCATAATGAAAGCTTCACGGATAGTTGATGCGACTAGACATATACTCTAGGACTGTTACTCTGCATTGGCAAGCTGATTTTTTAACCCTGGCGTCGGGTAGCAGATGCTGAATCGGTTGAGTGCACACGACAGATCAGCAGGAGGAAAACGTTATACAGCGACTATTGATTGTGGATCTTGAAGCAACCTGTTGGGAAAACCACATAGCCTCATCAGGTTCGCGCCAGTCCGTGGATGAAATGGAAATCATCGAATTCGGCTGTGTAATCGCAACACGTGTCGGTGAAGTGCTGGATAAGCGTTCGTTTCTGGTACGGCCGCGAGTTAATCCCGAATTGAGTCCGTTCTGTCAGCAGCTCACTACGATCAGTCAGGCGATGGTGGATGCGGCACCCCTGTTCACCGAGGTCGTACCGGAAATTGATGCCTGGCTGAGCCAATGGCCTGACCTGACTTACTGGGCCAGTTGGGGCAATTATGACCGGCGGCATATCGCGGCCCAGTCCAGACGCGAAGGCGCCATGCCGGACTTCATGTGCCTGCCTCACCTGAATCTGAAGACGATCTGGAAAAACACGACGGGCGAGCGCAAACGCAACGGTCTTGGGTCGGCGCTGAAGTATCACAACCTGGCGTTCGAGGGGCAGCCACACCGGGGGATTGATGACGCCTGCAACATGGCACGCCTGCTGCCCTGTATGGACTGGTCACTGGCAACTCTGGCCCGCACTGAAGGGGAGGCAAAATGAATAACTCAACCAGCAACTCAGTCAAATCGACAGCAACAGTAGCCGTGCTGTTCAAGAATCAGGGCCAAGACAATCTTAGAGGTGGAGCCCGATGCCATCATACATGAAGCCCGTCAATATTCGGTCGTTGGAGCGGCGGCTGATACAGTTAAATATCATTGTTCGATTCAAAATTAATCACTATGATTAAAAAATCATCAACCAAGATAATATCGTGGTGTCGATAACCGAGGTGCAACATGACACAAGCAACAACCAGGGTGTTAACAGCACACGTGCCACTTCCGATGGCTGACAAAGTTGACCAAATGGCAGCCCGACTTGAACGCTCACGCGGCTGGATCATAAAACAAGCTCTTTCCGCATGGATCGCCCAGGAAGAAGACCGCGACCGCCTAACACAAGAAGCATTGGCAGACGTGGACACTGGTCGAGTCATCGATCACCAGTCTGTTCAGGCGTGGGCTGATAGCCTCGCCACAGACCAGCAACTGCCGATCCCGCGTTGATGGAACTCAAGTGGACCAGCAAGGCACTATCTGATTTGGCGCGCTTGTATGAATTTCTGGCTCTGGCTAACAAACCTGCTGCTGTTCGGGCTGTGCAGGCATTAACACAGGCCCCTACGATTCTACTTACCAACCCGCGTATTGGTGAGCAGCTGTTTCAGTTTGACCCGCGTGAGGTCAGAAGGATTTTGGTTGGGGAGTATGAGGTTCGTTACGAGATCATTGATTCGATCATCTACGTTCTCCGCCTGTGGCATGCTCGAGAAAACCGGTAATCCTGTACCACATAGCGACCCGACATAACTTCACCTGCGAGAAGTACGTGCACTGTCACAGATCAGCGCGGCGAACAGCTGTCCACTCTTCCAATCAGCTGGATTGGTCAGCATTGAGGTGAGTCTGCTGTAGCACTAATAAAACAGCGGATATGCGACTCCAATCGATCCAGCGCCCCCCGATTGGCGGCGACAAAGGCCGCCGCCTGCTGCCCTGCGTCACGCCGCTGGTCCGCGTCTTTAAGCCAGACTGACAGCTGCGCCTTCAACCCAGTCGCATCGGTGACCCTCACCAGTCCACCCGCTTCCTTCAGCGCATCGGTAATGCTCTGGAAGTTGAAACAGTCCGGTCCCATCACCACCGGCAGCCCCAGTGCCGCCGGCTCCAGCGGATTATGCCCGCCGGTACCGCTGAAGCTGCCGCCGACGAAGGCGATA
>JBLXDJ010000033.1:0-7199 GCA_048264105.1 Oceanospirillum sp.
ACGGTTAATGGTGATATTACGCTTCGTATTTACGATAAGAATACACACGAGAGTGATAAAGGGTCCGTGCTTCAGTTGGTGTGTGAGGTTGAAGATACAGGGTGTGGTATAGATGCCGAAGAGCATGATCAGCTTTTTGACCCGTTTTTTCGAGTGTCCGATAACGGGGAGGGAGCCGGCCTTGGGCTGGCTATTGTCAAAGAATTGGTCGAGCGAATGCAAGGGCATGTTGGCTTGAGCAGTGCACCAAATAAAGGTACCTGCGTGCGTTTCACTGTACCGGTCAAGCCGGGTAAAGAGGATGCAGGCATTGCTGTGCTTAAAAGTCCGACTCGGATGTTGCCTTTGTATAATGCCGATGGTCTTGAGGCCTGGGTGGTTGAAGATTCTGAACAGATTCGTCATTTACTGTACACAGAGCTGTCAGAGCTTGGCTTTGCAGTCGAAACGTTCACCGACGCGGAATCAGCGATCGATGCTTTACAGGCTAAGAACACAATGCCGGACATCATCCTGACTGATTATCGTTTGCCAAAGGCGCCAGGTGGTGCCGTCCTCAAGGCGGCGCGAGCAATAGACCCTCTTGTGCCGGTACTGCTGTTATCAGCTACCTGGTACTTGCAACCGGAACGCCAAGAAACGGGAGAGTGTTACACCGCCTTGCTGGGCAAGCCGGTGGACCTGGCTCTGCTGCGTCATGAGGTTGCTCGTGCGTGTGGATTGGCTGACATACAAGCGTCGAACTCTTCGGAAGCGCATTCTTCAGGTAGTGTGACGGCCTCAAGTATTGTTATAAATGAGGATTCCATTCAACAGCTGGAAGTGTGGCTGGAGTTGGGTGCTGTTACTGATATAACCGAATGGTGTGAACAACTGGGCAAGCAACATCCAGAAAGTGCTTGTTTCGCCGAAGAGTTGAGCGCGTTGGCGCAAAGGGGAGATTTCAAAGCCATTCACAGGCGACTTTTGGAGTTGAGTTGATCTTTAGTTCCTCCTGCAAAAATAAGCAGCAAAAGCTGGCGCGGGCCCTGAATCAAAAGTGCGCGCAGTTCTGTGGTCGCTGTATGCGTGTTCTAATGCTGGAAACCCTTTTGATATTCAGGCAGGCTTTCAGGCGTCTTAAGGTCTTGTGCAAGTAATGTGATGGCAGCACCTCGTAATTCCAGTCGTACTTTCTACCGCCGTGGTCCAGAGCATCGCTTTGGTGAAATCATCAATTTCGCCGACATCCGCAAACGTTATGACTTTCGTTCCATTGAAATCGGTCGCTGGGTAACACGAGACGAAAACGAACAGGCCGCAGCCCATTTCTACGATGCGTTGGGTGACCTGATGACAATCTTGAATGGACCTGAGGCACTTATCTCGCTGCGTGGTACGCTGGCTTTTCAGTATGGTATCGGTGGGCGCCCGGGCGTGGCTGCCCATTACACACCGGCCACACGCTGTTTCTCGCTGGCGAAGAATGCGGGGCCTGGCAGTATCGCACATGAGTGGTTCCATGCACTCGATCACTATCTGGTTGACAAATGCTTTGATGATGCACCCAAAGGCATGTTTGCCTCGAAGGCTTGGCTGCATGACGCGATTCCCGTTCCGCACCCATTGAATGATTGCCTGTTTGCCTGCTTCAAGGCAATCATGCTGGATCCGTCCGGTGAGGGACCCAGCGAGCTGTGTCGTGCATCTGTGGCGATGGACAGGGAGTTGAACAGCCTCTACTACAGCCGTCCGGAAGAGATGTGCGCGCGAGCCTTTGAGGCGTTTGTGCAGGATCAGCCGATCCGTAATCACTTCCTGGTCAAGGGTACCTGTTCTTCAAAAGAGGCTCGCCTTGGGCTGTTTCCGCAAGGCGAGCAGCGCTTGCAGATCAATTGTGCCTTTCGGGCATACTTTGATCGGCTTGGTGCGGCGCTCAGGCGTGTTGTTGGCAACGGATCAGCGATAGCCAACACTTGAGTCCCAGCAGTGCGCTGACCAGTACCAGCAGGGCGGTGGCGGTTATGCTGCCGACCATGCCGATCAACAGCGTGTAAAGTGCTGAGATCAGTGCGGCTGAACTCATCTGAAACAACCGCATTACGCCGGACGCCTTACCCTTGCCCTGACCGATCACGTCCATCGCCATATGGTTGGCTGCTGGTGACAACAGGCCAAATCCGAGCAGAATAAACGCCATCAAACTGCCTAATAGCAAGGCCTGCACATTGGGCATGAACAGTAGGATGAAAGCGGGTACCAGCATGCACAGCAGGCCGATCAAGATCACTTGGCTGGTGGTAACGCCTCGTTTGGCCAGTTGTGCATTGAACCAGGAGCCGACACCGGCAAGACCTGAAGTAAAAGCCATGATCAGCGCCAGTTGGTCGATGGAGAAGCCATAGCGGTCCACAAACAGGCTGGACGAGGCGGACACATAGGTAAACAGGGTACAGAAGCCCAATGTGTAGATCAGCGTTGCCAACAGAAATACTCGCTGGGCCATAATGCTGCGCAACTCGGTCACAATATCGCTGACCTTGAGGGTCTGTCGCTTCTCGGCAGGCAAGGTTTCGGTGAAGGTGAGCGCAATAATCAACAGTGAAACGGCTCCAATGACCGCCTGAAAGTCGTGAATGCGCTGCCAGGGGCCAAACTGCATCACCAGACTGCCCAGCAGTGGTGCTACCAAGGGCGCAATCCCGACCAGCATGATCATGTAGGAGATCCGCAGCCGAGCGGCTTCGCCTGCCAGAGTGTCGCGGATGATCGCAATCGGAATCGCGATGCATAATCCGGCAGCCAGCCCCTGCAGCAGTCGTGCCCCCAGCAGCAGATTAAAGCTGGGCGCCATGCTGCACAACAGGGCTGCAGCTACATACAGCAGCAGTGAAAACAGAATCACCGGCTTGCGCCCGAACCGATCCGACAGAATGCCGCCCAGCAGGGGCGAAACCGCCAGACCCGCCACGAAGAAGCTGAAGGTGAGTGCACCCTTGCCACTTGCGAGCTGGTAATACGCCTCAATTCCCGAGAGCCCCGGCAACCCCATATCAATTGAGAGCGGACCCAGTGAAGAGATAAAACCCAGAAAGAGCGTGAACAGGGCGGGGCGGTGGTTGATGCTTTTCATACTACGGGCAGATCCATGCGGCTGTGTGGGTGAGTGCAGGTGTAAAACGAAACCGGCGCCACGCCCGGTAGATGGATACCGGACGCAGCGCCAGAACGCATTACTTTACCTGAATAGTTGGCTGTTTATTGCAGCAGGATTGAATCCAGTGCCTGTTCAAGGCGTTGTGTTGCCTCGGTTGCATCCTGCACGGCCTCCATGCAACGCCAGGCGACATAGCCGTCCGGCCTTACCAGCAGGGCACCGGATTCGGGTATTTCTCGTCTGCGCTGCCATTCACAATAGGGATCTTTTATGGCATCACCCACCTGAAGGAGCCTCAGACTGGGCTTGTTGATCGACTTCATTGCCATGTCCCAGGCATTTCCAGACAGCCCGGTAATAAGCGTGAAGCCGTAGCCCTTGACCAGATCCAGGGTTGATACCTTCATGCCCTTGGCGTCTATCAACCATGCGTGCGGCAATTTTGCCCCCGGACGCGTGGTGGCCTTCAAATACAGTTGCCGGTCTTTGTCCCAGACCTCTTCTGCCTCTCCAGATTCGTCGATTGCCAACGAGTGATAGCGCTGGTTCATCTCGACACCCTGCGCGTTGAACTCGGTATTCTTCAACTCGAGAGCTTGATTAAGGGCTTCTCGTGCGGCTTCACCTTCAGGGGTTGGTGACTTCAGGCGCTCAATGCCGGCGACAACCGGGTTTTCGGCCCCTTCGACGCGGAACGCCTTGTGCAGCGCACCGTAATCAATACGTGACTGGTTGGCACGCAGCACGATCTGTTTGCCGACCGGTGCGCGTTCCTGAGTGTAGGTCTCGAGCAGATCAGCTTTGGCATCCCCCTTGATAACCGCGGCAATTTTCCAGGCCAGGTTAAAGGCATCCTGTACGCAGGTGTTCAGTCCCAGCCCGCTTGAAGGCGGGTGACGGTGTACGGCATCACCGCCACAGAACACACGGCCTCGAGAGTATTCCGTTGCGTATGCCTGATTTACATACCAGATGGACTTGGTGATGATCTCGATTTCAAGGTCAGGCACACCTGTCAGCAGGCGGACACGTTCGGTCAGCTCGGAGTCAATCAGTTCAGGATCGCCTTTCGAAATATCAAAGCCCCAACCTGCAATCCATTCGTTCCAGGGCTTGACCGCGCGCAGAAGTCCCATGCCGATTTCACCAAAGCTGGCATGAGGTGACACGATCCAGTGCAAAATGCTGGGACGATGCTCGACATATTCCGACAAGTCAGCCCTGAAATTCACATATACGGTACCGGCCCTGCCATGATGTCCTTCAATGGGCAGGTCGATATCCTGTGCGACCCGTGAGCGGGCTCCATCGGCACCGATAAGGTAGCGTGCACGCAGGACGTATTCTCTGTTCTGAATCAGATCTCGCAGTGTAACGGAAACTCCTTCGTCATCCTGTGTGTGGCTGACATATTCGATATTGAATGCTGCGCTTGCGCCGCGTTCAAGTGCGTTCTTGAAAATCACCGGCTCTACAACCGGCTGTGGGATATCGAGCAGTTCGCAGGGGCTGCCACTGAGGTAATCCCCCTTGCGCTCATCGCCGGTACCCCAGCAACGCAGGCGCGCCAACTCCTCTCCTGCAAGGCTGGTGGTGAACAGGCTGTCGCCCATCTGATCCCAGGGGGTCGCGTGGCGATACAGCTCTTCCTCAATATCCAGCGCGCGGAACACTTCCATGGTGCGCTGATTGGTAATGTGGGCACGGGGCGTATCGGCAAGCCAGTTGGTGCGAGACACCATGTGGGCATTGATGCCATAGGTGGCCAGTGCAAGGGCAGCGGTTGCGCCTGTTGGTCCTGTGCCGATGATCAGAACATCGGTATCAAAGTGGTCAGTCTGCATGTTCAGCCTCTTATGTTTATTCTTGCATACTAGCATGTTAGTTGTCTGGACAAAGTGCCGCTGAGTACGGCTCCGGTTTATCTCAGGATGAGTGCTGCATGAACGTCACTACGTCTCGGGATACGCTGGCGATATGCTCTTCGGCAGCTTCACGGGCGGCTTGTGTATCCCGATTCCGTATTGCTTCAATAATCATCGTGTGCTCATCCGTGGCTGCGTTCAGATGCATGTGAAAGCCACAGGTTTGCACGATAAAAAAGTCAGACAGTTCAAAGTTCGACATTTGACGTGTGCCGAGAATCTCAGAGCGGGCCATCCGCTGCAGATGCCGGTGAAAGTCGGCATTCAGTTGACGGTACCGTTCAGAGAGTTGGGTTGAGCTGTGACCGAGTGCAATAATCTGATCGTTGATCTCTGTCAGTCTGAGCAACTCCTCAGGTGAATGACGCTCAGCGGCCAGACTGGCGATCAGTCCTTCGGTAGCAGAAAACATCCGATAGAAATCTGCTACCTCGGACACGGCCGGATCGACCACTTCGCAGCCCACCTGAGCGGTGATATGTACGAACCCCCGCTCCTGAAGGTTATTCAGTGCGGTCATGATAGGTTGACGACTGACGCCAGTTTCGTTGCTGATATCCTTGACCGAGACCTTCTCACCAAACTTGTACTGCCGACTTAACAGTCGCCCCAGTACATCCTGATATATAAGATCCTTCTTGTTGATAATTCGCATTGTCAAGAAACCCGCACCCGGTGTTTTTTAAGGAAACAGAGGATGATTATAGAGTGCATTCGGGTTAATCAGAACCTGAAAGCGCTCTGGCGTGTATCAGGACTCCGGTTGATAATCACGAGCACGCTGACGAAGGGCCTGCAGAGCAGCTTTGTTATCAACGCCAGATGCTGAGGTTTTTTCCAGCCAGGCCTGGTCGATGCCCTCAAGGACGGTGGTGAGTTCTTGTGTTAACGCATCACCGGGATGCAGCTCGTTGACGTTGACACCACTTTCCCGAGCGGTCTTGATACCGTCCTCGTCGGCGGCGTCAAATGCCTGACCGCACGTGCGTGAAAGGTTTTCACCGGAGACGCGACGAATGGCCGCCTGGTCTTCCTCACTCAGGCTGGCCATGAACTCCGGGTTCAGAAAGATGGACAGGCTGCCGAGATAGAGGCCGCTGGGATATACCGTCAGGTGCGACGTCACTTCATTGAGTCTCAAGCCGCGCTGTTCACTCTGGGGCATTGTGATTCCATCAATGACCCCCTGCTGAAGTAGTTCATAAATTTTGGGCCCGGGTGCTGCGACAGGTGTCACTTGCATGCGTTTGGCAATTTCACTTTGTACACCGCCGCCAACGCGTATTTTTTTGCCCTTGAGGTCGCTTAAGGCGTTGATGGGGAATTTGGTATGCAGCTGCCCTTGGCCATGTGTGCACAAAGCCATCAATTCAAGGCCATCAAACTCGCCTGCCTTTGCAAAGTATTCGTTGTACACATTCCAGAAACTGACGGATGCCGCTTCGGCATTGGCACCCAGCATCGGCATTTCAACGGCTTCGGTCAGAGGGAAGCGACCGGGAACATATCCATGGAACCCCCAAGCACCATCAGCCACACCATCCTCAGCGATGGAAAACATGGAGCCGGGTTCACCCAGGTTGTATTCGAATTTCACACTAACGCGACCTTTAGTCCCAGCTTCAATTTGCTTGGCCCATTGGGGCAGAATAGTCGCATTTATTGGATGGCCTGGCGGCATCCAGGTTGCAAAGTTAAGTTCGGTAGCGGCCTGCGAGGTAGAGGCAGGGCCGATGAGCGCCATGGCGAGTCCAAGGCTGAGAGCTGTCTTCTTCATTATTCAGTCACCTTTGGTTTTATATTTAGTCAGGTCACAGGCATCAATCTACTGGTCTCGATTGACATTCTAGCATGTTAGCATGTCAGTCGAGATGGGCAAAATAATTATTAAGATATTGGTTCAGCGATCTGTGCAATAGGCGCCGGTAATCAAATGGTGATCGATAGAGGGCAGGGTGAACCAAATCCGGCAGCTGTCGTATCGGTATAAAAGCCAACACACTGATGACATGCTCATGAACAAAACAGCCTATCTACTTGGTTTGTCCGGTTTGATTCCCTTTGTCGGGTTGACTGTATTGATGCATCAGCCTTGGGCAGTTACTTACTTCCTGTCATACAGCGCCGTAATTCTGTCG
>JBLXDJ010000034.1:0-6773 GCA_048264105.1 Oceanospirillum sp.
GCGAGGGGGAATAGAAGAATGCGGCGGCAGCAAAGACGGCCAGGATCACGACACTGACGATCAGGACCACGGAACGGCGATTCATGGGGTGGTTCTCCGACGGATGATTATGAGCAGGATGGCGATAAGGATAAAAGCGAACAAGGCGAGTGCCGGCAGGGGCACCACGCCGAAGAGGGTCATTCCGGCGCCTGAGCAGGATGGACCAGTGGCCGTGCAGGGCTGGATCGGCTGTGGAATCAGCCCTGCATAGAGCAGCGTGTGAACAAATGCCAGTGCCGCACCGATAGCGGTCAGCGGCAGGGCATAGTGCCAGACGGTGAAATCCGAGCGGTAGCAGGCGATGGCCAGGATCACCGCCAGCGGAAACATGAAGGCACGCTGGAACCAGCACAACACGCAGGGTGCCTGGCCCATCACCTCACCAATGAACAGCGCGGACAGGGTCGATACCAGTGCGACCAGCCAGGTTAGCAGCAGCAGGTTCCAGGGCATGCCTGAAGGTTGAGGATTCATTGCGGTTAACTCCTGGCGATGGCGAGCACTTGCCTCAGACCCGCCATCCAGTTATTTCGAAACATCATGCATCCTCTTATCGGCAGGACTTGTTAGGACCGTTGCGGACTTCGCCCAACGGCAAAGCGAAAAGCAACCAGCCTCAACGCTGGGTTAAATCCGATGCCAGTGGGAGAATGTCGCCCTTGCGCAACAAGGGAAGATATCAGATGTCGCGGGACTGGCTGGAAGAACACCAGATAGCATTTTATTTCGCGGCGGTGGTGGCCGCTGCCATTGCAGGCCTGAGCTCTGCGCAATTCACCGGACTGACGGCCATGGCCATCACACCGGCGATTGCCGTGCTGATGTATGCCATGTTTCTGCAGATTCCTTTTTTGGAGCTGCGAGAAGCTTTTGCCAACCGCCGCTTCGTCGGTGCCTTGTTGCTGGCCAACTTCCTATTGGTGCCATTGATGGTGTGGCTGGTGACGTGGCCGCTCTCATCGAACAAGGCCTTGTTGGTCGGCGCGCTGCTTGTCCTGCTGACGCCTTGTATCGATTACGTGGTGGTCTTCACCCACCTGGGCAAAGGGGACTCTCGTCTGGTGCTCGCGGCGACGCCATTGCTGCTGTTGCTCCAGCTTCTGCTGCTGCCCCTCTACTTGCGGCTAATCCTTGGCCCCGAAGCCGGCACAGTGATCGAGCTGTGGCCCTTCGCAGAAGCCTTCCTGTTACTGATCGTCCTACCCTTGGTAGCGGCTGTGCTCACCGAATTTGGCGGACGCCGATCTCTGCTGCTTCGCGCATGGAGCGCAGGTTGGGCCTGGCTGCCAGTGCCTGCAATGGCCCTGGTTCTAATCGTGGTGGTGGGTTCGCAGATCGCGGCTGTCGTGTACCAACTCGACATCCTGGCGCCGTTGCTTCCGGTATACGGAGCGTTTCTACTACTCGCTCCGGCCCTCGGCGTACTCAGCTCCCGGCTATTTGGCTTGGAGGCTTCTGCCGCACGGGCAGTGGCCTTTAGCTCAGGCACTCGCAACTCGCTTGTAGTGCTTCCCCTGGCCCTAGCGCTCCCGGAGTCCATTCGCGCGCTGGCCGCGGCGGCTGTGATTACTCAGACACTCGTAGAACTGATTGGTGAATTGATCTACTTACGGGCGATTCCAGCCATGGTCAGAAACAGTTGAGCCTCGTCGAAATCGGCGAGAGCGCTCATGCCTCGTGCTGTGGAGCAAGATTGATCAGCGGCGCAATGATGAGCTGAGCGGAGCGCGCCCAAGAAACCAGTGCCTCAAGATCCATCTGTAGAGATTGGGCTTCTGTCCAGATACAAGCACTCTCGGCAGGCACCGTAAGAGCGATGCCCTCAACTATCGTCAGAGCCATCGCATGCAATCTCAGTAGCTCGTCGCGAATGGAGGTGATTCCACCCAGTTCCACCAAGCAGACGTCCAAGCGATCAACCAGCCGGAGCAGTTGAGAGGTGTCGAAGCTGTCGCGCAGGTTTTCCAACGCCACGGCGTCCACTTCGCCGTACGGTGTAAGGCGGAAGGATGCGGGAGGAATGTTGATCATGGCGTTTTCTCGGTATCTAGCTGGCTAGGTCTGATCACCCGCAGCGAGCCGGCAGCTTGTTGGAACACCGAGTCCTTGATCCAGGGCTCCGGTGGCCGGTTTAGCTTGAGGTTGAATTCGCCGAAGCGCTTGAGGTTGCTGGTCAGGTAGAGTGGTTGGGCCCCCTTCAGCATACATAGCGGAACTGGTGTAGACGACTAGCCCTGAGCTAGGCCTTGGGCTTTCAAGCAGCTCCAATGATCGGCACTGAAGTGCTAGGGAGCGGATTACTTCTAAAATTCTGGCTAACACGCTCACACTTAAAAACGCTTCTGGATATGCTGGAAAAAGGCAAGCCAAGCAGGCGAAAAATTGACACTAACTACTTTCAATACAATGGTTATTTCTTGGGATATAACTCTTCTAAAGATAATGCCGGTAAATACGGATTTGAAGAAAGCCCTGCTGAAATCAAGCAAAAAGTGAAAGAGCTTTTACTAATCTAGCTCGGTCGAACAAACTAGGTCTATTGCTCGTTGAGTGATCGTCTCTGAGCATTTTAACTGCTGCCGTTGCTGGCAGCCATGAGTCAAAAATTGCACTCAACGACAGGCAGCTTTTTGCCGATAGCGGACAACGACCCTCACTTCTGCTTGCGATGCCACCACTTGCGCTTCCTCGCAACATCGCTACGATCTTCTTCCCACCCCCTCATCCAATCCGCATAAGCGGAATCGGGAGGGATCAAACCTGTTTTATCTTCAAGAGGACTTAATCGCCGGATTAGACGCTTCTCGCCAGACAATTCCCCATACCGGGCACTGACGTTTTCCCCTTGTGACGTGAGGCAACTGGCGAGCTTACAAGCGAAGAAAATGACATCGTCGGTGTAAGCAGCTATTGCCTGGACAGCCGAGCCGTACTCATTGTTGACCACCCCTCCCATAGGCAGTCCGAGGTAGTAGTGCTCGGGCTTGAATCCTGCCGGCAAGCCACCGTCTCTAAACATGCCTAAGAGCTCGTTGTACGAGTCAAGCATGCCGTTGAGATTTCCAACGGCGTCCGCAAGGGCTATCACTGACTTCACCCCATTGGGCGATATGTTCATACCCTTTAGAACAAGACCCTGTAGCTCAACAATTGGTGGTTCTATGCGTTGGAGCCTCAGGTTGTCGATGCTTAAAGTAAACGGCTCTGCTGCTCTTCCGCCTGCCTGGTATTGAGAGAAGCTTTTCAAATCAGATTCGTGCTTTGTACGAAGTCTCGAGACATGCTGCCTTTTGAGAGCACCTGCCACATCTAATACTGATGCACACAGCGTTATTGCGACATCTATGCTGCGGAGCTCAGCTAATAGTTCGTCCCTCAGTTTGGAGCTCATGGCGATGCGCCCGGCCATCCACGCACCGATACCAGCGCCGAATCCAGCGCTAATTAGAGCGCTGCCCCATTCACCGGCCTCAATACTTGGGAAGCTAGATACCCAGGGGGAAATCGGTGCCAAAGCGGTATAAACGCCGTTGACCGGCTCCCATAAATCAGCCATTGCAATCTCTCACACTCGACACCTAGACCATTTGAGGCACATGAACCTGCATCTTATAAGGACGACGCTAGTCTGTCTCTGTAGTAAAGGGTAGGAAGTTAGGAGAAATGGGACTTTTGCTTCGAGGCTAGGCTCGTAATGCCGGATCACAGAGTCAGCCAGAGGATGTTCTTAGCCGCTAGCAGATGCTTGTTACTGGCAGTTACTGGCCGAAACCCGCCATCGACACTGCCCCTCGCGTCAGCGCTGAGCGCCCCCCAGGGTCGAGACGGCCCCGGCCGGCTCGATCCTTTGCACTTTTGCACTTTTGCTCTTTCTCTTCTCTGCTTTTCTCCGTTACAGCCTCAGGGTTATCTACACCCGTCGTAAACCCCCGCAACCACCCCCACCGCGACCTCACGCACCTACCTACACCGGGCATTTGCCGCTACAGTGCAAGCAGCCCCGTAGTCTGTTGCAGGATCGCCGTCCGGATGGCTTTACCGTCTCAACCCAAAAGCCTGATCTTCGATCTGGAAGTCGCCCCCGGCAAAGCCGACCAACCCGACCGCATCTTCATGGTCGGTGTACTGCGCCCCGACACGCGCGAGGAACTCGAACACAAGGTCGACAAGGACCTGCCCGGCGTCCTCGATGCACTGGACAGCCTGGGGCAGGGCGCAAGCTTCGTGCTCGGCCATAACGTCATCGACCATGACCTGCCGATCCTTCAAATAGCAGGTGCCCCAGTTCGCCCTCCGGCGGAGTGAAACATCATGTCCGATTGCTTCGAAAAACAACATTTGTCCGCTGCAGGATCAACAGTGCGTCGGGTCCGTAAACCACCTGTTTCGGATATCAATGGCTGACCGCCGCTGACCTCAGCAAGGAATCGAGCTAATGACCAGAAACCAAACGGAGTTGGCACTAATTGCCAGAGGGGTAAATGTCGAGTTGGCAAGAACGCTGCGCGAAGAAAAATGGACGCTCGCAAAGCTACAGCAACAGAGCCAACAGCAGCTTATCGATCTAGGGCTTACCGAAGAGACCGCTTACGCAATCTACGGTACTGGCAGACCTCCGATTCCAATTGAGACCCTTGTAACGACGTTATTTGCAAACAGGTGGGTTTGCTGTGTTTGCCGAAGCACCAATCTTCCTGTCATCGTTCACCACATCGAGCCATGGGCCAAGAGCCACGATCATTCTGAAAAGAACCTTGCCGTGCTTTGTTCCATTCATCATAGCGAGGCGCATACCGTCCGTTCGCTTGAGCTTAACCTAACAGCAGATCGTTTGAAGGATATGAAATTTGAGTGGGAGAGAACGGTCCGGCGTCTAGACGCCATTGCCATCTTCAAGTCTACACAGCTCATGGCCTGCCAATGGTGGTATTTCAACCATCTCAGGGTCTTTGAAATAGCCCGTGCGCATGATGTTGACTTCACTCAGCTTGATGGTTTTCGAGGCGCTCGTAGCGCTAATCTCTGCGATGATAACGGCTTCCTGTATGAGAGTGATGGGCCGATGTATAGGGCCTCAGTAGCTCTCATTCTCCAGCACTATATGACCAATATGCTGCAGGTCGCGTTGAGCGATATCAGAGTGCAAAATATTTCTGATGACCTGGACCGGGGAACAGTAAAGTGCTTGATTTCCGAGGGCGAGTTGATCTTTGTTCAGGGCAGTTACACCTTCTCAGATCTGCCGCCATCAGCCTCTGGTGAAGAATTGGTATCAGGCCGGCGCCACGTCAACGGCATCGAGATTTCTTTCGTCTTCAACAGGAACGATGGGACTTCGGGGTCTGCAAGGAATCTCTGGCTAAGGGGTACCCAGAATCTGGGTTGCCTACTGCGAGTAAATAGGCTGAGTAGGGATTTGAAAGGACGGTTACAGATGGATGCTACAGTCATTGCGATCCGAAGTGCCCATGAAGAACTCAAGCGCAGATTCTACGAGATTGGACTCTACCGAAGCGGCCTGATCGGGCAAGGCGACGAGGACGGTGGGTTCGAAGATGATGACTTTGAAAATGAAAGGGGGGAAGAGCCGGCGTGTTAGCGATCGGCAGCAAAGTTGTGGCTGCACCTGTGACGATCTCGGCTGATTTATATAGGAATGCGACAATGGATAAGGCACTGCAGCGGTCTGACTCAAGGATGGTCGCGTCAACAGTGCGGTTTGCACCTTGGGTCGGCGACGCCTATGCGTCCGGTTTCCAAGGTGTGCGCACACTGCTTGTTGGCGAATCGCACTACGGAGCCAAGCGGTACGAGCGCCCAGCAGTGACATCGGAGTTGATCAAGGCTTTGGCATTTGGTGAGCGCCATCCTCAATCAACCCGAAAGCTAAAGCGTCACCCTCACTACGCCAAAATTATGTGTGCGGTCATGGGCTTCAGTTCCAGTCGCGGTTCCTCTACGGCTCGACGGCGGCACTTCTGGAGCCAGGTGGCCTATTACAATTTCATCCAGACCTTCCTTGAGAAGCCGCGCCTGGTCCCATCTGCCGAGGCGTGGGAGCGGGGCGACCGCCCTTTCGTTGAGGTAATGCGCTGCCTTGATCCGCAGATCGTTGTTTGCTTCAGCAAACGCAATGGGAAGAGGGTGCGGGCCTTAGCAGGTGATGTGCCGGTGGTGGTAATTAACCATCCTTCCTCTGGGTTTAGCTACGCGGAAAACAACCCTTTAATTGCGGCCTGCTATCAGGCTGTTCGGGGGGCAGGTACCCCCTGCACGCCATTTCAGGCGTGCGATACGTTTGAGCGGTGGCAAACCTTGTCCCGTCTTGCCTTGCCGGCACGTGGGAAATTTATTCCCGAAGCAGAGAAACCTGAAGTCCTGGAGCAATGGCGACGGCTCATGGAGTCGCTAGATATCGAAGCTATCAATGCGAACGCGCCTTCTGCGTAGTGACCGAGCGCGATGGCACGCCTCGTAATATCTCGGCGACCTAGTCGGGGGGGAAGTGCCAGTTCGGCAGTTCTTGATGCGGAGCATTGCCTTTCCTACGGCGAAACATAAGGCTGTTGCGCTCATATTGATTTTGCTAGTTTCAGAACTCCCACCATAGGTGCTTTGGAGGTCGGCCTTTGAAATCCCGCAAGATTGTTCAGCTGCAGATGAACTCTGGCACACATGCTGCCTTGGTGGCGCTATGCGAAGACGGGTCAGTCTGGCAACGCAGCCTGGAC
>JBLXDJ010000035.1:0-258 GCA_048264105.1 Oceanospirillum sp.
CCGAGGTAATTCCGTCCGGAACAGATAAATTTGAAACTCCGGCGGGTGTTGAACTTCGGGGTTTTCTGCAACCTCTAAATCTCTCAAGACATATCTTGTCAGGGCGCGCCGAGTAGTAATACGTCTGCCAATGGCGCCTTTAAACAGCTCATCTCGAATCAGTTTTTTTTGTCCCTCGGTCAATGATGGGTGTGGTCGTAACTCGAGCTGAACTTTTTCTTCCCAATAGATATCCTTGGGTGTTTCTACACCCTTAGG
>JBLXDJ010000035.1:268-4558 GCA_048264105.1 Oceanospirillum sp.
ATATTCGGGCGAGATTGAAGTCCCGGTGCTGTTCAGTGAGTTCATCGAAGCCCCTCACATGCCATCTTCTCCCGGCGAACACAAACGCCAAGGGATGGACAATACGTTCAATACCATCCGGATTGTTCATAGACCTATAGATGATTTTGGATGCTGCACCCTGGTTCATCGCTGAGTGAATAACCCGAAACAGTGCTGGATCCACGTTGGTGAAGTCTCTCTGGGTCTCCTCTACCATGACATGAGCAACTTGGTCTTTCACCAACCGGAAATAGGCCTCGATACTAAGATTAGCGCTTTCTGGCTTGAATCGAGCTGTAGGAACATATCGCCTGCGGCCTTGCCCTTTCTGAGCCTGAGTATGTGATGGGAATGCTTCTCGATACGAAGCCAATACTCGCGAGGCTTGCACGCTGGTTATTCCAAACTTTTCCCTAAGGCGCCGATTGGTTATCTCCCCTTCATATGCTAGCAACATCTCAATGAACTCAAACTGCAGTCTCGTGCGACTATCCAATGGTGTAACTCTCTTCTGGATTTGTATTAACATTGGTGTTAATTTAACATTGATGTTAATACAAAGTCTAGGAAGATTGGGTGCCTTATGCCTGAAAATGCGGACAACCTATTTGATCGTGTACCTGAGCATATTTTTAGACCGCTCGGCGCGCACGAGCATGCGCGTCGTAACTGGTCGCTCCTAAACCATCTGTATTACGATTTCTATGCACCTGAGGCTGATCCTCCAGAGGGAGAAGGCTGGACACAGAAGCGCGTGGTAGCATCAATTGAGCGTTTCTTGGTCCGGTGGGATGATGAGAATAAAACCAATGTTGAGGAGCAAGCGACTCCGGTAAACATACGCGCCCATGACGCTCTTTCAAACTTTCTGGATAGTGGCTGGCTGAGCATCGATCGAGTCGGCTTTACTCAATTCGTGATCATGCGCCCGACGGTTCAAAACCTATTTGAGTTGCTCAAAACCTTTGCTGAGCAAGGTCCCGAATTTATCGGTGGGCGTGTGCAATCGGTCCGGAATAACTTACTGCAGGTGCAGGCGGATCCTGAAAAAAATGCTGCTGTGTTTCAGGTTGCTGCTAAGGAATGCTCCGCGCTTCTGCAAATGTTGAACAATACGCGAATGCGTGTTCGGGAGGCTAGCGAATACTTGCGCACCCAAGAGTCAACCCACCTCTTCCTCGAGAAGTTTTTTGGAGACTATATCTCCAGTTTATATATCGGCGACTACTCAGACCTGTTCTCCCGCAATCATCCGCTCGCATCCCGCTGGGATATCGTCGATCTGGCTTCCCGAATTACAGAGGAACCAGAAAGTCGCGAGCAATTACGTCGGTGGTACCGCAGAAACTTACGTTGTCGGTCTATTGAAGAAGCGGATGCATTAATTGAAAGTGATACGGCCCGTGTTATGGCACTTCGCGAGGTCGATAGGTTACTCGCACGCCTTAAAGATGCCGTCACTCGCGCTAACGACCAAGCCCTCGGATATCTCGAATACAAGGTCCGCTCTCAGGGCAATTTCGATATGAAGACCGATCAGGTCATAAATGCGGTTGTTCGCGCTGCTGATTCACGACCAAATGATGAAAATTTGGCTCTATCCACAGGTTGGTCTCAAGGAAAACTCTTAAGTGAAGACGCCCTAAAAATGCCGAACAAGAAGCCACGAAAGCTCAGAGGTGCGGTTATCCAGAAGCGTCAGCTTTCACCGGAGGCAAAAGCACGACGATTGGTACGCCAAATCATGAAAGGGAACCGAGAGGTTTCTGAGACTCGCATTATTCAGTACATCGATCGTCATGTGGATCCTGGAGGTGTTTTGGAAAGTAGTTCCATGGAAGTGGCCTCCATCAACGACCTATGTATTTTGGCAGCATTCTCTCGCCTTGGGTTGATGGCTGACCGAACGGAGAGAAATGCTCGGGCCGGCATTGTTCGACCAACATTATTTAAGGAGCTCAGCAAGCATATCGAGATTGAGCTGACAGGTGAGCACTTTGAGAATGAATACATTGAGGCGCCTGTTGTAAGGATTCGTCGCCGACAGGAAGGGAGTACGAATAATGCCAATTAGCTGGAAACGTATTGCAGAGCAAGACGAGGCTTATACTGTTCGGGATTTTCAGAGGGCGGCACAACGTCTGATCATTGATCAAGTGTTGTATCAAGCAAACCCGAAGCAGAGATCGGACTATGACTTGGTGGCGGCCCATGAAGATGCATTCACGGAAGCGCTTGATCTTTTTGGCTGCATGCTCGATCTCAATGTCCAGGAGCGATATGTGGCTGCTGTTCCGACAGTTACCGAAGTTAGCAAGATTCCTCTCATGCATACCTTGTTGGCTTTGGTGTTGCGGAAACTGTATGACCATCACATGAACAGGGGGTCACTCAATGCAGGCGTTGCGGGTGTTAGTTTGCCTGAACTAGAAGCTGCGTTCCGGGAATCAACAGGACGTGAATTACCAATGAAGCCCCAGTCGGAACTTCAGGGGATGATGGATGCAATGAAAAGGTGGGGAATTGCTCGTTTAGTCAGAACTGAGAATCTAGGAGAGGCGACATGGTTTACTGAGATTCTGCCCGGTATTCAAAGCCTGATAAACGAACGAACTCTCGCCGTGCTGAAATCCCATGCAGAATTGTTATATGAGCCTGATGAGTTGGGCGATACGACAGAACAAAAGGAGAGTTCTTTGTGAAACAGCTCAAACGAATCTCATTAGTCCAGTTCTATCTCCACGAAGCGGTCGATATTGAGGTAGCAGGAGCAACTGCCTTCCTGGGGCCAAATGGCTCTGGAAAATCGTCGACGCTAGACGCGATACAAATCGCCATGCTCGGGGGAAATCAGCTGTACACACGTTTTAATACCCAATCGGTATCAACCAAGCAACGGCGAAGCTTAGCTGGCTATTGCCTTGGCATGCTCCGCAATCCAGAGAAAGATAGTGAAGCAATCGGACGCGCGCGTGACGAGGCTCGAACGTACATCATGTTAGTCTTTGGCGACGACACGGAAACTGAATGGGTTTCTGCTGGAATTTGCATCGAGGCCGATGCAGAAACCGATGAACACGAGATTAAAGGCCTTTTCGTCCTCCCTGGATTGGCATTAAAAGCCGACGATTGCATTATCTACGACGGCGACGATCAACGCCCGATCTCGTTCTCAGACTTTCGGGAAAATGTCAGAGAACAAGCTCGGAACAAAGGACGGACGCCCATCTTTACAGATAAGTCGAGTGAGTATGTTCAGGAGCTTCTATACGCTCTGAATGGCGAACGAATGCCTAATGCACGGCGGTTTATGTCGTCTTTTGTGAAGTCGATGACCCTGAAGAATGTCGATTCGATCGATCAATTTGTCCGAGATTACGTCGTTGAGTCCAATCCAGTTGATATTGCAACGTTTCGCAAACAGGTCGAACAGTTTATCGCTTTGCGTGATTTGATCATGAAAACAAAGGCAAGAATCTCACGACTCGAAGGCATCATTTCTGACTTTGATCGGGCGCGCCAGGCGGAACGTCGAATCGCAACTCTTGAGGCCATAAAGGCGATATTTAATGTCGAACGGCTTGGAGAGAAGATTGACGAGATTGAAACCCAGATCGATACACTCAAAGACCAGACAGAAACTGCGGAAGGCCTTGCTGCTGACGCGAAAGAACAGCGAGATCTCAAGCAAGAGGAAATTACCCAACTGACGGTTCGCTTGGAGAGCGACCAGAATGAGCAGCTTCGGCAACGCCTCGAAGATCAGATTAGCTCCCAGCGCAAAATAATAACAGCCTACCAACATCCCGAGATATCCCGAGCGAACCGCCTGATTACTTCGCTAAGAGAATTGATCGACGAACCAATTTTTTCTGAGCTTCGAAGTCTTATGAATACCGTGGTTGAAGAGCTGGTCGAGGCTCGGGGAAATGAAAACTCTGGAAGCTCGCTGAGCGAATCAATTGGGAAAATCGACGAGAACCTCGCACAAATTCGGGTCATTTCTCAGTCTAATCTGGCCTCGATCCAAAAGAAGCAAAATGAACTGAGTGAGGAGCGTGATGCAATTCGACGTCGGATTTCAGCGGCAGCTCAAACCGGGCGATTGTTGAATGATGGCGCAGCGCGGTTATTGGAGATACTTAATCGCGCCGGTATGAAAGCTAAGCCCCTGTCGGCGTTACTACGCATTTCGGACGCAAGCTGGGCACCGGCTTTGGAGGCTTATTTAGGTGGTGATCGTGATGCTCTGATTATCACGGAAGGGGA
>JBLXDJ010000035.1:4568-5229 GCA_048264105.1 Oceanospirillum sp.
AGACCCGCGAGGCGGTCAAACTATTGCGCCAGGCGAGGCAGCAAAACATCCAGGTAAACGGTGCGGCTATCATCCAGCCGTTACACCTACGCAATCTCGACACTTCCGCTAAAGGTGAGGAATTCGCATTGGGTGTTTTTGAGACCGATGACGATACGGCTCGCCGTTTCGTTTGGCAGAAGTTCGGAAACATGCGCCTAGTCGACACCGAACTGGAGCTCGAGACCCATCCAAGAGCAATTACCCGCGACGGAATGCTGAGTCAGGGAGGTCTAACTAAATCCATCCGAATCGCACCAATAAGTGATCTTCGTATAGGCAAGGAAGCCCAGGACACATCACAATTATCGCGACATGTATCGGAACTCCAGGGAGAATTGGAGCAGCTTGAGACGTTGAGGAAACGCGTGGAAGAGCTCGAAAAAGCTCTCGCCCCGAACGCCAACGATGACGATCAGGGCGTCACTGAGAAGCTTGCAGAGGCCAATAAGGTGATTAACCAGGCACATCAGCAGCTCAAGGGTCTAGATGTCTCACATCTAGATGAGTTGCGATCTCTTCTTAGTGGTGCTGTCTCGCAACACTCAGAATACGATAATCAATATACGAAGCATGATCGACTCGCGGCAGGGTTGAAAGAGCAAATAGGTCAATGTGGGGA
>JBLXDJ010000035.1:5239-6755 GCA_048264105.1 Oceanospirillum sp.
GAAAGAGCAACTGAAACAACAGTTACCTGCAAGTCGCCAAGCTGAACATGAAGCTGTAACCAACGCTTTAGTCGACAAAGAGTGGCTGGACAGTATGAAAGACGAGATTGAGCGCGACGAAACTAGCTATGATCTTCGGCTTAAAGAGGTGGATAGGAAACTTGACTATCACACACCCCGCTTGAGGAAAGCCGAGGAAAACGCCTCTCTTGAACTTGCCCGCTATGTCCAAGACGAGCGTTTGGATGTGCAAGTGCCCCATATGGAATGGCATGAACGTTATGCATGGACACTAGAGGAAAAGACGAAGCTTTTTAATACCGAATTGCATCGGTACGAGGAGGAAGCTGAGTTAGCCCGTCAGGCATCCGAGGAAACGTTGCGCTCAGACATCGCCATGTCTCTCTATGATCGATTCAAAGAAATGGAGTTGGAGCGCCGGGAGCGAAATAAAATACTTGAATCATGTCCGTCTTTCACCGGTGGGGAACGTTACAAGTTCACAGCCAAGGTTGCGCCGCAATACGAAGCCTTAGTGCGATACATCAACCAGATTGCTCAAGAAGACAACAATTTTTCTTTGTTTGCCGAAAACCCCGATGAGATTAGTGAAACACTCCGCGATCTCGTGGAAGCCGCTGCTGACTCTGGTAACGCTGGTGGCGTTCTAGACTACCGACAGTTCTATACCTTTGATTTAGACATCTTGGTCGATGGTAAAAGAGTGGATCGTATGAGTAACCGGCAAGGGGCAGGATCCAATGGTGAACACATAGCGCCGATGTACGTTGCCGCAGGTGCTGCTCTTGCAAAGGCTTATAGGCTCCACAGTAACAAAGGAAAGCAACGCGGTATCGGCCTTATTTGTCTTGATGAGGCTTTTCATGGCATGGACACAATCAACGCCATAGCCACCGCACGCTTCCTACAAAGCATCGGCTTGCAGCTTATTATGGCGGGGCCGGAGCTTGAACGCACTAAACTGGCACCTGTAACCCAGACCATCTATGACTTGGATCGAGAAGGGCTGGATCTACAAATGGAACGGACCAAATTCAAGGAGGCAGCCAACAAACTGATGTTAAGTGATATGCCTGACGAAAACTCGGAGGTTATGAAAGATGCTTACCAGCAACTTGGATTTGAACAGCCAGCAGAATGTGCAGTTTCTTACAATGGTGGGCAATGATGCTGCGCTCAGGAGCAGATGCATGCGATGAGACTATGCGTCGCCTTATCAAGAAAGCTGCCCGTGCTGTTTTCGCAGATGGCGAACTTGAACCGTCTGTAGAAAAGATTTCGGTAAGTTTGCCTGCGACAAATCCGAGCTTGCCGGAGTACTATCGCCTTGAGCGCTTTGCAGACCGGGAGGAGTATCATGCGCGACTTCAAATCTATTCAAATGCAAAAGCGATAAAGGTAGATTGGGACGTCGGTGCAGGAGAGAGAGGGCAGCTTTCGAGAGTAACGCTGCTTGATCCGAAAGTGGTGGGGAGTATTCTTGGCGAAGAATTAC
>JBLXDJ010000036.1:0-6741 GCA_048264105.1 Oceanospirillum sp.
ATCCACTTCCCAGGGCGCTTGGAACATCACATCAGCCTATGAGGCTGGTTGGCTGACACAGAGTTTTGAACACCCTCATCGCTAAAGCCATATCTTCAACATATTCTTTCAGCTTATCCCTAAAATTAGCCAATCCGCTCGTAACACTTGTTAAACTTTTACCAACTGACTCAAAAACGCTATTAGACTTACCTTCAAGGGTGTTTTGAATTTTATTCATATCATCTGCAAGCGTTTCCATTTGACTTAGGATCAAATTTCTTTCAGCATTCATCTTCTTGATTTGCTCTTCAACATCTGAAGTTTTAGCTTCAGCTTCAAGTACATTGCTATCTTTACGCAAAGGATTCCAACGATCAGTTGTACTCATTTCACTTTTTATTGCGGAAATCCTCTCACTTAGTTCATTTTTTTTGATTTCCAGGGGCGCTATAGCTGCATCAATACTTTCTAAAGCAATTCTTTTTTCCTCAACCATTGATTCAAGATTTTTAATATCTTCTTCAAGGGCTGAACGAAACGCCTCATCCGCTTCTTTATTTTCTAGAAACTGTTCTACATCTTGAGGGAAACTTTCAAGATAAGCCTGATCCTTTTCTATTTTTTCATTAATGAATGCAGTATCTACAGCCGAGTAGAAAAGTACGACCACTACAACCGAAAACCTTATAAATGCCAAGAATATAAATGTTTTGAATGCAATCTGAAGGTACTGAAATTTATTCAGGATGATGGTTAAAATCAAAAACAGACCCGATATTGAAAGTATTATCTTAAAGAAGTTCTCTGAAACTATCTCCAGAATGACTTTTTGCATTATTAAAGAACCCAAAGCCAGTTTCATTAGTGAAGAAAACTGCTCAACCAAATCATTGATTGGATCAAGCGCCTGACCAATTGCAATTTCAAAAGTAAATATTGAGACTGTAAATTCCTGCAATACAGACACTATTGCATTAAAAGCGCGTGCGATTGCAAAAGTGGCGGTTGCCTGCACCAATGCCCCGTCTATATATTCAGCAGTATGGCGGTCGATAGCCTCCAACCATGATAATAGAACAGTAAAAAAAACTAATGAAATAAAGAAGTAATTTTTTTCACGTCCTGAATTCATTGATTTTATAATATCCATTTCAATTCCTTTATTTCAAAGAAAATAATTTTAAATAAATCTCTTCAACATCAAAAGTCAATTATTACTCAACACCTCCCTCGCCTGCCGGTGTATCGCCTCCCGCCAGCTCACCGGCTCCACCACATCTATCGCCGAGCCAAAGCCCTGTATCCACCATTGGGTTTGCTGGTCGTTCGGCACTTCGGCTTCGAGCCAGCACCAGCCCTGCTCGTCAGGCTCATCAGTTAGCCTTTGCACATCACTCAATGGCGTTTCCGACAGCAGTCTGGCGACTTCAGGCCGGATTCGTGCTTTCAGTTGTACGAACTGCTCATCCAACGGATAGCCGAAGGCGCCGGTTGAAATGTACTGGTCGACGCAAAAATCCGCTTTGGATCGGTACGGCTGTTCACTGGCTTTAATGCTGACGATGCGGTGCAGGGCAAACTGGCGCACATCGTCGTAGCCATTCACGGTGGCCAGCAGGTAGGAGACGCTGTGGCGCGCGACGATGCCCAGCGGGTGCAGGGTAAAGGTTTTATGTGCGTCCTTGGAGCGGCTGCGGTATTCCACGTCCAATGCGTAGTGGTTGAGCAGCGCGTCGGTCACCAGTTGCCAAACATCATGTTTGATCGAGGCCGGGATCAGGGCCTTGCCGTTGGGAATGGCTTTGACGTACTCGCTCCAGTGCGCCAGCCGGTTGCCGTTGAGTCCATCCAGATACTTGCGGGCGTTTTCGAACTGCCCGGCCAGTTGGTCGATGGCGATCTGCGGCAGCAGGCCGCGCAGGTACTCTTCGGCCAGCACCAGCGTCAGCGCGGTGGCGGTGTCCAGTGCCGGCAGGTTGCTTTTGAAGGCAGGGTCGAAAGACCAGCGGAACGGGCGCGTGTCGCGATCACAGAGTAAAGGAAAATGCGCCGACAGCTTCTCCAGGTCACGCTGGAGGGTACGCAGCTCGGCATTGAAGCCGCGTTCTTCCAATAAGGCCTGCAGGGTCGTGGTGGCGCGGTAATGCGGTGCCCGAGGAATGAGCTGCAGCAAAGCCAGATGACGAAACAATGTATCTTGGCGGCCACTCATACCACCTCCTTGTGATTCTGTGTTTCTGATAGCCGACATAGTACCAAATCCTTGATTGCGTGGAACTTTGATTTCATTCGCCTTTCAGCTGATAAAGCCGATGGGGCGTCCCTGATGGCGGGTCTTGATGGCATGCTCCTGCTCCAGCCCGACCATCAGTGCTTCGGCTGTCAGCGGCTCGGCCAACACCTTGGCGCGACGCTCGACGGTGGCGAAATCGCCGGGGGTCAGCTGAGACAGGCGTTTCATCCGAGACTCGTACCCTTCCACATTGACTGCGGCAAAAGGCTGTTTCTGGTGCATCCCCAGCAGGCGATTAAAGAAAGACCAGGACTGATCAAAGTCCAGATAATCAAAACGGATCTTGAAGTCGAACCGGCGCAGCGCGGCGCTGTCGAGGTGATCCATGAAGTTGGTGGACATAATCAGAATGCCGCTGAACTCTTCCATCTGTACCAGCAACTCGTTGACCTGGCTGACTTCCCACTGCTGTTGAGCTGCGCTGCGTGACCCCAGAAAGCTGTCGGCTTCATCGATCATCAGGATGGCGTTTTTCTGTTTTGCCTCGGCAAAGGCTGCGGCCAACTGCTGCTCGGTCTGGCCCACATAAGGACCCAATAGATCAGAGGCTTTGCGCATCAGCAGTGGTTTATCCAGTACGCATTCCAGGTAGCGCCCCAACTCGCTCTTACCGGTACCCGGCGGGCCGTAGAGGCAGATGCGGGCCTGATGACTGCGCTTTAGGCCATCAATCAGACGCTCCAGCGGAAAATCCGTGTTGGACAGAGCCGGATTAAAATCCGACTGGGAGGGACGCCGCCCCTTGTGTTCCCACTGGTATCCCAGCGCTTGATACAGGTTACTGAGCAACTCTTCCATGGTCTGCTCCACGCGTTCGGGCTTACGTAGACGAAGCTGGCGTACCACTTTGGCAGCACGGGTCAGGTGCGCGGGCTGCAGTCCCTGTTTCTGGGCCAGCCTGCGCATCCACTCTTCACGCACATTGAGGCCCTGAAGAGTGCGCTGCACCATAACCAAACGGGTTGCTTCGTTCAGCTCCGGCATGCAGATCAGCATGTCGAAGCGGCGCAGATAGGCTTTGTCCATGCTATTGATGTCGTTACTGATCCAGAACACCGGGCGCGGGTTCTGCTCCAGCATGTTGTTGATCCAGGCTTTCTGGCCGTTCTGTTCACGGTGAGTGAAGACGTCTTCAATCTCATCGAACAGGATGACCGACTGCGGACTGGCTCTGAGAATCTGCTGGCTGATCAAACAGGCGGAAAAACGCTCGTCACCATTCATGGGCTCGCCGTCATGACGGGCAAACTTGACCTCAAACAGTTCCAGCGCGAGTTCGTCCACCAGAGTGCGCACCAGCTCGGTCTTACCGGTACCCGGCGGACCGTATAGGAGGACATTGGTACCCGTCAGCCCTGAACGCACTGCAGCTTTGAGATAGCGTTTAAGCTGTGAGTACTGGCTATCAATGTGGATGAAGTCGTCCGGCTGCAGCTCGGGCACGGCACCCTGCTGAGTAAAGTGACGCAGCAGCGACTCGGGGCCCTGACGTTCATACATGAGGACGTTGTCGATGCCGTTAAGCAGCTCCAGTTCACCGCCGCGCCCCACCGGGTTAAGTAGACGGCAGCGTACCAGCACGCTGTCATTCGACAGTGCCCGTGCGATTGACGGTCTCGGTAACTTCAATGCAATACTCATCAGCGAGGCCAGTTGCTGGACGGACGGCAGACCATAATTGGAGGAGAACAGCTTGAGCGTGTCGTTCATTCCCTCGAGCTGCTCCAGGATGCTCAGGAACGCCAGTACCGCCTGCTCCACAGGTGTCAGCCCCAAGGCTTGCCCCAGTTTGGACAGGTTGCGATCCAGCAGGTCGGGCTGATGACCCTTTAACTCCAACTCAGACAGGCGCGTCTTGAGCAACTGAAGCCCTTCTTTCAGGGTGACCTCTTCGTCGCTGTAGGACACCAACCCAATCAGGCGGAGAATGTCGTCATCTTTGAAACCGTCTTTGTTGATAAAGAAGCGGTATCCCTTACCGTTGACCAGCAAACGCAGTGCCCAGAGCGCAGCACGGGTTTGATAGGTCTCGCTGGTTGCCAGCGGCACCGTATTGCGATTGCGGCGTGAGCGTTTACGCAAAAAAGCGGGGATTGCCATGGACGACTCCTGTACATCTGATCGATGAGCACAGAGTACGGGAGCCATGCGTCAGAATGGGTCGCTTAGTGGGAAAACCTATTTATTTCCCTAATTCCTTCGGCAAGCCGCTAAATGCCATGGTGTGGCAGTTACACTACAAAGCAGGATTAAAGTAAAGACTGCCCAAACCCGGTAACTGTCAAGGTATCTGTCGCCCTGCTTAATTTTTATGCAGCTATTTGCTCTATTTTTTGCACCTGTTTTCGCTCCGGGTTCAATGACACCACGGTCCCAGGTTCCCAATTGCGCGTCTTGCCGCTCCAGCGCTCAGGTCGGGCGGCTTTGGCTGCCAGATTGAGGGCATGCCGTTGGGCCAATATGGCATTCTCTTCACCCGTATGGCGCTGCATTGGCGTCACGAAGCGGATCGCACTGTGACGGTGCTCATGGTTGTACCACTGGGACTAGTTCCCGCCAACGTCCGCTCTGTGCGCAAACCAGAAGTTGCAGTCTGTCGAACGCCTTAGCCTGCACACAGGTGCGAACATGGGTGGGGCTCAAAGCATCCTCCTCATCCGTGTTCGCTTTTAACCACCAGTCCAAACTCTGCAGCCCGATCATCCGCGTTGTCGTCAAACATGCGGCTGGCTTGGCGCTCCTGCTTCAGTGTCGCCAACGCAGAAAAGAAACAGCCTTCGCACAGGTGCAACTCGTATCGTTCTCCGTCATGGCGGGATCCGTATCCCCAATCAGCTTTGAGCACGCCAAACTGAGGGGGATGTTCTCCTTCACGCGATGTGCTGTCACCACAGATATCACAGCGTACATCCTCAACGACATCGACAATCTTCTGCGTCATGATTTTCATGGATGCCTCCTCTCTGTATCGCTCCTGTAGAGTGTTCTACCAGACTACCCGGCAGGTCAAATCGTGCTTGTTCACAATGGTTCTATCGGCGTCACCGGCCTAAAAATGCCGGTCTTGGTCATCTCGCGCCGCAGATCAAACCGTTCCAGCGCAGCGATGGGATCTACCTGTTCCAGTTGCTCAAAATTCAGTTCAGCAAAGCGGGCTTTATCTATCGCCACTGAGAGCAGGTAGTCGTCGTTGATATGCCCGGTGGCGGAATCCAGTCGCTGAGAGTATCCCGAGACCACTACCCGCTCGATTCCCGGCAACAGGCCCAGCACAACACCCGCCAGTCTCAGTACGATACCGTGGATATGCCTGGCGTATTCCTCTCGGCGCTGGCGATCAGACTTGTCCTTGACCAACAGGCGGCGATTACGGGCACCAAACTCAGCACTGCGCGCCGGTATGTCTTCGATCTCGGGCAGGTCTACATCCAGATACACACTCTGGCTGGTCAGGTCGATATCAAAATCCACCAGGGTTTCGCGCGGCCAGTCCAGATCATTCAGCTCTGCTGTCAGAATGTGGGCCACCAGGCTGTCATCGATCTTGAGCCGCTCGGTGAACATCTGCTCCAGCTGGGTCTGCTCGTGCTGATGGACTTCCCAGGCCCGATTCCATTCAGCAACCTGTCGCTCATACTGTTGCAGACGCTGTTCATAGGCCTTGTCGATCTGCAGGCACTGTTGCTTCCACGTTTCCAGTTCGGACTCCCACTGCTGCAGATCCTGTTCCTGCGCTTGAATCAGTCGCTGCTGACGACCCGGGATCAGCCGATCCCAGAAGCTGACGTCCATCTCCGGCTTCACAGGTCGCGGGGGACGACGCTCGCGCTCGGGCTTGATGGGAGCCGGTTGATCGAAGGCTTCGGGCTCGTAATCCGGGATGGCACTTCCCGGCGGCACGATATCCTGATGGATCTCCAGCAGCAGATCCATGTCACCGTTGATGGCGTCCATCTCGGACTGGAGCCAGGTGGTCATGCGATCATCGTAGTCCGACCACACCATCCTGCGCTGGGATGCGCTCAATGGCTGACCATCCTGATCCACCAAACTCACTTGGCCTCTTTCATCCAGTATTGCTTTGAACGCGGTCAGCTCAGGCGCTGAAGAGGCGGCGTGGTTGTTTTGGCGTTGCTGTTCACGCTGTGCACGCCGCTGGTGACTGGGCGAGCCGGACAGCCGGGTGCGATAGGACATGCCTGTACCGGGAGCGCCAACATTGCCCCAGAGGCCATTTTTACCCAGTGTAACGGATGCACCCCGCACACCGGCAGAGAGGCTGATGCCGCGCTTGCCAAGGTTGAGCCGAATGCCCGGCGCCAGACGAATGGTGTTACGAAATCGAAAAGCCATAATAGTTGTGTATAGAACATCCCTGTTGTGATGGTCGTCAGATCAGGGGGTTAGCCAGACCAGCTTATCATGTTCCAGCCGCGCTCGGCGGTGACCTTGGCGACTCAGCATCA
>JBLXDJ010000037.1:0-6686 GCA_048264105.1 Oceanospirillum sp.
GAATCATGGCCTGGCCAAAGGGGCGATGTTTCTGTCGGTGGGCATATCATCGCCATGTGCTTCTGTTCCGCGAGGGCTGTATTGGCTGCTGCTGGCATTGCCGGGGCTGTCACTGGCCGGCTTGCCCTTTACCGGTGGAGCCCATGCCAAGCTGGCCATGAAGCAGGCGCTGGCGCCAGAAGGGCTGTCCCTTTGGCTGGCGCCCTGGCTGAGTAGCTTGCTCAGTGCCGGCGCCGTTGCAACTATGGTGCTTGTGTTGAGGTTCCTCTGGCTGCAATGGCAGCACACAAACAAGGATGGAACTGATCCGCGCAGAGCAGTGGGCTGGATGTTGACGCTAGTGACCAGTCTAGTACTGTTCCCCTGGCTTGCACCCGGCCTGCCGCCGGCAATTGAGTCAGTGCCGGTCGACCAACTCAATGTGTTGCCGACACTGTTATGGCCGATGCTGCTGGCTTTTCTGCTGGGTGGGATATCCCTGAAAGTTCATTTGCGTGCCCCCAGAGTACCGGCGGGTGATCTGGTTGCTCCCTTGGAAGTGCTTTGCAAGCGATTAACGGTTCCTTACCAAATGCAGCCCATAGTCTACACTGAATTTATGAGGCCTTTGTGCAGCAGCCTGAGAAGAGTATTACCTTGGGCTCAAAGGTTTGAGCCATGGATGTCTGCACAAAGCGCTTGGCTTCTGATTATCGTGTCACTGGTGTTATTGCTGGCATAAAGCAGAGGTAGAAAAGCCTGTCACAATTGTCGCATTTTTGTCATTTGTCTATAAAATAGGTCAAGGCCTTCTCTGGGCTGATCCTGCCGGTGCTTGAAGGTAACCCCGCTTATGACTGGACACGATGTGCATGAACTTCCCGCTGATTCCGGCCGCCAAACAATCCTGATCGTGGATGATGCCCCGGAAAATCTGATGCTGCTGGGTGAGTTGTTGCAGAGCGAGTACCGCGTTCGTGCCGCCAACTCGGGCGCGCGTGCACTGCGGGTAGCAGGCAGTGAGCCGCGTCCGGATCTGGTATTGCTGGATGTAATGATGCCGGAAATGGATGGCTACGAGGTGATCCAGCGCTTGAAGGCCCAAGAGCAGACACGGGACATCCCCGTGATTTTTATCACAGCGATGACTGCGGTGGCAGACGAAGAAAAGGGGCTTGGGCTGGGGGCGGTAGATTACATTACCAAACCCTTCAGCCCGGCGATTGTTCTGGCAAGGGTACGTGCCCAGCTGGAGCTGAAAACCGCCCGTGATCGCCTGAGCAATCAAAATCAGTGGCTGGAGCATGAAGTTGCCCGCCGAATGCAGGAAAATGCACGTATTCGTGATCTGAGTGTACAGGCCTTGGCCTGTCTGGCCGAGGTGCGAGACAAGGAGACAGGGCTGCATATTGTCAGAACCCAGTCCTATGTTGAAATCCTGGGCCGAAAGCTTGAAACGCACCCCAGGTTTGCACCAGCTCTTGCTGATGGCCGACTGCAGGAGATCATTCGTGCAGCCCCGTTGCACGATATCGGAAAAATAGGTATTCCGGATGCCATTTTGCTGAAGCCTGGCAACCTGACCGATGAAGAGTTTGAAGTAATGAAGACTCACTCGGCCATCGGAGGTGAGGCGATTCATAATGCGATAGAGCAGGCCGTGATGAGTGCCGGTGATGAACATGCACGAGAGGCATTTGATTTCCTCAATGTGGCCAGTGAAATTGCCTACTATCACCATGAAAAGTGGGATGGCAGTGGCTATCCGGATGGGCTCAAGGGTGACGATATTCCCGTATCTGCACGGCTGATGGCGCTGGCGGATGTGTTCGATGCCCTCAGTTGTAGCCGGGTATACAAAGAGCCCTACAGCATGGAAGAGACATTCAGGATCATTTTGGAAGGGCGGGGTACGCATTTCGATCCCGATGTGGTCGATGCTTTTACCGCCTGTCGAGAAGAGTTTATCGCCGTAGCCAAGGAGCTGGCAGACAAGGAAAGCGAAGCCGGACACTGCGTCCCCAGTCTCTGCCCATCTAAGTAATTTGCAGCAGAAGGGCAGCTGGAAAAGGTGGAAGGATCGGCACGGCACTTCCTGTCTTTGATCAATAACTTGCTGGGTCTGTCTCGAATTGAGGCCGGGCAGTTCATGCCAAAACAAAGGTACTGCTGTACTTTATGAGGAATGTGGTCAAATTTCCGCCGCAGGGACGGGCTTCACTTAGGGTCAATGCCGTAGCACAGGATACCCAATGCAAATAACGCACAGCGGAAAGACGTGGCTTGGACTCTTCGTGATTGCCCTGATGGGTACTGGACTTCTGTTTGTTTCTTTTGCGAGCAGGGCTTCAGACCTGCCGCCAATCAAGGTGGTATTGATGGATGAGTTTCCGCCGCTGATCTATTCCGAGGAAAGCGGTGCGGTACGTGGTCTGATTCCGGATCGATGGACCTTGTGGCAGGAAAAGACCGGTCGCCGAACTGAAGTAACAACCATGCAGTGGGCCGAGGCGCTGGTAGCTTTCCGGGCCGGTCAGTTTGACGTTATTGATGCTATCACCACAACACCCGAGCGGCAGCGAACACTCCTGTTTTCGACCCCTTGGATCACCCTGGATGTGGTGCTGTACTACCGTGACAACATTCGTGGGGTAACCGACCTGAGTTCGGTCCGCGGATTCCAGATCGGGGCGGTCAAGGGTGATGCCTGTGTCGATCTGCTCCAGAGCAAGGGCATAGATAATCTGGCGCTCTTTGCAACCTATCCAGACGTGGTGGACGCGGCAGTCAGGGGAGGAGTGTCCGTATTTTGTGGTCACAAGTTGATGACCAACTATTACCTGGCGCAACGTGGTAGCAGCGATGCCTTTTTGCATACCGACCCGCTCTACAATGCACCTGGCCATTGGGCTGTCCTGAAAGGCAATCAAGCGCTCTATGAAGAGATTACTCAAGGCTTCCAACTGATCACGGACACAGAAGACAAGGCGTTGCGTGATAAATGGCTGGGGCAGCCCCTGTTCGAGCCTGCAGCACCTGTCTGGGTCAAATGGGTGCTATATGGCGCATTGGCGCTGCTGGGAGTGTTACTGTTGGTGCTGGTCTGGATACGAATGCTGCGACGCGAAGTGGAGCACCGGACCTTTGCGCTGGCAGAAAGCGAAGAGCGTTTTCGCATGTTATTCGAGAACACCCGCCAGCCAATTGCCATGGTGGAAAACGGATATTTTATCGCTGCCAATAAGGCCACGCTGGACATGTTTTACATGCGTGATCCGGGTGAATTGATCGGTAAAACACCACTGGATATATCCCCCGAAACACAACCGGGTGGGGAGCGCTCTGCGGTTGCTCTGCTCAGTGTGATGGGAAAAGCATTCTCCAGAGGCAGTACTCGCACTGAGTGGGAGCACATAAAGGCCACGGGCGAAGTTTTCACCGCTGAAGTGATGCTGACGGCCATCCGGCGTGATGAGCGTGAAATACTGCATGTGGTATGGAACGACATCACGGCCCGCAAGCAAGCTGAGCGTGAGCTTGAGGAATATCAGAACCACCTTGAAGAGCTGGTACAGGCACGTACGGAAGAGTTGAGCCATATAACACGTGAACTGCGCGATGCCAGTCAGGAGCAACAGGCTCTCTTTGATGCGTCGATGGCGGGGATCGTGTTCGTGCGTGACCGGCGCATTCTGCGCTGCAACCGTTATCTGGAGCAGATGCTGGGCTACGCGCCGGGTGAGCTGTTGGGTCAGACAACACGTTGCTGGTATCCGGATGAAGTCACGTTTCTCGAGGTGGGTGAACGGATCATTACCGCCCACGCTGAGCAGGGCTTCTACAGTCAAGAGCGTGAACTGCAACGCAAGGACGGCAGTCGCTTCTGGGCACGGATGCAGGCGCAGCCGGTAGATCTTGAGGATCTCAGCAAGGGAATCGCCGGTATGGTGATAGATATCACCGCCGAGCACGAAGCGCTGGAGCAACTGCAGCAGGCACGCCAGCTGGCCGAGGACGCCGCACGCACCAAGGCTGATTTTCTGGCCAATATGAGCCACGAAATCAGAACGCCGATGAACGCCATTATGGGCATGACACACTTGGTGCTGCAGACTGAGCTGAATGATCGTCAGCGGGACTTCCTGCAGAAAATTCAGCGCTCCAGCAGACACCTGCTGGGCATCATTAATGACGTACTGGACTTTTCCAAGATGGAGGCCGGCAAGCTCTCGCTGGAGCGTATTGAGTTTCATCTGCCCACGCTGATCTCCGACCTCACCAGTGTGCTCGAAACCAAAACCACCGAAAAGGAACTGACGCTGATCACCCATGTGGATGAGCGTTTACCGGAGCAACTTAAGGGTGACCCTTTACGGCTGCAGCAGATACTACTAAATTTCGCCAACAATGCGGTCAAGTTTACCGAGTCAGGTGAGATTGAGATCCGAGTGGACCTCGTTGGTACAGAGGCAGACAAAACCCTGCTCAAATTCAGTGTGCGCGATACCGGTATTGGCCTGAGCCCCGCTCAGCAGCGACGCCTGTTTCGCAGCTTTGAGCAGGCGGATGGCTCTACAACACGCAAATATGGAGGCAGTGGTTTGGGCCTTGCGATTTCCCGTCGTTTGGCTGAATTGATGGGCGGTGAGGTTGGGGTTGTCAGTCAGCCGGGTGAGGGCTCGACCTTCTGGTTCAAGGTGGCGCTTGATTTAGGTTCGGGCTCAGCCGATATGTCTATGGGCGCCGGCAAGGATGTTACCGAATTACAGGCTTCAGAACTCAGCCTGAAACAGATCAAACGCCAGCTGCAAGGGGCCCGGGTGCTGTTGGTTGAAGACAACCCTCTGAATCAGGAGGTGGCCAGTGAGCTGCTCAGCCAGATGGGTGTTGTCGTCGAGATCGCCAATAATGGTGCCGAAGCCTTGCAGAAGCTGGAGGCAGCGGCGTTTGATCTGGTACTGATGGATATGCAGATGCCGGTCATGGACGGGCTGACCGCCACGCGAAAAATACGGCAGCATGACCGCTTGAAACAACTGCCCGTGTTGGCCATGACGGCCAGCGCCTTGCCATCCGACCGTTCCCAGTGTCTGCAGGCGGGCATGAATGACTTTCTGGCCAAGCCAATCGAACCTGAGACACTGTGGCGAGAGCTGTCGCGCTGGATCAAGCCTGGTCAACGATCCAAGGCCCCGGCCAAACCTGAGCCGGACGCACCAACTCGAGCAGATGTACCAGTAATCGCCGGGCTGGATACTCAGGCGGGGATCAGGCTTGCCCTCAATGATCAGGCACTCTATCGGCGCCTGTTGACGAGCTTTGCCAGCAGCCATGAAGCATTCAGGCAGCAACTGCAACAGGCCTTGCGCCAGAATGATCTGGAGCTATCTGTGCGACTGGTACATACCCTTAAGGGCAGTGCCGCCCAAATCGGAGCAACGGAGCTGGCCTCCCAGGCACAGGCGTTTGAGCACCGCTTGCGACAGGCTCAGGATGAGTCTGCCGTCATGCCTGAGCCGCCGGACTTTCTGCTGGCAGGCGTTGATGGGTTATTACGCGCCTTGTCAGACTGGTTGGAAAATAGTGCAAAGCCTGCTCAGGACAAAGAGGCCAAAACGGCATCACGCCAGTGGTCAGAGCATGAGCAGTCGCTCTATGACAGCCTGCAGGTATTGCTGACTACCGATGATTTTAATGCGACTCAACTCTTGAGCCGGGAGTCGGTCGCTTTTCGCAAAATGCTCGGTAAAGACTATGAGCGAATAGTGTCGGCACTGGGCATGTTTGATTTCGAACGTGCTGCGAGAATTCTTCATAAGGCAGACAGGACGGATTAAATCCCGCTCGCGGGACTTGTGTCGATTTGTCGCAAATGTCATATTGCGCACATGTGTTAATACTGTATTTAGCCGCTGAACAACCAGGTCGGGAATGAAATGAAAACACTCACCACGGGTGACATTGCTAAGATGTGCGACGTGAATCTGCGAACGGTCATTCGCTGGATCGATCGTGGTGCACTCAAGGGGTTCAAGCTTCCCGGGCGAGGTAACAATCGCGTACGTGTTGAAGACTTCATCCGGTTTCTGCACGAGCATGAGATGCCCATTCCTGCTGAGCTGGCGGCTGATGACAACCGGCGTGTACTGATAATCGATGATGAAGCGGCAGTAGCCCGCTCCATTGCCCGTATTTTAAGAGCTGCCGATTATGAGACCGAAACCGCTTTGGATGGCTTTCAGGGCGGCAGCCTGCTGATCAAGTACCAGCCTGCTCTGGTGACACTGGATCTGCGTATGCCCGGTGTAAGTGGCTATGACGTGTTGAAGTTCATCCGCTCCACCCCCGAAACCGAACATATTAAGGTCGTCGTGATTTCAGCGCTTGATCAGCAGTCACTCCAGCGTGCTCGGGACGAGGGTGCCGATGCCGTGCTGTCCAAGCCGTTTGATAATGAAGCACTCACCACAACGGTTGAGCGCCTGTTGCCGTTACAGGCGTCCAAGTTGGCCTGATGTGAAAGGCTCGTTTTTTATTTGCAGTGAAAGGGACGGCACATGAATGCGCCTTGCATAGTCTTTGTTGATAACGAACCCGGTGTGCTCAATGCGCTGCGGCGCCTGTTGCGCCTGAGTCATCGTGACTGGGAGATGTTTTTTTTCAGCTCGCCCAAGGAAGCGCTGGAACAGTTGAAGACATTAAGGCCC
>JBLXDJ010000038.1:0-6542 GCA_048264105.1 Oceanospirillum sp.
GCCCTGAGGTGATTGGCGGAGGCGTGCTCCACTTTGTCATCTCTATCTTGCTTTTCATGCCCGGCATACATTTCTTTATGGAGCTGGACTGGTACACCTCTCTGATGCTGGGTATTGCTCTCTCCTTTTCCAGCACGGTACTGGCCGCCAAGGTGCTGGAGTCCAAGCGGGAACTGCGTGCCTTTCACGGCAGGGTCGCGATCGGAATTCTGATTGTGCAGGACCTTCTGGCACTGCTGGTGCTGGCGCTGGCCAGCGGCAAAACGCCTTCCATGTGGGCACTGGTAGTGTTTGGCATACCGCTTCTGCGACCAATACTGTACAAGGTGCTTGATGTCAGCGGGCATGACGAACTGCTTGTGTTGCTGGGGCTGTTGCTGGCGCTGGTGATAGGTGGGCACGGCTTTGAAAGTATTGGCCTCAGCTCTGAGCTGGGTGCACTGGCGTTCGGTGCTCTACTGGCCAATCACAAGCGAGCAGGGGAGCTGTCTCAGTCGCTTTGGAGCATCAAGGAAGTATTTCTGGTGGGCTTCTTCCTGCAGATCGGTATGGGTGGTCTGCCGGATATGGATGCGATTGTGTTCGCGGTGGTAATGGGTGTGCTGCTGCCGCTGAAAGGGATTCTGTTCTTCTTCCTGCTGCTGATGTTCAAACTGCGGGCACGCAGTGCCTTCCTGTCGGGCTTGAGCCTGACCAATTACAGTGAGTTCGGCCTTATTGTGGCCAGTATTGTGCTGCCGCAGTGGCTGATCCCGCTGGCAATTGCGGTGTCGGTGTCATTCCTGATATCCGCACCGCTGTATCGTATGGCGCACCCCTTGTACGATCGTTTCGGTGACTGGCTGGCGCGTTTCGAGCGCAAGGGCTTTCATCCAGACGAGCAGCCGCTGTCGCTGGGTGATGCGCGCATACTGGTGATTGGTATGGGGCGTACAGGCACGGCAGCCTATGATCACCTTAAAAAACGCAATATTGCCATGGTAGGCCTGGACTCAGACCCGGCCAAAGTGGCCGAGCACCAGCATAGGGGCCGTCATGTGGTGTTCGCTGATGCCGAGGATATTCAACTCTGGAAGAACCTTGAAGCGCCTGAGCTGGAGTATGTGATATTGGCAGCCAATGATGTGGAGGCCAAGGTCATAGCGGCACGTCAGTTGCGACAGTCCGGTTTCGAAGGCGTGATTGTGGCGCACAGCATGTTTGCTGACCACGCTGATGCAATCACGCGCGCAGGCGCTGACCACACCTACCAGACTATGGCTGAAACCGGTGTAGGTCTGGCCGAACATATTTTCAGTGTGGGTGAACGCAAGCAGCAGGAAGTGATGTAACGAAAGATTGAGCCCGGGTATTGTCAGCCGGGCTCAATCAATTTCCTGCAGCAGGGTTTCTACCATGTCATCCATGGTCACCAGTCCGATAAGATCGTTGTCTTCGACGACCAGAATACGCTTGATTCTGTGCTGCGACATCAACTCGGCCACATGTCGAACAGCCAGACTCTTGCCAACGCTCAAGGCAGGTTTCACGCACACATCATAGACGTTGAGCAAATCAATATCGCCGCTTTCCGCGATCACGGTTTTCACAATATTGGTATAGGTGATCAGACCATACGCGTCGTAGTCATGGTTCTTGTCCACAACCAGAGACTTCAGATCCCGGCGTTTCATCATGCTGAGAGCTTCGCGCAGTGTTGCGAAGGGCGAAATCATCACGACATCGCGGACCATTACATCTTGTACCAGCATGGTAATCTCCTGTCAGAGTGAATCTTTTAGATGTTGTTCAAACTTCTGGATTTGTGCCATATCCATTCCGCGCAAGTGCTCAAGCGGGAGGCTGAATACCAGTCCCTTTGAGTTACAGGCGTCATCGGCATGAAGGATGGCATCAAACGCCTTCAGTATTTCCAGGGAGAGTTGACGTTCAAGCACCATAAGCAATACGGACTGATTGCCATCGTAGGCAAAGCCGAAAAAGGTCTTGCGAGTTTCGTTGCTTATACCGCGTCCCTGAATGATGGTAATCCCTCCAGCGCCCAGCTCTCGGGCCCTGTCGACACACTGTTGCTCCATATCCTCAGGCACAATACCGACTACGGCTGTGAATTTCATACGGACTCCTGTTTGACTCTACGGTTGGCCCAATCAGCCCAGATGGCATAAAGCATGACGGTTACAATCGGGAATATTGAGGCAAAGGCGATCAGGCCAAAACCATCAATCAATACGTTACGACCATCAATCTGACTGGCAAGACCGATTCCCAGTGCGGTTACCAGTGGGACGGTCACTTCTGACGTTGTAACTCCACCCAAATCGTAGGCCAGTGCTACGATGTAGCGCGGAGCGATAAGTGTAAGGCCAATCACCAGAATGTAACTGCCAATAATGTAATAGTGGAGAGGGTCTCCATGGACCAGTCGCCACACACCCAACGTGATGCCCACAGCGACACCCAGTGCCACCAGCAGGCGAATGGCGGCAGCGTTGATTTGGCCAACTGCCGCTTCTTCGGCCTGCTTGCCGATTGCCAGTAAGGCAGGTTCTGCCATGGTGGTGGCAAAACCGATCATGAAGGCAAAGAGGTAGATCAACAGATAACCCTCACGGGCGATCAGTTGTTCTGCCATGCTGGTACCGATCGGGAACAGCCCCAGTTTCAGGCCGATCACAAAAGCGTACAGTCCAACGATAACCAGTATAAAACCAAAGATGACCTGGCGAGGGTTGGCCAGAGGACGTCGTAGAATCAGGTATTGAAAAAACAGAATGGTGATAATGATCGGTAATACATCGCGCACCATGGTAGCGAGGTCCAGCAGGCCTTTTAGTACTGGATGTACGCTGTTGCCGTTCCCCTCGCTTGATGACGTCAGCAGTTCGGTATTGGGGGCAGGCTGTGAGTATACCCATGCCCCGTAAAGCTGTACGCTGATCATCGGTACCATAACGGCCATGGCCACCAGCCCAAAACCATCCTTGAGCGGGCTGCGACCACGGATAGAGGATGCGAGGCCAATGCCAAGAGCGGCAATCAGAGGGACAGTGACTACATTGGTTGTTACACCGCCGGAATCGTAGGCAAGGCCAACAATCTCTTCCGGTGCGAAGAAGGTGACAACGACCACTACAATATAACCAACGATCATGTAGTGATGGATGGGGTGGCCGAAAATGATTCGGAACACCCCTAATGCGGTAACGGCACCCACTGAGGCGGCAACCAGTAATCTCAACGTAAGAGCATCAATGCGCCCATTGCTGATCTGCTGTGCCTGATCGGCAACTGCAATCAGTGCAGGTTCCGCGACCACAGCGGAAAAGCCCAGACAGAAGCCGAATCCCAGCAGTATCGGTAAAGACCCCTGACGGGCAAACTGGTTGGAAAGGCTTTTGCCGACCGGAAAAATACCCAGTTCCAGTCCCTGTAGAAAGAGCGCCACCCCAACGGCAACAATCAGCAAGCCCCCAGCCATGGCGAGGCTGTTTTCTGGGACTTGCTGTAGAATAACCAGCTGAAACAGCAGTACAACTGCAACGATGGGCAGCAGGTTTTTCAACGCGTGGAGAAAGCTGTGACCAAGTTCACTCAGGTAATTCACAGGCTAGTCTCCTCGAGTTGTTTTTCCCTGTTCTGATGTGATATCAACGGGTCGGTTTTGTGCCGACTCAAGTAGAATCAGGGCGCGCTCAAGCTTTGCTTCAATGCGTTCCAATCTGTTTTCCAGGTGGTGGATGCGTTCCAGATTCTGCTGTTCCTTGATGGCGATCTCGCCTTCATCTTTTTCGATGAAGAATACTGAAAAACTGGCCGTCAGCAGTGAGAACATGCAGATCCCGATCAGAATCAGTATCGCACCAAACAGTCTGCCCTCGTTTGTGGCGGGTACGATATCACCATATCCTACGGTGGTAATTGTGACCCAGGCCCACCAGATACCATCCCAGGGGGTATCGAATGCAGGATCAAGAGTGGATATCACCAGGCCTGAAATGATCAGAAATATGAAGCAGATCAGCAGTGTCGTGCCGAGATTGTGCCGCGCCAGAATGGAGCGTAGATCGCGTGACACCTTGAACAGAATGCCAACTACAACCATCAGGCGCAGCATGCGGATGGCACCGGCATAGAAAGAGTGGGCGCCCCATATGGCAGGCAGGCCGCCGACAATGATAACCAAAGTCATCCAGTTCTGGCGCAGATATCGTCCCCGGTCCTGTACGACCAGCAACATGATTGTAAGCTCGGCCACAAATCCGAGCCAAATCAGCCAGTCTGTAAACAGGTTTGAACGCTCAGTGCCCAGGTTCTGGGAGCGCATGTACCAATCTACCATGATCCAGAGAGCAAGAAACAGCATGGGCCATTCAAGCCGTTTGCCCCAGCGTTTGGCCCTGGGGCTTTCGGAGGGGTCTACACCACCAAAGCCGATGCGGAACAGAAAGTTGTCATGTTTCTCGTAAGCCATGAATTGCGGTCCATGTTTGGGTGTCGGCTCAGTGCAGCGTGCAGAGGGTCTTGTCCAACTGCTCGATCAGCTCGAGCAGTTGGTCTGTGTCTGCCTGTACCTGCTTGAACACCTCTTCCGCCATGGGATGGATTTGACTGCTGTGAGGCAGCGAAACCTCCTGTCGGATCATCTCCTGCAGCCGGGGTATCAGCAGCCACTGCAGCCACTCGGTGAAGTGCAGGGTGTCAACACAGAAGGGCTGGGTGCTGGCCAGCGCCTGCGCACTGGGAGGACTGGACTGCCAGAGTTCCAGTTCCTCCATCTCTGTTCTGATCTTGAGCAACAGGACGGATACCTGTTCAGTACGTTGCATGTTTACTCCTTGCGTGCGGCCTTGAGTGTATCGGCGATCAGGAATGCCAGTTCCAGTGATTGATCGGCATTGAGGCGCGGATCACACTGAGTATGATAGCGATCGGCCAGTCCCTCTTCGGTGATCTGATAAGCGCCGCCGATGCATTCGGTAACATCGTTGCCGGTCATCTCGAAGTGAACGCCGCCGGCATGGGTGCCTTCGGCATTGTGCACTTCGAAGAAGCCCTTCATCTCGGTCAGAATTGAATTTACGCTACGGGTCTTGTAGCCACTGGAGGCCTTGATGGTATTGCCGTGCATTGGGTCGGAGCTCCACACCACGTGGTGACCACTGGCCTTCACTGCGCGCACAAGCGGTGGCAAAAGCTCAGTGATCTTGTCGGCGCCCATGCGCGCAATCAGGGTGATGCGGCCCGGAATCTGACTTGGGTTAAGAATATCAAGCAGACGCAGCAGATCGTCCGGCTGCGTGCTCGGTCCCACCTTGATGCCAACCGGGTTGCGCACGCCACGCAGGAACTCCACGTGGGCGTGATCCGGCTGGCGGGTACGGTCGCCGATCCAGAGCATGTGCGCGGAGCAGTCATACCAGTCGCCGGTCAGGCTGTCCTGACGGGTCAGGGCTTCCTCGTAGCCCAGCAGCAGTGCCTCATGCGAAGTGTACAGGCTGGTTTCCTTCAGTTGCGGCGTATTGGCCGAGCTGATGCCGCAGGCTTCAATGAACGCCATGGTTTGATCGATCTGGTCGGCCAGATGCTGAAACTTCTCACTCTGCGGGCTTTGCTGCACGAAGCCCTGAGTCCACTGGTGCACCCGATGCAGGTCGGCAAAACCGCCGGTGGCAAAGGCGCGCAGCAGGTTCAGCGTGGCTGCCGACTGGTGGTAGGCGGACAGCAGGCGCTGCGGATCGGGGGTACGGGCTTCGGCGGTGAATTCGATGCCGTTGATGATATCGCCACGGTAGCTGGGCAGTTCGATGCCGTTGATGGTTTCGGTATCCGCCGAACGCGGTTTGGCAAACTGGCCGGCCATGCGGCCGATCTTCACCACCGGGCAGCTGCCGGCAAAGGTCATGACGACCGCCATCTGCAGCAGCACCTTGAAGGTGTCGCGGATCTTATTGGCGTTGAACTCGGCAAAGCTCTCGGCGCAGTCGCCGCCCTGCAGCAGGAACGCCTTGCCTTCGGCCACCTGTGCCAGGTCCTGGGTCAGGGAGCGGATCTCCCCGGCAAACACCAGCGGCGGATACTCGCTCAGCGTGCGCTCGACCTGATACAGGGCGGCCTGATCAGGGTAGGTCGGGTGCTGCTTGATCGGTTTGCTGCGCCAGCTGTCGGGTGTCCAGGGTTCCATGTTCGCTCTCACTGAAAATCGATTAACAAGAGTCCTGATCTTACCACAATGCAGGCACGGCGCATCTTGGCAAGTGCTTGGCCGGCAATCCGACTCGGTCAGCTGTTAAGAAGGATATGAGCGGGACCGATAATCCTTGTAGAGACTCAAATTGATATTAATTCCTGTATGAACTACATTGAAACAAATGGCGTGAGGTATTCATTGTGTTGGCCAAATCAGAACATGCCGCGAAAACGGATGAGCGGCGCAAATCCGAGGTCGCACTCAAGACGTTCTTTCGTATTACGGCTGGCTGGGGGCTTGGTAATCAGGAACAGCAGGTGCTGTTGGGCAATCCGCCGCGCAGCACTTTTTA
>JBLXDJ010000039.1:0-6520 GCA_048264105.1 Oceanospirillum sp.
CAGCATGATCGATAAAGCACCGGAAGAGAAAGCTCGTGGTATCACGATCTCGACCGCGCACGTCGAATATGAAACCGCGAACCGTCACTACGCACACGTCGACTGCCCGGGCCACGCTGACTATGTTAAAAACATGATCACTGGTGCGGCACAGATGGACGGCGGTATCCTCGTCGTTTCGGCTGCTGATGGCCCGATGCCGCAGACCCGTGAGCACATCCTGCTCGCACGTCAGGTTGGTGTTCCGGCTCTCGTAGTCTTCATGAACAAAGTTGACCAGGTCGACGACGAAGAGCTTCTCGAGCTCGTCGAAATGGAAATCCGTGAACTTCTGTCGTCCTACGACTTCCCGGGCGACGATATTCCGATCGTCAAGGGCTCTGCTCTTGCTGCTCTGGAAGGTCGCGATGATGAAATCGGCAAAAACGCTATCCTCGAACTGATGAAAGCGGTTGACGACTACATCCCGGCTCCGGAGCGTCCGAAAGACAAGCCGTTCCTGATGCCGATCGAAGACGTGTTCTCGATCTCGGGTCGTGGTACGGTTGTGACCGGTCGTGTTGAAACCGGCGTTGTTAAAGTTGGCGAAGAGATTGAAATCGTCGGCATTAAAGACACCGTTAAAACCACCGTTACCGGCGTTGAAATGTTCCGCAAGCTGCTCGACCAGGGCGAAGCTGGCGACAACATTGGCGCGCTGCTGCGTGGTACCAAACGTGAAGACGTCGAACGTGGCCAGGTTCTGGCACACGTTGGCTCGATCACCCCGCACACCAAATTCGAAGCAGAAGCCTACATCCTGACCAAGGATGAAGGTGGCCGTCATACGCCGTTCTTCTCGAACTACCGTCCGCAGTTCTACTTCCGTACGACTGACGTAACCGGTTCGATCGAGCTGCCGGCTGGCACCGAAATGGTTATGCCGGGCGACAACGTTCAGATGACCGCAACTCTCATTGCACCGATCGCAATGGACGAAGGTCTGCGTTTCGCAATCCGTGAAGGCGGTCGTACCGTCGGTGCGGGCGTTGTTGCGAAAATCATCGAATAATTTTTGAGATTTTGCACGATTGAGTGCTTGATCTTGGATGTGCGGGCGGCTATAACCCGCCCGCACACCCCGCCACCCGGGCGGGATTTAGTCAGGAAGAAGATAAGCTTTTCAACTTTCTGATGTCTTGTAGGAGTGTAGCTCAGTTGGTAGAGCATCGGTCTCCAAAACCGAGTGTCGGGGGTTCGAGTCCCTCCTCTCCTGCCACTTTTTCCGGGTTGTGAAATAAAGCATTAGAAAGCGGTGTAACCCCGACAATGGCTAAAACGTCGCCAGCACAATTCGTACAGCAGGTCCGCTCCGAAGCGAAAAAAGTTTCGTGGCCGTCCCGTAAGGAAACGACTGTTTCGACCATCATGGTTTTCGTGATGGTTGCTCTTGCGTCTGTTTTCTTCTTTGTTGTCGATCAGCTCCTCGCATGGGGTGTTAAGCTGGTCTTTGGTGTTGGGGGTTGATTATGGCGCATCGCTGGTACGTTTTGCACGTTCACTCCGGTTTTGAGAAAAAGGTCGCCCAGTCGATCCGCGAACAGGCCATCAAGAAAGGTCTGGAAGGCGAGATCGAAGAAGTTCTGGTGCCGACCGAAGAGACTGTCGAGGTCCGTCGCGGCGCAAAGGTCAATGCCGAGCGGAAGTTTTTCCCGGGCTATGTCCTGCTGAAGATGGATCTCACCGACGAAAGCTGGCATCTGGTCAAAAACACCGCCAAGGTTACCGATTTCCTCGGCAGCCGTGGCAAGCCGATGCCGATTTCCGAAAAGGAAGCTCAGCACATTCTGCATCAGGTGCAGGAAGGTGTTGATCGTCCGAAGCCGACCATCGCATTCGATATCGGCGAGGAAGTACGTGTTTCCGACGGTCCGTTTGCATCGTTTAACGGGATTGTCGAAGGGGTTGATGAAGAACGTGCACGCCTGAAGGTGTCTGTTTCGATCTTCGGTCGTTCAACTCCGGTCGAGCTGGAATACACCCAGGTCGAGAAGCTTTAAAAAAACGATCTTGAAAATTTAAGTCGCTGCTTGTATACGCAGGCAGCAATCAAGGCGCGGGAGGTCAGCCATGGCCGTACCGCGCGCTTCTTTAAGAGGTACCCTAATGGCGAAGAAAATCGACGGCTATCTTAAGCTGCAGATTCCCGCCGGCAAAGCCAACCCGTCGCCGCCTGTCGGCCCGGCTCTTGGTCAGCGCGGCGTGAATATCATGGAATTCTGCAAGGCGTTCAACGCAGCGACCCAGCAGATGGAACCTGGTATGCCGATTCCGGTCGTCATCACCGTTTATTCCGACCGTTCCTTCTCTTTCGTAACCAAAACCCCGCCGGCATCCTACTTCCTGAAAAAGGCAGCAGGCATTGCCAAGGGCTCCGGCACCACCGGTAAAGGTTATGTTGGTAAAGTTACCAAAGCACAGGTCAAAGAAATCGCAGAAGCCAAAATGGCTGACCTCAACGCATTTGACGTTGATGGCGCGATGGCAATGATCGAGGGCTCTGCCCGTGCGATGGGTCTCGAGGTTGTGGAGTAAGACGATGGCCAAGACTGGTAAACGCCTTGCCCAGGCCTATGAGGGCATCGACCGTAACACCCAGTACGAACTTGCAGCTGCTGTAAAGATCGTCAAAGAAGGTGCAAAAGCCAAATTCGATGAAACCATCGAAATGGCCATGAACCTTGGTGTTGATCCGCGTCACGCTGACCAGATGGTCCGTGGTGTTGTTTCCCTGCCGCATGGTACCGGTAAAACCATGCGCGTTGCTGTCTTCGCAAAAGAAGCCAAAGCAGAAGAAGCCCAGAAAGCTGGTGCAGACGCTGTTGGCGCCGAAGACCTGATGGAAGCAATGCAGAAAGGCGATCTGAACTATGATCGCGTTATTGCAACCCCGGACATGATGGCTGTTGTCGGCCGTCTCGGTAAGGTACTCGGCCCGCGCGGCCTGATGCCGAACCCGAAACTCGGCACCGTGACCATGGATGTTGCGACCGCTGTTTCCGACGCAAAAGCTGGCCAGGTCCAGTTCCGCGCCGAGAAAAACGGTATCGTTCATGCAGGTATCGGCAAGGCATCGTTCAGCGAAGAACAGATCCTTGAGAATGCAAAAGCATTCGTAGATGCGATCGTTAAAGCAAAACCGACAGGCGCAAAAGGTGTTTACCTGCAGCGCGCTGCGATCAGCTCCACCATGGGTGCTGGCGTGAAACTGTCGATTGCTGACATCGCGTCGAAGTAAGAAATTTCGAATTCTGACCGGTCTTCGGATCGGTCAGGACCGGAGAGGGCTTTAGGCCCTCTCTACCTGTCTGTCCCAGACTGCAGGTGAGTGGGATTTGCCACTCTTAATTCCCTGCATAGGCAGAGGTTCCGGTTCTTAGTTTTCCCCATCGGGGATTCACACAAGGCTTGAACATCTGGCAAACGGACGGGCGTCACAGACCAGTTCGAAAGGACTGGTCGCGTCTGTGAACCTCCTTGTGGGGTTCAGGGCAATAAGCAATGTCGGAGACTAAAAGTGAACCGCGATGAAAAACAACAGTTCGTAGCAGAAATGCGCGAAGTGTTCGAAGGTGCGGAAGGCGTCGTCATCACCCAGTATAAGGGTCTGACGGTTGCTGAAATCACCGCTCTTCGTGCACAGATGCGTGATTCTGGTGCGGGCTTCAAGGTCACCAAAAACCGGCTTACGCGACTTGCTCTGGAAGGCACCAAATTTGCTGGTCTTGCAGACTACTTCACCGGTCCGACCGCGATTGGCTATTCAGCTGATCCGGCTTCGGTCGCAAAAGTAGCCTCCGAGTTCGCGAAATCCAACGACAAGCTGGTTCTTGTTGCTGGTGCCATCGGCGAACAGGTTCTCGATGAACAGGGCATCAAAGCTCTGGCAGAACTGCCGTCGCTGGACGAACTTCGTGCGAAACTGGTTGGTATGATCCAGACCCCGGCACAGCGTATCGCTACGCTGACCTCCAAGCCGGCGGGCCAGATCGCCCAGGTGCTGAAGGCATATGCCGACAAAGGCGAAGCCGCGTAAACCAAAGTAATCAGATATCTCAGATATCTAAGTTCAAGCCTAGGAGTATAGTAAAATGGCCGATCTTAAGGCACTCGTTGACGAGCTTTCCAAGCTCACCGTTCTTGAAGCTGCAGAACTTTCCAAAATGCTCGAAGAAGAGTGGGGCGTTTCCGCCGCTGCTCCGGTAGCTGTTGCTGCTGCTGGTGGCGCTGCTGCCGGTGCTGCTGCTGCAGAAGAAAAAACCGAATTCGACGTTATCCTCGCTTCTGCTGGTGACAAGAAAATCAACGTCATTAAAGAAGTACGCGGCATCACCGGTCTTGGCCTCAAAGAAGCCAAAGACCTGGTTGAAGGCGCTCCGAAAGCCGTCAAAGAAGGCGTTGCTAAGGACGAAGCCGAAGAAATCAAGAAGAAGCTGGAAGAAGCCGGCGCAACCGTCGAACTCAAATAATCGACGGCTTCTTGCCAAGGTCTGGGTCGGCGTCCTTCGGGCGCCGGCCCTTCCGTCTCTGTGCACTACGGCAATCGTGCCGAGCCCGTGCAGAGGCGCGAACAGGAATTTAACGGTTGACGCTGCCAAAGGTAATCGTACATAACGTAAGGCCGTTTAGGTCAGAGGTTATCTTTGACGGCGTCGACAGCCGAGGGATCAGTGATCTCAATCAAGTTGGATGTCAAATAACATCCACAGTCATAATCAAGTGAACGCCCGCCCCGTACGGGGCTCGGGCGTCGTTGTGCTGTATGCGTTTTGCGCGACTCGCAAACGTGACAGAGCAGGGACGAACGAGTTCGGACGGTGTGGGGAGGCGCGATTAAAGGAACGATGATGGATAAGTCCTTTACTGGTCGAAAGCGCATCCGCAAAAGCTTTGGACGGATCAGCGAAGTCGCTCCGCTCCCGAATCTCATCGAGGTTCAAAAGAATTCCTACGATAAGTTTTTGCAGACCGGAATCTCGCAGGAGCAGCGAGACGATGCAGGTCTTCAGGAAGTATTCAAGAGCGTCTTTCCGATTAAAGATTTTTCGGAACGCGCAACTCTTGAATTTGTTTCCTATGAGCTTGAGCAGCCCAAATACGATACCGAAGAGTGCCGCCAGCGTGGTATGACCTTTGCCGCACCGCTGCGCGTTACCCTGCGTCTGGTTGTCTGGGATATCGACGAGGACACGGGTGCCCGTTCGATCCGCGATATCAAGGAACAGGACGTTTACATGGGCGACATGCCGCTCATGACCGAACACGGTACCTTTATCGTGAACGGCACCGAGCGTGTGATTGTTTCCCAGATGCACCGCTCGCCGGGCGTCTTCTTCGACCATGACAAGGGCAAGAGCCACAGCTCGGGCAAATATCTGTTTGCCGCACGTGTCATTCCGTATCGTGGTTCCTGGCTCGACTTCGAATTCGATGCCAAAGACATTCTTTACGTCCGTATCGACCGTCGCCGCAAACTGCCGGCGACCACGCTGCTTATGGCTCTTGAAAACGAAGAGTCCGAACAGCTGCGTGCACAGCGTGCCGAAGAAGGCCGCTCTGTCGATCCGTCGGAAATCGAAGGTCTGACCCCGGAAGAAATCCTCAACTATTACTATGAGTCGGCTGAATACCGCCGCACCAAGGATGGTTGGGTTACCGATTTCAGCGTCGAGCGTTACATTGGCCAGAAGCTTGTCTTCGATCTGATCGATGCCAAAAGCGGCGAAGTTGTTGCTGCGGCTGGTTCCAAGATCACCAAGCGTTCTGCTGGTAAAATCGCCGAACAGGGTGTTACCGAGATCCTCGTGCCCGAAGAGCAGCTTAACGGCTGGTTCATGGCTGATGACCTCATCGATGGTGAAACCGGCGAGATCCTAGCTGAAGCCGGCCACGAACTGACCGAGGAAGTGTTCGAGCAGCTGAAAGAATGGGGTGTTGATTCCGTTCGTCTGCTGATGATCGACCACAACCAGGTTGGTCCGTATCTGCGCAACACCATGGCGCTGGACAAGAACAGCAACCGCGAAGAAGCCCTTGTGGACATCTATCGCGTGATGCGCCCGGGTGAGCCGCCGACCCTCGAGGGTGCGGAAGCCATGTTCAAGGGCCTGTTCTTCGATTCAGAACGTTATGACCTTTCCGCGGTTGGCCGCGTGAAAATGAATGCGCGTCTGAACCTCGAATGTGCAGACACCGTTCGTATCCTGCGTCGTGAAGACATTCTGGAAGTCGTCCGTGTTCTGATCGACCTGAAAGACGGTCGTGGCGAGATTGACGATATTGACCACCTCGGTAACCGTCGTCTGCGTTCGGTTGGCGAGCTGATGGAAAACCAGTTCCGCGTTGGTCTGCTGCGTATGGAACGTGCGATCCGCGAGCGTATGAGCTCGGTCGAGATCGACAACGTCATGCCGCATGACCTGATCAATGCCAAGCCGGTTGCGGCTGCTGTTCGTGAATTCTTCGGCTCCTCGCAGCTGTC
>JBLXDJ010000040.1:0-6391 GCA_048264105.1 Oceanospirillum sp.
CGGTAACTGTCGGTTACAGGATACGCCAGACTAGCGGAAGCTGTCACAGGTCATATTGATCTGGGGCAGCCGGGCTCCACAATGTCGACAGAGTGTAATACCATGCCTGAAGTAACTTCGATCAGCGAGGATTTCGAGCGTGAATACCAACAACGAACGCCGCCGCTTTACCCGCATCCCCTTTGACGCCGAGTGTGAACTGCACAGCGACAAGGGTTCGGCCGTGGTGCAGCTGGTCGACATCTCCCTTCGTGGCGCGCTGGTGGAATCAAGCCACCCTCTTCCTGTCGGCATGAATGACCACGTCAAGCTGCATCTGTATCTTGCCAATGACATCCTGATCGAAATTCCGGCCATACTCACCCACTCTCAGCCTCCCCAATACGGTTTCACCGCCGGCGAGATGGAGATCGACAGCATCACCCACCTGCGCCGCCTGGTTGAATTGAACCTGGGGGACGAAGCACTGCTGGAACGTGAGCTGGAGCAACTGCTGTCGGATGACGAGAGCGCTCAGGCCTGATCAGATCGCATCCAGCGCTTCCGACAGGGTTTTGACCCCGACCACTTCCATACCACTGAGCGGCTCACGCGGCACGTTGGCCAGCGGCACGATCGCCCGCTTGAAACCATGCTTGGCCGCCTCACGAATCCGCTCCTGACCGTTGGGCACCGGCCGGATCTCGCCGGACAGCCCCACCTCGCCGAACACCATCAGCTCCTGTGACAGGGGACGATCACGGAAACTGGATACGATCGCCAGCAGCAGTGCCAAATCCGCACTCGTCTCCAGCACCTTGACCCCGCCCACCACGTTGACGAACACATCCTGATCCCCGGTCATCAGGCCACCATGGCGATTCAGCACGGCCAACAGCATCGCCAGTCGGTTCTGCTCCAGCCCCACCGCCACGCGGCGCGGATTGGACAGGTGTGAAGTATCCACCAGCGCCTGCAGTTCCACCAGCAGCGGCCGTGTCCCCTCCCACACCACCATCACCACACTGCCGGGGCTGGGCTCACTGCCGCGGCTGAGGAAAATGGAGCTGGGGTTCTTCACCTCTTTCAGACCGTTTTCCAGCATGGCAAACACGCCCAGCTCATTGACGGCACCGAAACGGTTCTTGTGGCTGCGAAGCGTACGGAAGCGGCTATCAGATGATCCCTCCAGCTGCAACGAACAGTCGATCATGTGCTCCAGCACCTTGGGGCCTGCCAGCGAGCCGTCTTTGGTCACATGACCGACCAGGAACAGTACGGTACCGGTTTGCTTGGCGTAGCGGGTCAGAAACGCAGCGCTTTCGCGTACCTGTGATACCGAGCCCGGTGCCGACTGTACATCCGCCACGTGCATCACCTGAATGGAGTCAATCACCATCACCTTTGGCTGCAATTCATTGGCCAGGTCACAGATGGTTTCTACCGAGGTTTCCGACAGCATCTGCAGCTGGTCTGCTTTCAATCCGAGTCGTGCCGCGCGCATCGCCACCTGTTGCAACGACTCCTCACCGGTGATGTACAGCGCGGGCATCTGCGCCACCAGATGGCACATGGTCTGCAGCAGCAGGGTACTCTTGCCCGCACCCGGGTGCCCCCCGATCAACACTGCCGAGCCCGGCACCAAGCCGCCCCCCAGCACCCGATCCAGTTCACTGCTGCCACTGGAAAAACGCGGCATCTCTTCCAGCGCCACCTCACTGAGGCTGACCACCTTTTTTTGCTTGCCGGCGCCTCCGGCATACCCCTCAAACCGATTGCTGCGGGCACCACCGGCATCCGAGCCCAAACGCACTTCCGTAATGGTGTTCCAGGCCCCGCAGGCGTTGCACTGCCCCTGCCACTTGCGGTAGTCGGCGCCGCAATCATTGCAGACAAAGGCGGTTTTCGGTTTGGCCATCGGGGTGTCTCCTGAAGCGTTAGGGTTTACACTGAGCATCTGTTCACGTGGACTCGATTGTAGCAAGCGGCGGTGTCTCGGGTCAGCCTCAGTACCCGGACACCACCGCCGGATCAAAACAACAAGGAATCAATCCCAATGAAACTGGAAACACTCGCTCTGCATGCAGGTTATGAGACTGACCCGACCACCAAGTCAGCAGCCGTACCCATCTACCAGACCACTTCCTATGCATTCGATGATGCCCAGCACGGTGCAGACCTGTTCGACCTTAAGGTGCCAGGTAACATCTACACCCGCATCATGAACCCCACCAACGATGTGCTGGAAAAACGTGTCGCGGCACTGGAAGGCGGAATCGCGGGGCTGGCTGTTGCATCCGGCATGGCGGCCATCACCTACACGGTGCAGACGCTGGCCGAAGTGGGTGACAACATCGTATCGACCAGCGAACTGTACGGCGGCACCTACAACCTGTTCGCGCACACACTGCCGCGTCAAGGTATCGAAGTGCGCTTCGTCAACAAGGATGATTTCGCCGGACTGGAAAGCAAGATCGATGCCCGCACCAAGGCGATCTACTGCGAATCGGTCGGCAACCCCTCCGGCGGTATCGCCGACATCGAAAAGATGGCCGAAATCGCTCACCGTCACGGTGTACCACTGGTGGTGGACAACACCGTCCCCAGCCCGTCACTGTGGCGCCCGATTGAACAGGGTGCCGACATCATCGTGACCGCGGCCACCAAATATATCGGTGGCCACGGTACCACCATCGGCGGCGTGATTGTCGATTCCGGCAAATTCCCCTGGGCCGAGAACAAGGAGCGCTTCCCGCTGCTGAATCAGCCGGATGTGTCCTACCATGGCGTGGTCTACACCGAAGCATTCGGCCCGGCTGCCTTTATCGGCCGCGCTCGCGTAGTACCGCTGCGCAACATGGGCGCGGCGCTGTCACCGATGAACGCCTTTATGCTGCTGCAGGGTCTGGAAACCCTTTCCCTGCGCATGGAGCGCATCTGTGAGAACACACAGAAGGTGGCCGAATACCTTGAGAACCATCCAGACGTCACTTGGGTGAACTATGCTGGCCTGCCCAGCCACAAGGATTACGCCCTGGCGCAGAAGTACATGGACGGCAAGGCATCCGGTATTCTCAGCTTTGGTCTCAACTCAGGCCGCGAAGGTACGCGCAAGTTCTATGACGCTCTGCAGATCTTCCTGCGCCTGGTGAACATCGGTGACTGCAAGTCGCTGGCCTCCATTCCGGCCGAGACCACGCATCGCCAGCTAAATGACGAGGAACTGAAATCCGCCGGCGTTTCACCGGAAATGGTGCGCCTGTCGATCGGCATCGAGCACGTTGATGACCTGATCGCCGATCTGGATCAGGCTCTGGCTCAGGCCCACAACTGATCTGACACTCTGAACCGGACAGCCAGGGCATGCGTAACAGTCTAAAACGGAGAACAAAATGAAACGTTTACTGACAACCCTGTGTGCCCTGCTGTTCGGACATTCCGCTTCGGCTTCAGAGCCCAACACCGATGCGCTCTATCACCACCAACTTAAACGACTGCATTCAGCCGAAGTAGTCGACCTGCGCGAACGCTTTGCCGGAAAACCCATGCTGGTGATCAACACCGCCAGTTTCTGCGGCTTTACCGGCCAGTTTGAAGGACTGGAAGCGCTGCATCAGCGCTACAAGGATCAGGGATTGATGGTGGTTGGCTTTCCGTCGGATGATTTCAATCAGGAAGCCAAAAACGAGGAAAAAAGCGCCGAGGTCTGCTTCGTCAACTTCGGCGTGACCTTCGACATGTTCAGCCCGATTCACGTCAAGGGCGACAATGCTCACCCCATCTTTCGCGAGATTGCCCGCCAGAGTGACACCCCGCCGCGCTGGAACTTCTACAAGTACGTGATCGATCGTGATGGCAAAGTCACGGCGGCGTTTTCCAGCATGACATCCCCTGACAGCAACAAACTTAGAAAGGCAATTGAAGCTGTTCTTTGATGCTTACAGGCCGGTTACATCCAGCGTCTTGTTGTACGACAATATGCATCATACTCATCACCAAACAGTTCCTGCAGCACCCGCTCTTCCGGCCGGATCTGAAAGCGGGTGATATAGACCACAAACCCCGCCAGCCAGAGCGGCGACAGCAGGTGCCCGAGTTGCAGCATCCATGCGGTCAGCAACAGCAGCAGCGCCAGATACATCGGGTTTCGGCTGAGCTTAAACACGCCGTAGGCCACCAGACAGCTGGTTTTTTCAGGGCAGTGCGGATGCACCGTAGTGCGCGCACGAAAGCAATGTAACACCGCCAAGGTCCCCATAACACCTGCCAGAACCACCGGAACCAAAATCCACAACAGCGGCAGTTGGAACAACACCCCGCCCGGCCAGAGCCAGGCCCCAAACCAGCCAAGACCCGCTGCCGTCAGGAACACCAGCGGTGGCGGTATCAGCAGTTCAAGCGGGTGTTGTTTGCGCATGCTTTATTCCCTATTCGATACAGTGTGATTCGACCGCTGATCTCTGGCTTGCTCGCTCAAAAGAGATACCTCGCCATTACGGGCTATACCATAGGTCTCAAAATCCTGCGCCAGATAAAGCGTGCCGCTGTAATGGTGTGCCGCTTCTGCACGCAGCAGCTCGATCGACAGATCGCGTGGACGCCTGGGCCTGAGCAGATAACGTGGGCTGAAATGGGTCAGCAGCAGCGCCGGGATAGCGCGCGCCTCGGCGAAGCGTGCCACCTGGGCAGCACAACTGTGCTGCGGCTCAGGTCCTACCTGCTGCAGCACCTCTTCAGTGTAGGTCGCCTCATGCACCAACAGCTGCACACCCTCACAGGCCTCACCCAACAGTTCAGGCTGATCGTTGTCACCGGCGACCACCACAGCCCGCGCAGGATGCGAGGCGATGCAGTATTCCTGCCCATCCAGCTCACGACCATCGGGTAACGTCACGTGCTCGCCCTGCTGCAAGCGGCCATACAACGGCGATGGCATCACACCTTCAGCCTGCAACCGTTCGGTATCCAAGCGTACGGGAATATGAGCCTCCTGCAGCCGGTAGGCCCAACACTCGGTACGGTGACTGAGTTCAGCTGAGGTGATTACAAAACCGCCGCATTCCAGCTGCAATGTATCGCCCACCTCCAGAAACTCCAGCGGATAGTCAATGCGCAGCTCGGTATGCTCAATCACGGCCTGCAGATAACGCCAGACCGCCGCCGACCCCACCAGCGTCAAGGGCTCAGTACGACCATTCAGCTGACAGGATGCCAGCAGCCCCGGCAAGCCGTAACAGTGATCGCCATGCACATGGGTGATCAGAACCGCCTGCAACTGCAGCGGTGACAGGCGAGTACGCAGCAGCTGATGCTGGGTCGCCTCACCGCAGTCCACCAGCACCCACTGCCGCCCTCGCTCGGGCTGAATGGCGGTAGCACTGACATTGCGCTGTCGGGTGGGGGCACCGGATGAGGTGCCAAGAAAGGTGAGTTGCATGGGTTACTCCCCGGGGCCACCCAACCAACGCTCGACCCATTTGCGCACAGGTGAGCCGGCGCGGAACGCTTCCACTGCACCCATGCGGTAATGCTCGGTATAGGGCTTCAGGCCAGGGCCGAGCAAACGGTCATAGGGGCAGGTGTCTGTCGGATCAATATAGAGGATCGTCGCCGCGCCGTTACTGCCGCTGTAAGCTTCAAGGCAAAACTGGATCACCGTTTCGCTGCTGCCGACCACCAGCACCAGATCATGTCGGGTCAATGAATTCATCAGGGTAAACAGGTCACGATAGACCGGCGCCACCTCGCCGAAGAACACCACATTGGGCTTGAAGTGTGGCGGGTGAGCAACGTGATCAAACGCCTCATAGCCGATCGGTTGCACCTCATCTTCGGCCAGATTAACCAGCTCCAGCAGGTTGCCGTGGATATGCACCACCTTCGTGCTGCCGGCACGCTCGTGCAAATCGTCTACGTTGGTGGTCATCAACGTTACCCGATCGCCGTAGCATTGCTGCAGTTCGGCAATCGCCTGATGCGCGGCGTTGGGTTCTAACCCTTGCAGCGCCGTACGGCGGGCATTGTAAAACGCATGCACAAGGTCGTAATTTTGCTCAAAGGTGTCGATGTGACAGACATCCTCGATACGGTGATTGTGCCAAAGGCCATCCGGCCCAGTGCGAAAGGTAGGTACTCCGGACTCGGCGGAAACACCGGCACCGGTAAAAATGATCAAACGCTTGGACATTGTTACCTGCTTCATGACCCGTTAACGGTGTTCAGCACCTGACGCTCCAGCTCAGCTGCCAGTGCCGGTTCGAGCTGCAGCGCGGTTGCCAACTGGTTAAGCCAGGCACGCTCCATGGGGTTCTGTTCATCAATGATCGCGACACTGACGGCATAGATTTCACGCCGTGCCTGTGGTGAATCGGCACTGCGCGCCAGCGCATCGGCATCCAGCGGCGCATCAAAC
>JBLXDJ010000041.1:0-6386 GCA_048264105.1 Oceanospirillum sp.
GATCCGTTAAGCGCAACCCGCGGCCCTCTCGACGAAACAAAAGCCCACCCATTTCGCTTTCAAGCGCAGCGACCTGGCTACTCAGCGTCTGCGGTGTCAACTCCAGGATCTGGCCAGCACGCGCCATACTGCCTTCTCGGGCGACGATCCAGAAGTGATACAGGTGCAGGAAGTTCAGTCTATTCAACATGGCAGAACTCGATTCTTGACTGTCGGGGTTAGAGTCTACCTCAACCTCAGGCACACAAAACCTCATTCAGAGTGCAGAACCCAAAAACGCCACCCGAAGGTGGCGTGTCGTGGTACGACCGAATCAGGATTTTTTATCAGTATCCAGATAGAACACCGACAGAATCATCGCCAAGGTGAGGGTGTTTTTAATCCTGGCTGCCAATGCGTTTTCCTCTAAATCTGAGTGGTGTCGATCAGGTCTAGCCAACGGTTTACCAGCGTGCGAGCAAAGTCCGTCTGCGCCGCCTGGTACTGCGTAAAGTCCTGTTGTGCCTGTGCGACAAGCTCCACTATGCGAGCTTGATCCTGGGCAGGATCGCCAAGCAACTCGCGGCGGTTCCAGGTATTCACGATCTCCGGCGTCACTTCAAAGTGGCATTGAAAGGCATAGATCAGATCGCCCAGGCGATAGGCCTGATGTCTGACCGCCTCACCGCTCATCAGCAACGTAGCACCTTCGGGCAGGTCAAACGTGTCCGAATGCATTTCGAACAGCTTCGGCTGTAACTCAGTTCCTTTCAGCAGCGGGTCGTCTTGCCCAGCTTCAGTCAGTTGCAATGACGTAAAACCATACTCCAGAAAGCCCTGTGGCTTTACTGTTGCACCAAAGGCATAGGCAATTGACTGACACCCCAGACAAGATCCCAGCACCGGCTTGCGAGCGGAGGCGAACCGACGAATCAGATCAGCCAGGTCATCGAAATAGGGCTGAAGCAGCGGGTCATGGACACTGACCTCACCACCAAAGATGATCAGGCCATCAAACGCGTCAATATCCAGCGGCAGCACATCACCCTTGCGGCGATAGAACCAGTGCAGGGTTCCCCCACGCTCTGCAACGACTTCGCCTATACGACCCGATTCGGCGGGGCCATCCATCCCGCCAGCCATGATGGCAACAATCCTCATCAGACGACTCCTTTCTCCAGATACTCGTCAAGACCCGGTGTGCGATAGCCGTCTTCGCGGTAGGTGATCGGGAAATAGCCTTCATCTACTTCGTTGGAGCCCAGCTTCTTGTACTTGCCGTAGATCGGGCCATTGCCGATGCTTATCCGTTCCGGATTGAACTGAATATCATGCTGGAAGAAGTGTGCTGCCAATGCGCGTCTCGGCACATCAGCCTTATTGACCCGAGAGCCATGCCAGAGCCAGCCATCGTGGAAAGCACCACCGCCCGGAGGCACAACAATCGGTACCAGTTCCAGCTCAAAACCATGGATTTTGGCCCACTCTCGCACCTCTTTCAGATCATCTTCGGGGCCATGAAATTGCATGATCGGTTTAGCTTCACCCCATCTGTGTGACCCCTTGATATACACCAACGTACCACCATCAGCCGTCGTCTTATCCAGCGCTACCCAGCAGCTCACCAACTCAGGCTTGTCGATCCAGAGCGAGTACATACTGTCCTGATGGAAGCCGATTGAGCGACCGTTCACTGGCTTCCACAACAAATTGTCGATCATCAACCGGACACCATCCCATCCGCCCAGCTCTGCACATGCCTTGCCGAGATTCTCGGACAGGATGTGGCGGGCAACGGAAAGGTCTGATTTCCACGCATTACAGATCTGCCTGGTAAAGGGCGGCTCACCCACTGGCAGATTCACTTCATCCGGTTTAATGCCCGTTTGGTAGTGACCTTCAAAAACCCCTTCAAAATTTTCCAGAATCTCGGCAGCGGCTTCGGGTTCAATAATCTTGTCGACGATCAGGAAGCCGTCTTCACGAAATTGGGCGATCTGCGCTTGAGTCAGTGTGATCATGTTGGATGCTCCAATCAGTAAAAAGTCAGATAGCGGTTGATTTCCCACTCGGAAACGGCGCGATGGTATTCATGCCACTCCTGCCGCTTCAATCGCAGGAAACTGTCGATCAGACGTTCGCCCAACGCTTCGGCAAGAAAGGTATCCTCAGCCAGTGCTTTCAAGGCTTCATTCAGGTTTTCGGGCAAGCGGGCAACACCGAGTTCATCTACCTCTTCGGGAGTCAGGTCGTAGAAGTTGAGGGAATGAGCTTCTGGGGCTTCAAGCTCACGATCAATCCCATCCAAACCGGCCGCTATGATGGCAGCCGTAGCCAGGTAGGGGTTCATGCTGCTATCGCCGATACGCACTTCGATCCGACCGTAGGGGATGCGCAACATGGCGGAACGGTTATTATCGCCGTACGCGATGAAAACGGGGGCCCAGCTTGGGCTTTGCGGTGTGCCCGTGATCAGCCGCTTGTATGAGTTGACCGACGGACACAGCAATGCAGCCAGTGCTGGCGCGTGCTCCATGACACCTGCGATGAACTGGTAGGCCGTTTTCGATAACCCCATGCCGCTGGGATCAGTGGCATCATGGAAAATGTTATTACCTGTTTCATCCACCAGCGAACAATGTACATGCATGCCATTACCCGTGGTGGTAGCGGATAGCTTGGGCAGGAAACTGCAGATCGCCCCCAAATCATTGGCAACCTCTTTCGCCGCCATTTTGAAGAACTGCATGTTGTCCGCCGACTGCAACGCTTCATCGTATTTAAAGTTGAGCTCAAACTGGCCGTTGGCATCCTCATGGTCAATCTGATAGACATCAAGCCCTATCACCGTCAGCGCGTCGTACAGCCCTTCAAGGAATGCGGCGTTGCGAGTCAGCCCTTGATAGTCATACGTTGGCCTGTCGAGGGTATCGGTGGAATCAAACGGAGCCACTCTGCCCTCCTGATCTCGCTTGAGCAGATAGAACTCCGGTTCAAGGCCGGTCATGAAACGCAGGCCACGCGCTTTCAAGCGTGCGGTCTGCGCCGCCAATACATTGCGCGGGTCCAGCGGATAAGGCGCATCGCCAACCATACCGGTACCACGAATACAGGCGTAACCGGGCAACCAGGGCAACAATGCCAACGTGGACAGGTCAGCGACCATCATGAATTCAGGGTCTTGCGGTGTCATATCGAAACCGAGAATTGCACCACCGGCAAAACCTGCACCGGTTTCAGACAGACCTTTCAGGCAATGGACAGGAACCGCTTTGCTCTTGATGCCGCCATGCAGGTCGACAAACTGAGCCAATATATATTTGACGTTATGGCGCTCCAGAAAAAGACAGGCTTCTTCAAGCGCGTTCTCTGGTGGGCAAACCCATACAGAAGGCAGAACATTTGGCATCTGTGACATGGAAACCATCCTCGTAGATGTTGGACGGTTTCAGTGTCTCAGAGGGCGTGGGAAAAACAGTTGACCGCAGAAACTGAAGTTTTGACTTCTGGCGCCATTTCGTTGGCACCGGATGTCAAAGAGGGAAATTACCGCACGCGCCAGTCACTGGGACTCATGTTTTTCCAGCGGATGAAGGCACGAGTGAACGCGCTGACCTCAGAGTAACCCAGACGGTAGGCCACTTCGGAAATGCTGAGGCGCTCATAGCCAAGGTAACAAATGGCCAGCTCCTCACGAACTTCATCGATAACCCCCTTGAACGACTGTTGTTCCGCTGACAGCAGACGTTGCAGCGTGCGCGATGACAGGTTGAGCCGGCTGGCGACCAGATCCAGGCTGACCTCTCCATTGGGCAACAGCTCGATAATCTCACTCTTGGTACGCTGTACCGTACTCAGATTCTGTTGCACCACACCAGCCAACTCCAGAATGGAGCCACGGGTAACATTGTTCAGCATTGCATTGGCATCTGGCATCGGCTGATTCAGACAGGACTCACGGAACAGGATCAGATTGCTCTCTTGCCGAAACCGAATATCACACTGAAACGCTTCACGATGCTGCCCCGCATCAACCAGCGCCGGATGTTGAAAGTGTACTTCGAGCGGTGACCACTGCTCTCCCATGGCGCGGCGCAGTACATTATTGAGCATGCCTACTGTCAATTCAGCATCTTGACGCCGATCCATGATATCGCCATCCAACAGGCGATATTCAAGCTCGCAGATGCCATTCCTGACTGTCATTTGAAGCAGACTGTTACGCTGAAATACCGGAAAGTACTCCTGCATACTGTGGATCGCCGCCCGCAAGTCTGCCGAGGTGATCGCATGAAAACCGAACAGCCCCAGCCCTTCAGGGTCGAACTGCTCACCGAACCAGAGCCCAAAGTGCTCGTTATGGGTAGAGCGTGCAGCCTCATGCATGGAGTTACAATAATGTTTCAGTGGAATGTGGCGATTGGGCTTCTCATAGAGGCCGGATTTCAGGCCAGAGCGCGCCAGAACTTCAGCACTATGTCCGCCCTGTGCTTCAATGAACTCTTCCAATCCCAGCGTGACGGATGCCAGCACACTAGAGGGTACATGGTTGCTGGCAGGGCCTCGTTTGGTATTCAACAACATGATGCAGACCCTGATCTGTGATTCGTACACAGAACGGATGCAACAAGCAGGCCACTACAGAGCATAATCCGGTAACAGGCACCGCACCTGATCCCATGACAACATACAACCTTCCGATTCCGCCCCCAAGTGGGGCACGCCTGAACACCCTGCCACAAATCAGGGCGCGCCAACGAAGGGCTGGCGCAGTACCAATAAAAAGGGCAAACCGATTATGCTAGACGAGTCGCCAGCCAGCGTCTCCAACTGCCATACACGGTGATCTCTTCAGCACTGGCCAGTGCTTAAAGATTGCAGGTTGCGATGGCCACCTCCGTCTATTAAGCTTACAGTCAGGTTATGGCTGCGGTGTTATTTAGCAAGCCAAACCACCCCGTCGATGACTATGCCAAATCAGGCCCCTCTTTGGAGATAATAACCATGTATAACCGCCTTCCAGTATTTGGGGCTGCCTTGCTGCTTGCCACTCAGGCAACCGCCGCAATACAGGTCAACATAGAACCTACTACCCTGCTGACCAACGAAGACGGCTCAGCGGTCACCTACTTTGTGGTTCTGGATCAAGCGCCCAGCGCTGGCGAGACTGTCACGGTAACACCAACAAGCAACGACGTGACTGAGGGGACGGTCAGTGGAGCTGTCTTGTTCACTGATGCCAACTGGGACGTGCCACAAACGATCACCGTTACGCCCGGTGCATCCGGCGACGGCAATGATGGTGACAATCAGTACACGATTGGGCATGCCACGACCGCGACAGGAGGTACCGCTTCATTCAACGGTGTGCTGTCTACGGACGTTAGCGTCACCAATCGAAACATCGAAGGCATCAATACCATTATCATGGACCCTGCCAGTGGCGGCGCATTCTATCTAACCGAGGGAACATCGCAGACTGTAACCGTATCGGTGGCTGGCTTTACCCCGCCCACAAATGATATCTCTATCGGTGTAAGTATCCCCGGGGGCGAAGCGACGGTATCGACCGCCACAGTAGTTCTTAATGCTGGTAATGGCTATGCCGCGACGTTCGATGTAACAGCAGTTGATGATACGAACATAGATGGTGATCAGCCATTTACCGTGGTGGTATACCCGTCTATCAGCTCTGACAGCAATTACCACTTTCAGGATTTGAGTGATATCAATGGCGTGGCCCTTGATAACGATGTGGCCGCGCCAGCACCAGCACCAGCACAGGTAACACCTGTTCCGACTTTGCCCCTTTTCGGCATACTCGCTCTGAGTGGCCTGCTTGGCCTGTTTGGCATGTTTGGAATGCGCAAGACCAAAGCGTAATAGACCAGTGCAACCATGAAGCCCGGCAGCACATCTGTCGGGCTTTAGTCCCGCCGTGTAACCCTTCACTGAAAGATTGAGTGCTCTCGGACCAGTCACTGCAACTGTGCAGCCGGAACCCGGGGCGCTATTGGTCAAGTTGTCTGTCGCGTAATGTCGGCAGCATGCAGCCGTATCAGATCTTGCTGACCTTGAACCAGAGCGCGTACAACGCAGGGACAAACAGCAGGGTAATCATCGTACCCACCGCCACACCACCGATCAGCACATAGGCCAGTGGCCCCCAGAACAGATCCAGCGTCAGCGGGATGAAGGCCAGCATCGCGGCCAGTGCTGTCAGTATCACGGGGCGTGCCCGCTGCACCGCTGCTTCAATGACGGCATCACGCACCACCATGCCGGTGTCGAAATTGTCCTGCACCTGCTGGGTCAGAATCATGGTGTTGCGCATCAGAATCCCCCCAAGGCCGATCAGACCCAGCAGCGCCGTAAAGCCAAATGGCTGCTGGAACAGGAGCAGTGCT
>JBLXDJ010000042.1:0-6282 GCA_048264105.1 Oceanospirillum sp.
CTCTGCAATCAGAGAAAGAAGTCGCGCTCAACCGTGCAAATACGCCAGACCTGAACTTGTTTGTGCCAAAAGACACTTACGAAGTTGCGCTGAATCGCGCCACAACAGCTGAAGCTGAACTGGCTGAAATTAATCAGCAGAAGGTAGAAGCGATCGTTCAGTCTGCTATCGACGACGGCAAAGTGGCACCAGCAGACAAAGACATGTACGTCGGTCTTTGCAGTAGCGAAAAAGGTCGTGAGCAGTTTGCGAAGTTTATTGAAGGTGCGCCACAAATCGCAACGAACCGTCAGGTGGAAACGCCAAAAGATAAAGACGGCAAGCCGAAGCTCGAAGAGCATGAAGTGGCACTGTGCCGCAAGATGGGCGTGACGGAAGAAGAATTCCTCGCGGCAAAACAAACAATGAATGTAGGAGCTAAATAATGGCGACTGAAGCTCAAGTAATTGAAGCGCTACAGGCGACGATGTCGGCAGCGTACACACGTGGCCTTAATGCAGCAAATCCACAATGGTCAATGATTGCCACCGAAGTTCCAAGCTCTGGTGCACAGAACTTCTATGGCTGGCTTAAAGACTTACCTGGCATTGTCGAATGGGTGGGTGATCGTCAACTTGCTGACCTTGGTAAACATGGTTACTCAATCGTCAACAAGACATGGGAAAGCTCGATCTCAATTTCTCGTGATGAAGTGGATGATGATCAAATTGGTCATTACAGCGTTATCGCGCAGAACTACGGTGACCAAGTCGCTTACTTCCCTGATACGTTGGCTTATCCGTTGCTCGCAGCTGGCTTTACCACGTTGTGTTATGACGGCCAAAACTATTTTGATACTGACCACCCACTAGAGACGACGCCAGCAACAACGTTCTCTAACGTCGTTGGTGACCCGTCAACAGATACTGGTGAACCGTGGTTCCTGATTGATGACACGAAAGTACTCAAGCCTGTCGTGTATCAAAACCGTCGTCCGTTTGTGTTTAAGAACATGAACCCGACAGAAGAATACACCTGGTTCAACAACAAATACGCAGCGGGTGTTGATGGCCGTTGTAACGTTGGCTTCTCATTCCCTCAATTGGCGATTGGTTCTAAAGCCGCACTGACGGATGCGAACTACGAAGAAGCTAAGAAGTTACTACAAAAGATGAAGAAGGTAGACGGCACGCCAATCGGTGTACGTGCAACCAAGTTGGTGGTTGGTCCTGACAACGAAGCGGCAGCGAAGAAGCTCATTGCTCGCATGTTGATCGAAGGCGGTGATTCAAACATCTACTACAACGATGTTGAAATTGTTGTATCACCACTGATTAGTGCATAAGACGTAACCGCTTATTAGCCACTAGGCAATGATGGGCTGGCGGTGTTCACTCACCGCCACGTTTAACTGGAGAAACATATGGCTAGCAAGATTGTTCCTGTAGTCGGCAATGATTGGACAGAGCTAAGCGCAAAGGAAAAAGGCTGCTTTGAAAACCAAACCAGCTCGACTTTGCTCTATTGGGTTGCAGAGACTAAGCCGGACGCCTCGTTTAAGGAAGGACATAACCTGAGACAACTGAAATCCGTTGGTTTCCAAGTTAACACCTCTGAATTGATGAAGGTTTGGGGGCGAACCCTATCTTCTGGCGGTGATGTCGTGGTTACGGAGTACTGATTATGTTTGGTGAATGTCGTCCGTTTGTGGTCCCTAAAGTGTTATTGCGTGCAAGCTTTGTTACACAAGATGCAAATGACTTGAAGCAGACCTTAACAGCGGATTACGCGCCTCAAACGATTCAGTTTAATCAAATTCCCTTAAGTGATTTAGCGGTCACCCTTGACTTGTTGACAGGTGAAGTAACTTTCAATCAGGACTTTTCTGGCATGGCGACGCTAAGTGTAAGTGCTTGGCGAGAGCAAACTGGAACGTCGATTATTGATTGGGGGATCTTTGTCGAAGTCTATGACGATGTCACAGAGGCTTGGGTTCCGTACGAAGGTTCATTGCGACCTATCACTTTAAATACGCAAACCACCAGTGAAAAACGAACCATCGATTACACCATCTCGGTTGATGTAAAAGCTGGCAGTAAGTTTCGCTGGCGTCACTATACATCCGATTCGTCTAAACAAGTCTCCATTATTTCATTTGCTGCTGCGAATGGTTTGCCATCGTCGGCAGGTGCCATCTTCAGTTTGTGGGGCGTTAAGCCATAATTAAACCTTGTTTAAAAGGAGTTCACCGTGAGTGAAGCATCTAAAACTACTGCAAAAAAAACTAGCTCCGCAAAGTCCACCGCTAAGACTGATTCAAAAACAGTGGGAGCAAGTACCGCACCAGAACCAACGCAAACCAAACAGGACGCGTTAACGGAAGAAGACAAAGCGAAGCAAGAAGCAGAAGCTAAGGCGAAAGCTGAAGCCAATGAAAAAGCCAAGCAAGTCTCTTCAGAGTCGAAAGCTGATAATGCAGCAAAAACACCAGAAGGAAATGGCAATGAAAAAGGTGAAGCTCAAACTTCAACGGATGGTGCTGGCGATGACGCTGTCGCTGGTGTTGATAGTCTCGGTATTCTCGGCGCTCTTAAAGTTCGCTCTAAATCAAATCAAGGTTTTTGGCGCTCAGGTGTTCAGTTCCAGCGTCAGAAAGAAACGATCTTGCTTGTGGTTGACGAAGAACCGAAAGACCAGCCTGAGATTGTGGCTCAGGAAGATATCGAATCTGAGCTTATTTTGTTCATGTCTAAAGAAAAGGCAGAGCGCGTCCATCGAGAGCCCAACCTTGACGTTGAGACTGTCGAATTGTCGGATGTGATCGACATCGAACAACTATAACCGATAGCGAGTAATACGATGGCAATCTACGCAACCAAGCAAGACCTACTAGACCGTGACTCACAGATGTTGTGGAACTTCGCGGTAGACCGTGACACCAACACACTTAACGACACATGGATTAACCAAGCTCTAGACCAGGCGGATGAAGAAATTGATTCGTTTCTTGGCCGTCGTTATATGCTGCCTTTGCCAACGGTGCCGGGTATCTTGAACAAGATTGCCATCATCATTGCTTTCTATTGGCTTGCTGACCGAGATCAGCAAGCAACAAACCTTCTCGAAGAGCGCTACAAGATGCAGCTTGAAACGTTGCGTGAAATTTCCAACGGTAAGCGAGAGCTTGGCTTGCCAACGATTGAAGCACCGCAGGAAAGCAGTGTCGGTAAGGTCGAGTTGGTTCAAGACAACGAACGTCAGTTCACACGCAAAAGCCTGAAAGGAGTGCTTTGATGGCTCAAGCGGTTCTCGAGTTGGTTCAAGACAACGAACGTCAGTTCACACGCAAAAGCCTGAAAGGAGTGCTTTGATGGCTCAAGCGGTTCGCGTCACTGGCTTAGAAGAACTTCAGCGCTATGAAGAGCTGATAGCGACGCTAGGCGACCCAAAGCACAAAGCGGAGCTGCTTGAAGCAATGGGTGCAGTGGTGGAAAGCCAGACCAGGAGAAGAATTGCAGATGAAAAAACATCGCCAGATGGTAGCCCTTGGGATGATTGGTCTCCATCTTACGCCAAGACTAGACACGGTAATCAATCCTTGCTCCAGGGGGATGGGGATTTACTGGACTCCATCACCTACATCGTGCAGCGAAATCAAGTGCGAATTGGTTCACCACTTCCTTACTCTGGCGTTCATCAAGACGGCTTTTCTGGTGCGGTTCAAGTGGCTGCGCACACGCGCCTTATTACACAAGCCTTTGGTAAAGCGCTGGCTTTTCCGGTCTATCAGTCTGTGAGCGCGTTTACGCGTCAAATGAATGTTCCACAGCGCGAGTTCTTGGGTCTGAGTCGAGATAACCAGGAGGAGGTTTACGCCGTGATTGGTGATTTTTGGAAGGAGCTTCTGCCATGAGCCGCCCCGATTTTAATACTACTGGCTCAACCGTTTGGGCCTGCGAAGAGATTGTTCAATACCTTAAACCTGTGCTTGAGGGCCAAGAGAAAGAGCTCGATAAAGTTGCAGCAGTTGAGCGACACATTGGTCGGTTCGATAAGGCGGAAGACATCAAACGATGGATGGGACGCCGTGGGGGTGGCGTTCGTGTTGCTGCTTTACGAGTGACTGAGTACGACACTATTGGTGGTCGCTTGATCGGCAACGTTAATTTTGTTGCCTACGTATTTACAACAGACCAGTGGGGTTACACCAAAGACACACGAGCAGAAGTGATTACTGGTCGATTAGTTCGTTCAATCATGGACCGAAGCGCATTGCCAACGGCTTACTCCCAGGTTGCAAATGTTCGCGCTGATAACTTGTACAACGGACAAATTGATGAGCTTGGTATTGCTATTTGGTCGGTCACTTGGTCACAGCAATGGTATCTCGATGAAGAGATTGATTTAGGTTCATTGGATGACTTCATTACCTTTGGCTTAAGGGGTGAAATTTCAGACGATGAGACAGTGCCAGCAATCGAAGGTGAAGTAAAACTTCCCCAGTAACTAAGGACTTTTTATGTCTTCCAATACAAAAATGATTTTCTTAATTCCGGCTAAAGAGCTCGTGCCAGTACGCAAGCCAGATGGTGGCTATCTCTCTTTTGACGGAGAAGAAGTCGCGCGTTCTTCTTATTGGGTTCGCCGAATCAATGATGGTGATGTGCTTGCCGATGCTAAGGCAAAGAAGCACAAAACAAAACTCGCAGCGGCTGCAAAGAAAGCAAAAGCTGATTCTGAAACGAAAGGAGAATAAGCATGGCTCTGGGCTCAATTCCTAATGATATCCGTGTGCCATTGGTTTATATCGAAATCGATAACAGCCAAGCGCTAACTGGTACGCCAGCACTTGCACAAAAGGTGCTGGTGATTGGTCAACAGCTGTCGGGTGGAAGTGCAACGCCGCTAACGCTCAATCGCATTACAACAAGCGAAAGCCAAATCGATGACCTTTACGGTAAAGGCGCGATGCTTTCCCGTACGTTGAAGCAATTCCGCAAGGACAACCAGTTTACGGATGTCTATGCACTTGGTGTTGAAGATTTAGCGGCAACCGCAGCAAAAGGTGAAATTGCTGTCACTACCTCTACCGTGAAAGCAGGCGTGATCTACTTGTTGATTGCAGGTGAAAGCGTGCAAGTCACCGTAAAAGATACGGACGATGCTGATTCAATTGCGACGGCCATCGTTGCGGCTGTAACTGAAAACACCGACCTGCCAGTGACGGCAGCGTTAAAAGCGGATTCAACAAACATCGTGGAGTTCACTTGTAAGTGGACGGGTATTACGGGTGACGATATCGATATCCGTTACAACTACTACGACGGTGAAGTATTACCAGGCGGTGTTACATTAGCCATCACTGAAATGACTGGCGGTGCAGGCACACCAGATATGAGCGAAGTGATATCTGCAATCCCGAACGAATGGTACAACCATATCGTGATGCCATTTAACGACACTCAGTCTATGAATGCTCTGCGTGACGAGTTGGTCAGTCGTTGGGGGCCGCTAAAAATGATTGAAGGTATTGCGTACACCGCTTTTCGTGGCACGTTCGCAGAGACGGGGGCTTTTGGTCAGGCACGCAATGACTTCCTATTTACTTGTATGGGAACGAACCATGCGCCGCAATCACCTTGGGAATGGGCGGCATCTTATGCAGGTCAAGCCTCTTATTCACTTGGTATCGACCCAGCTCGTCCACTGCAAACGTTAGTGATGAAAGGTATCTTGCCACCGGCTAAAAATACCCAGTGGGATATGACCGAGCGCAACTTACTTCTCCATGATGGCATTGCAACTTACATGGTTACGCCAGGTAACGAAGTCGCGATTGAGCGTGAGGTGTCTATGTACCGTGAGAATAGCTTTGGCGACCCAGACCCAAGTTACCTAGATATCACTACCCCAGCAACGCTAGGTTATTTGCGTTACTCATTGCGTACGATGGTAACTAACCGCTTCCCTCGTCATAAGCTGGCGAATGATGATGTTCTTGATCGCCTTGACCCAGCTCAGCCCGTCGTGACACCAAAGATTATGCGCAATGCGGTTCTTGAGCTTGCCAATAATGATTGGGTGCCAAGTGGCCTAATGGAAGACTTCGAAGGGTTCAAAGAAACATTGGAAGTTTATCGTGATACCAGTGACCAGAACCGTCTGAACTGTGTATTCAAGCCTGACATCGTGAATCAGTTCCGTATCTTCGCGGCTCTGATGCAGTTCAAACTTTAATGGGGAGTTAACGTCATGGGACGCATTCTTGGTGAAGTTGTTATTCGTGCGAATAGCAAACAATTA
>JBLXDJ010000043.1:0-5728 GCA_048264105.1 Oceanospirillum sp.
CTATTGAATGAGATTTGGAGGGGGGCTAAGGCTTTAAAGATTACCGGAAAAAATCAGCTTATCAAGCGCAAACCGACAAACTCACCTAAAACACAGTGATAGACCATGTTTAAACACCGTTTAAATCGCGCCAGATTTGTTTGAACAATTTTAAACGACACATTGTAGCGATAATTTGTTTACAAGCCCTCAGAGAGCGTCTGGCGCATCATCAATTCTTTTTCAGCGAGGTCAGCAGAAAGAGAAGCTTCTCTCGATTTGCCAGGGTTATAATCCCAACCTGGCTCAATACCTTCTGGTAGCACTTCAACTTCACCCGTTCGCTTATTTACCCATCGCTTAGTGCCATCATCTGGCGCACTGGTTGACACCTTGCCTTCTTTAATAAGCTTATCTGCTTCAAAGCGCGACACTTGGCGGATCCAACATTTACACCCCCAACCATTCGGCGGCATGTGAGCATTCCACCAAGCATCATCAACGGGCAACAATAGACCTTTCCATTTTTCATGCTGCAAGCGATGTTCAAAAGATGGACCAAGCTGATAGAGCAAATAGGGCATGGCGCGTTTGGTTCGCTCGATGCGTTCCCATTGTCCGGCTGCGCGAGCAGTGCGCATATTGGTTTTGTAAATCGTCTTTAAACGGCCTTCACTGCCAAGTTGAACGGGTTTTGAATCTCCGCTTAGTGGGTCAACCATCTCTTGGATCCCCCACCAACCAGACTTAACCAGCAGTGGTTTTAGTATCTCTCGAAACTGCTCAAAGGTTTGTCCCTCTTCAATGGCCTGCTCAACAATGGCTTTTACATCCGTCAACAAATCCGCATTAAGCATCTTTGCCACCGTAAATGCGTTGCTATGCTCTTGCCGCCACACATCACGATAATCAAAGCCAGGCTCTATACCTTTACGCTTAAACCAATCTAATGCTTCTTTTGGGACAATATCTTTAGGCATCCTTCACATCTCCAAGTCCTCGCGCTTGGAACATGTAGAGCGCCATTTGTTCGACAAAGGTTTCTGCACCTAACTCAGCTTGCAAACCAGGCAACGCTTCTAAAAACGATTCATAGCTGTCGGATTCGTTTGCAAGTTTGATGATTGGGTTCATAAAGTCTTCTGCCACTTCTTCCCATTCGCTCATGGCATCATCCGTCATGTCATCAATTTCCTGTTCTGATGATTTAGCCACTCGGTTGATCGCAATTTGTGAGCGGTTTAAACCTGGTTCGTCAACCACCGTTGGCATAGATAGCTGCGCGGTGGGAACCAAAACTTCTTCATCAGGCTTCGGCTCGCGTAGACCGAACTTCTCACGGACTTCAGAGGCAGAGACTTTCATTCCACTGTCGATCATCGGCTTCAAGCTATCAACCAGCATCTTCAAATCTTCTGGCTGAGGAACCTTAATCTTCACTTTCGGGTAGTGCTCTTGTACTCCCCAATTAAGGATGATGAATGGCTTCACCAGATATTCATTGATACAAGACTGAAGTTGTCGTGCATCCCATTCAGCAATATCTAAACGCACTTCATTGTGTACGTTCGCCTGTGATTGAGAACTGCCATCGTCTGCGGTCATGGTTTGACCAAGCACGGCTTTGGATGTCTGTTCATCACACCAACGCGCCATGTTTTCGAACAGAGTGTTGCCGCCATTGCCTTTCGCCGTTTCGATGAACTCCATTTTCATAGATTCAGGAATGACCGCGCCTGCATCACTGGCGATTCTTCCAACCGCATTGACGAGCGTTTGAATGTCTTCTTCGCTGGCGTTCGCGCCGTACTTACCAACACGAACGGGGATACCAAACACTTCTGCAAACGCCCACCAATCGCGAATAGTGAACGACTTAAGCATGTACATCACCGCGACCAAACGCGCGAGACCATTGCGCCACACGCTTCCAGACTTCGAACGGGGCGTATGCACTAAAAACTTATAGGGCTCTAATGGCGCACCGCTTGGGGCATCTTCACTAATCAGTAAAATTTGCTCTAATGTTTCTTGGTCTTGTCTTAGGTAACGAGGATCTACCCATTTATAGTCGTAGGGCATCCAAGGCGTTTTCTTGGTGTTCCACAAAATCTGCACAACCGCCAAGCCTTTACCTAGGCCATCGAGCAAATCAAAAAACAGCTCAGGCATTTTGTCATCGTTCATCAACTGACGAACGCGCTCGGCCATCTCGACATCTTTCGCATCGTCACTGTGCGCTTCGACAGTTGGCTCAATCGCTGCCACGGCAAGCTTGCGTGTACGCAGCTGCGCCGCATAGTGTAAGTCACGCTCTTCCATTTCTTCGGCGAGCGTCATGTAGTCTTGAGGGTTGGTGCCATCAATGACACTACGCAACAAGGCCGCGAGACGGTGAGGTGATAACGCAGAAGCCACACTCGCAGGGCGAGGGTTGCGAACTCCGGTGGTATAGGCGCGCGCAATATCGTCTGCGAGTATTTCTTTATCGGCCTTTAATGGGTTGCCTTTGCTGTCAACAAACTGAATGCTCATAGTCGAATCCCTTTGCCGCGCAAGTCATGGTGCGGCATATCATCAAATCGGTTGTTTTCTTTTGCTGTGCCGAAAAAACGACGTTGTGTTTCTTCGCCATCGGGTTTAATGGTGTGTAACTCATAACGAGTGATGTCTTCTTTGGAAGCAAGGAAGGCTAAGAAGATCGCAATCGCACTATCACCGTGTCGCTTATTGCCGTCACTGCCCGTAGTGCGCTTATCATCAACACTTGGCACGCCGCGATACATTTGAATTTGCCCCAAGTCAGTAATGACATCTTCATGCTTTGGAATGCTGATTTCATCGTCTTCAAACGCCGCTTTAAATCGAGGCATATTCTCGCGGTAGTGGGCGACAGACAGCATTACTTCTTCAACCTCAGCCCCGTATTTGTATCGAGCCTGCTCGGCAAGGTACTGACCATTACCACGCGCATCGAGCTTAATGCCATCACGGCGAGGAAGGCGATCACAAATGTAGTACAGCGCTTGCTCTTGCTGCTTAAATGGTACATTTGCCAGTTCAACAAGAAATGGAACGGTGCGCTTAGTATCGTCTTCAACCGTAATAGGCGCGAAGACCGTCAAGTCACCATTTCGGGCAAAGTCTTCCCCAAGCGCATGGCGTAAGTTTTTCGGCAGTGCCTTAACCACGGGACCAACATTCTCGACCAACCATTCCTGCATTTCGCGCATACGCTCGCCTTCAGCCGATTCATTGAAGGCAGTTGTACCTGTAAACTTGATAACAGGGACATCAAGCCTTGCTGCACGCTCACGCAAACTTCGGCTAATATAAGCACCGCCGCCATTCTTAGGCACACAGTAATATTCTTCTAGTGCATCTTCTTCGGTGGCCGTATCACGCAGTAAGTCAGACTTCCATTGGTCTTCTGCTTCTTGCGACCATTCCATCCCCTTAACCTGGCATATACGTTTGTACAGACCATCTCGACAAGCGTCATCGAGCGTGATGGTATGGATCGAGTAACGTTTCTTACCAGCGCGGCTATCTTGAATGAGTTGGTTGAAGAGGTTTTCGATACCGTTGTGAGTAGAGATAAGACGAACTTTCGCACCCCACATGGTTAATGCCAGGGCAGCTTTTAGCACTTCGGCTAGTCGCTCATGGAATGCTGCTTCATCTATCGTTACGTTACCCTGCATACCACGCAGGTTAGAAGGGTTGCTCGAAAGCGCCTGAACCTTAAAACCTGAAGCGAAGTTAACGACAAATGTAAGGATTTCTTTGTCGCCATCTTTATCAAGAAACACTTCTTCCTGAACATCACTGGCTGCATGGTTAAACGCCTTGGCCCACATTGCCACAGCGTCTATAAATTCGCGCGCCATCTCTTTGTTCGAGCCCACGTAGAAGTGATGAGTTCCGCCTGCGCTTCTCGCCTTGGATGCGGTTAACGCTGCGTCTGCGGCTTCCGCCCAGGTGATACCAGTTCGACGGCTTTTCTCCGCCAATTTAAGCGGAGACTCATCGGCAATCCAACGCTTTTGATACGGGAGTAATACATCATTCTCATCGAAGGTTTCAGTATTCACTGGCGTCCTCCTCAACTGATTTGCACAGCTGCCAAATCAGCAACACGGCATAAATAAAAATCCCGCCTACACAAAGTAGGCAGGCAAGAGCAAAGAAAAATAGAAAGGCAGGAAGTTCCATTACTCCACCAAAGCGCGTACCGCTGCGTCCTTGCTTTCGAGTAACTTACGCAGAGCGACTTGACTCTCTTCATTTTCAGGAAGCTCTTTAACCAAGGTGTGTGCCATATCATGAAATGGCTTACTCACTCGCTGGAGCTTTTCGGGCAGATGCTGATAGTTGAAGAACTTTAAAATTGTCGGCTTGACCATTAGGCGATCCCCAATATTTTGTTTTTGACCGATTGAACAGTTTCATCTGTGATGCCCGCTTCTCGAACAATCTGCTCTGCTTGTTCTGCCGCTTCTTCAGCAAAGGCTTTACGGATTTCCTTTTCAACCTTATGGCTTGTCATGGCGGCTTGCTCGATACGCTGAACAACGAGCGCTAACTGGTTAAGCGCTTTTGGTGGGATCACTTCTTGTTTTTCATCCGCGTCTTCCATTAAACGCATCGAGGTTTCGAACGCCATCGTGCGCACAAACTCTTGCAGTAACTTACCCACATCAGAGGTTGGTGCTTCTCCAAGTTTTGTGATCCACACTTCCGCAACTTCGCGAGACTGGCGTAATCGTTGGCCCATATCCTCCATGCGTTTTGCATAGCGGTTAAATCCGGTTCGACTGAGTTTGGCATCGTCGGGAAGTCCGGCTTCCTCAATCATCTGATTGACAGCGTCTCGGATATCCTTCTGGGTCATATCACCACTGCGAATAAGCACATTCAGTTGCGCACGAATATCTTCTGGCAGCAGCTCTATTTTTGACTTTCGGTTAACGGACTTCTTCATGGCGGCTCCTTACTTAGCGCGAGGGCGCTTTACACCAGGAACGCGAGCTTGTCCGGTTGCGACATCTTCACCACGACCTGTTAGCGTTGCGATTTGGCATTCCGCTACCGTTCGGATCGTGATTAGGCTTTGCTCTTCCAGCCACGCCAAGTGAGTGCGCACAGCATCACGACTAATCTGGTGGCCATATGTATCAAGGCAAACATCAAGTACAGATTCGTTTGCAGAATAACCATCCATATCATGAAGTGAGCGCAAGATGACTAACCGCTGGTCTTCTTTTAATACATCTTTAAAGGACATATGAACCTCTATTTATCATCGTTTAAACGTTGCTCTAAAAGCAGTTGTGCCAGATGCTCGACGGGTTGGATTTGAGCGCGAAGCTCTTTCATTTCTCCGCGCGCTTCTGAAAGTTCTAAGGTGAGCTTGGTTATCTCATCTCTGGTAGGCAGTGCATCAACCTGTGCTTTTAACTCGTCCATATTTCTTTTCACTTGCTCTACGTCTTCGCGTTTGGCGTAGGTTTTAGAGAGCAAGATCTGAATGACCTGAACTACAGATAAAACGCCAGCCCACACGATAGGCCACCATGTCTTTACCCAATCGTATTCCATCACAGCTCCTTTCTTGACTGACAACTGACGCAACGAACTGCATTGGGTAATGCTTCGATTCGCTTTGGTGGAACAACACTGCCACAACTTAAGCAGTAACGATTGCCGTCCTCATCTTCGTCCGGCTTTTCTTCAGCCTGGATAGGTC
>JBLXDJ010000044.1:0-5624 GCA_048264105.1 Oceanospirillum sp.
TTGAGCATCCGTTTCGGATCATCAAGTGCCAGTTTGGTTTTGTAAAAGCCCGCTACCGTGGCCTGAAGAAAAACGACTGCAAGTTGGCCATGCTGTTCGCGCTGGCCAATGTTGTGCGGGTGGACCAGATGTTGAGAGCACAGGGTTAATCTGCCTGCACTGCCTGAAAAGGTGATTGCAGCTGGTTAAAAAGGGTTAAAAGTGTTGAATTTTCGCCTCTGAGGCGGTGATAACGACATTTCAGATCCTTGGATCGGACTTATTCGTAGCTTCCTTAGGCCGTAAGTTGCTGAACGAGTTCAAAAAGTTAAATGCTGACACTGTGGTTTGGGTTCGGCCCGATAAGTACTGGCGCTTTCGGGTCCCTGAAGATGAAGATGGGCGAGATGCTAGAGGGTAACCTGTAGCCTACAAGCCACTGCACTCAAGCTTAAATTACCTGAGTCCAGTTGAATATGAATCAACGGCGGTATGAACAGCGTAGGTGTCCGGTTTATCGGGGGAAGATCACAAGCCAACGCTGGGCGTTATGCCTTTGAGGGGAAGCCTTGATGCCACCTTAGGAAGGTGTGATCAAGTTCGCCACATGGGATAATGCTGACTGCACATGATCGAGGACGCATAAGATGGATCAGCAACTTACATTCGCGGACAGCGAGTTCAGCAACAAGCGCCGTCAGACCCGCAAGGAGAAGTTCCTGGGCCGAATGGACAAGCTGATTCCATGGGCGCGTCTCGAAGCCGTTATCGAGCCCCACTATCCCAAGGCTGGAAACGGCCGTCGGCCTTATCCGTTGTCCACCATGTTGCGCATTCACTGCATGCAGCAGTGGTATAACCTCAGTGATCCAGCCATGGAAGATGCTCTGTACGAGATTGCCTCAATGCGGCTGTTTGCAGGCTTGTCACTGGATAAAGCCATCCCCGATCACACCACCATTCTAAAGTTTCGGCACTTGCTCGAACGCCACGATCTGGCCCGACAGGTTTTTCAAGAGGTGAACCAATGGCTGTCTGAGGCCGGTGTCCTTCTGAAAGAGGGCTCGCTGGTCGATGCCACCATCATCGAAGCCCCCAGCTCTACCAAGAACAAAACGGGGGAGCGTGATCCGGAGATGCACCAAACCAAAAAAGGGAATCAATGGCACTTCGGCATGAAGGCTCACATAGGGGTTGATGCCCGCACTGGCCTTACGCACAGCTTCACGACGACTGCGGCAAACGAACATGACCTCAATCAGGCTGACCAGTTACTGCACGGTGAAGAAGCATTCATCTTTGCTGATGCGGGTTACCGTGGCGCCGAAAAGCGAGACGAGCTGAAAGATGTCAGTGCGGACTGGTACATCGCTGAACAGCCAGGGAAGCTGAAGATCCTGAAAAAACACCCTCGGATCAATAAGGTCAGAATCCGCACCGAGTATCTGAAAGCCAGTATCCGTGCGAAAGTTGAGCATCCGTTTCGGATCATCAAGTGCCAGTTTGGTTTTGTAAAAGCCCGCTACCGTGGCCTGAAGAAAAACGACAGCAAGCTGGCCATGCTGTTCGCGCTGGCCAATGTTGTTCGGGTGGACCAGATGTTGAGAGCACAGGGTTAATCCGTTTGTACTGCCTGAAAAGGCGACTGCAGACGGTTAAAAAGGGAGGCGTGCGCATTTTATGCGCCCCGACACAGAGAAAATGCAGTTTTAATGGCTCTTGAGGAACTTGTTCATACGTTCCCTTATGATATTAGTGCCATGAAAGCATCGCTCCACGATGCGCAGGTAGAAGCCCTTGGCAATATTAGGGATGAATTTTCTCAATTCCTACGAGAATTGTCGGATGGCGAGATGACGACAGCAAGCTTGTCGCAAAACCGTCTTGTGGATATTCGCAATCTAGACACATACGAAGATCTATCATCGGTCTACGGGTCCCCTGGTCTTTACATTATCTGTACGTCATTCCCGGTGGAAGGCAACGAGTGCACATTTATTCTTCAGAATGGTCTTCGGGCAATTTATCGAGGTGAATGCGCTACGGTAATGCGGCGCTTAGAAAGTCACCTCTTCAATGAACAGTATCGAAATGGTTACGAGAATCGAAAAGCCAATAAACTGAATGCTGGTGGCAAGTTCTCGGAGCCTTATTATGGTGCTTGCATTAAAATCGACTCTAGGGTCAGCGGAATCAATATCGATCAAGGTGAGTATGCTCATCATTCTTGGGCTGTTGTCGTGCTCAAAATGTTTGGAAGCTCATCCGCTTTGAGAAAACAAGCAGAATTTGCATTTGACGATATATTTAGAAAGCCAGCAGCCAGTCGAGAATGAGGTATAACAATTACATCAAATTAACTCCCCCCGGTCGCCGGACGCTCCCAACTTCGCGCCGTTTATGTGGGCAGGATCACTCTGTTCTATCCACAAAACGCCGACACCCAAGTAATCTTTGCATTTATACTATGTCTTGAAATCCATTCGTCTCTTTTCCTTTTAGCTCTCAGCATCCAACGTGTCATTCGGTCAACCTTCTGGTTCCGCACCTTCTTCGCCATAAAAAAGGGCCCAAAGCTGTTCTACGAAGTAATCGCGATCCATGAAATGGCCCCGTAAAAAAGTTTCTGCATATTGGCTAAGTACATAAAGATAGCGTTCGTTATGTTTCCCCGGAAAAATCATCCATAGATCGTGTGTAAATCGCGCAAGACGTTCTTCGCTAGACTTGCCATCAGGGGTCTTGATTACCAAGCAGCATACGATATGAAATAATTGCTCTATGCATCCCAACGTACCTTTGCTGTATAGGAGAAACCATTGATGTTTTTTAGGACGGCTGTGACGAGCACCCAGCATGGCTGATGCCATAATGCGTAATAGGAACAGCATTCCCTCTGACATGGTTACGATTCTCTCGCTGTAGACCTGTAGGAGTTCTATAAGCAGTTGAAGATCTGCTTCATCACCGGACCTTCCCAGATCAAGCATGTCATTTTCCACAATGGCTACAGGTACTTTGTGTGCTATGGATGCATTGATTGCTTGGTGACGCTGCTCTTGCGAGGCATTTTCCGAGTGCATGAGCGCCAGCTCATACATGTTCACAGAGATCCCTCCCGCATGGCACATCAGATTCGCTGCAACGGGGTCTATTGTCATTAAGGGGATCTGTTTCGTGAAAGCAGCCGTCATACTGCTGAGTACTGATTCATCGATGGAGTCAACCAGCACAGCCATGTCCAATGGCATATCAGCGGTTTCTGGAGAGATAACTGTGCAAACTTTAGAAAGCTCTTGGAGCCCTTCCACATAGCTGCTAATCAATTGGCGATATTCTTCAGCGTCGAGTTTAATCAGTTGCCCACCGAGCATCTGGACACGAAGAGCCTGATCTTCGGATATGGACCGTAATCCATTGACAAGCGCATCATGTGTGACGGTCGTAATATTTAGCTTAATGTTCGAAAATGGTCGAGCTCTGAAAAGTCCCGTAATTGCCAAATAAACCAGTGTATGTAGGTCACAAATTGCTGCACCTACCTCAACTTCCCCGAACGAAGGTAGACCATCTCGATGTACAGCAGGATCCAGCTGTAACTGAAGACTAGATTGAAGTGATAGATCTTGGACACCAAATTTAAAGATCAAAGGAATATCTGAGCGGGAGTACAACTCATTATTAGGGCTTTGATAATAAGCTACTACTTCCTGTAGCTGCTTGATCATAGCATCAGGGTCATTTGCAGTTTGTAGCAGTAGGAAACAGTCCCCATCAATCTGGCTAATTGACCGGTGTTCCGATGCGAGACGGGATGCCAATATAAAAGGGTTCGGCTTACTGTGAAGGAGTAAGGGCGAGAAGTTATACTGCGACTCCTCTCCAGGCTCCATTGCCAGGAGCTGTTTGGCGAGCGGGCTTTCAGCATTAATCAACCATTGACTAGCTGGCGGGTTCCGTACAATTAGTTGGAGGTTAGTTTTACCGTGAAGGCTATAAACAACTGCACCAAGTACATTGTTGGTTTCAACCACATCTGGATCGAAGTCGGTAGAACTAACAATTAGTGTCATCCAAATATTTGAAAACGGTATAAATAGTTGCTCAGGTGCATCTACAAACTGACTAAGTGCGTGTGATGCCATCTTATTTGTAAAACCATGAAGCATGGAAAACTGCATCAGCCAAAGGCCGTCATGAGTACTCAGGTCTAGTAGTTCATCTGGGAATCGGTCTGCCACTTCGGATAGCTCCTCATGGGAGCTCCCCGCTTTTGCTTTGGCCGCAGCAAATTCAGCCCAGAAGGCCGCTACCGAAGGGGCCTGTAGAACAGCACTTTCAAACGCTCCGGCGGCTAGCTCGTACTTCTCTTGCATAAGAAGCCCTTTCCCTGCTAGATACCAAACATAACCACTCCTGTCGCTTTCTTCTATTCGATCGAGTGCTTCTCCCAGAGTTTTAATTTGACGGGCATATAAAAGAGCCTGCAAGTAACTGGTGATAAGTGGTGAAGACCAGAGCTTCCCGGCTGTTGGGATCGATGGTATTAGCAAATGAACCGCTGTATCGGGCAAACCTAGGCTCAAGAGGCGGTCCGCTAATGGCTGAACAACCTCTGGCATCGAGTAGTGCATCTTTGAGTCTTGTATTAACCCGGCGGTAGTTTATATCTGATATAATGCCTGCATGAATACAGACGCACGCAAGCTCAGCCCAGAGCAACAGGAACTTCTCAGGCAGAAGGCAATTCGACTCCGCGAGAAGGGTAAAACCTTCCGGCAGATCGGGCTGCTGCTCGACGTTCATCCCGACACTGTTGGCCGCTGGTATAAGCGCTATCAAGCGGGTGGTGCCGAGGCTATCGCTGTTCAAAAGCGCGGCCCCAAAAACAAGCCTCGACGGTTGACCGAACAGCAGGAACAACGTGTCATCGAGGCGATTCGTGACCAGATGCCCGACCAGCACAAGCTTGGCTTTGCGCTTTGGACACGGCGCGCGATTACTCAGTTGATCAAGCAGTTCTGGGGCATTGATATCCCGGTGCGCACGATGGGCGATTACCTCAAGCGCTGGGGCTTCACGCCTCAGAAGCCATTGAAGAAAGCGTGGGAGCAGAACCCGTCCCGCGTTGACGCTTGGCTGAAGGAGGAATACCCGCAGATTCAGGCCCGTGCCAAAGCAGAGAATGCCCAGATTTTCTGGGGTGACGAGACGGGTATCAAAAACAATACCCAGCACGGTCGGAGCTATGCACCAAAGGGACAAACACCGGTGCAGCCTCTGCCGGCCAAGCGTGTATCGCTCAACATGATCTCGGCGATCACCAACCAGGGCACTGTACGATTCATGCTCTATGAGTCGACCATGACCGCCAAGGTCCTGAAGAAATTTCTGCGCGCGCTGATCGAATCGACGCCCGGCAAGGTCTTTCTGATCCTGGATAACTTGAGGGTACACCATGCCAAGGTCGTCAAACGCTGGTTGGAGCGCAAGACAGTCAAACGCTATCTGGAAGTATTCTTCCTGCCAGCCTACTCCCCGGAGTTGAATCCGGATGAATACCTCAACTGTGACCTGAAAGGCATGGTGCATAGTGGGCCTGCTACTCGCTCTGTCGACGATCTGAAGAAGCGCACGCGATCATG
>JBLXDJ010000045.1:0-5464 GCA_048264105.1 Oceanospirillum sp.
CTCGGGCCTGACGCTGAGCATCTAGCCCACCTGCTGGCCTGGGCCATGCAGCAACAGTTGAGCGTTAGCGATCTTTTGGCGATGCCCTACTATCACCCGGTGCTGGAAGAAGGGCTTCGCAGCCTATTGCGTGATCTGCAGACACGCCTTTGAAGTCAGCAGACGATCCAAGTGGCTGCCTGGAATTGATGGCGCTGTTCAGACCCCAGTACTGACAGCGCCCTGCAACATTATTGCTTGAAGCGATTGACCAGCTCATGCAACTGGTCGGATACCCGCTGTGACTGGCGGATACTTTCGGCGCTTTCTTCTGTTCTGGCCAGGCTGCGCTCGGCCAGCTCGGAAATCTCTTTCACCTGACGGTTCACCTCCTCCGATACCAGCGCCTGCTCCTCAACCGCCGCGGCCATCTGCTCGGACATCGCCGAAATCTGATTCACCGCCTCGGCAATCCCCTGCAGCATGGATTCCGACTCAATAACCCGCTGCAGACCGGTCTCTGCATCCTCCGCGCCCTCTTTGGCCACGGCAACCGAAGAGTGGGCCTGACCTGTCAACCCTTCGACGATTTTACGGATGTTCTGCGCCGACTCTCGGGTATTGCCCGCCAGTACACGCACTTCATCCGCCACAACCGAGAAGCCGCGACCATGATCACCGGCACGGGCCGCCTCAATCGCCGCGTTCAGTGCCAGCAGGTTGGTTTGATCGGAGATATCTTCGATAGACTGGGCAGCATGAGCAATCTCGCTGGTCTGCTCAGCGAGCAAATGCACTGCCTGACCAATCTCGGACACAGTATTGCGAAGCTCTTCAATCGAGGTACAGGTGATGCGGGCAATCTCGCCGCCTTTTCCGGCCAGTTCCCTTGATTGCTCGGCCTGCCCTGCTGTTTTCTGCACGTTGTGAGAGATTTCATGAATCGCCAACGACATCTCATGCATTGCGGTCGCGACCAGCTCGGTTTGATGAGTCTGAGCCTGAATTTCCTCGCGCGCGGTTTCGGACAGTTCCAATCCACGACGCGACTGCTCCGCCACCTGTCGGGACGCATCTTCAATACGGGTCAACACCGCATCAAGGTGTGCACGCAGGCTCATCACCCCCACCATGATATTGCCGGTCATACCGTGCTGATTGGTGTAGGTATTGGCCGCCAGAGGATGCATGAACACTCCGTGCAACTCCCTGCTGATCAAATCAAGGTCATGCTTGTGGTGCAGAAACTGAATACCGCCGAAGATCAACAGGGCTGCGATCAACCAGAGGGTACTGGCAAGCGGTGACAGCCAATAGGCCAGCGCTACCGCCGGTACGATAAAGGCCAGCGCGATCAGGAACTGCTGCAGATAGCGCGGCATTTGCAACTGACGACGCTTGCGATTGATGCGGGCGTACAGTTTCTCGGCCCGCTCCACATCCTTGCGCGCAGGACAGGAGCGAACGGATTCATAGCCCACTACCTTGCCTGCTTCAGTCACGGGGGTCACATAGGCACTAACCCAATAGTGATCGCCGTTTTTGCAACGGTTTTTGACCAGCCCCATCCAGGGGCGACCTGCCTTGAGGTGGTTCCACATCACCTCGAAGGCCTCTGCCGGCATATCCGGATGACGCACCAAATTGTGATTGTGACCAATCAGTTCTTCGCGGGTGTAACCACTGATCTCCTGAAACGCATCGTTGCAGTGGCTGATCACACCCGACAGATCAGTTGATGAGATCAGTTTAACATTCGCATCAAAATGCTGTTCACGCTGAGTCACGGGGCCATTGTTTTTCATCTCAACCACCTCAATTACGCCATAACATCTGCTGCCTGGCCAGAGAGCCAGTGCTGTTCAAATTCTTTTGCAGTCAGCGGGCGGGCAAAGCAGTAGCCTTGACCATAATCGCAGCCCATCCGCTTCAACTCGTCCGCGATTGCCTCATTTTCGATCCCTTCAGCGAGGGTTTTCATACCGAAAATTTGTGCAGTGGCGATGATGGTTTGAACGATCGCCCGGTTAGCCGCATCACGGTCCAGGTTGCGCACAAACGACATATCAATTTTCAACAGATCCGCATCAATGTCTTTCAGATAATTCAGTGATGAGTGACCGGTGCCGAAGTCATCAATAGCCAGGGCAAAACCTTTTTGCTTAAGGTGATGCAGCATATTGATTGCATCCTCGGGATCACGCATCAGACCGGTCTCGGTCAGCTCCAGCTCGAAATCACTCGGTGAAACCCCTTCCTCCGCCAGTAACAGCAACAGGTCATTGGCAAAGCGGCTATCATCCAGATCACGCGCCGAAACATTTACAGCCAGTTTTATCTGAATCCGGCCCGGCACCAGCAAGCCCTGCTCCTGCCATACACGGCGCTGGTGTCCCGCCATTATCAGCACCTTGCGGGTGATTTTGTCGATTAAACCTCGCTCTTCCGCCAGCGGTATAAACTGGTTGGGGCTAACCCAGCCCAGTTCGGCATCAAACCAGCGCAACAACACCTCAGCACCACAGAGCTGGCCCGTAGCAAGGCAGATCTGCGGCTGAAAACGTAACTCCAGCCCTTTACCCTGCACCAGCGCGGCCTCAAGCCGACGGGCAAGATAGGCTCTTTCTCTGATTTTCAAACCCAGCAGTGCATCATAAAAACACACCTGATCTGCACGCGCCTTGGCTTGATGCAGCGCAATATCGGCGTGTCGGAGCAGAATCTCGTAGCTGTCACCATCATGAGGCGCCAGCACTACACCATAACGCTTGCGCACAGTCACTTCGGCGCTTTCAATCCGAAATGGCTCAGCGAATGCCTTATTGATGCGCGACACCAGTGACAGCACCGCATCACCGTCCGGCACAAAACAGGCCAGGGCAAACTCGTCACCGGTAATGCGTGCCAAGGCTCCACCGGCAGCCTGTTCCTGCCGCCCCAGAAGATCCATTTCGCGGATTGTCTGCTTCAGCCTCAGGCTCACCGCCTTGAGCAACGCATCCCCCACCTCATGACCAAGAGTCTCATTCACTTCTTTGAGATTAATTATGTCCATATAAATCAAGGCCAGTGTTCGTTGCTCTCGACGAGTAACGGTCAACTGCTGCTCTACCAGCTCACCCAACAAATTACGGTTGGGAAGTCCCGTCAATGTGTCATAGAAAGCCAGTTTTTCAATGTGTTTGGCCTGTTCGTCAAAACGATTTTGTGCATCGTCTCTGGCACGCATAATCGCGTTATGAGCTGCGTGACTGTAAGCATCCAGGGCCAGTGTTACATCCAGCAGTACGAGTTTATTCAAAGCCGTGAGCACCTGACTACTAACTTCAGGAGCGTAACGAAACTCATGCTGTAGCCCCAAACTGAAATGTTGCACAAAACTACCGAAAGCGCCCGTATACCACTGTGGCTGTAGGCCTATTCTCTGATGTGCTATACCAACCGCGAGGCGGTCGAGCGCATATTCATAGTCATATTGACCTGACAGCAAGCGCTCAAAGTAACGCTTTTGGGTACCTTTGAGCCGTTGGAGCGTCGCATTCTCTTTAAGCAGATCAGACACCCCTTCAAACTGCATCAAATGGTTATAAAAGGCTTCTATCAATTGCTCTGTATAAGCCGACATGCGGGGCTGCACCTGCCGCAATAACTGCTCCTCCTCGGCAGTAAGAGTCAATAACGCTTTACGCTGCGCAAAGCTTTCAGCAGTTAACTCAATACCGACAGCAACTTCACCCACTGTTGGGTATCTCATGCTCATAACGCTTACTCTTTTCCAGAAATCAATATCAGCCGTGGTTGTTTTACAACTGAATTGGTGTTGCTTGACGAAACAACTGTCCGTGGCAGCTGCTTCATTTCATGCAGCAAACTGGAGGTGTTATCGATCATTAACTGATGTAACAAAACACAAGCATGGACAGGGTTATTGGAACGCCGGATAACACCATCGATCCTAAACTGCAAACGCTCAAGCTTTTGATGTTTCGACTCAGGCCTGCTGGCAATATGTTGGGCCACCAATGCTTGTCGCAATGCTTCCAGCGCCTCAGGATCATCGGCCGCCAAACGAGCCAGTTCATCAAAACTCGGAAGCTCAATGCTCATCGTTTATTACCTCCTGATTCCCAACAAATCACATGCGTTGTCACATTCGGCATAAATCATTGGCAAGGCATGCACCAGCTCAACCAACGGCAGCCTCACACCACCCCAAGCGTGAGAAACCACAGTACTTTCAATCTGTTGCTTCAGAACCGCTTCAGGCTCAGCACTCCAGCCAGGATTCGCCGCCAGATAGAAACTCAATGCATCGGCAAACTGAATAATGATTAGCAGATCACGCAGCTCTTTGTGAACTTTCGGGTGGCGTACCACCTCAGGATGGTGGTGATAGCGGACAATATTGCTGATTAAAGCCGGCAAGTGCATTTTTTTGCAGGCCATCTGCCCAACAACTGTATGTGTGAACCCCAGGACACTCTGCTCAGCCGAGATAAGCTCTTCTGCAGCACCCCAGCCGCGTACATCCGTATCTTTCAAAACATCTGGGGCGACCTGCAACATGACGAAGCGCCCAAGGTCATGCAACAGGCCTGCCATATAGGCTGTTTCTGGTTTTACTGTAGAGAAATATGCAGTACGGGCCATGAACAACGCAATTTGAGCGACCTCGAGCGAGTGCCTCCATATATTGCGCTGTTCATCCTTCGCAGGCACGAATACACGTGCAACAGAGATAGCCATTAACAATTGCAGGATGGTGTTAGAGCCAACCCGAGCCAAGGCTGCCTCGATGCCGTCAACGGATGTACTCCCCATACAGGCAGCCGAGTTGGCATAACCGATGATTAAACTCGCCAAGGGTGGGTCAGTCTTGGCCAGTCGTACCATGTCATCAAAGAAGGTATCGCTGTCTGGATCCGACCTCATCAGCTCAAACATTACACTTGGCAACAGGGGTAGCTGCCCAAGACGTTCTTCGATTTCTTCAAGAGAAATCACACTGGATTCAACACTGTTCATGATTCTCTCCTTCTGTATGCCATCACCCCATGGAGCTTGGGAGATAACACCACAACACAACACTTGCCATATAAGCCCTTTGTGACAATTATGACACAGACTAACACACACGACATAATGCTAAGATGCGACTTTTTGTCGCACCTCAACATCAGAAACAGAAATATGGAGAGAGTTGATAGGGGGGATGTTTTACAGAAGAGATCAACGGTGTTCAGCTCAAACCTTTTGTGAAACCTCACGCATCAAGCTGTCAATGCACCGTACCACACTGAGACTGGCCTTTTCCATCTGCTCGAGTTGTTGCAGCATGCCCTTGTAATCCTTTTGTGCGCCACAGGCCAAGGCAGCACGACCTGAATCATGTACCTGACGGTGTGGGCTTTCCAGCGCCTTGAAACTGTTCAAGCCTGCGTATTTACGGCCACCATAGCCATCATAGTACCAGCGCCCCAAGCGA
>JBLXDJ010000046.1:0-5388 GCA_048264105.1 Oceanospirillum sp.
GCCATAGAAAAACAAGAGCTGCAGTTGGCATTTCAGCCCAAAATTGATCTTCAAACCAACCGGATATGCGGTGTGGAAGCGCTTCTGCGCTGGGAAAATCCTGATTATGGACGGGTGTCACCGGCAGAATTCATCCCTCTGGCCGAAGCCAGTGGTGAAATCATCCCTATAGGTGCATGGGTCGCGGAAGAAGCCGTGGCTGCACTTATGCGTTGGCGTACTCGGGAACAGGTCGATAATCGTTTTTCAATTGCGATCAATGTTGCTCCGCTGCAGCTCGCCCAACCTGATTTTGCCGACTGGCTGATGCAGCTTGCATCGGCTGCCGGTTTGCCATCGGGCTGTCTGGAAATAGAAGTAACCGAGTCCGGTCTGATGCAGGATATGGAGCTTGCGCTGAGGCAGCTGCAGGCCCTGAACAGCGCAGGTTTCAACGTGGCCATTGATGACTTTGGTACCGGTTATTCTTCACTGGCATATCTGAAAAAACTGCCAGTGTCGGTACTCAAAATCGATCGGGCGTTTATCCGTGAGCTGGAAACCAGTGTGCAGGACCAAAAGCTGACGGAAACCGTGGTCGCCATGGCCGCTCATTTCGGTTTCTTGACAGTTGCCGAGGGCGTCGAGAATGAGGCTCAATTGGAACTGCTGCGGAAGATGGGCTGCAATCAGGTACAGGGGTTCTATTTTGCACCGCCATTGAAGGAGTCGGCTTTGATGAAAATGCTTTCAACCGATCAGAGCTGAAAGATTAGCTGTTCATTTTGCGTTCATTTATCGTAGCGAAGCTGATACATTTAAACCGATGTTTATAGTTAGCGACAGGGTCATTGTATTAGAGCCGGGGCTTGCATAATGCTGCGAACGCGTATTTTGCCAATGATCTTCTGCATGCTGTCGGTTCTACTGCTATGTCAGCCATTGCAGGCACGCCAGACCGAGCAGGAAACCGTCATCCTGCAGCTTAAGTGGCTGCATCAGTTCCAGTTTGCCGGGTATTACGCTGCGCTGGAGAAGGGCTTTTTTGCCGACGAAGGGCTGAAGGTCGAGCTGCGTGAACGTGATCTGAGCCAAAACAACGTGGCTCAGGTACTCGATGGCGAGGCGGACTACGGCGTAGCGGATTCCATTTTGTTGCTCTACCACGCCCAGGGCGAGGGTGTGGTCCTGATCGCGCCTATTCTGCAGCACTCACCCAACGTCCTCATGGTGATGCGATCCTCCGGTATTGAAAGCCCGCGTGATTTGATTGGTAAACGCCTTGCCTTTTACGACAATGACTCCGAAGGGATCGGTATTTTAGCCATGCTCTCGGCCCAGGGAGTGTTGCGTGACGGGCTTGAGCGCGTCCCTTTCTCGGAACGCGTTGAGCGACTGCTCGGCGGGCAGGTCGATGCCATAACGGCTTACAGCACCAATGAGCCATTCCGTTTTCGTGAGCAGGGTCATGAAGTGGATCTGATCGATCCCAAACACTTCGGTTTTGATTTATACGGCGATATTCTTTTTACCAGCGAAGCGGAAGCCACACACCACCCTGAGCGAGTGGAGGCGATGCGCCGCGCAGTGCTGCGTGGTTGGGAGTATGCGCTGGAGAACAAGGAAGAGTTGATTGACCTGATTCTGGATAAATACAATACTCAGGACAAAAGTCGGGCAGCGCTGTTAAACGAGGCACTAGGGCTTGAGCAGTTGATAGCACCCTATACCGTCGAACTCGGCTCAATCAACAAGGGGCGCCTTGAGCATATTCTCAAGACTCTGCTGGCGCATGATCTGCTGGATGTGACGAGTGATCGTGCATTATCGAGTCTGGTGTTTGAGTCGAGCCGTCAGCGTGAGCTGGCGCTGAGTGCTGAACAACAGGCCTATCTGAACAGTATCAGCCCCATCCGCTTTGCCATCGACCCTAGCTGGCCACCGTTTGAGTATCTTAATAATCAACAACAGCTACAGGGGGTTGCATCCGACTATTTGAAACTGATCGGTGAGCGTCTCGGGGTCGAATTTGAGTTGGTAACTGACCTGACCTGGTCTCAGGCGCTGGAAGCGGCGCGCGAAGGCAGGGTTGACCTGTTGCCCAGTATTTCCTCAACCCCGGAGCGACGTCAGTATCTGCAGTTTACCTATCCCCATATTCGTTCACCAATGGTGGTCGTGACCCGTGATGATCAGGAGTATATGGCCGATATTTCCGCTCTGAACGGGCAGGAAGTGTTGGTGGTGCGTGATTATGCATCGGATGAATGGCTTCGCAGCAACCATCCGCAGGTGTCTTTGCAGTATGTCAGCACCGCTGAGGAGGGTCTGCGAGCACTAGCTGCAGGTCAGGGGTTTGCGTTCGTGGATAATTTGGCCGTTATGAGTCATCTAATCAAAAGTCTGGGGCTGAGCAATCTGCAGGTTTCCGGTCAAACTCCTTATTCGTTCGATCTGAGTATGGCCGTTCGGAGTGACCTTGCACCGCTAAGAGAGCTGCTGGATCATGCGCTGCTCAGTATCAGTCAGCAACAGCACAACGAAATATACGATCGCTGGGTCTCCCTGCCCGTGCCGGTGAGCCAGCATATTCCCTGGGGTACATTGATTCCGATAGGCGGTGCGATTCTCACAGCCATGTTGCTGCTGGCGTTGCACAGCATGCGTCTGTCGGCGCTTAACACACGCATTCGTGCCGTTAACGATCAGCTGCAGATGACTCAAGCAGAACTGAAGCTGAAGAATGAGCAACTGCATGAAATATCGGTAACAGATAAACTGACCGGTATATTCAACCGTCACCATCTTGATCAGGTGTTGGCAGAGCAGCATGCCCACGCTCAGCGCTATCAACGCCCCCTGTCACTGGTACTCTTTGATCTGGACTATTTCAAGCAGGTAAATGACCGCTATGGCCATCAGGCGGGTGATCAGGTGCTACGCGTGTTCTGTGATCTGGTCTGTGCCTGCACGCGCTCTACCGATATTTTCGGGCGCTGGGGCGGTGAGGAGTTTCTGCTCGTCTGCCCGGAAACGACAACCGAGGATGCGCTCAGGGTAGCCGAGAAAATTCGGACCGCACTTGCCGCACATGCCTTCGAGCAGGGGTTTGTTCAATATGTCAGTGCCGGTATTATGAGTTTGAAGCAGGGTATGAGTCTGGATCAGTTTATATCGGCCACCGATCAGCGTCTGTATGCAGCCAAAAACGGGGGCCGCAACCGCGTAGTGGCGAACTAACCGATTGCTTTAGCTGAACCCCTTCCCCCGCCTATGGCGGGGGAAGGGGAAGGCCTCAGTTGTCGTTTGGCTTCTTATCTTTCTCCAACTCCTCCTCAAACGCTTCAAGACCGGCATCAATTTCAGGATGCTCTTCCTCGGCGTCTTCGGGCTTGCTCAGGTCATCATCGTGTTCTTCCATCTGCCAGGGCAGGATGCCCGGTGATACATGCAGGAAGTGCAGGTATTTCTCGAACTGGTCGAGAATGTCGCTGATGATGTCCTGTTGATCGTAGCCATACACGTCATAGGCCTGGCCGCCGCGGCGCAGGAATACTTCGGCACGGTAGTAATGCTCATCACCGTCCAGGTCGCGGTCCATCTCCGGGTAGGCGAAGGTCGGCATGGCGTAGCCGCGCAGGCGGATCTCGTAGATAAATTCCAGCTCCCCCGGCTTGATTACATCGATATGGGCACGCCAGTTGTGCTCATCGAAAGTCACCTCGGCGGGCCAGCCTTTCTCCTCCAGTTCAACCTTCACACGCTCCATGCTGGTATACGCCTTGGTGCGGATGAATTTTTCCACATCCTCCTTGCTCGGGAAGTCCACCAGCGATGCCAGGCGTTTTTTCCAGAAGCCGGGGCCCTGCTTGCCGCTGCCACTTTGGCGATGGCTTTGCATGTGACTCTGCAGACTGGCCTCATGGTGCTGCTCGATCACCAGTGCACGCCACATACCCACCATGGCGATCAGCATGATGATCGCAAAGGGCAGCGCACTGACGATTGACGCGGTCTGCAGTGCCCCCAGACCACCGGCCAGCAACAGTACCGATGCCACAACACCCTCGGTCGTGGCCCAGAACACCCGCTGCCAGGCGGGGGTATGCATTGCGCCACCGGAAGCCAGAGAGTCAATAACCAGCGAGCCGGAGTCTGACGAGGTAACAAAGAAAGTGATGATCAGGATAACGGTGACAAAAGAGACGATCGATGTCAGCGGCAGGCGCTCAAACAGCTTGAACAGCGCGATGGCGTGATCATCCTGCACCTCCTGAATCAGCTGGGTATAGCCTTCCACCATGATCAGGTGCAGCGCGGTATCACCGAACACCGAGAACCAGAGAAAGGTGAAAATGGTTGGCACCAGCATCACGCCCACCACAAACTGGCGGATGGTACGGCCACGGCTTATCTTGGCGATAAACAGGCCGACAAAGGGTGCCCAGGCGATGGTCCAGCCAAAGATGAACAGGGTCCAGTTACCGATCCAGTCACTGGCGGTGTAGGCCTGCAGGCTGAAGGTACGCTCTACAATGTTGCTCAGGTAGCTGCCGGTGTTTTCAACGAATGTTTCCAGAATGAAAATGGTCGGGCCAACGATAAACACGAACAGCATCAGGGCGATCGCCAGCGCGATGTTGATCATCGACAGGCGCTTGACGCCCTTGTCCATGCCGGCCACCACTGAGATGATCGCAAGACCGGTGATGGCGGCAATGGCGATGATCTGGAAGGTGGTGTTGACCGGTACGGATGGGAACAGGTAGTTCACCCCGGCGTTGATCTGCGCCACCGAGAGGCCCAGGGTGGTGGCAATACCAAACAGGGTGCCAAGGATGGCAAAGGTATCAACCGTGTGCCCCATCCAGCCGTGGATGCGATCACCGATCAGCGGGTACAGGGTTGAACGCATCGCCAGCGGCAGGCCGTGGCGGAAGGCAAAGTAGGCTAATGATAGCCCTACCAGACCATAGATCGCCCAGATGTGGAAGCCCCAGTGGAAGTAGGCAATCTGCATTGCCTGCTTGGCCGCGTTAACGGTTTCCGGAGCCCCGGCCGGTGGTGAAGCGTAATGCAGCACTGGTTCGGCCACGCCGAAAAACAGCAATGCGATGCCATAACCGGCCGAAAACAGCATGGCGAACCATGATTTGAAGTCATACTCGGGTTCGGCATGGTCAGGCCCCAGTTTGGTGCTGCCCCAGCTGCTGAACGCTACGCTGACGATGAAGATCAGAAACAATGCTACGGCGAGCATGTAGAACCAGCCAAAGCTGGAGGTAACATAGGCCAGGGTGTCGGCAAACACCTCGCCCGCCAGTTCAGGATTACTGGCGGTACCGATCACCATTAGGGCGATGACGATAACGGCCGGCAGAAATACCGGGACCAGAATGGTCGAGTTCC
>JBLXDJ010000047.1:0-5326 GCA_048264105.1 Oceanospirillum sp.
TACACAGGCGATTCTGGAACACGGTGACAGCCCGCTACCGCTGGTCCTGATTCGCAAGACTTCTTACCGCGTCTTTGAAGGTGCTACCGAGATCTTCATCTACAGTGAAGATCTGCCTACCCTGTTCCCGGCGACGGTTGCCGCCATGGACCAGCTACACCTTAACATTCAGGATGCCCGTATCATCCTCACCGACCATGGCCGCACTCTCAACACCTACACGGTACTGACGGATGACAACCAGCCACTGTCGGAAAACCCTGAATATCTGGCCAACATCCAGCGCCACCTGACCGAAGAGCTGGACGACCCGGAAGACTACCCCGAGATCATTCAGCGCCGAGTGCCGCGCCAGCTCAAGCTTTTTGCCACACCCACGCGCCTGACTCTGAGCAACGACCCCTCATCTCAGCAAACCATTCTGGAGGTGATCACTCCGGATCGCCCCGGCCTGTTGGCACGCATCGGCCGCATTTTTGTGGAGTTCGGCATTTCAGTGCGCAAGGCAAAGATTTCGAGTATTGGCGAGCGGGTTGAGGACTTTTTCTTCATCACCGACAGCAACAATCAGCCGATCAGTGATCCCGAACTGTGCCGCCAGCTGCAGCAGGCGATCTGCCAGCAGCTGGATGAGCATGTGCAGAAGGTTCGATAGACTTAAATGTAAGCACTTAGCGACAGTCGGTTTTTTTGCTAAAGTATCAGAGCAATAAGTCGATAATATATCGAAGGTTTCTAGCCTCATTAGTTTCTGGCCAGTACTCACTCTAAGGAAGAGTTTGCTATGAACAGCTATATCAAGCTAACTGCAGCTGCTGCGTTTTCCCTGACACTTGCCGGCTGTGCTCATCAGTCTCGCTATTGTTGCGACTCATATGCTGCAGCACCGGTATCTGCCACGTCTTATGAAGCGCCTTATATGCATCCAAGCGCATCTTCGGCGTGCAGTTCACGCACCTGTACACCAACGCCCTGTTCAGAACAGCTTTGCGCTAATGACTCCCTAGTGATTAACGTTACCGGCTATGGTGCACCAAAATCCACTTTCGAGAATCTTGCTCAACGCAGGTTAATGGCGATGCGCGCGTCGGAACTGGATGCTTACCGCAAACTCGCTGAGCAAGTTTCAGGCCTGCATCTCTTTGGCTCAACCAGTGTTAATGACTACATAGCTGGGCGTGACCGCCTTAGAAGTCAAGTTAATAGTTTCATTCAGGGCGCAGCAATCGTACATCAAGAGTTTGAAGACGATGGCATGGCTATCACCACCATGTCATTGAAAATCAGCAAATATCGTTTACAACGAATGCTAGACCGTGAAATGTACCGATACCATACTGGTGGCAACCTTCCTCCGGGTGGGGCGTACAGTAACCATGGCTTTTTTGCTCCACGCTACTGATTAGAATGCGGCTAAACCACACATGTGAGTTTTAGCCGCAGGTCGCCACCAGGAGTAAACATGTCAACAAAGTTTAGTTTGTCCTTACGACTGACAATGCTTTTTTGGTTCTCGCTCAGTATGAATGCCTCAGCTGAGAGTTCATATGTTGTGCAAAGAGGTGATAGCTTCTCATCCATTGCGGAACAATTGCTCAATGACGCTGGCCGGTGGCGAGAGATTTGGGCCCTGAATCCAGAAATTAGAACCCCTGCTCTGCTGAAAGCCGGAGAACGCCTCCGCGTTCCGACGCAGCATTCGAATGCCAAGGTTAACCAACCTGTAGCCGTTGGTGTTACCGACCCCAAAACATCCTCACATGAGCTAATGGATGCAAACATTGTATTAGCGCACGATGCGGTGCGCGCCGGTATGGTCGACCGCACATTGAACAACTTCCTACTGGTAGAAAAACACTCCCTCTCAAGGGCTCCTCTCATAAATAGCGTGAGATCCGAGGGTAACCAGCAGGTCTTGTATGTCTCCGGCCTTAATCCTGATTATACAGTAGACCAACGATATGGTCTTTTCTTACCTCGCAGTGACGAAGCAACCTTGTCCTCTGGCCTGTTTTACCGGATCGGCACCGTAACACTCGCTCATCGAGATCAAAGCCTGGGTAAGTTCTCAGTTTTGGAAAACAGCTCAGATGAGATAAACCGCGCAGTAATTTTACCTCTGCCCGCCTCAGGTCCCACTACTCCCGGTTATCCCAGTCGCTCAATAGAGTCGCGAATGACTAGCGTACTGTATGAACAACAGCCTGGATTTATTGTAACCCTGAGCCAGGGTAGCAGCAGCGGAATAACCAAAGGCAACCTGCTGTCTTACTACAAAAAGGATTACATTGAATCTGACCGCGGTACGAATATTGAATACCCCACTGAGAGTGCCGGCACGGTAATGATTATACAGAGCACTGATCACAGCAGCCTTGGGGTGGTATTGAATGCACGCCAAGCACCTGCGACCAATGACCGAGTTCGCAACTAGTCGGCTGCCTTGATCAGGTTTACCCTGCCCTTGACTAGTTGAGCACAGGGCAGGCTTCTTGCAAAACGTCCTCCTTTTTCAAGTCTCAGGTTGCCGGTCTCACCCTTAAAGTATCCTGTTTTATTCGCTTCAAACATGGATAGCACACTAAAAACACTTGCAGCATCGGCACCCAATGCAAAAAAATCAGACTCTTCCACCTTAGCTCTTTTTTCACGTAGCCGAAAAGGCAAGTCACAAAAAAACACACCATCAAGATCAAAAGCCAGGTTCACAAAAGCAGGAGAAGAAAAGAAATGTGAAGTGGTATATACCGGCAGGCCTGGTGAATGATAAAAGCTCAAAAGCGGTTTAATAAGCCTGCTTTGTTCAGGCGGAGCCAAGATAAGTACTGCGTCAAAATCTCTTCGAATGCGAGGCTCAAACTCATACTCACCTTGAGTCGTTAACTGGATTTTTTTTCGGCGCTGATGGCTTTCATGTATACCCAATAGTTGCTGGATCTGCTCACTCATCTGATGGGGCACGACACTGATCTTTTCTGAGACGATAAAACGGACTCTTTCCTGCACTGCAACTTCCGGTAAGAGTTCTAGCAAAGGATCAATCCAGGCACCTTTTGCAGAGGAAAGAACGAGCACGTTATAGTGCCCTTGGGAAGCCATGAGCTTAACCAGTTGACGCACTTCATGATCCGATGCCAGATCAAGCTGATATACGCGAAAATTTGAACCTTTAACACGATTCAATGCCAACACCGGAAAAGGTGGTGGATTCGCACTCAACTGCTTAACTTCATCAGGCAACATTGGCCCCAGCATCAAATCAACACCTGCCGCCAATGCTCGCTCAAAAATCAAACCCAAATCAGACTCGCTTTGACTGTCGAACACTTCGAGATTGGGCGTGTCAATGCCACGCTGTCGCTCCCATGCCAGCGCAGATTCTATCCCCTTCAGGACCGCCTCCCCTTGGGATCTAAACTCTCCACTCAATGGCAAGAGTGCACCCAATACAGTTACTTCCCCAAGAGGCAAAAACACTGTCGGCTCTGATGATGCTGTTGGTTCGAACTGTAAAACACTTGCTGCAGGATGCGACTGCCAATTATCAAGCCAAAGCGAAAGCCCGGTCGCTTTCTCAGCATCGGGATAGCGTCTGAGGGCCAACCCCAGTTCAAGCCATCCCTGCTCAAAGTAGTTATTGGACTCTTGAGCACCCTGTTGAAGTTCAACAAGCGGAACAAGCTGAAGGGAAGCAAGTATCGTAGCTGCAGATCTCTCCTGACGTATCTGCTCCCTTATCAACTCAACAGTTGATGCAGTGCTACCACAAGGGTAAAGAGTTAACAAAAACAACAAAGTAGCCCAAAAACTTGAGCCTGCCTGCTTAAGTCTCATACAACTGCTCTGATTTCATATTGCACCGCTCCCTTGCTATTACACACCCAATTTCGGCTACAATCGAAACACACTCTCTATCAGTCTATGCACTATGCCTAACCGATCAAAGCTCCATCTACTCCTGTATGTTGCCCTGATTTTCACATCAAGCAAGGTCTGGGCATTAGCGTTTGAAGCCACAGGGCAGGCACGTTGGGATAAGGCGAACCCAATACTTTCTCGAGAACAAGCACTTCAGCATGCTACCGACCAAATACGCCAGAAGGCCGCTGACTATATGACAAGTCAGCACCGCGAGAGACTAACTCGCAGTGGCCCGCAGGGCCATGACAGCCTCGATGTCTACCCGACAGGCGCAGTCAACAATGTGCGTGTAATCGAGGAAAATATTAAAAAGAAAACCCTATACTTGACGGTCGTAGGCGATATTGAGCTGTATATGGACTGTAATGAGGAAAAGCGGGACTCGCCTCACCATCGAACACTTGCCGTAACACATTTTCCACTTGAACGCCCAGATGAAGCAAACACCGGATACCTACACGATATCCAGTTCAAGTTCAGCAATTTACTGGCTTATGAACTTGGCCGCAGCAGCTATTTCTTCAATGCAGTGGATATTGGGTTGATAAATTTAGTTGAAAATCCGGTCCAGGCTCCAGCACGCCTGCTGCCTGAGGGTAGCATCACAACCGCCTTACATCATTCGGAGCAGTTTAACGTTCAATATTTGGTTAGCGGTGTCATCAGGAGCATGGCTCTGCACAACCCTGCACAACCTCGCGAGCCAAATTTATTGGTTGATCTGTACAACCGTTCAAGTCTGAATCCTGGATTTCATAACCGAAACTTTGAACTTGACGTTTTTGTTCATGACGCTTTCACTGGCGCGTTAATATCGCAAAAACGCTACCATATGACTGGGGATTGGACACTTGATCCGCATATACGTGCGGGTTTTGAATCACCTCAGTTCTGGCAGCAGGACTATGGAAAAAAGATGCGTGAGGTGATCCGTGTCATAAGCAATGACATTCAGTTATTGCTTGGCTGCGAGCCCATACGCGCTCGAATTACTCAAACACAACAGGAATCTGTTTGGATCAATACCGGTACTGACTCTGGTTTGCGCCAAGGTGATAAACTGCGGGTATATCGGCGTATGACGCACTATGACTCTGAGCTTCGCCCGTATTTTGAGCTACGCGACACTGGACAACTACTTACCCTGGAAGACGTACAACCCACCATGTCACGGGGCCGACTGCCTGCTGACAGCAACACCCTCAACATCCAGCAGGATGATATTGTAATCGCCCATTGAGCAGCTTAGTCTTGCGACCTTGAATCATCCACACCCATACAGGAGCACCACCAAAATGCAGAGCGGACTCTTTACCGAACTGGAAAAAAAGATTGAGGGATTAATCGAAGAGGTCGAACTGCTGCGACTGGAAGTCAGCGAGCTGCGTGAGAGCAAGACAACACT
>JBLXDJ010000048.1:0-5303 GCA_048264105.1 Oceanospirillum sp.
TAAAATTCGCATGCTAACCTTAAAAAAATGCGGTAAAAAAATAGAGCTGGGTCATTATATAGGTGTATGCCAGCTGGTCTACAGTAAACGGACAGTTTAAATTGTGCCCGAATCAGGCTACATTGTGAGCGTTTGCGGGACTTCACCTGACTGATACAAGGAAAATGTCGTGCTCAGCTTATTCAAGCAAAAATCTGCTGGCTGGGTGGGAGTGGATATCGGTTCCTCTTCTGTCAAGTTAGTAGCACTCACAAAACATGGACAGTCATATCAGATTGAAGGCTATGCTATAGCTCCCTTGCCGCCTACGGCGGTCGTTGATGGTAATGTGGAGATCCCTCCGGAAGTATCGGATGCAATTGAGCGTGGCCTCAAGATGTGTGGCATCAAGTTGACGCACGCCGTTACTGCGGTGCCTTCCTCCGCTGTCATTACCAAGCGTCTTGAAATCAGTAATGCATTTGCAGGCTTGGATCTAGAAGATCAGGTACAGGTTGAGGCAGACCAGTTCATTCCTTACCCGTTGGACGAAGTTGCGCTGGACTTTGAAGTGCTTGGTCCAGTTAACAAGGCTCCTGAACTGAACGAAATACTGCTTGTAGCCTGTCGTCGTGATGATGTGGATAGTCGTGAGGATGCCATTAACGGCTCGGGGCTGAAGTGTGAAGTGGTTGATATCGACACTTATGCTATTGAACGCACGTTGCCTTTGCTGGAATCAGAAACAGACGCGAACGCCGTTGTTGGGGTGGTCGATATAGGCGCAGCCACGTTGACGCTCAATGTGTTCCGTGGCAGCCGCATCATCTATAACCGCGAGCAGGCCTTCGGCGGTAATGATCTGACCAATATGGTCCATCAGCACAAGGGTATTGAGGTGGCTGAAGTTGAGAGGCTCCTCAGTACTGGAGAGCTCGACGCCGAAACCATGGAGATGCTGGTTTTGCCGTTCCGTCAGAGTGTGGTGCAACAGGTGTCGCGTGCGCTGCAGTTCTATTATTCCTCTGGCTCTCAAGGTCAGTTGGGCAAGCTCTATCTGGCAGGTGGAACGTCAGGGCTTGATGGCTTGGCCGAAATGATTGAAGAGGATATCGGTGTGACAACACAGGTTGCCAACCCCTTCGAAACCATGCAGATCGGACCAAGAATCAACACGGCGCGACTGGAAAAGGATGCCCCAACTCTGTTGAAGGCATGTGGGCTGGCTCAACGAAGCTTCGAAATTTAGGGATCACAGGGATTATGTATGGCGCGTATTAACCTAAGACCCTGGCGCGAAGAGCGCAACGAAAAGCTGCAGAAGCGTTTTATCGGCAATATGGTCGGTGCGGCGCTGCTCGGTGTGGTTGTCGTGCTGGGTGTCAGTTACTACTACGACCTTCAGGCTGATCGGCAGGATGCGCGTAACAGCTATCTCCGCGCCGAAATCGTCAAGCTGGACCAGAAAATCAAGGAAATTCAAGAGCTTCGTGCAAAGCGTGAACGTCTGCTGGAGCGCCTTAATGCGATCCAGCAATTGCAGGGCAATCGGCCGGTTATAGTGCGCAACTTTGATGAAATGGTTCGGGTGCTGCCAGACGGCATCTACTACCAGAGTCTTGTGCGCCGGGGCGAGGTTATTACTATCGATGGCCTTGCTGAAAATAACAATGACGTATCCTCCTTGATGCGACGCTTGGATGGGTCAATCTGGTTCAGCGAGCCTGACTTGAGTCAAGTCGACAAATCTGAAGGCTTGAAACGCTTCAATATGAAGGCAGGTATGACCCGCCCGAAAGCAGAGGAGGCCAACTGATGCAAATGAGCGGTCTCAAAAAAGCCTTCCAGGGCTTTGACATCAATAATGTTGATGTCAATCAGGCGGGTAACTGGCCCGTTGGTATCAAGGCTATTGTCTACATCCTCGCATTTGCCATTATTGTGGGGGCTGGTATCCACTTTCTGATCAAGGATAAACACGTCGCTGTTGAGCGTGAGATCACAAAGGAACAGGAACTGAAGCAGGAATATCAGAGCAAGGCGTTTCAGGTTGCCAGTCTCGATGCCCTGCGTAAGCAGATGGCTGATGTGGAAAGCCGGTTTGCCGAACTGCTGAAGCAGCTTCCGACCGACAAGGAGGTGCCTGGCCTGCTGGAAGATATTACCGAAATAGGGCGCTCAGCAGGTCTGGAATTTGACTTGATTGCTTTGCAGCCTGAAAAGCGTGAACAGTTCTACGTCGAATTGCCCATACGCATTCTGGTGCGTGGCAACTATCACCAGATGGGTGAATTTGTCAGCGGTGTGGCTGCGATCAAACGTATTGTGACACTGCACGACTTCTCGCTCAAACCCGGCGGAGATAACGGTTTGACCATGGAAATCAGCGCGAAGACATACCGCTATGATGATACGAAATAAGGAAGGACAGGTAGTGCGTCTTGGGTTGGCCCTGTTGCTGTTGTTGCCTTTGTCAGGCTGTATATGGGTGGACGACACTGAAGACCTGAAACGCTACACCCGTGAGCAGCAAGCCAAGCCCAGTGGCAAGGTTGAACCGCTGCCAACATTCAAGCCCTATGAAAGCTTTGTCTATGAGGGGGTAAGCCTGCGGGACCCCTTCCGGCCACTGATCCGAAATGATGGTTCTGAGCGAGATTTTACAGCCGAAGATGATCTGACTCCTGACACAGAACGCCCCAAAGAGTATCTCGAAGGGTTTTCTGTTGATCAGTTGAGTATGGTGGGCACCATAACGGCACCTGGCAGCGAAAGTCTTTGGGCGTTGATCAAAGATCCTAACAACGAAGTTCACCGTGTGTCGGCCGGCAGTTATCTCGGCAATGACTATGGTGAGGTGGTTGTGATAGATGAGCGAAAGCTGGAAATTGTAGAAATAATCTCCAACGGACGAGGCGGCTGGATGAAGCGTCCCCGTACTCTGAATATTGAAGAGCAGGATTGATAAGGATGCAGACCGTGAATACATACAGACGGACCGAAACCTACCGGATGCAGCCCGGATGTCAGACTCGTTTCTGGCTCCTGCTGAGTGTACTGGCGCTGGCCCTTATTGGGCGCACAGCAGTGGCGCAGGATGCGGCGCTGCAGAACGCTTCCTTCGTCTCTCTGCCCGGTAAAAAGGTAGAAGTGAAACTTGACTTTGATGCGCCTCCACCGGTGCCCAAGTCCTACATGATCGAAAGTCCGCCTCGGCTGGTGATGGATTTCTGGGGCGCACGTAATGAAATGGCAAGCAAGACGCTCTCGGTCAAATCCGGTGATGTTGATAGTCTGCATTTTGCAGAAGCCAACGGCCGGTTGAGGATCGTGACCAATCTGACCGGGTCTGCAGGCTATAAAACCTACACCGAAAACAACAGTCTGTTTATCGAGTTGGGTGGTCAGTCTGCAGATACCGTTCGTGGTACCAGTACACCTGTAGCCTCAACAGCACCTCCTAGAGAAGGTGTCCGCATGCCGGCAGCAGCAGATGATCGCACACGTGTCCGGGGTATCGACTTTCAGCGCATCGATGGCAATCGTGGTCGAGTGACTATTGATTTAACAGACTCTCAGTCTGGCCTTGATATCGTTGAAGAGGGTAATAATGTCGTTATAAATCTGCTGGGTGCAGGGTTGTCTGATGCGCTTGAGCAGCGACTGGATGTGCAGGACTTTGCTACACCAGTGTTGTTCATCGACTCGATGGTGAAGGGCGAGAATGCCACTATCCTGATCAAGCCTTCGGCTGAGCCCTATGACTATATGGCATATCAGAGTGGTAACCAGCTGGTTGTGGATTTCAAGCCTCTTACCCGTCAGGAGCAGGATGAGCAGCGAAATTTGTTCCCCTATACCGGCGAGAAAATCGACCTGAACTTCCAGAATGTTGAAATTCGCACGGTACTTCAGATCATTGCCGAAGTCGCCGAGAAGAACTTGGTGGTCAGCGACAATGTTCAAGGCAGCATCACGCTGCGTCTGAAAAACGTGCCTTGGGATCAGGCGCTGGATATTGTGCTGAAAACCAAAGGCTTGGATAAGCGTGAGGCAGGTAATGTGTTGCTTGTGGGCACTGCGTCTGAAATTTCTGAGCGTGAAGCACTGGAAATGCAGAGCCAGCAACAGGAGAAAGAACTTGCACCCTTGGTGACTGACTTTATTCAGATCGACTATCGCAAGGCCTCTGAGATTCGAGAGCGTTTAACCGAAGCGCAACTGATCTCTGAGAGGGGGTTCGTTGTTGCAGATGATGAAACCAGCCTTCTAATGATCCGCGACACTGCGAAGCAGATGGAGCAAATCAGGCGTACCATTAAGCGGTTTGACGTTGAAGTTGAGCAAATTATGGTACAAGCGAGGCTCGTAACAGCAGAGGTGAATAATACCAAGGAATTGGGTATCCGTTGGGGGGCTGGTGTCGTAGGCGGCGGCGATAACCATCAGTGGAAGATAGGTGGGTCACCAAACGCACCATCAACACCTTTTGTCGACTCGACAGATACTATTCCTGGTAATCTGATGGTAGATATGGGGGTAACGCCTCAATCTTCGATAGCTATTGGGTTTATCAACAATTCATTACTGTTGTCGGCAGAGCTGTCCGCTCTCCAGACTGACAATAAAGTTGACATCCTGTCTCAGCCGAAAGTGCTGACAACGAATGGCAAAACAGCCATCATTCAGGCGGGTCAAGAAGTTCCTGTTCAGAAAACAGAGGATGGCACTGTTTCGATTGAGTACAAGGATGTTGTGCTTAAATTGGAAGTTACCCCTCAAATTATTCCTGGTGGAAAAATCTCCATGGATATTCTGATTAACAAGGACTCTTTAGGTGGCACTTTGTTTGATAACATCATCATCAACAAGCAGGAGTTGTCTACCACAGTTGTTGTTGGCGATGGCGAAACACTGGTACTCGGCGGTATTCTTGAGACTGAATCAAGAAACAATGTTTCGAAGACCCCAGTGCTGGGTGATATTCCAGTCATTGGTAACCTATTCAAAACCCGCTCGAACAATGCTGAAAAGCGCGAACTCTTGATCTTTATTACCCCCGAGATGATCCGAGAGTCGCTCAGACGATAAGAACAGAGCTGTAAAAATTTGAACGTTTTCCTTATTGGCCCTATGGGTGCTGGCAAAAGCACCATAGGGCGTTTGCTTTCTCAAGAGCTTGGGCTGGAGTTTCACGATTCTGACCGTGAAATAGAGACGCGCTCCGGAACCAATATCCCGTGGATTTTCGATGTCGAAGGCGAAGAGGGCTTTCGTCAACGTGAAGAAACTGCCATTGATGAACTGACCCAGTTAACTGGGTC
>JBLXDJ010000049.1:0-5245 GCA_048264105.1 Oceanospirillum sp.
GCCGAGCAGCCGTCGTCCGTAATGGCCATTTGCCAGAGCGCGAGATTCAGACAGGTATCGGGCCGGTAACGGTGCAGATCCCCAAGGTGCGCAGCAAGGCCGGTGAGCCGGTGACGTTTCGGTCAGCACTGGTACCGCCCTATGTGCGCAAGACCCGAAGCCTGGAAGCCGCTTTGCCTTGGCTGTACCTGAAAGGCGTATCAACCGGCGAGATGGAGCAAGCGCTGTCAGCACTGGTCGGACCTGAGGCCAAGGGACTGTCGGCCAGCACAGTATCGCGGCTCAAGCGCCAGTGGGCTGATGAGTATGATGCTTGGTGTAAGCGCCCGCTCGATCAAGAGCGCTGGGTCTATATTTGGGCTGATGGTATCTACAGCGGACTTCGTTCAGAGGAGAGCAAGCTCTGTGCACTGGTTGTGATGGGCGTCAACTCGCGGGGCGAGAAGCACTTCTTGGCGATCGAGGACGGTGAACGAGAATCGACATTGAGCTGGACAGCGGTGCTGGAGGGACTCAAGGGGCGCGGTATGAACGCGCCTGAACTGGCGATTGGCGATGGCGCTATGGGGTTCTGGGCCGCACTGGAGTGTGTGTATCCATCAACACGCCAGCAACGCTGCTGGGTGCATAAAACGGCCAATGTCCTGAATCGGTTGCCAAAGGCCAGCCAGCCGAGAGCCAAGAAGGCGCTTCAGGCGATCTGGCATGCCGAGACACGTGAGGATGCCGAGAAGGCCTTTGACACCTTCATCAGGACATATGACGCCAAGTACCCGAAAGTAGCCGAGTGCTTGTTGAAGGATCACGAAGAGCTGATGAGCTTCTTCGACTTTCCAGCGAAGCATTGGCAGAGCATCCGGACGACGAACCCGATCGAATCCACGTTCGGCACGATACGGCACCGGACCAAGCGATCCAAGGGCTGCCTGTCGAGGAGTGGCATGCTGCACATGATGTTCAAACTGGGTATGTGCGCAGAAGAGGGATGGAGAAAACTGCGGGGCTTTGAGCAACTGGCCAAAGTCATCACCGGAGTGAAATTCAGGGATGGAGAAGAGGTAACGGCACTCAATCAGGACGCTGCTTGATCAGGTCGCTGAACACCACTCTTGACCATAACTCCTTCCACGGTTTGTAAAACAATATGCGGAAATGAATAAGTTATTAAGCGAGGCGGCCGAAGCATTTATGAATGACGTTGTAAACGGTGACTTTCCAGGCTGTCAACCCAAAACAGAAATGTCCCCTTTTGAGCTATTCAGAAATGTCCCCTTTTGCTGGCTCAGGCTGTGTGCTGAGAGGGTTCAGTGAAGCGCGATGACTTTCTCCAGGGGTGGTCCGGTGCAGGTTTGTAAGCCGGCCGGGCTTTCTGTGCCTGCTTGGCCTGATCGACCCGATGCTGGACGCTTTTCTCATCATCCAGGGGTGTGGGTGGCTCGCCTTCAGACAGCAGCCTGTAGGCCATGACATGCCCTTTGTAGAACAGGGTCAACGTGCCATCAAACGCCTCGCATACGGTCAGGGTGGCGCCTCGCATTGCATATCCCTGCCCCCTTACCAGCAACTGATATTCTCGGTTCTTGAATTGCAGGGTGAGATTTTTGGACAGCTTGCGCTGATGGTGCAGACTCAGGATAAGGTCCAGTTCTTCAGATGCGTGTAAAACCTCGCGGTGCGCATCAAGAGGGTTCTGAGGCGGGACCGCAAAGCGGGTGTTGTACTGCGTCATAAAGCCCGGCAGGAAGGCATTGGCGGCTTCGATATCGGATATACCCTGTAAGCGCAGCTCCTTGACCAGCCTGTCCTGCAGGGTCTTGTTGGCGCGCTCGACCCGACCTTTGGCTTGTGGGGTATTGGCATGGATCGCTTCGATGTCGAGCGTTTTGAGAGCGCGTGAGAACTGGGTCAGCTCGCCTTCACGCTCTGGATTATTGATCCGGAATACCGTGTGCTTATCAGAGTACAGGGCCACGGGGCGGCCATGTGTGGTGAGATACGTCTGCAGTGTCTCCATGTAGGCCTGGGTGGTCTCGGAGGGTACAAAGCGCAGGGCCAGCAGCTCGCCGGTGGCATCATCAATAAACACGATCAACGTACAGCGCGGGGCGCGCCCTTCGAACCAGTCATGGGGTGAGCCATCAATCTGGACGAGCTCGCCGCGGCAGGGACGCCGTGGGCGGCGCTGATGGATGCGGGCGGCCTTGCGTCGCTTGGTGACCCACAGCTCGTCAGCAATCATCCACTGGCGCAGGGTCTCGGCAGAGAGTACCAGGCTGTGCCGCTGTGCAAGCTTCTCGCTGGCGAGGGTGGGGCCAAAGTCGCTGTAGTGCTCACGGATCAGCGACAAGGCCTTCTCGCGCACCGAAGCCTCAATGGCATTATTCGGTCGCTTGCCTCGGTGACCCGATACCAAGCCTGCGGCGCCTTGTTCGCGGTATCGTTTAACCAACCTTTTGACTTGGCGAGTACTTAGGCTCAGCTGCTCCGCCGCTTGCGTCTGCGTGAGTTGCTTGCTGATGACCGACTGAATCATGCTCAGGCGATCGACTTCTTTTCGGCTCATTGTAATGTGCTCCTTCGCCATCCCCTGCTCCTGAAGCAAAAGGGGACATTTTAGTATTGGGCGAAGGGGACATTACTGCTTTGGGCTAACACGGTGACTTTCCAGGCCCAGGGCACAGCTTTTAGGAGATATTTAATTAGAGCACGTTTTTAATCGCCTTATAGAGAGGTTGCGTGAACAGGCTGCCCGACAACATCTTGCACTTGCCTGAGTACCAGGTACTGGGCTGCAAATCCACCGACGACGAAATGCATTTCCAGGTGGATGCGCCCGATCCCATCGCCTGCGAGAAGTGTGGCGTGCAGGGTGAGTTCGTCCGGTTCGGCAAACGTGATGTTCCCTATCTTGATCTGCCCATCCACGGCAAGCGGGTCACCCTTTGGGTGATCCGCCGCCGGTACACCTGCCGGGCCTGCAAGACCACCTTCAGGCCCCAGCTACCGGAGATGGTAGACGGCTTCCGCATGACGCTGCGGCTGCATGAATACGTGGAGAAAGAGTCCTTCAACCATCCCTACACCTTTGTAGCTGCACAGACTGGCCTAGACGAGAAGACGGTACGCGACATATTCAATGCTCGCGCAGAATTCCTGGGGCGCTGGCACCGTTTCGAGACGCCCCGAATTCTCGGCATTGACGAGCTGTACCTGAACAAGCGCTACCGCTGCATCCTGACCAACATCGAAGAGCGAACCCTGCTCGACCTGCTGACCTCCCGCCGTCAGGACGTGGTGACCAACTACCTGATGAAGCTGAAAGACCGGCAGAAGGTCGAGATCGTCAGTATGGACATGTGGAATCCCTACCGGGCAGCGGTGAAGGCGGTGCTGCCACAGGCCCGTATCGTCGTCGATAAGTTCCATGTGGTGCGCATGGCCAACGATGCCCTGGAGAAGGTGCGCAAGGGCCTCAGAAAGGAGCTGAAGCCTTCCCAAAGTCGAACCCTCAAGGGAGACCGGAAAATCCTGCTGAAACGCGCTCACGAAGTTTCAGACCGGGAACGCCTCATCATGGAGACCTGGACAGGCGCATTCCCGCAACTGCTGGCCGCCTACGAGCACAAGGAACGCTTCTACGGCATCTGGGACGCCACCACACGACCCCAGGCAGAAGCCGCCCTGGACGACTGGATAGCCACCATCCCGAAGGGGCAGAAGGAGGTCTGGAGCGATCTGGTCAGGGCGGTGGGTAACTGGCGCGAAGAGATCATGACCTACTTCGAGACGGACATTCCCGTCACCAACGCTTACACGGAGTCCATCAACCGACTGGCCAAGGACAAGAACCGTGAAGGGCGTGGTTACTCCTTTGAGGTAATGCGGGCACGAATGCTCTACACCACGAAGCACAAGAAGAAGGCCCCGACTGCGAAGGTCTCTCCGTTCTACAAGAAAACCATCGGTTACGGACTGCCGGACTTCGCAGAGGAACTCAACTACGGGGTCGATCTATCAACCATCTGAGGGTGGTATCAGGTTGGTGGGGTGAAGGTACCCCATCAACCATTAAATCCGTATACCCAGAAATTCAAGGCCTATCAGCCCGGATTCTTCCATATCGACGTCAAGTACCTGCCGCAAATGGCGGATGAAACCAAACGCCGCTATCTGTTTGTGGCCATTGACCGCGCCACTCGCTGGGTCTTTGTACAGATCCACCCGAACAAAACAGCGGCGACAGCCCGGCGTTTCCTGGATAGCCTCCAGCAGGCGACGCCCATCAAGATCACCCATATTTTGACCGATAACGGCAAAGAGTTCACGGATCGTCTATTTCACTCGAAAGCCCGCGACCCCAGCGGTAACCATGAGTTTGACCGTCTCTGCGCTGACCTGGGGATTGAGCATCGCCTGACTAAGCCCAGGACGCCTCAGACCAACGGGATGGTTGAGCGCTTCAACGGTCGAATATCGGATGTGCTCAAGACCAACCGTTTCGACGGCCGCGAGGATTTGGAGCAGACGCTCTTACGTTATGTGCACCTGTATAACCATCAGTTGCCGCAGTCAGCGCTGAACTCCAAACCACCCATCCTGGTGATGAAGGAATGGTACAAAATCCATCCGGAGCTTTTTAAAAAGCGCCCTTATAATCATACGGGACTTGACACGTACATATAGACACTTTGAGCCAATCAAATATAGCCATGGAAGGCTACCTCGCTAACGAGAATAATACTTAAGAATCATTTGCGATTGCGAATAGAGAGTTCGTTGAAAGAGGTTAGGCAGGCAACTTGTCATATCATTCAAGAGCCGTGCAGCGTCACGCCATCTGTAGATTAATTGAAAGTCACCGATAGCGTACTCAGAGCATGGATCCCTCATTCTTCAAAAAGCGAAACAGAGTAGTGGCAACATAATCACCCGCCTGGGTCTCCATTTGCACGTACGTGCGGTAACGGAGTGATGCCCAAGTTTAAGCATGTGCTAAGTGGTGGGCCGCTTGGTGGGCCGCTGGGCGTTTTGGATGTATTTTGAAGCTGTTTTGGAATGTGCTTGGCGTGTAACGTATTGATTTAATTGGTGCCCCAGGTAGGACTCTAACCTACGACCTGCCCCTTAGGAGGGGGCTGCTCTATACAACTGAGCTACTGAGGCATTTCAAGGCTGTGGATTCTACCGCCAGCAGTCCAAATTTTCTAGGCTTTACCCAGCCTGCGTTGACCTTCGTAGCGACCCT
>JBLXDJ010000050.1:0-5202 GCA_048264105.1 Oceanospirillum sp.
CAAACTGGAAACCTGTTGGAAAGATTGAATTCTACCTGAGTAACAGGTTTTTTTCAGTCCTGATTGACGAACCAGCAAAGACAAATATAATATGCGCCTTCACTGCAGGGGCTTCACACTTCGAAACCCCGTCGATACAGTGCCAGCGTGGTGAAATTGGTAGACACAGGGGATTCAAAATCCCCCGCCTTAACGGGTGTGCCGGTTCGAGTCCGGCCGCTGGTACCACTTAAAAGCGTTTCATTTCAGCAAGTTATAGCGCCAAACCCCTTTCCTGATAAACACCAGATATGTTCACACTCGACTGAGTGTCCACAAAGTGTCCACTTTGATTCAGTGGGTTCAGCTTCACGGCATCATTCAAGTGATCCGGTGCAAGGTGTGCATACCTCATGGTCATCTGAATGGACTGGTGCCCGAGAATTTTTTGCAGTGTCAGCAGGTTTCCCCCGTTCATGATGAAATGACTGGCGAAGGTGTGCCGTAGCACGAAGATACGCCAATTCATGGTTGCTTGCCCTGTCGCTTGTCTCCATCTTTCAAATGCTGCCCATGCAATAGGTACCATTCATGTACCAGGTCCAACAACCGGCGTGTATCTCGCTTGGGCGGCTCCCAGTCAGGGTTTTGGGTGTACTGGCTTTGCATCCACGCTTCCTAGCGCAGTGCCTCGGCATTTGTCTTGAAAGTTTTGCGGTACCGCTTACCCATTCTCCCCCTAACCTTACATCAGCTGAACAGCCTTTATCTTTTTTCTTTATCGACACAAGACTTATCCGATAAAACCTTTTTTCTTATATTTATATAGCCTTTTTTGTAGACATCGCCTTTTATTTTTAAAACCAACTCTGCAACTGAAACTATGGATTCTTTCCTAAAATCTGATACTAAATTATCAAGAACCACTACATTAAAATCTATTTTATTCTCATCACCAGACTCATATATAAAATCCATAACACCATTTCCAAAATCATCTATAAAGTTCAAAGCGACACCAAAAACACCTTCATCACCTGCTATATCTATATTTATACCCAACAATTCATTTGCATATATAACTTGTTTGCTTTGGTTTTTTGTCAGAATCCTTCTCAATTCAGCAAGCATATCAATAAGATTATGAAAAGCTTTATATCTGACCTTATTATACTCATCTTCAGAGTATTCACCTTTAACATAAAGCATATTGCATACAGAAACATGTCTTACACTTGCCATAATATCTGATATTTTATCATCAAATAAATCAAATCCTTCCATTATTGATTCATATGCTTTAATAAGGTCATCATACTTTTTATCATTATTTTTTTCGTTTATATTAATAATTAAAGTAATCAAAGCAGTAAACGTCGCAAAAATTACAGTCAAAGCCATCCCTTTTGAAGAACTATCAAGGGATATGTAGAGATCAATAAAATCATAAAAGCCATATGGGTCGAACCCAAAAAAATAAAAAGATTCAAAATATAGGATAGTGGAAATTAATAGCACACCCCATATAAACCAATATTTTTTATATACTTATTTTAATAGAGACGAAAAACTCTATTATCTTTCCATTAAAAAGATTGATCATTAGCAATCACTCTGGGCAATATTCCATCATTTTATTTAAATTACTCTGAGTCATGTTATTCCGGTAATGGTTCGTCCAGAAGCGACACTCAGGGGAACTTAACTGGCGTTGGCGCTCTTGCCGTTGTTGTTCCTGGATCTTCATACGTTCAATTTCGAGACGGCGCTGATGGGATTGGGCGCGCTCCGCCTGCATCTGTTGCTGCATTTGAATAATGGCTCGTTGGGCTTTGCGTTCTTGGTATTCACCATAGGCGAACCAGAGAAGTGCCAGAACGGCTATGGCCCCGAGAATGCCGCCCATGATGTGGAGCCAGAGCGGTGCTGGCTCATCGTGATAGATATTGCTCATCCATCGATTCCTTTTCCTTGCTTCCCCATCCCTGTACTGCTGAACCAGGTGCTATTGATCCTTTGTGCGAGTACTAGCCTGTCCCTACCCGCTGTAAGCCTTCCGTGTGTCTTCCAGCTCTGGGCTGATCTGGCCTGATCCGGGCAGCCAGTATTCTGACCTTACTTGCTCCAGCGAAGGCAACTTCCAAGGTGAGGAAAGTCGCAAGACACGAACTTCAGGCTCATTCATGAATTCAAATGCCTTCTGCAACTCTGATCGCGAGTAGAACAAGTTGTTGAAACGGCCACTGCGCCAAGCTCGCTCTAGACCGGTTTGCAAACGTTCGGCTAGCTGCTTGTTACCCGGTGATACAAAGAAATAAATGGGACCTGAATATTGCAGTATCAGTTTGGGATAAACGGAAAATCCTTCACCCAATGGGCTGTCAAGCTCATCCCATACCTCTGTGATACTGCGTGGGAAATAATCACCACGCTTATATTCCAGCATGGCAAACAGGCTGTCATAATCGCTTGAGCTGAGCACCTGTAGTCCATTGTGCCGCAGAATAGCCGTATCCGGCCAATTATCACCCTGAATCGCCACCAATCGACTCAGGGCTACAATATCGTGGACGCGATTAAAGCTTTCTTCCTGCTCCGGGTTTATCAATAAAACGCGGTTGCCCAGCAGCCCCCTTAACAAAGGGAAGGGAACAGCACGAGCCAGCGTCTCTCTTCGCAAACTACTCATACCCCAGAAGATATTAATGTCACCCCCTGTACTTACCAGCTCAAATGCCCGTTCCTGTGTAACCTGCAAGGGTGCCGCCACCAGCTGGTAGTCACCGTAGTCCGAACGCGTCTCTTCCAGTGCCATATTAAGGATCGTCAAGAAATAATCGTGACGCCTGTCATTTTCACTGTAGGCGGGTTGATAACGTATGATTGTGGAGGCTGCTGCAGAGAAACACACCATATAAAGCACAAGGAACCTTACGAGGACTTTCATGACTGGCCCTGCCCTTTCAAGTGCTCCAGAAATGCGTCTGCAGGCAATGGTCGACTGAACAGGTAACCCTGCATCAGATCACAGTCCATTTGCTGAAGCAGCGTCGCGATTTCTTCGGTCTCAACACCTTCAGCAACCACTTTCAGGCCGAGCGAGTGCGCCAGCTGAGTTATCGTTGCCGTCAAGGTATACAGGTTCTCTTCCTGTGTGATATCACGAATAAAGGACTGATCGATTTTGAGCACTTCAAATGGATAACCACACAGATAGTTCAACGACGCATAACCAACACCGAAGTCATCAATTACTAACTGAACTCCAAGCTGCTTAATGGTATTGAGCTTGTTCAGAACATCATTATTCGATTGCAGCATCAGTTGCTCGGTCACTTCAAGTTTCAGAGAGCCCGGCGGTATACCTGATAACTGGAGTGCGTTCTTTATAACATTGATAAATTCAGTATCCATCACCTGAAGAGGGGATATATTCACGCTCATTTGGAGCTGCGGCTCGACCGTCTGCCATTCCCTTAGCTGCAGGCATGCACGCTGCAGAATCAGCTCTCCCAACTCAATAATTTGACCGTTTTTTTCTGCCACCGAAATAAATTCGGGCGGTGGAATAAAGCCAAGCTCATCATTCTGCCAACGGGCAAGTGCTTCACAGCCTATCGTCTCGCCGCTTTTTGTGCATACAAGTGGTTGATAATGAAGCTCAAGCTCTTCAAGCATTTGTCCCGTGTTCAACAGGGCTGCTATTTTGAGTCGCCGCGACGCCAGACCTTCCATTGAGTTGTCATAAAAGTAATACCGGTTTCTGGGAGTTTCAGTATACGCTCTGTGGAGCGCAGAGAGCGCCCGTTGATGAAGTTGCTCGATATTGATCCCATCAACTGGAAAAAGGCTAACGCCTGCATAAAAGCCACAGTCAACAATTTGCCCCTTCAACTTAAGGGGCTGGCTCAACAAGCTTCTCAGTTGCTCCAGCAGAGCCAAAAGGTAATCATCACCATGCTGATGCAATACCATCGCACAAATAAACTGGTTATCGGCGCTTCGCGCCAGCAGCGCATCCTCAGGAATGAAGCTATTGAGTGTCTCCGATACGCGTAGTACAAGCTGATCAGCATACCGTGTACCGAAAGATTCGATCACTGCCTTAAAAGATTTCAATGAGAATGCCATAACCGCAAGCCGCAAAGACTGCTGCTCGGCCTGTTGGAGCAAGTTGTTAGCTTCCTGCAAGCCTGATTGCACATTAGGCAGCCCCGTCAACAAATCATTCTCCATGAGATGACGTTCACGTTCATGAGCCTCGCGCAGTTCGCTAATGTCTGAGGCTGTCAACATGACAAGCTCTTCTGCATTATCCATGTAAAAAAGACACCTGGCACTAAGCCAGCGGGGCTGCTGTCGGTCGGGCCAGAACAACTCATGCTGCCAGCTGCCATTCTGCTTCAGTCGCAACATCCATTGGGTGAATTCCACATCTGGATCAAGCAAGCAAATCAGCTTAAACAGATGGTCGGCTTCACCAAAAAAATGCTGAAAGCCATTATTCCGGTAAAGACAATTGCCTTCTTCAACAGAAAATATTGCAACGGCGGAACTACTGCTGTCGGCAGCAAGATAGATTCGTCGCATCTCCGTTTGCATGAACTGAATTTCATCAACACCCTTTTCAAGCCTGAGGCGCATGTCATCTAACGCTTTGCAAACATGATCCAACTCGTCAGGTGTGTGATTCGGTCGATCAAGCCAGAATGGCAATGATAGATTGTTAGCACTCAAAGATGTTGCCACCCGGTGTAACGACCTTAGGTGCCTGAACAACATGAAATGAAGAATGATGAGAATCAGGGCTGACACGATGGCAGTTTTCAAAGCCTGAAGTACGAGAGTTTCCAACGCTTGCTCTTTGACATTCTGAATGATGGAGCGTTCGTCCACCCATACCTTCAGCTGCCCCAGCTGCACAGGCTTTTCATCTAAGTTGCGGGCAATTTGATAGACGCGCTCTTTTACCCAAGGGCTTTCAATCTGCTGCCCCACGGCATACACCCTTTGCTGTTCGGTGATGAGCTGAGCGCGCACAATAAAAGGCAAACGCTGGATACTGATCTGGCTATAGTTTCCCGGACACACAGATGCAGGTAATATCACCTGCCTATCAAGGTGTGTGTCATGAGTCAGAAAAAGAGCAATTCCTATACAGCTGAATTTAAAGAAGCCGCGGTCAAACTGGCGGTGGAGTCTGATCAACCGGTCGCTCAAACA
>JBLXDJ010000051.1:0-5054 GCA_048264105.1 Oceanospirillum sp.
TCTCAATCTTCTTGAACAGACCAAAGAAGTCGATGTCTGCCGCCAGTGTGACGTAATGTGGCTTGCGCGGCAGTGTGATGCGGGCCGGTTTCTGGCTCATGTTAGCCTCTGTTGCTGTTTGATCTTCAGGGCTCGCGCCCCGCGAGTGACGGTGGCGATACCGACGCCGAGCTGCTTGGCGATCTCCCGCTGCGGCACGCCGGCTTCCAGCATGCGCAGAATCTGCAGCCGGTTGCAGACCTCGGTCAGCTCAGCCGGAGTCAGCAGGTCGCGCAGGGCTTCTTCAAGGGAGTCCCGACTCCGCATTTGCAGCAGGTGATCGAGCAGCTCATTCAAGTGGATTGTATTCATGTACTAGTACGGTATCACAATGCGGGGTAGGGTCAATTGAAAAGTGATATGTTCAGCTTCAGACGGAACCGGTTTCAGGAAGCTGAACGTTTTGAGGTAGGGCGCCCCGAGCTTCTCGTGTTCAATACGCTTATGACTGAAAGCCTAGGGCAGGTGATCACAGTAACTAAAAGGAAGCTTACTTCTGCTCCTGGCCCGAAGCGGACATATCGGTGTGCCTATACTTGAGCCAATCCTCCTGTACACAACTGGCCATGCCCAGATTGCTAATTCTCTATAAGATATTGGCATTAATAGCTGGATTTTGGTCGATTAGCTTTCTCACATTGGCTAGATTAGATAGCCCCCCCTGCATGTAACAACAAAATGTTCTACTAAGGTGAAGGTGTGGCAATCTTTGATATCGATAAAGACGAATTACTCCGACTGTCAGATACCCAACTAGAGGAGTTGATTGCTCGCCTTGCCGAGGCTGAAGTGGCGGCACATGGCTATAGCCCTGCATACGTAAGTTGGTCAGGTTCTATCAATGCCCCTGACGAAGGAATTGATATCCATGTTCAGGTTCCAGTCGAAACCCTGAGTACAGGTTTTCTTGAAAGACCTGACACGGTCTTTCAGGCCAAAAAGCACTCGATGGCCAAGAGTACGATTGCCAAGGAGATGATTGACCACGGAGAGCTGTCTTCGACTATTTCAGGACAGGCTGTAAAAGGGGGGAGCTACATCATTGTCAGTTTGGATGATGACTGTTCTCCTTCGATGAAAAAAGACCGTGTCAAAGCTATGTGGGATGCCGTAAAGGATGACCCCAATAGTGACAATATTCACTTGGATTTCTACGACCGATCGAAGCTTGCTCAATGGATGCGTCAACACCCGTCGGCGATGCTTTGGATAAAAAGAAAGCTTGGCCAAGGATACTCAGGCTGGCAACCATACGGGGCTTGGAGTAACCCTCCTCAAGGAGCGGTTGATACGCTGATTTCGGCCCCTGGTGTGACAGTCTCGCTGCCATCCGAACGGGGCCAAAAGCTCAGTATCGAAGAAGCCATAGACCCAATGCGAGACCTTATAAGGTCTACGAATAAGGCTGTCCGCATAACGGGCTTATCCGGCGTCGGGAAAACCAGAATAGTGCAAGCCCTCTTTGATGAAACAGTTGGCACAGATGCTCTCGACCGGACTATAGCTGTGTACGTCGATACTGGTGCTGAGCCGAACCCTTCCGCAGCAGCGATGCTGGATAGGCTTATCGCTGAAGGTCGGCCCGCTATCATGATCCTCGATAATTGCCCTTCAGAATTACACTCCATATTGGCCAGCAACGTATCGGCTGCTGATGGTAAGGTGAGCCTCATCACTGTTGAATACGACATCAGTGATGATAAGCCTCAAACAACTGAAGTAATTCACATAGAGGCAGTCGGGCCAGAAGTGGCCGAGCAGCTGCTGATTCGCCGTTTTTCTTCTATCGGTCAGAGCAACGCCCGCCGGATAGCAGAGTTTGCTGATGGAAACGCTAGGGTATCCCTAGCAATCGCCGAGAGAGTAAAGGAAGGTGAGAGCTTGGCTCAGCTATCTGATTCGCAGTTGTTTAACCGCTTGTTTGAACAAAGAAATCTTCCGGACGAGGACTTACGTGAACAGGCTGAAATACTAGCCCTTGTATACTCGTTCTCGGTTTCATCCCCTGAGGGTGGTGACAACGAGTTGGAAGTGTTGGGCTCACTCTTTGGGCATTCCAGTCGCCAATTGTTTCGGTCCGTCAAAAAACTGTTAGAACGCCATGTCGTGCAGCAGAGGGGGGATTGGAGAGCGATACTGCCTCATGCTATTGCGAACAAGCTGGCGGCCTCTGCGCTTGATAGTATTTCGGTTACGCAAATTCGAGAGACTTTTGAGGCCCCCGGCCGTCAACGCTTGCTGATGTCGTTCGCGCATAGGCTGGGGCTATTACACGATCATCCAGTTGCGAAAGAGATCGTTGAGGCCTGGCTCAAACCAAGTGGGCTGCTGGGGGAGATATTAGCGCTGGACCGTGTGGCGATACGAATGCTGGACTATATCGCCCCGGTTGCTCCTGGAACTCTGCTCGACAGGATCGAAGCTGTGATGACTGCGCCTGATTTTGAGGGTATAAGGCCGCTTCACAACCCACTCCGTTCAACCATTTTCAATCTTTTGCAGTCGTTGGCATACGAGCCGAGCTCTTTCGACCGATGCGTCCGGCTATTGATTCGCGTACTGGACTACGAAGATGAGAGCAATAACTACGGCGCGGTTCGAGATAAGGTTACGGGTTTTTTCCAAGCGTACCTGTCTGGCACACATGCCTCTCTAAATCAGCGTGTTGCAATCATGAATGAATGCCTTTCATCTGGTGTAGCAGGACGCCGGTCGCTGGGCTTCAGGATGCTTTCGACTGCACTGAGTGGGCCACCTTGGAGAGGGCTCGGGATGAACGAGTTTGGTGCCCGCCCAAGAGACTTCGGCTTCTACCCCAATCACGATGAGTTTGTGGAGTGGTGTAGTACCTTCATCGATGTTGCTGTGCGCTTAGGGACCTCCGGTGACCCTGATCTTGAAGGTCCTGCCCGGCTATCCTTAGCGAATGAGTTTTCAGGACTATGGCGCCAAGCAACGATGAGAGATAAGCTCGTCGAGGCGGCTCGCAAGTTACATGCATACCACCCATGGAGTGAAGGTTGGCTAGCTATACGTAAAACGATCTTTTTCCACTACACCAAGCAAAGCGACGAGGTTGATCACAAACCGTTACCGGACAACCTTGCCGAATTGGAACGGGAAATGGAGCCCAAAGACCTGATTTCGTCAATAATGACATACGTGCTGAATAAGGGACCCGATGCTTGGGTGTTAGGCGAAAGTTTTGATTGCAACAACCCCGAAGAGTTTTCAGATTCCGAGCAACGCCTCGAGGACAATGCCTTCCGATTGGGTGAGGAATTCTCAGCATCCAATCATTCACTCAGTGAGTTGGGTGTCAATCTGTTTTCTCTGGACAGTATGTTGCCCTATCGCACCAAATTTGCATTCGGGAGAGGATTAGCGAAAGGGGCGCATGACCAGTCAGATAGTTGGCAGCAACTCGTCAATCAATTGGAGCATCAGTCTGAGCTCAATAAAAGCCTTGAAGTATTTGGAGGCTTCATCGAAGAGGTTGACGCGATTGATAGGGAGCTAGCACATGATCTACTTGACCAGTGCGCACAGCACTCTGAGCTTCGGGAAACGTTGGTCGCTCTGCACCCCTGGCGGGAGTTTACCGAAACCGACTTGGATCGCTGCATGGCGATTTTGGATGACCCTGAAACAGGTCCACGTATGTATGGGCCGCTTCTTTGGAGGGACCAATATGCTAACTTGCCGGAAGGCCGTATTCTCGATCTTGCTCAGCGTCTCTTGAGTAAACCAAACGGTGACGAGGTGGTTTTGGAAGCTCTAAGCATGAGGATGCACCGCAAAGAGGATACGATAGATACACTCGGCGCCGATCTTCGACAGGTCGGCATAAATGCAGCGATTCAGAGGCTCCAGAGAAATCACAATGACATTGGTGGGTCTATAGATTATTGGATGGAGCGCGTAGTCGCTGCCGCGTTACGTTTTGATGGCAACGAAGCCGAGAAAGGAAAGTGGCTGGACACTATATTTGCAGTTATTGATGAACGCCATGGCTATATGCATGCTTTCGAAAGCGCCATCGAAACGACGACCGTCTTGATGCCTGAAGAATTTCTCAATCGCGTTTTTGAAGGTACTAACGAACTATCCCGGCAGAACTTTATTTGCAATAGCTATTTACATCAGCCTCCTATTGCCAATATTGATATAAATGTGTTGGTCGAGTGGTGTCGTGCCAGAGGCGATATCAGCGTGTGGGCATCTGTCGCGGTCGGCGCCGGCCTTTGGTCACAGGATGATGATCAGAGTACCCTCACGATGTCAGAATCGGCGATTAGGTTGCTTGAAGCTTCTCCTGATCCTGGAGCTGTTTTGGAAGCATTGGCCGATCATGTAGAGCCTTCTTCTTGGTCTGGTAGCCGTGCGAGCGCAATGGAACATAGAGCGGATGCCATAGGGAGGTTGGTCGAGCATGAGCGTACTGAAATTGCTAAAGCTGCTAAAGAGCTGTCTTCAAGGTTGGACCGGACGGTCAAACATGAAAAAATGCTTGAACAACGGAAGGACGAGATACGAGAACAGCGGTTTGAGTGAGCTAAGGGGAACAGCTGACCCTGAGAGAAGCGCATCTATACGAATTGTCTGCTAGGACTAACTTTGAACGTTAGCACTGCTAACGTCCGCTCTGTGCGCTTTGCTGGCTTTCCTCACCCCCATCACCATTCCCCTTAGCATTGGGCTTGAAATGTATAATTGGTGCATTGCTGCGCTTTCACTCCCACTCCGGCACTCAGTTGTCGGGACAGCAGCCCTGCTAAGTCGATTAAAGCTCCCGCCATGAAAAGGCTCATTCAGTAAAGCGAAGTTCAATCTTGGCGATAGAGTGCGAGTTCTGCCTTGCATCCCCATTATCCGGGTCGTGCGTGACCTGTTCACCATAAAGCTGGAAGTCCACCATATCCTTGTCAGGATCTACGCTTATCAGTGAGAAGTTACTATCGGTGTAGCGTGCGAGCCGTTTGAATTGATAACCATCGTGCGTCACACCTGTATCA